>NZ_OZ032146.1:747645-1495290 GCF_964026405.1 Candidatus Tisiphia endosymbiont of Dascillus cervinus | reverse complement strand
ACTATTGCTAGTCTTACCTTGAACGGTAGCATAATCTGTAAAGCTTATAAGTCTAGATCTATAGTATGTACCAACAATAAGTATTGATAGCAAGTATACCAATACAATAATATTATCAAGGGTCATTCTAATTATTTTTATTGAAAGTGGCAGAGTATAATATAAAAAAAACTTTTTCAATAACTGCAATTATCTTTATATATATCTTTTCTATGTTTTATAGCGACTATAAAAATCGTTTTAATTTTCGGCTCAATTCTATAGACAATACGATAATCGCTAACTCGGAGGCGTCTATGACCTTTCAGGCTATAACGTAAAGGTTTTCCAAAACCAATAGGGTCGATCATCAAACGCTCTTCAATAACTTTTTTAATAAGTGCCTTAGCTTTTGTAGAGAGAGAAGGAATGTGTTTGTTTATTACTTCTTCTAAATAACGTACTTGATATTTTACTTCCATGCATCATCATGGCTATAAGTTTTAACACCGTCCTTATCAAGTTTCTCTGCTACTTTAGATAGATAGAAGTCCTCTCGCATTTCTAAAGCTTCAAGAGCTAATTCACGTACTAAACTCGCAACAGACTTACGCTCCTGATGAGCTAAATATGAAAGTAAGTCAGCAGTTGTTTCTTCAAAAGTTACATTGATTCTTGGGTTTTTTGTTGCCATGATGTATAGCTTTATTAATGTTTAGCATAAGTGCAATGTAACACTTTTACATCACTTTGTCAAAGGATATCAGAAACAAGCAATGCTACAAGATCGTTTGTTACCTTCGAGTATTTGTAAATGAATTTTGGTTATAGGTCTAGGTAATATTTTTTCAATTAGTTCTGGCCATTCAATTAGACAAAGATTACCCTGAAGGGCTTCTTCTATACCTAGTTCATAAATTTCTTCTAAGTAGTTTAAACGATAAAGATCAAAATGATAAATCGTGAATTTTGATGTCGTATAAATTTGTAGCAAATTAAAAGTAGGACTAATAATATGAGTAGCAGAGCCACAAAAATACTTTATGATCTCTCGACATATAAATGTTTTCCCGCAGCCTAAATCACCGGAGAAAGTTATAATTTTACTAGATTCTAAATTTTTAGCAATAGTTTGTGCAAACGATATAGAATCTTGTTCATTGTTTAAAATAATAGACTCTTGTTGAAACTTCATTGGATCTACAAATTTGGGGGTGAATCAATAGAAGTTAGGAAACTGGCTGTTTTTCCTCTTCCAAGCGATCAACCTTAGTTAAGAACCAATCTGTATTTTTAGAGATAAGGCTTCTAGAAAACGTCCATTCTTCTTGCATATATTTTATACTACTAGTTATTTTTTCACCTGTGAATAATACTTTTATGAAAATATTATTAGCGAATGTATAAGCTTCAGAAATTTTAGCATCTAGTACACTACCATTGACAAATTCTCCATAAGTTTCAGAAAAAATATGGAATTCTTGTATATATCTTTTATCCACCAATGTAAGTAAATCTTCAATATCATCATCATTAGAGGCTTCAATAATCAGTTCCAAGGCTGCTTTTGCACTATGTAGAAATTTTCTTGCTTTAAATGATGGAAGTTTAGCCAATACAGCTTCAAGACCAGCTATTATAGCAGTGGAATTCTCTTCAACTATTAACCCATCAAGCTCCATAGGGTTAATAGTAGGGGGTTTTACCACGCTATGAGGCAAATTATTCTTAAAAATATTACCAGCAGCAGTTTTTGCTGTATAAGTAACGTCTTTGATTCCTGTTTCACCGAAAAAGGAAGATTTGCGTTTAGCTGGATCGTCCTCTGATGTAGAGCCAAGAGTAGCAATTAGCCTATTTATAATAATAAAAGCAACTCCAGCAAAAATTAACAACTCTATTATTTGAGCAGACATTAATATAACTCTATTAGTTTGAATTCCTTATATATCCCTGAATTCGATGTAACAAGTTAACACTAGACTCAGTGTCATCTCTGTTAGGGGTGTGATGTTACCCTAGGCTATTAAACCAATGTCTTGCATCGAACTTAAGATTATACATATTCTATTGTAAAATTTAAAGATTTGGAAGTTATTTATGCACCAAAACACTTAGTGCAAGTACAAAATATGTTATAAGTGACAATTATTATTTATTTTAGGTGAATATGATAACAAAATATTTAAAGCTAAGTCCTGTAAATCACATACATTTATTGATTTTACTGCTCTAGGGAATTCGGAATTTAGGGATGTAAAAGTTGGTATAGAGGCATATCGTAAAAATGTTATAGTTTATCGATGTGTGAATTTAATAGCACAGTCAGCAAGCCATGTGCCTTGGATAGTTAGTAAAAATAATCGAGGAACTTTTGAAAGAATAGCAAATCATCCTGTTTATAATTTATTGAAAAGACCTAATCCAGAGAAAGCAGGGGCAGATTTTTTCGGTGAAGTGATAGCAAGTAAGCTGTTATATGGGAATGCCTATATTTTAGCTACGTTAATGAATAATCGCCCCCGGGAAATGTACTTACTGCCTAGCAATGCAACTGAGTTAGTGTTAGATAAGAACTATCCAGTAGCGTATAGATATATGAGTAGTAGTGGAGAGAAAATTTATCCTATCTCAGCAATTAATCGAATGAGTAAGGTGTTACATTTAAAAAATTATCATCCTACTAATTCGTATTATGGATTATCTTGCCTTGATGCTGCTTCTTTACCAATTGATTTACATTCACAAGCTACTAGTTGGAATAGTTCTTTACTAAGGAATGGAGCTCGTCCAAGCGGAGCATTGATAGTCAAAGAGAGTAATGGTTATCTTAGTGACGAACAGTTTGATAGGCTACACGAGCAGCTTACGGAGAAATTTATCAGTAGTAATAATTCTGGTAAGCCTCTTCTTTTGGAAGGGGGACTTGATTGGCAAGAAATGAGCATTAATCCAAAAGATATGGATTTTATTGAGGCAAAAAATTCGGCAGCTAGGGAAATAGCTTTAGCTTTTGCTATTCCCCCTCAATTGCTAGGTATTAATGGCGATAATACCTATAGTAATATGCAAGAAGCTAGATTAGCTCTTTGGGAAGAGACGTTAATTCCTTTACTTGATAAATTATCAGATGCTTTAAGTAACTGGTTGTCACACTGGTATCAGGAGGAGATTATTATTGATTTTGATCGTGATAGTATTTCAGCATTGACCGAAAAACGTGAGAATTTATGGGCTAAAATATCCAATGCTAGTTTTATGACTTTGAACGAGAAAAGGTCTCTTGTTGGGCTTAAGCCTATAGATGGTGGAGATAGATTATGACAAACGACACAATTACCATATTACATAGTTTTGTTGCTAAGATACAAAACTTACGCTATGAGAAAAAAAATGGTACATTATGTTGAGTATAATTTACAAATGCCAAGAGGATAAAATTGCAAGCAATACCAGTTAATAGGACAGATTACTGTCAATTTCTAATAGTGAGTCAAAAGAATTATAGTTTGACCTACTATGCTGAACATGCCAAAAAATGTAGCCATGATGTTATTAATAGATTTTTAAAAAATGAAAAATATACACCTTCTTTGTTATGGGAACATATTAAGGATGATGTTATTTTATCGCCTAACGGATATACAATATTTGATGATACGGTGTTAAATAAAAGAAATACCAAGAAAATAGAAATTGCTAGATCACAGTACAGTGGGGCTACAGGTGGTATTACTACTGGTATAGGAGTAGTAAGTTTGGTATATTATAATCCGGATATTAATAAGTTTTGGGTAATAGATTACCGAATTTTTTCGCCCGAACATGATGGAGCGACAAAAGTAGAACACCTATTAAATATGTTAAATAATGCTGTGTATAGCAAAAAGATTCCTTTTCAAACTGTGCTTTTTGACACATGGTATGCTACGCATAAAATTATGCAACATGTTGATTCCTTGGGTAAATATTATTATGCTCCTATTAAAGCAAATAGAAACGTTACTAAAACTTCCTCTTCTAAGCCTTATAAAGCTGTTAGCAAGTTAACGTTTTCAGATGAGGAAATTAAGAGCGGAGTGGAGATTCATATAAAGGGCTTTGCAAAAGATAAGCATGTTAATTTGTTTAAACTTACTGTTTCTACCAACAGAGTTGATTATATTGTTACCAATAACAAAACTCAAAAATCTTCTAAAGCCGTACAAGATGAGTGTGGCTTTCGTTGGGTAATTGAGAGCATGCATAGAGAAATCAAGCAACTTACCGGTATAGAACGATGCCAATGCAGAAAACAACGCATCCAGCGTAATCACATTAGTTGTGCATTTTTAGTGTGGGCTTTTCTAAAAAGAACTGCACACAAAATAGGTAAGACGGTTTATCAAATAAAGTTAGGGCTTTTAGATCATTATATGCAACAGCAGTTACGTTCACCCTCTTTACGCTATTTAGAACCTTACATAGCGTAAGTTTTGCTTAAAACAAGTGAGATAGCAGATTTCAACCAATATTTATCTTCTGATGTAACTCTAGACAATATCAAAAATAGTTTGGCTATTTTAAGCCACTTGCTTTACAAACATTATAATAGAAAACCTTGGATATTGATTGATGAATATGATACGCCCATTAATAGTGCTTATAGATGGTTTGGTACTAATGAGGCAGAATTTCAGAAAGTATTAGAAATTTTTCGTGGGATCATGAAATCTACCTTTAAAAAGGAAACTGGCAATCAAGAATTACCAGTTGAACGGGGAGTTATTACAGGAATTTTGCGGATTGCTAAAGCTGAATTATTTTCTGGGCTAAGTAATGTTAAAGAATATAGTTTATTAGATAAAAAATTTGCAAGTAGATATGGATTTACTCAAACAGAAGTGGATGAGTTATTAACTAAAGTGCCACTTACTACCAGTCCAGCAGAAATTAAGGATTGGTATAATGGCTATAATTTTGGGGAAGAACTCATCTATAATCCTTGGTCAATTATGATGTGTTTATCAAGTGAGGGTAAGCTTGATCATTACTGGCTAGATAGTGGTGGAACTGGTTGGATCGACCATATCTTATTGTCAGATGAAATGCAGCAGGATATTCAGCTATTAGCTGCTGGTAAAGCTATCGTTTCTAGCATTACCAAGCATATCAGTTTCATGGACATTGGTCAGCCGGAAGGGTTGTTTAGTTTATTGTTGTTTAGTGGCTACTTAAATCCACATGCTAAAATGCCAGAAAGAGATATTTATGAACTATCTATTCCTAATTATGAAGTAAAATATATTTATGAAAAAAGAGTACTCCAATGGGTCAGCAAACAAATAAACATTGATAGTTCTAGGTACTACTCATTTATTAGCTTGTTAATAGATGGCAAAATAGAGGAGTTTAAGCAAAGAATGCAGGAGTTACTGCTGGGTAGCACTAGTTTTCACCAAGTAGGAGAAAAAAAGCCGAATTATTTTATAGCGGTTTTATGCTCGGATTTGTTAATATGCTAGCTTCTAACTATATAGTATCAAGTGAGCAAGAATCAGGCGATGGACGCCCTGATGTAATCATGATCCCCAAAGCTGGTAAAGGTGACAAAGCTATGATTATCGAGTATAAAATCGCTAAACCTTCAGAAGATTTAACGACTATAGCAGGGTCTGGCCTACAACAAATTATTGATAGGAAATATGATACTAAAATAAAAGAGCATCAACATGTTAAACAAATACTAAAAATCTGCATGGCTTTTTGTGGAAAAAATATGGATTTACAATACCAAGTAAAGAATCTTTAATAATAGAGAGTTAGTGCTTGAATAATAAGTAATTTAATGTTTGTTGAGGTTCTGAAATTGTCCACTACGCTCCGCCATTTTTGTACAAGTTGTCGTTTTTTCAAAAATATCGAACGGAAAACGTAGAGAGGTCTCAAGTTTTTTGCCCCTCAGTTTGAGGTTCTGAAATACGAAATTTATCATTTTGCGTTTTTGGGGCATTTCAGAACCTTTAAAAGTTTCATAGGCTTCAGATGCTAGAGTTATTAGCGTTGTAGCGGTATCAGTAAATTTATCGTCTACTTCATCATAAGTTTTCAGTAAACGATCAATTTCATATTGGCGATCTTTTAATTGTTGTTTTTTTCTTTGAAATTCTTCTGTGCTAAGTTCTCCATTGAGTCGTAAATCTATTAATAGACCTCTTTCGAAACTCGCTTGTGCTGAGGGATTTGAAGGAGAGGCAGAACCGCAGCGTACTCTAATTCCGTTACGGATTCGAGTACCGCATCGACGTACAAATCACCAGCAGAAGTAGAGTTTCGAAGGAGGTCTATTGAATTAGGTGATACAAACTTTGTGTCATACCTGCGAAAGCAGGTATCTGGATTCCCGCTGCGGCTAGGAATAATGACAACTTACAATCGTTATGTTCTTTATCACCCAATCCTATGGGCTCAACTATATTTCCTCAAGGTTATTTAGCTAGCCAGTCGTTACTAGAGGTAGGGCTAGTTTCATAATTATTAGCAGTTACTTCTTTGCTTATCGACTTACTCTTCTTTTGACTTTTCTATTTCTTTTTTTAACTGTTTTATTTTTTCAATGGTTAGTTTTGTATATTTAACTATTTTTTCTATTGGCTCATTATCAATTAACATTTCTTTTGCTGTATCTATTTTTTCTTCAATTTTACCTTTAGCTTTACCTCTAGCTTCACCTCTAGCTTCAGCATCTTCAATTTGTTGCTGTTCTACCGCTAAATTATCAAGACGAGCTTTGGTCATTTGCTCATAGGTGTTAAGTTCTGCCTCTGACCAGCTAGCTTGATCTACTGCCTCAAAGGCTCTTCTAATAATTTCATCCTTACCTATTAAATGCTCTATTTCTGTTAATGTTAATTTACTATCTCCTGCATGCTTAAAAAAATACATCCACTTCTCTTCTATAGTCTTTAGCTCATCTATAGTTTTTTTAAATTTCTCAAGCTCTAAAAAAACAAAGTAAAAATCTTTTAAATCATGGGCATAGGTCTCTGTCTCTAAAATACGATGTTCTGATTTCCAATGTTTTCTATCGCTAAACATCACAAAATCCGCTATTGCTAAAAATATTACTCCTTTTAATTTGGCGTATACTGCCAGTTTCTTGTGTTTCTCATCTTCCTCAATTCTCTGCTGAGAATATGCTTTAGCAGCATAAAACTGAGCTCTTTTTTCAAATCCTGGATGTTTGCTTACCTGCATCTCTACTATGAATTGATTACCGTGTTGATCTTTACATAACACATCAACAATAGACTTTCTGTAAATAGCAATATCAGGGTCTTGGATAGTTGGTAAAAACGTCACCTCAATTATTTGCTCATTTTCTTTACACTTAAGAACATCGTTTAAAAAATGTACAAGTATATCTTTGTTCTTTTCAGTACCAAAGATTTTACGAAAACAAAAATCATTTTTAGGATCAAGAAACCTTGATAAAAACATATAACATAACCTCTTAATTGTTACTAAATATCGCTATTACTTATCTAATTCATTAGTATTTTTAGCACCATCGATATTATTAACTCCATCATCTTCTGAAGCCTGCGAGCATATATACAGGAACAACGCCCGATGTCCTTCTAGAAAGGCAGTGTAATCACTTTCCTGCCGAACGAAATTGCTGCGATATATACCACTCATTTGAGCTAAATCCTCTAATATTATTTTACCATCTTCTCCACTAAAAATCTGCAAATAAATTGATTTTAATTGCTCTTTTGTTAGTAAATTGGTTGGAGGTGCTAATAAGCTGCAATTTACTTCTTGAAATATAGGCACTTGCTGCAACTGCATTGTGTCCTTTGCTTCTTTGTACTTCTGATTTGCTACAATGATATATTGCCATATTATCTAAGCCGTGAGTTTTGGGTAATAGCAATGACAAGAACTGAATCTTTGAGTGCAGGCAAACTAGGTAAACCTAGTTTGCCCAAGTGCGGGTAGAGGGATTCCAAAAGCAAATGCTAAAACCTAACTTGTAACTACATAGTTTATTTTATTGGCAAGCTGTTATATAGGCAGCAGAATGCTCCTTAAGTGGGTTATTTAGGTAGGGTGGGTGGGTGAAGAAAAGAGAGGTAAAAAAAAGAAAATGGTTTATCTAAAAAATAGCTATAGGTAGAAAATATTAGTTGATTGTAAAATAAACGAACGGTATAAATCTAAACAAAAGTAGATACTATTTTAACCTCAGCATCCGTAATAGAAGTCAATAAGAAAATAATAACTTAACATAAATTTTCATTCCAAGAAGAATTATTTTTGACAATAGAGTGCATAAAAGCTAGTAATTTACGCATAACAGCAACAAGAGCAACTTTTGCTGGTTTATGTTTAGCAATTAAGTGGTCATAAAAATTACGTAAACGCTTATTACATTGTAAGGCAGCTACTGCAGCCATATAAAGAACTCTTCGAAGATTACCTCTACCTGCAAAAATACTTCTTCTACCTTTATAACTACCGCTTTCTCTAGCAAAAGGAGCAAGACCTACTAAAGCAGTTAAGTTTCTAAAAGTAATATTACCAAGTTCTGGTGCTTCACATATTACAGTGGTAGCAAGAGTAATGCCAACTGCTGGAATAGAAGTAAGCTTATCAATTTTATCTTTGATTTCTTGATTCTTAGAAATTAAGGCTTTGATATTCTCATCAATCTCTTGTAATTGTTCTGTTAAACTAGTAATATGCTGGTTCAAAGATAAGATGATTACGTGGTTAAACTCGGTATCCTGCCTAGCAACTTCTTGATTCTTAAATACTAATAATTGTTCCCTTCTTTTTAATAAAGCATGTTGCATAATCATGTAGTAATTTACTATCGATGTTATCAGTTTTAGCAAGCCATCCTCTAGCTTTAGCATAACTACGCATTTTATTAGGGTGTACTGTAGCAAAAGGCAATTTATTTATTTTTAAAAATTCTCTTAAATTATGTTCATATCCACCAGTAGGTTCAAAGACAACAACTAACTCAGATAAGGCAGGATAGTATTTATTAATAGTGCTAAGCATAATAGTAAAGCCATGTTGATCATTGGTAACTTCAAAAGCCTTGTTGGTAGCTGGTAGATAGATATTTAAAGTTTTTTTACTAACGTCCACACCAATATAAGTTGTTACCATATAAAGCCTCATGATTTATATTAATAATAGGATATGCTACATACTCATACGCAAGGTTTAAACCTTATGACATCCGTTCGTAGTCTTTATCCAAAACAGGATGGGTCTTTGCTGAGGTACGAAGTCTTTAAAATTCAAAGCTTCAATTCGACATACAGTTTACCCATCCTACCACTATATATAACTGATCATGTTATATTTATCATGGTTTTTTTATTGTATGAGTTCGATATAAGAATTATTAATTCTTATGTTGATACTTGCTTTGTTATAAGGAAAAATGCACTCTTGAAGCGGCTGACGCGAGTGCATTTTAACTTTTTTTATCATTCAATATGTGATTTTAATTATTAAAATCACATATTGAATGGAGTATTATATTTTAACAATCAGGTGGGCAACCGTTTCAAACCTGATTGTTTCTATATATAATACTGAATTCGATGTAACTTGTTACATCGAATTCAGGTTACTTTAGTGTGATAATGATTTTTATCAATGAGTAAGGAAATAGTTAAATCTAATTTGGATACATCAATTCCTAAAATTGGTTTAGACATTATATTACTCCTTGGAAGATGAGGTTTAAAAAGGGAAACTAGACTTTAGCTAACCATGTTTATACAGAATAAGTATAGACTTTTCTTAAGATACTGTTCAGCTTTAGGGTTGTGAAAGAGGACCTTATCAGAACCACAGATTTAATATCTAGTCGCATTTACAGAGTCACCTCTTTCTACCTTCAAAAGTAAGCTAACTCCTTTGAAAGCATTCTTGCAAGTATTTTTCTTACTCTCTCAAGATACATGTTGCATTTGTTTAATATTTACTAGAAAGGAGTATACAGCAAATTGGATTTTTTATAGTATCAATCATATTATAAATTAATAGATACCCTTGGGACTAGCCAGAGTGTCAGAAAATGAACAACCAGCCACCTACTTTACTTTAAATTGGGAATTTTTTAATTACATTTTCATATTCTTTATGAGCGTCGGCTATTGATAATTTTAGATATATTTCTAAAAACCACCTACTTTCATTCCCTGAATATAGATGTATTAAGACACCCTCTATCTCCTGTTGCTTTAACCATGTGAATAAAAAATATCTTAATTTATGCAGAAAATAGTAAAATTTTTGCTATAAAATTATAATATATCTATTAGTGGCTCTATAAAATAGAGTATACTACAAGGAAATTAATAAAATAGATTACACAGAGGCTCAGTGTATGAAAAAATTTTTAACATTATTCATATTACTAATTATTTATAGTAATACTTTTGCTCAAGAACAAGTATCTAATTTGGTTATTCCGGTTAGTTATTTCGTAAATCATGTGCAACAACTTAAGACTCTTAAGGAAAATTTAAGTAAATATAAGCAAACAAGTATAGTAGGTATCAGTGGAATAGGTAAAACTCAGCTAGTTAGGATGTATAGTTATGAAAATAAAAATAATTACGACCTTATTTGGTTTTTTGATTGCAACCTTGATTTTAATGAACAATTTGTTAAGTTAGCTAAGCAGCAGTACTAGGCAGACTCATATATCCGAGAATGCTGATTCAGCTAAGAAGGAGGTATTATTATATTTAACTTCTATTAATAATTGGTTGTTAATATTTGATAATCTAAAAGTGAATGAAAATGCAAAAGTGCAAGATTTTGTTGATTGGGAACATAATGGAAATGTGATATTCTGCTCTCAAGATATAGAACTTTTACCTTATGCGATAGAGATGACTTTATTTGATAAGAAGACTATTATAGCTTTAGCTAGTAATTTATTGGATAATAAAGATGACTATACCATGGAATTTTTAATCAAATCTTTTGAAGGGTATCCAATACTTATTGTGCAAGGAGTCCAATTACTTAATAAAATCAAAGGATTAGATAAAGAGGAGTATAAAAAGAAAATTTACCAATCAACTGACAAAATAACAACCAATATTAACATGGTCATTAAGGAACTAAAACCTAGTACAGTCCAGTTACTTAACAAAATAGCCTTACTGAACAATCAAAGTTTCTCAAAACAATTACTTACTGCTATCACTGATAATCCTGATACTTTCAATGATGATATATATCAATTATCCAAATTCATGTTAATTAGCAATATTGACTCTAACGAAGATAACCCTGTTTTTGAGATGCATGATATAATTAGTAATAAAATAATGGAGTTAAATGGTGATAAACGTAATAAAATATATTTAGAAAATATTATTATTAAACTTCCCCAATCAAACAATATACATTTCCAATATTCTTGGATGACGGCAAATACTATAGTCGAGAATTTAACTATTCTTTTAAATCAAAACTTACGCTATGTAAGGTTCTAAATAGCGTAAAGAGGGTGAACGTAACTGCTGTTGCATATAATGATCTAAAAGCCCTAACTTTATTTGATAAACCGTCTTACCTATTTTGTGTGCAGTTCTTTTTAGAAAAGCCCACACTAAAAATGCACAACTAATGTGATTACGCTGGATGCGTTGTTTTCTGCATTGGCATCGTTCTATACCGGTAAGTTGCTTGATTTCTCTATGCATGCTCTCAATTACCCAACGAAAGCCACACTCATCTTGTACGGCTTTAGAAGATTTTTGAGTTTTGTTATTGGTAACAATATAATCAACTCTGTTGGTAGAAACAGTAAGTTTAAACAAATTAACATGCTTATCTTTTGCAAAGCCCTTTATATGAATCTCCACTCCGCTCTTAATTTCCTCATCTGAAAACGTTAACTTGCTAACAGCTTTATAAGGCTTAGAAGAGGAAGTTTTAGTAACGTTTCTATTTGCTTTAATAGGAGCATAATAATATTTACCCAAGGAATCAACATGTTGCATAATTTTATGCGTAGCATACCATGTGTCAAAAAGCACAGTTTGAAAAGGAATCTTTTTGCTATACACAGCATTATTTAACATATTTAATAGGTGTTCTACTTTTGTCGCTCCATCATGTTCGGGCGAAAAAATTCGGTAATCTATTACCCAAAACTTATTAATATCCGGATTATAATATACCAAACTTACTACTCCTATACCAGTAGTAATACCACCTGTAGCCCCACTGTACTGTGATCTAGCAATTTCTATTTTCTTGGTATTTCTTTTATTTAACACCGTATCATCAAATATTGTATATCCGTTAGGCGATAAAATAACATCATCCTTAATATGTTCCCATAACAAAGAAGGTGTATATTTTTCATTTTTTAAAAATCTATTAATAACATCATGGCTACATTTTTTGGCATGTTCAGCATAGTAGGTCAAACTATAATTCTTTTGACTCACTATTAGAAATTGACAGTAATCTGTCCTATTAACTGGTATTGCTTGCAATTTTATCCTCTTGGCATTTGTAAATTATACTCAACATAATGTACCATTTTTTTTCTCATAGCGTAAGTTTTGAAATAATTCTAGAAAATACCATATAGATTTATATTCAATGCTTGATTTGAGAGCTAAATTATCTTCTATATATGTAAATTCTCATAATTTCTATAAAGCAAAACAAATGGTCGATTGGTTTGAGCATAAAGATCAAAAGAAAGAATTTAAGCTACATAAAATGTCTGAATACCAAAAAGAGCGTTATGCTAGGTACTTGCATATCATATCAGTATATAATGCTTTACTGACAAATTATGAAGAAACTATTTCATATAGTACTAGAGCATTAAAAGTTTTAGATCAAATTAATGATGACAACAGTTTCACAAAACTTAGTCTTATTTCAAATATAGCAGGATCTCATGCATCTTTAGGCAATACTGAAATTACTGGACAATATATAAAGCAAATGGATCAACTAGGAGTGAATGAATCGAATATATCGGTTATGTATAATTTAAAAGGCTATTTATCTTTTTTGCACGGCAAATACGATGAAGCTTTAGATTATTATAATAAAATTATTAAACTTGGCATAAAAAATGGCACATCTCCTAATAGTGCATATTTTACTAGTAGTTATTTAAGTAAAGCAGTAATACTAAATTGTCTTGGTAGATATCAAGAAGCTTATGAGCAAATTAGACAATTATATGACATTCAAAAATCTATACAAAAAGGGAGCTATGTGTTTAGCCGTATTTATACACAAATGGCAAAAAGTGAGCTAGGCTTAGGTAAAGTAGATAAAGCATTTAAACACATTAATAAAGCTATGGCAATATTTTCAACAAATGAATATAAAAAAACTCAGACAGCACATTATTTGCAAGATTTAAATTTAGCAAAAAGTTATGTAGTACAAGGAGATATTTTGTTTGCTCAAAATAATATTAAACAAGCAATAGAATCTTACAAGCAAGCTTTTACCATATATCATTACTTATATAAAGACAAAAGTAAAAATATTACTCAAGTAAGTGATTTATATAATCATGGGGCAAAAGCTGCTTGTAAAAATAATGATTTATATAATTATAAATTTTTTGGCAAGCCACAAATTAAGGAGTTTGGCATACACCACCCTAATACAGTTGATATGTTTGAATATTGCAAACAATATAACATGGATTTGTGGAGCAAGAACAATTAAGCATTAAGGTTCTTACATCTTAAAAACATGTTATAAGTAGTTATAAGAGGGTAACTTGATAGGTGAAAGAGTCACATAGACAAAATTAAGTACCCTCTTATAACATGTTTATTTTTCTTATCTTGAAAATATCGAATCGCTACTCTCAGAATAAAATTATTTTTTGTCATAAATTATTATGTCGTTTTTTCATCAATTCAGGCTAATTAAGTATTTTATATTCTTGTAATAATTTATAACAAGTAATTATAGCACTTAACATATAGGTTCATACATTATTTTAAATGTTCTACAACTTGCCTCAAATACAGAAATTCCTTTATCTAATAATTTTCTAATGTTATTTTTTATCGGAAACCAATGATGTTCAATAAGATTTAAATCTTACTTTTACCCACAAATATAAAATTAAGTATAAAATAATATTGAATTATATACTTAAAATATAAGAAGGGGAAAGAATGAGGCATATACAAGCATTATCTAATGCTTACAACTTAGGTGATAAGTGGTTAGAAAGGGAATTTAGGCATGTTAACTTTGGAGATCAAAGACTTATAAAAAGGCTTATTAAAACTAGCTCACTTATAGAAAGCAAAGCTTCTGGTTCAATAAATCAAAGTTGCAGAAGTTGGAAAGAGGCTAAAGGAGCGTATAGATTATTTAGCAATAAAAAATTTGATCCAGCGGGAATTTATCATTCACATTATAAAGAAACACAAGAAAGGATTAAAGGTAATGAGTTTGTATTTTCAGTTCAGGATACAACATACCTAGATTTTGATTCTCATATTAAAACTAAAGGACTCGGTAGCGTCTCAAAGTCTTATACAAAACATAAAATGGGGCTGATTGTGCATAGTGCCTTGATGTTTACAGTGGAAGGATTACCTTTAGGATTATCTTCTCAACAATGTTGGGCTCGTGCTATACGTGAAGAAACTGCACAAGAGAAATCAAGAAGAAAATATATCTCTTCTAGTGAAGATAAAGAAAGTTATAAGTGGATAGCAGCACTTAAGGACACTATGCATATTATACCTAAAGACACTAAAGTTATAACTATTGGTGACAGAGAAGCAGATATCTTTGAACTATTATGGTCGTGTCAAGAAAAGGGTAGTTTGTTTATTGTTCGTAATAGACAAAATAGAAAATTTATTTCTACAGAGGGAAGAAAAACAAATTTGCAAACCCATATAAATCAGATATCAGCAAAGAAAGAAATAGTAATTCAGGTTCCAAAAAAGAACAATGAAGCAGCAAGAATGGCAAATATTGAAATAAAATATATGTCTGGTTTAATACCAATTAGAACCCTTTCATTATATGGTTCAAAAAATACTGAACACAAAATCAGTGATAAAGTAGTGCTCTATGTTGTAAGAGCTAAAGAAAAATTCCCCCCTAAAGGAGTGGAAGCAATTGATTGTCTCTTGCTAACTAATGTTCCTGTCAGTAATTTTGAAGATGCGATTGAAAGGATAAATTGGTATAAGTTAAGATGGAGAATTGAAGAATATTTTAGAGTTCTAAAATCTGGATGTAAAATAGAAAATTCTCGTTTAGCTACAAAAGAAAGACTAGAAAAATTAATTGCCATAAAAAGCATCATTGCATTTAAAATTTTATATTTATCAAAAGTAGCAATATCTCATCCGCAAGAAGTGTGTACTAAGATTTTAACTTCACAAGAATGGCAAGCTCTTTATATTCGAGAGCATAAAACTATTTTTATACCTGAAGAACCTCCAACTATGAAACAAGCTATTATTTGGCTTGGTAAATTAGGAGGATTTATGAATAGAAAAAATGATAAATTACCAGGAACTATGACATTATGGAGGGGCTACGAAAATCTTACAGAAAGTATCGAAATATTATCTATATTTCTTTCCCAAAATTGTGGGTAAAAGTAAGGGTTGAAACTTACCACCAAAGTGTGTTTATGTTATTACATAATGCGTAGCATTTTGTTTAGTGCTAATTTCCTCAATTTGATTATCCAATTTAGGGCATATAAGATTTTATTACTTTTGTTGTTCTACTAATAATTTAAGACATTTTTGTATATACTCCTTATAATCAGTTTTAGTTTTTAATCCTAATTTAGAATAATTATCAAAATTCAAGCCTTGATTAGATGTTAATTCAGAATGTAAAGATTTAGCTAATGCACTTTGTAAATCATATGGCAAATTACAAGATTTGTCCTGCTCAATAATTGGTACATTAACACTCGATAAAGCATCATCTGTACGTGGAATCTCTAAAGACAGTATATCAACCAATATCTTCTGCATCAGCATCACGCTTTGTTAACGACGGTAAGTTCCATCTTTTTTGAATAGTTTTTAAAATGCTAGTATGATCAAATGGTATATTTCCTTTAGCTCGACATACTGTACCAGGTTGAATTCTAGGAGAAATGGCAATAGTTGGTACTCGTACCCCAAATCTATTAAAACCAAAGTTATACTCTGCTTTCTCTCCTATATAATGATCTGGAGGAGTAGCATTATCTGGTGGAACTACATGATCATAACACCCACCATGTTCATCATATGTGATAATTAATAAACTATCATTCCAAATTGAACTATTACGTAGTGTATAGTAAACATCATACATTAATTTCTCTCCTCGAGAGACATCCAAAGTACTAGGATGTTGACTATTAGACGCTGTTCCAAATCCTAAGTCTGGTTCTAACCACACGTAAGATGCTAAGGTTCCATTATTAACAGCTTGCTGAAAATCTTCAAAAACTCCAAAATGGCTTGGTGACGCATTTATGGTATCAGGATACATTGCTCTAGCAAACGGGTGATTAGAATCATACCCATATATACTCCAACTAATGTTGTGCTTTGACAATAATCCAAAAATACTAGGAGCGTGCAATAGGACATGTGTATTCTCTAGACAACCGTTACTAGTAGCTGCACAAGCAAAATTTCTATTAGGGAAGGTCTGAGATGGAACAGAAGAAAACCAACGATCAAAAACTACATATTGTCTTGCAAGACTAGACAGTACTGGTATTGCTTCAGGAGCAAACATGCCCATAATATTTGCTCCAACTGTTCCAGGTATAGATGGATAACCATCCAATGAATATTCTAACATCGCAACAGCAAAATCTTTAACAAACCCACCATTGTTAGCAATAACAGGACTATCAGCAGTAGGATGAGGAGGAAATTCTGTGTTAAACAATTGCATATTGGTATGAAAGTATCCTTCTCCTGGATCAGCCCCAGGCATAGTATACCATTGATGACGATCAGGTGTAATTTTAAATACACTTACCTCATTACCTTCTATATCACGGTTAAACTCTTTACCAGTTAATCCGTCAAATGCTTGACCACTAGGAGATTTATTTCCTTGATCAGTATAGAGAAAACCTAACATATGATCAAAAGAACGATTTTCCATCATTAAAACGATAATGTGTTTTATTTCATTTAAAAAATTATTGCTCATAATAACTCTTAATATTATTTAGTATATTTATTACTCCCAAAGTAGTGTAGATTGTCATAGATACAGTTATTTTCTACTGTGATAGCTTACATATTAGTGATTGATATTAATGTTTATGCATATTCTACTTTTTGTCAACTAATTATTTTGGTATTTGTCACTAGGGCAGTTTAAAAGTCATAACTAATGATAGAAAAGTTTGTTTTTTAAATGCATAAATGTCATTGCAAGAAGTCGAAAAGCGGCAACGTGGCAATCCAAAAATTGCAGTGGCAAAAAATAAAACAGCAAGCTGTTTATTTGGATCGCCACGCCACTTTGTGGCTCGCGATGGCAACTATTTATTTCTGTAATTTAGTATTTTTTATTATTTAGTTGCGACTTTTAAACTGCCCTGATCTGTCACTCCAAGGTGGTTTTAAAAATCACAACTATTGGTTAACAAATTATATAAAAATATAAAATTAAATAAGTAAATATTATCATTGTGCATGGTCAAGTGATTTAGCAAACTACAACTAAAAGTTAATGTTGTTATTGAATTAACTATTGTTCATGAAAAAAGGTTACCTCTCTGTAAAAAGGCATTAGTCGGACTTTCGTACATAAAAATGATATTAAATATTTAAAATTCATATAACTTTTTAATTATTTGCTACGACTTTTAAAGTGTCCTGTGTTGGTTAAACATTTTAACATTGATTTATTGCCAAATATGTATAGAGTTAATTCTTGAAATAGTATTTGGAGCATTATATTATTCCCAAAATATCAACCTTATACTACTTCACTATGCCTTTTACAGCTCATTCCCCTCTCTCTCTTTAAAAAGTTATAGGACGCTATGAGTAAAAAATAAAACTATTGAAATAGCCAAAAAAATGTTAGCTAGTGGGTCAGACTTGCCTTTATCTCTACTATTACAGGCATTGACAAGGATTTTATTATTTTTTCAAAATAATTCTTGATCTTAAGTAAGAAATATAAATTAAACAATATAGGATTACTATGAGCAATAATTTTTTAAATGAAATAAAACACATTATCGTTTTAATGATGGAAAATCGTTCTTTTGATCATATGTTAGGTTTTCTCTATACTGATCAAGGAAATAAATCTCCTAGTGGTCAAGCATTTGAAGGATTAACTGGTAATGAGTTTAACTATGATACAAAAGGTAATAAGGTAAATGTATTTAAAATTACTCCTGACCGTAATCAATGGCATACTATGCCTGGATCTGATCCGGGAGAAGGATATTGGCATACAAATGTACAATTATTTGGTAAATCTTCTACTAGGAATATAAATATCAACAATAGTGGCTTTGTTAAGGATTTTGGTGTTGCTATCTTAGAATCTGCAGTAGATGGCTATTCGCATATAGCTGGAACAGTTGAAGCAAATATTATGGGCATGTTTACCCCTGAAACTCTACCAGTTATCTCTACTCTTGCAACAAAATATGTAGTTTTTGATCATTGGTTTGCTTCTGCTCCATCTCAGACCTTTCCTAATAGGAACTTTGCTTGTGCTGGTACTACTAACGGTTATTTAGATAATACCAAGTTTATACTTAATGCTCCTACTATTTTTGGATTATTATCAAAGAATAACATTAGTTGGAGTATATATGGGTATGATTCTAATCACCCGTTTGCTAGAGCAATGTATCCTGATACCATAAATGCGTCACCAAGCCATTTTGGAGTTTTTGAAGATTTTCAACAAGCTGTTAATAATGGGACTTTAGCATCTTATGTATGGTTGGAACCAGATCTAGGTTTTGGAAAAGCAGCTAATGATCAGCATCCTGGTACTTTTGATGTATCTCGAGGAGAAAAATTAATGTATGATGTTTATTATACGCTACGTAATAGCCCAATTTGGAATGATACTTTATTAATCATCACATATGATGAACATGGCGGGTGTTATGATCATGTAGCTCCACCAAATAATGCTACTCCTCCAGATCATTATATAGGTTATAATGCGGAATTTAATTTTCATTTTAACAGATTTGGAGTGCGAGTACCAACTATTGCAATTTCTCCTAGAATTCAACCTGGTACAGTATGTCGAGCTAAAGGAAATATACCATTTGATCATACTAACATTTTAAAAACTATTCAAAAAAGATGGAACTTACCGTCGTTAACAAAGCGTGATGCTGATGCAGAAGATATTGGTGATATACTGTCTTTAGAGATTCCACGTACAGATGATGCTCTTGCTGGTATTACTCCACTTGTTTCTCAGGACTATTCTGATAATTTACCTGATGTGCCTTACGATCTGCAAGTCACACTAGCTCAATCTTTACATTCTGAGTTAATATCTAATCAAGATTTGAAGCTTAGTGGTTACTCTAAATTAGGATTAAAAACTAAAGATGATTATAAGCAATATATACAAAAATGTCTTAAGTTGTTAGTAGAACAAGAAAAATCTAAAATATCAAATTAAAAATAAAACGGTTCACATCAGTTGTAAATGTTAGAAAAATTAGGTATAGTAGATATAGCTATGTCATTTATTGTGTGATTTATAGACCTTGTTACAACAGAAATGTAAGATAAAATTACGACTTATCTTTTAGTACTTAATATATTTTTTTGTTTAATAGCAGATTTAAATTCTTGGTCATATTTGTAATTCTGTATAGCAAAAGTTTCTTTTGAAGAATTATAACTTTTATGTACTTCTTCTATAGAAGGAATAGTATGTCCTAGTTCTTTATATTTCTCCCATGGAGTTCTACCATGCAGAGAACTATGCGATCGATGCTTATTATAATACTCTTCCCAAATCATAAGCTTACTCTGAAGCTCTTGATCCTTAGGATCAGTGCTACTATAAAATTCGTCTAAATCTGTTCTTTGTGATCTTTATATTGGTATAAATTATTAGCGATTTTACAAACGTCCATTTGCACCCTTTCTCCTGGAATCTTAGAACTATAACGTTTAATTTGTTTACGATAATGACGTTTTAAATTCAACGGAGCTACATTATGTTTTTTAAGCACTTTATGTATAGTAGCTGTAGAAAATGAGATACCATATAAACGCTTTAATTCACTATGAATGCGTCGTGATCCTAGATTACTTTCTTTCCTTAACTTAAGTATAAGATTTTCATCAACTTCACTTCTTTTTTGAAAAGGAAAGTTTTTGGGCTTACTACTAATATCACACAAACCATTTTTACCTAATACTTCATAGCGTTTGTACCACTTGCGTATATGTAAAGCGTGAAATACCATAATGTTCGCATACCTTTCCTGCATGCTCTAACTGTTTATATAACTTAATCCAACTCAAACGCAACTTAATCTTAGCATCCATTACAAATGACCTTATAAGTCTCTAACTTAATTCCTATTATAACAAGCTGTAGTAATCAAGTTTTTTTATAATTAACCCGAGTTGCCAATTAATTATACTGGCAAAAGCTATATTTAACGCTGGTTTCATGTGAGGCTCGATACTAAAACATTTTTAATACAAACATATTTCTAAAAAATATAGTTTTTATTAAGTGTTTTAATGTTACAAATTAACTTCAAATGTTCATAAAACCTAGCTCTGCTCTTATAAATTAATTGGCAACTCGGGTTATTTAGATACTATTTTATCTTACATCTTTGTTGTAACAAGGTCTATAAATCACACATTTCATATTATCAAAAGAAAACTAACTTTCAAAAATATCAGAAAGTTTTGATAATCCCATTTCTCTTTCCTTTTTTTCCGATTGAAGTTTTGTTGGTTTTTTGTAAATATTCCTAGTAATACCAGTTTTCCGGTTAGTGATCTTATTAGTCACTACTGGTTTAAAAGAAAACCTAATAGCAACAACTTTACGGCTTTTTTTAATTTCTTCAAATCTTAAACTATGTCATAGTTAGCGTTAATTTCTTTGCAAGCATGAGCAAAGGTTTTTGACTTAAAATGTCCATAAAACAACTAGACTATTAGGATTTACTATTTAAAGAATCTAAGCGATTTAAAGTATCATACAAAGTAGAACATCTAATGCCAAATTTTCTACAGATAGAAGTTTGGTTTTGCCAACTTTTAAAGTTCATGTTATTACAAATGTACAGCAGTTTGTTTGGTGCTTATAACTTCAATTTTCACGAATCAAATGATATCAAGTCTGAGCATGCTCCTAAGTTACTTACATCACTTGCAGCCTCTGTATCCTTAATTATATCAGTTAATTTTAAATATCTACAAACCTTAACTAGTACATCCGTAGGCATCTTGAATCCTTCTTCAAAAACACATTTTGTCTGTACTACGTTAGTAATCTGAAAATAAGAATCACTAATACGATTATTTAGTTTTACCAATAAATTATTAATATCACTTGTATTATCAATTTCACTAGCTTTTAGTCCTTGTTTTATATAATGTATAAATAATAAATTTTCTCTCACCTCTTGATATTGTTGCAAAATATTTCTATGTGAAGTATTTAATGACAGTGTTTCATCAACTATAATAGGAATAACACATGCAGATAGTTCGTCAAGTGCTTGTCTATAATCAAAAAAATTTTGATTGTTACTACTATTAACTAAATCTAAAACAGATGTGCCATTATTGTTTTTTATATCTATATTAGCTCCTTTGTTTAGTAAAATCTTAAATACATCAATATTATTTCTCATTACTGCAATGTGTGCCGCAGTATTGCCATTTTTGTCTACTAAATCAATATTAACTCCTTTATTTAATAGATGTTGTACTAAATTTCCATAGTACACAGCTATATGTATCAGAGAAGAGGAATAATTAAATGGACCACCTTCATATTTGCATAAAGAATTAACCTCTTGGTGCTGTTTCTCCAATAAAATATCTAATAATTTAGGACAGTCATTATGTATTGCCTTAGATAATAAGAGATCAGAAAAGTCAACCGCATAAAAATATCCACCCATCTTATCTTTATGTTCTAACAAGTACTCCAGTATTTGATATTGTTCTTCTCTTATTGCAACATCTATTGGATATTCATCATGATATGCAACATTAACATTATCACCATGTTCTATTAGCATCTTTACAATATCAATATTACCCTTTGTTATCATAACATGTAATAAGGGCGTTGCGTCGCACTCGGCATTTCTTGGGTTAGCATTTTTTTCTTCTAACAAAAATTTTACAATCTCATTGTGATTATTCACTGCTGCTGTAACTAATAAATGTGTGAGGTCATCATGAGCTTTGTGATCAAACAACAACTTCACTATATTTAAATGACCATGATATATTGCTGATTCCAACGGTGTTTTTTGCCTATTATCTTTAGTATTAGGGTTAGCTTGGTGTTGTAACAGAAACTTAACCATGTTAATATTACCATCAGATGATGCTATGTGTAATTCAGTTCGTCCACTATAATTTATAGCATTAATATCAATATTAGTAATCTGGGGTAATAACAATTGTACTATTTGAGTATTATCATTTTTTACTGCTTTAAATAATTCTTCTTTAGTTACTGTTTGCAATTTTGTTAATAATAGTTCTACTATCTCAGTAGAATTATTAGATATTGCTGTATACAAGGGAGAATTGTGTAAGAACGCAATATTAACATCAGCACCACTATTTAATAATAACTCTACTATTTCATTACTATTTGAGTTTACTGCTATATGTAATGAAGTCTCCCCAGAAGTTTTTTTTAGCGTTAACATCAGCACCAATATTTAATAATAACTTTACTATTGACTTTTGGTTATTCTGTGTTGCTACATGTAATAGAGTGTTACCTGAAGAATTTCTAGCATTAACATCAATGTAGTACCCTAATAATAATTCTACTATTTCTACATTACCTTGCTTTATTGTTGTATCTAATATACTCCTTACAATATTATGATCAATATTACGTCCTAAACATACATTTAGTGCATGAGTATCATTCTTTTGTATAAGTTTATACAATATCATAGAATCTATAAAGTCATGATTTAAAGATGGTTCTTGCACAGAAGATGCTCTAGAGCTTGTACTTACCAGCTCTGACAGTGATGTATCTACAATAGGAATACTAGAAGGTACACTTTTTTGGGTAACAAATTTCTTTGGTACAACAGATCCTCTAGAAGGGGTGCTTATCTGTCTTGAAAATGTTGATAGTATATGCTCTACAGATAATCTATCTACAAATGATTGTTTGAAATCAGAAAATATGTGACTCTCTTGATTTTGGTTGTCAGTTAGATTCTTAAGTAAAGCTAGTTGACATTTTGACAAATCTAAATTTTCTAGATTTTGTTCGTTGTTACTAACAATTTCTATACATTGTGTTTTATCTTCTGCCTGAATTGCATTTAACAACTGTTCTCTTAGAGATGGTTTTTTTTCTCCACTAATAAGACGCTTCAATTTTTTATACATATCTTTCTATATCCTCATTCCTTAGAGACCATTCAAAATCAGGGGCAAAACTAAATTTGAATTAGAAAACTACGCCAAATCATTGGAGTTATATCTTTAAGATGTACTTTAAATTGGTAAATCTTAGTATTGTCAGACATATAAAAGCAATTTATCAGTTACATCAAATAGGATAAAATATGTTTCAGGTGTTATAGATTCATTTTATAATATATTTTTATAAAAAGCTAGGCATATTTTTTAGCAAAATTTAGCTAGTTATTGTGCATCACTAACTTTAACTGGTTGTGGAATTATGGATAACTTCTAACGAAGTTTCCCACAATTCCACAACCACAACCATCTAAATTTAAAAAAATATTTTTTAAAAATTTAAAAAAAAAGATTCACAATAAAACGGACAATTACCTTGTTACAAAACCGGGACATTTTAGAATGTTATTGACAGAATTTTGAATGCTTATGTAAAGATACTACAGTAAAACCTAATAATTATAGTAAATTCTACCTGTACTACAGTAGAGTGTAAAATAATTTACAAAAAGCTTTAATTATTTTGTCAAATGGAACTGGTATACCAATTGATGATTTAAGAGGAAGAGATACTGATTCTAGATATAAAAAATGGAAAGAAGAATATGAAGCAATGCTAGAAGTAGAAAATTCACAAAGAAGTTGTTTATAAAAGTCTATATATTTCTAGACATAATTTATGGACGTATTTTAGAGACAGATTTTGAGGTGTAATTTTACAAAGTTGAACCTAGTCCAAGAAGTGTTCGGTTTTTAGACGGGGTAAATCTATAAATTTATTGCGTAATTTATCTAAATGACATATAGTAATAAATGATAAAGTGACCTAAACAAGTATTTGGTATAGAATATGGAGAAATTAATAACAAATATGGATCAACATGGCAGAGTATTGATTCCATCAGAAATAAGAGAAAGGCTTAATATACAACCGGGTGATAAAGTTAATCTAGAAGTTTATGAAAATGAGGTAAAGATAATTAATGCTAACCAAATAATAGATGAGATGCATGCAATCTTTACAAAAAACCAAAATAATAGAAAAGATTCAGTGCTAGATGATTTTATAAACAGAAAGCATGAAGAATACCAAATAGAAGAAAATAGAAGTGTAAAAAATGGCTAAAAAAATAGTGTTTGATTCTTCTGCTCTTATAATGCTATTTGCAAAAGAACTTGGATATGAATCCATAAGGCAGCATATGAAATATGCAATAATCTCAAGTGTAAATATTGCGGAAGTATACAAGTACTGTATTGAAGTACAAAATTTAACAGAAGACGACTGTAGAAACCTGATAAAGCTTTCCGGTATCAAAATTATAGATTTTTGCGAAGAACAAGCATTAATAACAGCAAAAATAATCAAAAAGACAAAACAGTATGGTCTATCCTTAGGAGATAGGGGGTGTATTGCTTTAGCAATGTTTAAAAATTACCCTATACTTACTTGTGATAAGATATGGCAAAAAGTTGACCTTGATATTGAATTCATAATGGCAAGGTAATGACTGATATTTTGGGATATGCACGTGTATCAACGCAACAACAAGACTTAGATTCTCAGAGACACCGTCTTAAAAAAGCGGGAGCTATTAAAATATTTGAAGATGTTATCAGTGGTAGAATATTTGAACGTCCGGGATTGGAGGAATTAATTGCTTATGCTAGACCCAATGATTTACTTTGTATAGTACGACTCGATCGTTTGGGATGCAGTTTAAAAGAATTGCTTGAAACAGTAGAGTATCTTAAGAAAAATAAGATTGGTTTGATGTCTCTTGAAGAAAAGATTGATACCTCTTCTGCTGCTGGAGAACTTGTATTCCATGTATTCGGTGCTATTGCCCATTTTGAAAGACGACTAATTTCAGAACGCACTAAGGAAGGAATCAATGCTGCACGTTTAAAAGGTAAAACTCCCGGGCGTCCTAACTTAGATAAAGAAAAACTTGATGCAGCATTAAGATTAATTAAAACCGGAATATCCCCTACTAACGCTGCAAAACAATTACAAATGGGGCGGTCTACAATATATCGTGAATTAAAATATACTCAATAGGGCTATCGGTTATGGTTGGATAGATTTTGTGGAAACTCGTTCTCTTTTCATTTTTGTAGTTGTCACTTTATCGTTTTGATGCTATTATATTTCCTATAAAGTTCTAACTTTTACTATTTTTTGACAACAAAAGTTCCGCCTCCAATCATTATGAGAACTAAATACTAGGACGCACAGTGATAGATACAAATCAAATTATAAAAAACAATACTATACTAGAAAGCAAGTTGTCAAAGAAACTCCTTGATAATATTATAGCTCATATTGAATCAGCTAAATCTCATGTGGCAAGTTATACCAATTCGGCATTGGTACTCCTTTAAACGATAAAGTGACAACTACAAAAATGAAAAGGGAACGAGTTTCCACAAAATCTATATAACCGTCACCGATAGCCTACTCACAGCCTTCTTGCCGCCTAAAATTTGAGGATAGAGGCTTTTTAAAGATTTATTTAGTTAACTATGACGATGCCAATTGTAGGTTGTATAAAAACTTACTTTTTCATATTTGTTTCTTCATGTATACTATTGATAAAATCATCTGTATATAAATTAGATGCATTCCAATCAGGATACGAAACAGCATGAATTCCATAATATGAATGACGATGATGCAACATCACATAATGGCATCATATTATCCTGATGATGATCTATCCAAGCTAAAATAGCTTCACTATCCATAAATGCCTTATACAGTTGAGATTCTGGATGTAAGCGAGCAAGATGAGGTCTAAAAAAATTATTAAATTTATTTACATCTATTGCATTAGCCAAAGCCCATTCAATATGAAAATGATGCAATTCCATTTGTCTAGCTTGAAAGGGATTTAGTTTTGAATCTTGTTTTGTATCAAGATTAGATATAGCAGTTAACATATAGTTAGATATTAGTTATAATAATAGATAATAAAAAAATTATATAATAGAAATATGCCGTTACCATACAGTTATGATTTACGTTCTAGAGTTATAGAACATTATGAAAAACATAAAAAAATAGCATTTACATGCGAGACCTTTAAAATTAGTCGGTCAATGCTCTATGTATGGATTAGATTAAAGAAACAAACTGGAGATATAAAGGCAAAAGAAGGATACCAGAAAGGGTATGGTCATAAAATCCCTGATTTATTAGCGTTTGGTAATTTAATAAAAGAAGATAACTCTTTAACGCTTACAGAGATAGCAAAAAAACTAGATAATACTGTAAGTATAATGACTATCAGTCGTGCATTAAAGAAACTCAATATTACTCGAAAAAAAAGACATATGCGTATAAAGAAAGAGATGAAGGAAAGCGACAAGATTTTCTCAGTGAATTAGAAAAAGTGCCGATAGAGAAACGAGTTTATCTTGATGAAGCTGGCATGAATGATAATGAATCATATGAATATGGATGGTCAATGAAAGGAAGTCGTTGTAATGGAAGTAAATCTGGGAGACGTAGTGAAAGAACAAGTTTTATTGGTGCGTTAAATCGGAATAGTTTAATCGCATCACTAGTCTTTACAGGGAGCTGTGATAGTAAGGTGTTTGAAACTTATATAGAAAATTGTCTTGTGCCGGAGCTAAAGCCTGGACAGGTTGTCATTGCTGATAATGCAAGCTTTCACAAATCCAAAAGGGCTAAAGAATTAATCGAAAAAGCTGGCAGTAAACTAAAATTCTTACCGTCTTATTCCCCTGATTTAAATCCTTACTTTTACCCACAAATATAAAATTAAGTATAAAATAATATTGAATTATATACTTAAAATATAAGAAGGGGAAAGAATGAGGCATATACAAGCATTATCTAATGCTTACAACTTAGGTGATAAGTGGTTAGAAAGGGAATTTAGGCATGTTAACTTTGGAGATCAAAGACTTATAAAAAGGCTTATTAAAACTAGCTCACTTATAGAAAGCAAAGCTTCTGGTTCAATAAATCAAAGTTGCAGAAGTTGGAAAGAGGCTAAAGGAGCGTATAGATTATTTAGCAATAAAAAATTTGATCCAGCGGGAATTTATCATTCACATTATAAAGAAACACAAGAAAGGATTAAAGGTAATGAGTTTGTATTTTCAGTTCAGGATACAACATACCTAGATTTTGATTCTCATATTAAAACTAAAGGACTCGGTAGCGTCTCAAAGTCTTATACAAAACATAAAATGGGGCTGATTGTGCATAGTGCCTTGATGTTTACAGTGGAAGGATTACCTTTAGGATTATCTTCTCAACAATGTTGGGCTCGTGCTATACGTGAAGAAACTGCACAAGAGAAATCAAGAAGAAAATATATCTCTTCTAGTGAAGATAAAGAAAGTTATAAGTGGATAGCAGCACTTAAGGACACTATGCATATTATACCTAAAGACACTAAAGTTATAACTATTGGTGACAGAGAAGCAGATATCTTTGAACTATTATAGTCGTGTCAAGAAAAGGGTAGTTTGTTTATTGTTCGTAATAGACAAAATAGAAAATTTATTTCTACAGAGGGAAGAAAAACAAATTTGCAAACCCATATAAATCAGATATCAGCAAAGAAAGAAATAGTAATTCAGGTTCCAAAAAAGAACAATGAAGCAGCAAGAATGGCAAATATTGAAATAAAATATATGTCTGGTTTAATACCAATTAGAACCCTTTCATTATATGGTTCAAAAAATACTGAACACAAAATCAGTGATAAAGTAGTGCTCTATGTTGTAAGAGCTAAAGAAAAATTCCCCCCTAAAGGAGTGGAAGCAATTGATTGTCTCTTGCTAACTAATGTTCCTGTCAGTAATTTTGAAGATGCGATTGAAAGGATAAATTGGTATAAGTTAAGATGGAGAATTGAAGAATATTTTAGAGTTCTAAAATCTGGATGTAAAATAGAAAATTCTCGTTTAGCTACAAAAGAAAGACTAGAAAAATTAATTGCCATAAAAAGCATCATTGCATTTAAAATTTTATATTTATCAAAAGTAGCAATATCTCATCCGCAAGAAGTGTGTACTAAGATTTTAACTTCACAAGAATGGCAAGCTCTTTATATTCGAGAGCATAAAACTATTTTTATACCTGAAGAACCTCCAACTATGAAACAAGCTATTATTTGGCTTGGTAAATTAGGAGGATTTATGAATAGAAAAAATGATAAATTACCAGGAACTATGACATTATGGAGGGGCTACGAAAATCTTACAGAAAGTATCGAAATATTATCTATATTTCTTTCCCAAAATTGTGGGTAAAAGTAAGAGTTAAATCTTATTGAACATCATTGGTTTCCGATAAAAAATAACATTAGAAAATTATTAGATAAAGGAATTTCTGTATTTGAGGCAAGTTGTAGAACATTTAAAATAATGTATGAACCTATATGTTAAGTGCTATAATACAAAAACGTAAAGATATTATTAGAGAAATAGAGAATCATACAAATGCTGATGATAAATTTTCAGAACTCTTGATTAACCTAGTAGAACTGGCTTCTGGAGCGTTCGTAGCCTTCAAAGGTGCTACTATTGAGAGAAAACGTAAATTGATAAATTTAGTGTTTGGTAACCTAGAATTAAAAGACGGAAAGCTAGACTTTATGCTACGTTCACCATTTGATACATTCGTGAAATGCACTAAAATCGAAGAATGGTGGGCCCGGCAGGACTTGAACCTGCGACAACACCGTTATGAGCGGTGGGTTCTAACCAACTGAACTACAGACCCTTTTATAATGGTCGTTAAGGTTTATATAATTATTAGCTTTCTAAGTCTAGTAAAAATTTTATAACACTTGAAAAAGTTTTAATTAATTTAGGACTTTTTGACCCAATTTTTCTGATTATTTATTTTGTTTGCATAGCTATAACAATATATTGCTTTAAAAAACATGATCCCCAGCACCCAACTTGATATTATTAATTCCATTATTTTATATTTTGGGGCTAGTTCTAGATTTACAGCTCTCATATATCCAAAAAAATATTTTATTGAAAAAATGATAAGTATCAATATAAGAGGTTGCCATGAACCTGGAATAATTATTAACCTGTATAAGAGGTTTGTCACAAAATCGCCAATTAATAATAATTGAGATAATTAGCAATATACAAAATAATGTTAAGTCTTGTACATTATTAGAAAATCCTTTTATATAAAGTAACAAGAAAATAACAGGAGCAATAAATAATCTTGATGGCAATATAACTGTTTGCTTAGTTGCTCTAATCCCTCTAAAAATTAAGTAACCAAATAATAAGTATACCCAAAATGGTGTAGCCTTTAAAAAAATATAAGATTTGCATGTTTGTCCCTTATAAATTCAAATGGTTAACATATAGCTAACCCGATTAGTATTACTCCGTCATTACGAGACCACGTGAGTGTAGTGGCAATCCATTATTTATTAGATTGGATTGCTTAGTTGGCTTACGCCTCCTAGCAATGATGAGTAAGCTATAATTTAAACTTCTGAAAGTTTTCTTGCTTCATCAGCCGATATCAAAGCTTCAATAAAGTCATCTAATTGCCCGTTTTTTACGATATCCTCTATTTTATAGAGGGTTAGATTAATTCTATGGTCAGAAACTCGACCTTGTGGAAAGTTATAGGTGCGAATTCTTTCTGATCTATCACCAGAACCAACTTGCCCTTTGCGTACCTCGGCTCTTTCCATATCCTTTTTATATCGCTCTGCTTCATAGATTCTAGAACGAAGAATTTTCATAGCCTTAGCTTTATTTTTATGCTGTGATTTTTCATCTTGTAATGCAACGACAATACCAGTTGGTAAATGGGTAATCCTTACCGCTGATTCTGTGGTATTTACGTGTTGTCCGCCGGCTCCCGATGCACGATATGTATCAATTCGTAAATCTTTGTCATCGATCTTAACATCTACATCTTCTGCTTCAGCCAAGACAGCAACAGTAGCTGCAGAAGTATGTATCCTACCACTTGACTCAGTCTCAGGGACTCTTTGCACCCGGTGGACGCCTGATTCGAACTTAAGTTTAGAGAACACATCTCGTCCTTTAATTAGTGCTGATGCTTCTTTATATCCGCCAATACCAGTATCAGAGATTGATAATATTTCAAAACGCCAGTTCTTTAATTCTGCGTATCGGTGATACATATTAAATAAATCTGCAGCAAATAACGCCGCTTCTTCTCCTCCGCTACCAGCTCTTACCTCAATAATAGCATTTTTTGTATCAGCTTCATCTTTTGGCAACAAAGAGAGTTTTACTGCCCTTTCTAATTTAGGCATCAGTATCTCTAAACGATGCACCTCATCATATATCATCGTCTGTGTATCATTGTCCAAATTTGCTTCTTGAGCCATCTCTTTGATGTCATGCAATTCAGATACAGATTTATTATATTCATTAATTGTTTGAACAATAGGCTCTAGCTCGGCATATTCCTTCGATGCTTTTATAAACTCATCTCCGACTATACCAGTGGCCAACTTTTTCGATAATTCTTCATGTTTATTCAAGATTTTTGCTAGATTATCGGAAAAACTCATAATTTATTCTATGATTTAAGTTTTAAGTTATGGTGAGGGTAGGGTGTCAATCAAACGTTATATGAGCATTAACGCAGGACTCTCGATAAATTTTTTAAATGAAGCTAAAAATTTAGCTCCAACAGCACCATCAACAACTCTGTGATCAGAAGAAAGAGTAACATCCATGATAGTAGCGACTTTTATCTGATTATTTTCAACTATTGCACGTTTTAAGCTTGCTCCTATTGCTAAGATACAGCTTTGTGGCGGATTTATTATAGCACTGAAGTTCTTAACACCGTACATACCTAAGTTAGAGACGGAAAAACTTCCACCCTGAAATTCTTCAGGAGTTAGTTTATTATCTCGAGCCTTTTTTATAAGAGTTTGTAATTCTTGCGATAATGTAATTATATCTTTTTGATCGGCATTTCTGACTATAGGCGTTATAAGACCATTATCAATTGCCACAGCAACCGATACATCAACATTATTATAATACCGAATAGCAGACTCATCCCAGCTAACATTTGCTTCCGGTACAGCTTTTAAAGCTTTTGCCACTGCTAAAATAACAAAATCATTAACTGTAATTTTAATTTTACTCTCTTCTACAAGTGATTTATTTATATCTTCTCTAATATCCAATAACTTATCCATGTTACATTCTATTGAGAGATAGAAATGCGGTATGGTTTGTTTAGATTCAAGCAAACGTTTAGCAATAATTTTACGAATATTATTATTGGGGACGCACTTGTACTCTTCTTTATTTCTGTTCACCGCCCTAATCTTACCACTATTTGTGGGTAGCACTAAGTATGATAACACATCTTTTTTTATTATTCTTCCATGAGGTCCACTACCTTGAATATTTGACAGATCGATATTATCAATAGCAGCTAGTCTTTTAGCCAAAGGCGAAGCATATATCCTGCCTAAAGCTTTCACATTCATTGTTTGCGGTTGCTGATCGTACTTAACCGGCTTAGTTTCTTCTATAGATATTACTGGTTCTGTAGATGGTTTAGCAGAATTATCACTACTTGCTATAAAACTATCCAATAAGTTTGCATCTTCACCATCTTCAAGTAATACAGCGATAAGCGAACCCACCGGCACATTGTCTGTACCTTGCGGCACAATTATTTTAGCAAAAATTCCCTCTTCTACAGCTTCCACTTCCATAGTAGCTTTATCTGTTTCTATTTCTGCTATAACATCTCCTGGAACAACTTTATCCCCTTCTTTTTTAAGCCATTTTGCAATATTTCCTTCAGTCATAGTTGGAGATAAAGCAGGCATTAGAATTTTAATTGGCATAAATAGTTCTAATTAGTTGGTATTTTGCTTGGATCAGGGCTGACTAACATAATTATCTGTTTACCTTCCATTTTAGGAGCGGAATCAATCTTAGCTAAGCCCTCTAGTTCTAACGATATGCGGTCAAATAACTTCATACCAATATCGTTATGGATAATCTCTCTGCCTTTAAACCATAGATAAATTTTTACTTTGTCACCTTCCTTCAAAAAATCTTTGATCTTGCGAAGTTTCACATTAAAATCACCTTGACTAATGTTTGGCTTAAACTTCATTTCTTTAAGGACGACAACCCTTTGTTTTTTCCTACTGTCTTGGACACGCTTTTTACTCTCATATTTAAATTTACCAAAATCCAAAATCTTACAAACAGGTGGTTCGGCATTTGGTGAAATTTCTACCAAATCTAAACCAGCTTTTTCAGCTTGTTCTAGAGCATTCTTGATGCTAACGATGCCAAGCATCTCACCATTCTCATCGACTAAACGAACTTGACTAGCCCTAATTTCCCTATTAGCCTTCGGAAAATTACTATTCTTAATTCCAGAAATGATATTTTCTCCATAAAAATTGTTATTAGTTATTGTTGTGTTTTTGTGTACTTTTTACACGTACGACACAGTTGCTTCCATTATACCCCCGGGATAAGAATTGACAAATTCTTATCCCAAATTCGCGTATTTATGTTAAATAGCGAATATTCTGATTTTTTACAAGCTTTACTAGATTTTGTAGAGAAATAATTTCCTGCTGATCTGATCCTAGTTGTCTTATAGTCACAGTATTATTTAGCATTTCTTGTTTACCAACAACGGCTATTATAGGTACTTTATTATTAGAAAAATAGCGTATTTTATAATTAATCTTTTCAGGCGAAATATCGACATCTGACCGTATTCCTTCACTAATCAACAATTTGTGTACTTCCAATGCATAGTCATTTAAGTCACTTGTAATGGTGGCAATAGCTACTTGTACAGGGGCTAACCATAAAGGAAAGCGTCCAGCATATTCTTCAATTAATATGCCTATAAACCGTTCAAAAGAACCAAGTGCAGCTCTATGCAACATTACGGGTCTTTTTTTCTCACCGTTCGCTGCAATATAGTAAGCATCAAGACGTTCTGGTAAGACAAAATCAACTTGCAGAGTGCCGCATTGCCATTCTCTACCTATTGAATCTTTAAGACAAAAATCTAGTTTTGGTCCATAAAACGCACCATCACCGGGATTTAATATATAAGAATAACCAGCTTCTTTTACGGCATTTTTTAGAGCATTTTCTGCTTTATCCCAAACTTCATCGCTGCCAGCCCGTACTTTAGGACGATCTGAGAATTTAATTTTAATATCAGAAAAACCAAAATCTTTATAAATCTCGGTTAAGAGACCACAAAATTTCACTGTCTCACTGTTAATTTGGTCTTCAGTGCAGAAAATATGGGCATCATCTTGCTGGAAGGCTCTTACTCTCATCAAACCATGCAATGCACCAGATGCTTCATGTCTATGACACAAGCCAAATTCAGACATACGTAGTGGTAAGTCTCGATAACTTTTGATACCCTGCTTAAAAATCTGCACATGACATGGGCAATTCATTGGTTTCATGGCTAGCGTTTTATCATCAGCAAGATTTAGAGCAAACATGTCCTCCCTAAATTTTTCCCAGTGACCAGAAGCTTCCCACAGACTTTTATCAACAAGCACAGGAGTTTTCACCTCGATATATCCAGTTTTTCTGATTTTATTTCTGATATATTGCTCGATAATGCGATATATACTCCAGCCCTTATCATGCCAAAATACCATACCTTGAGCTTCTTCCTGAAAGTGAAATAATCCCAGCTCTCGACCTAGTTTTCTGTGATCACGCTTTTCTGCCTCTTCAAGCATGTAAAGATAACTGTCTAACTGCTCTTTTGTTGCCCAAGCGGTACCATAGATTCTTTGTAGCATAGGATTCTTGCTATCGCCTCGCCAATATGCACCTGCCACTTTCATTAGTTTAAAATGTTTAATGAAGCCAGTTGACGGGCTATGTGGACCACGGCAAAGATCAACAAAGTTACCTTGGCGGTATAAGGTAATCTCCTCACTTGCTGGAATCTCTGAAATTATCTCGGCTTTATAATGCTCGCCTATTGACTTAAAGAATTCTATGGCTTGATCGCGATTCCATACTTCTCTAATGATTTTCTCATTTCTTTTAACAATCTCATGCATTTTTGCTTCTATCATCACTAAATCTTCCGGGGTAAACGGTTTATCTTTAGCGAAATCATAAAAAAAGCCATTTTCGATAGCTGGACCTATGGTCACTTGGACATTTGGAAATAATTCTTTAACTGCTTCTGCCGTTATATGAGCAGCATCATGGCGTAATATTTCCAAACACTCTGAATCTTTGCTGGTAAGAATTCTCAAATTACAATCAGATTCTATAGGTAAACTTAAGTCCTTTAGCTCGTTATTTACTTCAACAACCAAAGCATTCTTTGCTAGAGAAGTAGAAATTTGACTAGCTATCTCCAATCCCGTAATATTTTTTTCAAATTGTTTTTGCGTTCTATCTGGAAAAGTAATAGTAATCATTTTATTTTATCTAATATTGTATCTAATTTTTAGTACCTTGCATATTAGCTTGTTAATAGTTTATATTCAACTTAATTTTTAGGTTGTGAAGGTTTCTATATTAATGATCGATTTCGTCTTGCCTATTTTTTTGTTTAAAGAATTGATAGTTTTTTTGTGGTCGTATTTCGGCAACTTTGGTGTAAGAGCAATAGAAAACCAACAGAAAAGTAACAGAAAAGTTTTTGTGCAGAGTCACAGAATGTTCTAAATCCCTGATAAGTATCTGATAAGAGTGGTGAAATTTGAATCCGCGATACTCTTCCTGCGAAAGCAGGGGTGATATCACCCCTAATGGTGGTGATTACTTGAGCCTACTATTAATTTATTACATAGATACTTGAGGTTATTATAAATTAATACAGAACCGTTTCAAGCGGATTTTGCACAAAGTTATACAACATTTAAATCTAAAAATCTAAAGTCAAACGTTAAAAACAACTATCAATTAGCAACAAGTTGAAGCTGATGGGCTGAACACATCAATGTATTCTGCAGTCAAGTTCTCTGAATACTCCTGTTTCTTTCCATAAGCTCTTATTTCCTATAACATAGATAACTTCTTTAGCACGTGTAACTGCTACATTTAAGATATTAGGAGATTTACCTGCCCATATCCGAGTTTTATTTTGGTTTGGTGCTTGAGCCCCTAATACTAGAATTACTGCTTCAGCTTCTCGTCCTTGTACAGTGTGTATTGTTCCAATTCGTTCATTAAGCCAAAGATTCGTATCCGTAGTTATCCAAGAATCTAAAACATGATGATCTTTTATAATTTTGCGTAAATTACCTGCAACAAGTTTAAAAGGGCTTACAATATATAGGTTGGGAATATTGAGGCACTCTTTAATTTATATAATAGTTCAACTACCTTTTTTCCTTCTTCTAGACACCATGTATCTAGTGCTTGACCTTGAACATCAAACCACATAGAAGGACCAAGACAGTTACGTATTGGAGAATTGTTGGGACTCTTTGCTTGTACCATTGAATTTCCGTAGGCAATTGCATTGGAAATACTAAACATAGGATCTGCACAACGCCTATGAACCAATAAAGGTACACCGACTAAACGACTTCCGTCTTTGGTATTAAATTCCGAAAAATATGAAGTTACAGTATCTGATAGGGTTTGAACTGATGCTTTTGGTGCATTAAAACGATTTGGGTCTACCAAAAATTGTTCACAGATACTTTTTGTTAAATTGTTAGGCAACGTAACCACTGGTTCTATCTGTAAAGGATCACCTGTAACTATAGCACGTTTTGTTCTCATTATAGCTCCTACAGCGGCTTGCGGTAAAGCCTGCCCAGCTTCGTCAATAAGAAGCCATCCAAGAGAATTTGTAGGGAGATCCTTTAACATTCTTCCTACAGATGCAAAAGTTGTTGATACACTAGGTACTACAAGGAAAAAAGATGACCATAAATCTGGCAAAAGTTCCACGGTTTTTTTATCTATTTCACTAGAAGAGCCACCAAAATTTCTCATCAGAACTCCAAGATTGTGACGTAAAGGTTTTGCTGCTGCATCTATAAAAGCTTTATGCAGCTTTATAGCAGAAATAAATACCTCATCGCGTAAGGATTGTGTTTGCGTGTCACACCATGGGGAAACTATATGCCTTTCTTCATGGGATTTTGAAAATAAATTATTATCAATAAAATGAGATCCAAGTTTGTTAGCAAATCTAGGTACAATTCTTTTTACATAATCAAAATGAACAAGCTTTTGGCTTTCTTTATGGGCGATCCTTTGCCCTTCTTTTTGCCAAGCACGAAATGAAGGAGTATTTAGAATACGCCAAATAACATGTGGTTTTGATTTATAATGTTCTAATAAAAGTTCTTCTAACGTTTGCCCCTGTTCTGATCTGCTTTCTAGATTTGCTAAATCTTGAACTAGATTTTTTATTTCCTGTAATTCAGCAAGTCTAGTTCGGCTTGCTTGTAATACATGTTTAAAATCTGTACTAGCTTGTCTCCAACGTCTTAAAGCATCACTGTGATTATGTGGGGGATCACTTTCTTCAATAATTCTCGGTTTTCTACGTTCAAGGATTTTGCCGGTTTTTGGATCTGTAATTTCAAATATCTGTGGTATTCCGCTTGCTTCTGCTAAATATGTTAAAAGCCCAAGATCATTATTCCACCAAAAATTTTTACTAAAATTATTACAATTAGCAATATTTCCAAGTACTGCTGAAATCAAACCCCAACTTTTGCATCCAAATACTAAATCAGATAGAACTGTAAAATAACGCAAATCATTCGCATCGTTTGCAATAGCTTTTAAACTAGGTAATTCAGCACTAATATTTTCAACAGCCTTATTGTTAGAGGATGCAATTAATATTTCAAAACCTTTTAGACTCTTATCTAATTTATAAAGATTTAACCAACTCTGTCCCGTTTTTATTTTGTGTCCTGAATCGGTAAAAGCTTTTTCAGGATCAGCAAACTTCAGTAACGCTTCTGCTCGCTCTGTAACTAATTTTGCAACAATATCACGTAATAAAGTTGTTTTTCCTGTTCCTGGTGGTCCATTAATTGCAAGAATTCCACTGTCTTTTAGTTCAGTCATGGATAAATTAACTACAGCCTGTTGAAGTAATACTAAAGGATATCGTCCTAATCCAGGCCATCTTGCTGTAGGAATGTTTTTGGGAGAAAGAATATTTTGTAAAACAGAAGTATCTAGGATATTATAACGCTTTAATGGGATATTCACACCTAAATACTACAAGAGGTTTGTTTGAACATTTGGCTTTTGAATTAAACTACTAACTTTAATTAGATCATTTAGGTAAAAGCTGTTAAGTAGTAAAGTTTTAGTAGGGGTATCTTTTTCAGTTGATGACCATTTACCTAAGTTTTTAAGATTTCCTTTTAAAGCTTGAGGAGCACCCCATGCAAAACTTGAAATATTAACAGAACTGTCGTTTTTAATAAGATGACCATATTGATCTACAATAATTACACCCATAATGGCTTCCCCTGATACATATTTTGCTTCTACATTTGTGTCACCATACTTTTTAGTTAGAGCAGAAAATACATTCTTAAGATTAATTGAACCTATTATTATTTGATAGAATAATTGGAGATAATGAGGCAATTGTTCGCCGCCATTCTCCCAAGGTAGTCTATTATCTAATAAAACAATTAATTCTTTATTTCCTCCTACTAGGTCTTCTGGTTTATTAAATGATTGAGGTGTTAATATTTCCAAGACAGTCCAAGCTGATAAAACGTTACATGCTTCTTGCGTAGTTAATTTTTTCATTTTATTAGCAATTTAATGTTCTAAGAAGTTTGTTGAGTTGTTTTTATGAAAGTACCCTAATTAACCCGAGTTGCCAATTAATTATACTGGCAAAAGCTATATTTAACGCTGGTTTCATGTGAGGCTCGATACTAAAACATTTTTAATACAAACATATTTCTAAAAAATATAGTTTTTATTAAGTGTTTTAATGTTACAAATTAACTTCAAATGTTCATAAAACCTAGCTCTGCTCTTATAAATTAATTGGCAACTCGGGTTAATTAGGGTACTTTCCAAGTTTTTGTATTAAACTTCTTACGTAACTTTATTACACAGTCCATTTTTAGTGTATTACTAAGACCTGAGAATACTAAGTTATTTTTCAAGTTTTTGGGAGGAATATTAGTAGAAAACCTTAAGGAGAGCTTTTTTTGTTACAAAATAGTCTCAATTACAAATTGCTTAATAATTGGTAGTAAATTGATCCTTTATAAGAGAAAGAAACTTTGGTTGTTTTTGTTCCTCGTATTCTTTTAAGAAATCATACATACCGGTTGGCAAAGAATTTTTATGTGCTAGGTTGCTAAATTTTTCCCAATGGAAAGTTAAGTGTTGTTCCTTTGATATTACTTCTTTATTTTTAGATAGGCTATGTGAATGCACTTTAAATACAAAAGACTGTTCATGGAATGGTTTCCCATTATTATCCCAAAGATTTTCTATTACTCCTATAAAATCGTCGATTATAGGGTTAGATATTTCAATTTCTTCTGCTAGTTCTCGTGATAACGCTCTGTAAATCGCTTCTCCATACTTAACATGTCCTCCTGGAAGAAATAGATGTTTACCACTATTTGCTACCAATATATAGTCGTTATCTCTTATATAAGCCCTTGCTATAACATGAATTTTATCCATCATCACATCTTTATACTACAATGTTTACTATCTTCGAGGGTATTATGATAATCTTTCCTTTTTGCCAAAGTTCTCCTGTAATATAATTATAAATCAAAGGTTTGCTGGTAAATCTCATTTGCTGGTAAACCTATAGCAGTTATATCAAATTTAAGAGATGGAATTACTTTGCTTTCTGCATTGTGTATTCTAAAATTGATGCTATAACCACGGTTAAATACGATGGTTTTTGAATATTGACTACCATTCTTATTGTTTATTGTATTAATACATGTTGGATGCTTTGTACGTTTGGTAGATAAGGTATTATTCAAATTAAACCCTTGTACAATAACCCGTTTTTTTCCTTCTCTGATGATTTTATAAAAATCAAAACGTCCTACTATAAAAGATATAATTGTCTTGCAAAGTTCAATTTCTTTTGTCTCGCTGATGGCACATACCCTACTTATTTCATTGCTCCACGCATCCAATATCGGCCAATAAAAGCGAGAGGGTTTATCAATAACATCTCTCCATAACGCAGTTCCATTAGAATCGTTTTTAATTTTAGCTAACTCATCAAAGATTGTTGTGGCAGTGACCCAATATTCATCACTACAACCTGAATCATCAATACCCCATTCTTTAATAAAGTTAGCTGTTCTTGATAATCTTGGATGTTTTAAGGCTTTGTGATTATTTTTACAAGATATGCCGAATGTTTTGCCATTTATTGTTATCAATACATCACGTACATCACCCTGCGTACCTGCAGTATCACTATTAAATGAAATTAATCCATCATTACCAGATTCAAAAAAGGTCTTTTCTTTCAACATAATATGCTCGATGGCAATAGTAGCAGCATTTAGCAAATCAGATTTCTCCCTGTCTGCTATTTCATAAAATGCTTTCTCATTAATTTCTGAATAGGCATTTTCTGCAATTGGCATATTGGTTTGTAATTTAAGTGCTAAACCCACTGCCCACTCAAAAGCTCTGCCATTATTTGTCTGCGTAGCCATTACCCCCCAAATCTTCTCTAATTGATTTGGCTACCCAATATGCTAAATTTACTGGTACAGCATTACCAACCATTTTATAGCCATTTCTGATATTGGTATAAATGAACTCATAATTATCTGGAAATGTCTGAATTCGTGCACATTCTCGAACGGTTAATCTTCGATATTTGTTTTCATAACCAAGAGCGAACTTTCTCAACTCTTGTCCGTCAACTTTTATCATTTTAGGAGCTTGTGGATGAAATGGAATATGCCTATCTGTTGCTAAAATAGTAAATGATTGCTCATCCCAACCTCGCACTCGATTTCTCGACATAAAAATTGGGGAATAACCAGAATCAATTAGCTCATGATTTTTAACTTTTCTGGTTGTTCCAACTTTTAGATCAGCTAGGTCACCTATCACCTGTTTTAAAGTAACTTTGTTTCCCAAAGGTTTAGGAAACTCAAATTTTTTGTTCAAAGATTTGTGATAGCCAATTATAAAAACACGCTCTCGATCTTGTGCCACACCATAGTCACTTGCTTTTAACAATTTCCAACTAACCTCATAGTTTTCTTTTTTGAACATATCTATGATATTCATAAAGGATTTAATATTTCTTGAATGGATTATTCCATGAACATTTTCCGCAACAAAAAACTTTGGTTGTACATGTCTAATAATCCTTATATATTCATGAAATAATTGACCTCTTAAATCGTCAATTCCACGCCTAGCCCCAGCTTCTGACCATGATTGACATGGCGGTCCACCAATGATACCCGTTGCACCAAATGGAATATCTTCATTTGGAATATCCAAAATAGAACGCCCATCAAACTTTGATTCAGGAAAGTAGTTTTGATAAGAAAGAGCAATTGTTTTGTCATATTCGTTTGCCCAAATTGTCTTGAACCCAGCTTTTGCAAAACCAATATCCATACCACCTGCACCGGCAAATAACGAAACAAGCGTACTGTCTAACGCAGATTCTTTTTGTTTCGGTGTTTTAACAGTAGCATCTTTTATTAACATTTTCTTTCATCCTTATTCACGCCACGATATTTACTATTTTCGAGGGTATTATGATAATTTTCTTAGGTTCCTTGCCGCTTAAATGTTTTTGTATCTCGGGTAATTGCATTACCATATTCTGAATCTCAATATTACTTGTTACATTAGCAAATTCGTGCGTAGCCCTCAGTTTACCATTAACTTGGATAGCCATAGTATAAGATTCTAGTTCTAAGAATGATTCGTTGAAAGAAGGCCAAGGGGTTTGATATAATCTTTCCTTATTGCCTAATTTTTGCCAAATTTCCTCTGTAATATGTGGAATAAATGGGTTAAGTAACTTAATCAAGATACTAAAACCCTCTTTAACGCTAGTAATATTGGCTTCCTTGCCCTTAGATATTTCATCTGACAAAGCATTAAATAGTTCCCGCATCCTTGCTATGGCTTTATTTAGCTTAAACTCCCTTATCTCGCTGGTAACATGCTTAATAGTGTGATGAGTAAGCTTTGTTAGTTTATCCAGTCTATTTCTAGGAGTCTCTGTTATTTTATTATTAATTAGTATCTCAGCCATATTTTCTAACTTACTGATAAAACGGCTGCACCCTTCAAGACCATTTGCCGACCATTCACAATCTTTCTCCGGTGGGCTATCAGAGAGTACAAATAGCCGGATAGCATCTGCACCATGGTTTGCTAATATTGATTCTAAATCCACGACATTCTTTTTGGATTTACTCATTTTTTCTATTCGCCCTTGAAATACTTCTTCTCCATTATTCTTATTAACCCACTTATCAGATTGTTTTATTACCTCATCTGGATAAAGCCAATTATTATTCGCATCTCTATAGGTAGCATGTAGAACCATACCTTGAGTTAGTAAATTAGTAAAAGGTTCACGAATGTTGAGATAACCTTGTTCGTTCATTACTTTAGTGAAAAACCTTGCATAAAGAAGATGCATTACTGCATGTTCAATTCCACCAATATACTGATCAACAGGTAACCAATAATCACAGGCTTGTTTGTCAGTCATATCTTTTGCATCTACATTACAATAACGGGTAAAATACCAAGAAGACTCAAAAAATGTATCTAACGTGTCAGTTTCACGAATAGCTGGTTTCTGACATTTTGGGCAATTAGTATGTTTCCAAGTAGGGTGTGAATCAAGAGGATTGCCATGTCTAGAAAACGTAACATCGCTTGGTAAAGTTATAGGCAAGTCTTTTTCAGCTACTGGCACAGTTCCACAATCCGAGCAATAGATTATTGGAATAGGGCAACCCCAGTATCTTTGTCTTGACACTCCCCAGTCTTTCAGGCGGTAGTTAATAGTACGTTTGCCCAAACCACACTTTTCAAGTTCTTCTATAGATTTTTGTTTAGCATCTTGGATAGCAAGATTATTCAAAAAATCTGAGTTGATCATGATACCATCACCAGTGTAAGATTCCGAGTGTACGTCTATTGGAACATCCTTATTAATTACTACTTGCTTTATTGGTAATCCCATTTTCTTTGCTAATGCATGATCTCTTTCATCATGTGCTGGGCATCCAAAGACCGCACCAGTACCGTAATCCATTAGTACGAAATTTGTTATTATAACAGGGATAATAATGCTAGGATCAAATGGGTGAATAGCAAAAAGGTCAGTAAACACCCCTTCTTTCTCGGCTTTATCTACTACAACATTAGTGTCTAATTGCGAACATTTTTCAATGAAAGATATTATAGCGTCATTTTTATCTACTAATTGCTCAATTATTGGGTGGTTATAGGCTATCGCAACAAAGCTTGCTCCAAAGATAGTTTCTGGTCTAGTAGAAAATACTTCAATATTGGCATCATGATCCTGTATTTTAAAACTAAAATTTGCTCCTTCCGATTTACCTATCCATTTTTCCTGCATAGATTTAACAGAATCAGGCCAAGAGTCCAGTTTTGCAATTTCATTTAACAGTTCTTCAGCGTAATTAGTGATTCTTAGAAACCATTGTTTTAGCTGTCGTTTTTCAACTAAAGCACCTGAACGCCATCCACGACCATCTACTACTTGTTCGTTAGCTAAAACAGTATTATCTACAGGATCCCAATTGACTAAAGATTCTTTTTGGTATGCTAAACCTCTCTTATAAAGTTCTAAAAAGAATTTTTGTTCATGCTTATAATAATCCGGATCACAAGTTGTTATTTCTCTCGACCAATCATATGAAAAACCAATTAATTTTAGCTGATCCCGCATAGTTGCGATGTTTGAATAAGTCCAATCTTTAGGATTAGAGTTATTGTTAATGGCAGCATTCTCTGCTGGCAAGCCGAAAGCATCCCAACCCATAGGGTGTAATACGTTATAGCCTTGTGATTTCATAAAACGAGCTATGCAATCTCCGATAGAATAGTTACGTAAATGCCCGACATGAATCTTTCCAGAAGGGTAGGGTAACATTTCAAGTACGTAATATTTAGGCTTGTCGCTATCGTTTGTTGCAGCAAAAGCTTTTTCCTCAAGCCAAATTCTTTGCCATTTCTTTTCAATATCTCTCATAATTTGTATCGTAAACTATCCTTATTGTAGCAAGTATATCATTCTTTTCTTTCAGCACTAATATATAATTCTCTAGATTTTCTTAAAATTTTATCTTCTATGCTATTAGCTAGGTCCGAAGTAGTATGATTGTCTAGCCAATTACCATTTTTAAGTGTTTGTTCAAATATTTTTACTTGGATGGCATCCGGACTAATAACGTTATCTTTAATAAAAATATTTATTTTAAATCGAAAATTTGTTTGTCCTTTTGGACTATACCATTCAGTAATAATGACTCCACCGACTGAACCGGTTGAAGCAAGAGGCACAAAACTTAAAGTTTCTATAGAAGCTTGCCATAAATATTTATTAACGTTACAGCCTACAGTTTTGGTAGATTCATTTTTGATTCTACTTGGTCTAAACACCAAGCCTTCTCCTCCAACTATCGACCCCATTTCATCCATCTTTCTTTCTTGCACAGTTTTGGGATAGTCTCCATTCCTTGCAATTGTGGCAGTTGGAAAAAGAAATAAAGCTAACATTGTGCCAATAATAGTTTGTTTTAAGTGTGTTTTCATAAATGATTTTATTTTTTTACTATTTCAAGTAGTTTAGCTTTAGTGTACCATAAGAACCACGTGATGTAAAGGATAGCCCTGTTCTTTAAATTAACAAAATAAATATAAAATATAATGTAACCTCAATTTCGGATTAATGAAATTAATCCGAAATTGGAATGAGAATGTAAACAATCAGGCTTAAAGCGGTTTGACGCCTGATTGTTAAATATTTCATTTGCTAATAATCTTATTTTTATACCAATAAAAATAAGATTATTAGCGATAATAGATTAAAATGTATTTATAGAAGTGCTTCAAGAATGTATTTTTCTGATATTATAGCCAGTTTTGGATTAAAATTAAAAATTTTAATCCAAAACTGAGGTTAATATAGTTGTAAAAGAATAAAGGATACGATAATTTAAATCTCTATAAGAAAATGTAGAATATCCATCTTCTAATAGAAGTTACGTGAATTTGGGATAATAATTAACTAATTCTTATCCCAAAGGGGGTAAGTTATTAAACATAAATGGTAAAAAATGAAAAATTTGTTATTTTTAATCTGTTTGTATTCCACTATTGCTATAGCCAGTGAATCTAAGTTTTACCCTAATAAGCTTAATTGTTGTAAGATCAGTAAGAGTGCAATGAATGATTACGAACCGGAAGAATTCCAATTATCCAATAACTTACTTAGAAAGACAGGACAACAAGCAGTCTATCGTGGTACAAAAATTATAGTAAAGGGTAGATTATTAGACCAAGATTGTGTTCCAGTAGCAGATGCAAAAATATATTTATGGCAGGTTGGAAGTGACGGAAAATATCCATACGTACCACTTCGTACTCGTATCAATAAAAAAATGCTAAACCTTGTAAGTAAATCAAGTTTTACCGGATCTGGCATTGCTACTACTAATAATAAAGGAGAATTTTATTTTATTACTATATATCCTAGTGGAATTTTGCGTGAAACGCCTAATGTAAACATTAGAGTTGACCACCTAGTTCTTGGACAGCTACAAACAAAGCTATATTTATCTAATTCAAGGGTTAATTTAGAAAATTGCGGAGAAGTTAGTCATGCTTTGTCCACTGCACTAGATGGCATTAAAACGTATGAATTTGACGTAGTAATGTCGGGACGAACTTTCAAAAGATATTAATGTTTTGAGTTTTCACACCCTCCGCAACAATCTTCTGCAACTGGATTTTCTGAAGGTGGGTTTTCTAATGGTTTTTTTAATCCACAAGAAGTTAAGATTAAGCAGCTTAATAATATTAGAGGTAAAAAAATATTGTTTTTCATGATGATCAATAAATTAATTGGAAATATATTTGTTATTTATATGCATATTAGAAAATATAGTAAACGATTTTTTTTGATTGTAACATATTTGTTGATCAGCACTAATAGTTTTGCATTAGATCAGATCAAATCAGGTGTTAAAATGCTTGATTTATCTAGTGTTCCTGATACGGTGGTTTTCTTTGATGATAAAGGAGAAAAATATTCTCTTGATAATTTTGAAGGAAAAACGATATTATTGGTATTTTGGGCAACATGGTGTGCATCTTGTATTAAAGAAATGCCGGATTTAGATGTATTGCAAAAAGATTTTAGAAAGTTGCCATTTGCAATAATCCCTGTATCACAAGACTATCAAGGAATAGAAATTATCCAAAAATATTATAAAGATTATGATATAAGATATCTGCCAATTTACCATGATTTTAAGAATCAACTATTTAAAGATTTTTCAATAGTTGGTCTACCAACTGCTATTCTAATTAATCCAGATGGAAAAATGTTAGTAAGTTTTGTTGGTACTATTAATTGGTATGATGAAGAAATTCGCAATATTATTTTGTCAAATATTCCTGGAAACCACCCAGAACCTAAAAATAGTTACCGGGAACAAACGCTTAATCAACCGGTTAATAAACAGTTAAAGGCTGAAGAGCAGGAAAACAAAGATGAAAAACCAAAAATACAACAGAATAATGAGGAAAATAATGCTTCTAAAAACGATAATAAGGAGTAACTAATGTACATAGAACATAATAAAAGTTTAATTGCTGAGGCAAAATTTGATCAGGTAATTGCTAAACGTCAAATAGGTAAGTTAGAGCAATTACTTTCATTACTGCCTAGAATAGGTTCTAAGGCATCAAAGCCGGTAATTGCTGTTCTTCGCCTTAGTGGGGTTATAGGTAAAGTAAGCCCAGTAAAATCAGGGCTTAGCATAGAATCGCTACATGAGTTAATTGACAAAGCTTTTGAGATCAAAAATCTTAAAGCTTTGTGTTTAACTATCAATTCTCCAGGTGGTTCACCTGTACAATCTGAACTGATTAGCAAACGTATAAGGTCATTAGCTAGGGAAAAGAAAATACCAATTTATAGTTTTGTAGAAGATGTAGCAGCATCTGGTGGATATTGGCTTGCTTGTATTGGTGACCAAATATATGCATCTAAGAGTTCAATTATTGGTAGTATAGGGGTGGTTTCGGCTGGTTTTGGTTTTCCTGTGGCTATCAATAAGCTTGGAGTAGAAAGGAGGGTTTATGCAGAAGGTAAAAATAAATCTATTCTCGATCCATTTCAACCAGTGCAAGAGGAGGATATTGCAATTATTAAGCATATACAAAAACAGATTCACGGGCATTTTATAGATTATGTTAAAGAGCGTCGTATTGGTAAGTTAACGCAAGAAGATGATATTTTATTTAATGGAGCATTTTGGTCTGGGGAAACTGCTGTTGATTTTGGTTTAATTGATGGTATAGATGATATGTATAGTTTCATAAAACAGAAATATGGTGATGTAACTATTAAATATATATCTGCTAAACAATCGTGGCTTAAGAAGAGGTTGGGTATGGTAAGGCAAGATTTCGTGCAAGAATTCTCTGATACATTGATTGAATCGGTAGAGAATAAGATTACTTATGATAGGTTTAATATGCGGTAATTTACGCGAATTCGGGATAACTAGGTTCTTATATCTTAAAACATGTTATAAGTAGTTATAACATGTTTTAAGATATAAGAACCTAAAGATTTGTTATTTATACTCTTCTGTTTCTAGATTCTTCCAAATTCTATTTTTAGAGATATAGAAGAAAATTATAAAAATTACTAAGAACATCGTCACTTTCAAACCCATGGATTTACGGTTTTCCATTTCAGGTTCAGCAGCCCATTGTAAAAATATCGTAACATCCATAGCCATTTGTTCGACTGATGAGTTTGTTCCGTCTATATACTTTACTTGTCCATCTGACAAAGGAGCTGGCATGGCAATCTGACTATGTGGAAAATATGGGTTGTAATTTAATCCTGGCATTAGTTTAAAATTTTCAGGAGGATCACTATAACCAGTAAGTATAGAATATAAATAATTTGCTCCATCAGGTCTTGCTTTGATAATCAAGGATAAATCAGGTGGGTCTGCTCCATTGTTAGCAGCTCTTGCTGCTTGTTCATTAGGGTAGGGACGAACAAATGGATCGGAGGGTAGGGCAGGTCTTTCAAACATTTCTCCTGCATCATTTGGACCATCTTGTACAGTATAATTTTTGGCTATTTCTTTAATTTCTTCATCTGAAAATCCTAGCTCTTTAAGATTACGGTAATATAAATTATAAAGACCATGACAGCTACTGCATACTTCTTTATATACTTGGAAGCCACGCTGTGCAGCTTTCCTATCAACGCTAGCAAAAACTCCATCAAATGGCCAAGCAATCTTTTTTGTAGGTAGTGCATTGTTATTGGCAGTGACAATATTTGATATTAACAAAATTAACAAACACAGGAAAAATTTGATACTTATGTCGTTGCGAGTAGGCATAAGCCAAGGAAGCAATCCATTCCTAATCATTCCTTTGGATTGCTTCATCGCTACTAAAGTAGCTCCTCGCAATGACGGAGTAATGTTAATTGGGTTAGCCATAATTTTCTGATCTTTCATATAGAATCCGGTAATGGCAGAGTTTTTTCATACTTGCTAATTAGTGGCACTGCAATGAGAAAATGAAAGAAATAGTAAGTAGCAGCGAACCTGCTTAAGGTAATGTAAGGTTCTTCCGCTGGTTGTCCCCCAAGATACCCAAGTGTCAAGCAGTCAAATATGAACAGCCAAAAAGCTATGCGGAACATTGGTCTATAATTGCTACTCCTAACTTTTGAACTGTCAAGCCAAGGTAAAACAAATAATAACAAAATACTAGAGAACATTAATATTACGCCACCTAGCTTTGATGGTACTGCCCGTAAAATGGCATAAAATGGCAGAAAATACCATTCTGGAACTATATGAGCCGGAGTAACTAAAGGGTTAGCTGGTATGTAATTGTCAGGATGCCCTAGATAATTTGGTTGGTAAAAGACAAAAAAGGCAAATATTAAAAAGTAAACACCGAATCCAACGAAGTCCTTTACCGTATAATACGGATGAAAAGGAATAGTATCTTTAGATGACTTAACATCGATCCCTTTAGGGTTATTTGATCCATGAATATGTAGTGCTACTAAATGGAGTAGTACTAAAGCTACTATAATAAACGGCAATAAATAATGTAAAGCAAAAAATCTGTTAAGTGTAGGGTTATCAACTGAAAATCCTCCCCAAAGCCAAGTAACTATCGATTTGCCAATAATAGGTATAGCTGAAAATAAATTGGTGATTACAGTTGCTCCCCAGTAGCTCATTTGTCCCCAAGGTAACACATACCCCATGAATGCAGTAGCCATCATGGTAAGAAAAATTATTATACCTATATGCCACAACAACTCTCTAGGTTTTTTGTATGACCCATAATATAACCCTCTACAGATATGTAGATAAACTGCAGCAAAAAACATTGATGCTCCAACTGAATGTATATAACGTATTAACCAGCCATAATTGACATTACGCATAATTTTTTCAACACTCTCAAAGGCGTAATCGACATGAGGAGTGTAATGCATAGCTAAAATAATGCCAGTGATTATCTGAATTACTAAAGCGATACCAGCTATTGACCCTAAGTTCCATAGGTAACTTAAGTTTTTGGGTGTTTGGTATTCGCCTAAATGTTTAAGGAATGAGAAAACAGGTAGCCGATAGTCTATCCATTCTATAATGGGGTTTGATTTTTTAGGATCATTAGTTTCATTCATAAATAACTATCCGATTTTAATTTTTGTATCGGAAATAAACTCATATGGTGGGACAGCCAAATTTAAAGGAGCTGGTCCTTTACGAACACGACCAGATGAGTCGTATTGAGAGCCGTGGCATGGACAAAACCAACCATCATAATCTCCTTGGTTTGCAAGTGGTACACAACCTAAATGTGTACAAATGCCGATAGTTACTAACCATTTATCATGTCCAGCTTTGACTCGTACTTGATCAAGTTCGGGATCTATTAACTCGGAAAGGTTTACATTTCTTGCTTCAGCAATTTTTTCGGGAGTCCTGTTAGTAATAAAAACCGGTTTACCTTGCCATTTAACAGTAAGAGTTTGACCTGGTTGTATGTGAGATAAATCCACTTCTATTGAAGATAGGGCAAGAACATCCGCTGAAGGGTTGAATGAATCAACAAGAGGGTAGGTAGCACATGTAGCTCCAACCACAACCATACTGCTGGCAGTTAAGGTTATAAAATCCCTACGAGTTGCCTTATCATAATCATTAGTATTTGACATAAACTGACTAGTATACCTCTTCTACTTCAATAGTTGTTTTCACAACTACTTGAAGTAGGGAATTATTTTATAATGAGTGCAACTATAGAAGCTAGGTTCTATAGTAGTGGCTTTCACTTTTTGCACAAACTTGATATTTATTATTATATTTAATATAATAGACTACTGGAAAAGTAACAAAAAATCAAGGGTAGCTTCAGCAATTCAACAATTAACAGTGAAGTATTACCCTAATTTTGCTTATAAGGAAAAATGCATTCTTAAAGCGGCTAACGCGAATGCATTTTAAACCTTTCTAAAGCTAAAAACATGATTTTAGCCAAATATTAATTTGGTTTATTTACCATCACTATCTGTAGAATTGTTAGGAGAATCATAAGGATTGCGATATGGAAGCATTTCCGGTACAGTTCCGTCTTTAGGTAGTAACTTATTTAATCCCTCCTCTAAAACTTTTTCACCTGTTTCTTTTTCTCTAATCTCGTATTTTGGCGGGTCTCCTAAACATTTCCAAAAATTGGTTAAGCTCTCAAAGTTGGGACCTAATTTTGTAGTACAGTTTTGCGCAATTGATTTAGATGTATCAAGAATTTCAATTGTAGCATTGGTCATATATTTTATAAACCCAATTTGTTCAAGACCCTTGGCTACCCAAAATAATACTATCAAAGAGGCAACTGCTATCATAAAGTACCATTTAGCTATGATACTCCATAAAAACACCCCCATAGGGTTAGCTGCTATTAGTCTTCTTAAAGCTTGCCACATATATAACTACCAAAAAATGGTTAAAAAACTACGACTAAATTACATGAATAATAAAAAAATAACAATTTTTTTATTAGTGCAGGGGTCAGTATGGTGTATAATAAAAATTAAATGTTGTAAATATTCTTAATTAGATACGATGAGAGATAAAATATGGTTGGTAAAAGAAGCATATTGATACCAATCATAACAAAAATTAGGCTTATATTCTCAAGATTTTGTAAAACAAGACCGGTAAGTATTATGTTGGGTATTAATAGTGGCATGATTAATATTGCTAGCAGGTTAGTATTTGACCTAAAATAGCTTTGAATAGATCCAATTAAAACTAGTAGGCTACTGGACAATGTTAATAGCAAAGTTAGAGTGATAAAAAGATAGGTTACTGTTATTAGATCAAGATCAAAAATAATATAAATTATCGGGATATTTAATAAAGAGCTAGTAAGCGAACTAAAAAATATAGCAAATAATTTAGATGTAACAATCTCACTCTCACTGAAACTGGATAATAGTAGCTCTAAACTTCCATCCTCCACATCTTGCTTTAATATTAGACTAGAGAAGCCAATTAGGGCTATTGGTAAAAAAATTACTGAAAAAATAACCCCAAATTTCTTAATATCTGCTTGGTCATTGATTAAAGCAGTGCTGAAAATACAAAATAAAAAAAATATAAATAGATATTTGCTAAGATTATTAATACGATTTTGAATTAAATATTCCCATTTTATTAGCTGTATTAGTTTATGCATATACTACTCGTAAATGAAGAGTTGATAGACGATAGAATCAAAATCATGATAGTAGCAGGAGTCGAAGGGTCGAGGAGCGGAGAGTACATTAGTACGTGAGTACCGAAGAACCCTGAAGACGACAACGCAATTCTTGATTTTCATCGAGTATATTTCATTATGGAATATATTAAACACATAACCGATGCAACGCAAAGTCCAACGCCAATTTCAATGATAAAGATACCAATATGTTGAGCTAATAATTTATCATTTGCAAGAGAATAGTAGTTTAAGTAATTATCATCAAATAATATTGATACCATACCGGTCATGGCATAGATAACTACCCCGATAGTAGCCATTCCAACTAGTAAATCAGTAGAAAAATATTGTTTTAATTTGAACTGACCATGAACTAAATCAAAAGCAATTATCATAGAAGCAAATATAGCCCCAGCTTGGAATCCACCTCCTGGTGATGCATCACCATTAATTTGAATATATAGACAATATAAAAATATATAAGGTAAGATAAAAAGAGTAGAATGTTTTATAATGATAAAATCTTTAAGCATGTTCATTACTTTTTTGTGAAAATAGCAATAATACCGATATTCCAGCAATTAAAATGACTGCCGTTTCTCCAAGAGTATCATAACCTCTGTAACTAGCTAGTAGTGCTGCTACAAAAGAGGGAATACCAATATCACTTTTAGTATTTTCAATATAATATTTGGTTAAGTGACTTTGCATAGGAGAATCTATAGATCCATATTCTAGTAAATCAAGTCCTGCAAAGCTAAATGTTACTATGAACATTAAACATATAATTGATGAACTTATTACTCGTGTTGGTTTAAGATCACATTTCTGTATGTCTTGCAATCTAGTGAGAAAGCTTAGGAAAACACAGCTAGACAAACAGCTACCTAGAGCTACTTCAGTCATTGCCACGTCTGGAGCGTCCATAAGAAGATATGATAAACCAATAAGTAAGCTAAAACTAGAATTTATTACTACTATTTCTAATAAAGAATTACAAAATATAATCTTAATTGATACTATGGCAAGCATTATAAGGATTACCATAAGCAACCAGCTAGCTAGTTGAAAATTTATTATTTCTAGTATCATAAATAAACAATCAATTATTTTAGGTTAGTTTTTCCTAATAAAGCAGCCTTGCCAATTGCATGAGTAGATACCGGGTTTAATATTAAAATCAATATAGAGGCAAAAACTAATTTAAAAGAGCTAGTAAAATCATTCTGTAAAAAGGCAAGACCAACAAGTGATAAAGGTACGCCGCAACATTCAATTACACTAGCAGCATGAATCTTTGTATAGAAATCAGGAAATCTAAAAAGTCCAATAATTCCAGAAAATATTGCTATAATTCCGAGTAAGATTAATCCATAACCAATAACAAAAAACATAAATATTCTATTCTCCTTGAGCAAGCGAATATCCAGCTTTCCCATCAAATTCAAATAGATTCTCAATTTTAATAAAATCTATTTTTGCCTGGCTTAGCGATTCAAGTAAATGGACTATAGAGGAATGTGTTATTTTTTCTCCATCCTTCCTTGCCATAAAACGGCAACACCAATGATCTGATAATAATTCAAACCTTTCATTCCTAGGCCATAATTTAAGACCCATGGAAGATACAGTTTTTAATTCTAAGTCACCTAAACTGACAGTTTGAATTTTTTCTGCTACCTCATGAGCAGTCAACACTGCCATCTGGATGAATACATCACTACCTACCAACTCTTTAACTTCTTTACTATTAATCGAATATATCTGCTCAGTAGTTTGTTGTTGGGTAACTGGTGATGAATATGCCGCTACTCTGAGGGTAGAAGGTTTGATCCCTAGTCTTTTTACTACTTCATCAGCAAATTCCTTAGTACCAACTTTTTTGCTAGATATTTCTTCATTATAAATGTCTCCAGTATGGATTCCGTCCTCAATGGTTTTTTTCCAGGCATTTTCTATTAGTGTAGCAATATCCTGTTGCCCGATATGAATTAGCATGATAATTGCTGCGTTAAGTAAACCAGAAGGATTAGCTAGGTTGCGACCGGCAATATCTGGGGCAGAGCCATGTACAGCTTCAAATAAAGCATAATTTTGACCTATATTAGCAGAGCTAGCTAGTCCTACCGAACCAGAAATTTCTGCAGATACGTCCGATATAATATCACCATACAGATTTGAAGTTACAACAACGTCAAATAATTCCGGCTGAGTTGCTAGTCTTGCAGTGCCGATATCTATAAGGTAATAATCACTTTGAATTTGCTTATATTCATTAGCAATTTCCTCAAAAACTTTATGAAAAATCCCATCAGACAGTTTCATAATATTATCTTTACTGAAACATGTAACCTTTTTACGATTGTTCTTTATTGCATACTCAAAAGCATATCTAATAATTCTTTCACTACCAACCCGGCTAATTAGTTTAAGAGATTCATAGACATTGTGAGTCTGACGATATTCGATGCCTGCATATAAATCTTCAACATTTTCCCGTACTATAACCACGTTTAGATTTGGATGCAGTGTTTTAACAAAAGGAGCATAAGAAATAGCAGGGCGAATATTGGCATAAAGAGATAGGGCTTTTCTAAGAGTTACATTTAAGCTTTTATACCCACCACCTAGAGGAGTGGTAATAGGAGCTTTTAGAAGTATCTTAGTTCTTGCTAATGATTGCCAAGTATCTTCTGCTATCCCTGAGGTATAGTGCTTTTGGTATAATTTTTCTCCTACTTCCACTACCTCTATACGTATTCTTGCTTCAGCTTCTTTTAAAATATACAGTACTGCTTGCATTATTTCTGGACCTATACCATCACCATAAGCTACTGTAATAGGAGTAAATTCTGTCATTGATAAACCTCTATAACAAATTATTCGTATTTAATTGTAACATGTTTTAATTTATTATTTAGTTCTGCTATCACTTCTTGCGTAATATTCAGACTATTTTTAGCAAATAAAATTTGAGTACTAGGTATAACTAGATCAAGATTATACTTTTCTGCTAAAGTACTTATAATCTTTGTTATTGCTTCTTGTACTTTCCCTATACCCTCAGCATGGGCTTGCTCAAGACGTACTTTTCTATCTCGTATTTCTTTTTGTGCTATATTTATTTTCTTTTCAAAAAGACTAAATTCTTGTTCAAAAGCTGATTCACTTAAAGAATTACGTTTTCCCATTAATAGATTCTCTATTTCTTTTAGTTCTCCATCCTTCTTTGATAGATCTTGTCGAATTTTTTCGCTTATTTGGTCTACAGATTTTCTTATAGACTGGATTGCTACAGAATGTTCTAGAATAGAGTGTATATCTACAATAGCAATCTTTGTTGCAAATCTATTTTCAATATTTGTATTGGAAGCATGAATAGTTGAATAGCTGTTAATTATTAAACAAAATATTATTGTTAACCAACTATGACATCGTTTTGACCACATAACTATCATACTAATGTTAGTGTTTTTGATCCACATAGAATTTTCTCTTCTAAATTCTTCAATTTTTTGCAGTATATACCAAAAATTTCTTCCACTAATATGTTTTTACAAAAATAATATCTTTTTTAACTTTCAACAGTTATGAACAACGGTCGTTCTATTTTTCCAATACAGCAATTCAATATCCTTCCTATTTAATTTTCGCCAAGTACAGTAGTTGTGTCTTCAGCCAAATTCTCACGTAGCACTTCTATTTCTTCTATGGATAGTTCTATTATTCTACTTATAGTTTCTATAGAAAAATTTTCTTTTAGCATTTTTTTTGCCATTGCTATTTTTTCTTCAGCTCTACCTTCAGTTCTAGCTGCAACTATATAATCACGTTCTTTTAGCGATTCATTGACATAATTCTGATAGTGCTGACGTTCTTCTGGAGTCATTTTTAGAACACTCAGACGTTCTGCTACTTTCTTCATATAAGGCGACTTAAAATCATCTTTAACCTCAGAATGTTTGGCAAAATATAACCACTCATCCAACTCATCTTTTATAATACCATCAAAAAGCGGTACGGAAATAACAAAATATTCAGGAAATACATTGTGAACATCAAAAAACCTACAACCCATATCAACCCCAGTTGCCAATTAAATAGGAGAGATGAAAGGTAGATTTTAAAAGGGACATAGGTTATTTTATCTTTTTCAACCAATAACAAAATAACCTATGAAAAAAGATTTTACCGCAATTTACTGTTTTGTCGACGATTTTATAAAGAATTTGGAAAATAATTTGCCTACAATTAATAGTAGTAAATTTAAACCTGGTGTAAGTAATTATTTATCAATAAGCGAAGTATTAACCATATTAATTGGTTACTATGATTCATATTGTGATTGTTTTAAGCATTATTACAAACAAGTAATCTTACATAATTATACAGAAGATTTTAAACTTGTTAGTTATGAACATTTTACTAAATTGATAGGTAGAAGTATGCCTTATTTAGCAATATTACTGAATCATTTGCTTGCTGAATGCACAGGTCTGTCTTTTGTAGATGCTACAGGTATAGCCGTATGTAAGAATTATCGTATAAGTTCACATAAGGTTTTTAAAGGAATAGCGGCAAGAGGAAAAACCACTAAGGGGTGGTTTTATGGACTAAAGTTACATTTAATCATAGATTCCGAAGGTAATCTGATAAAGGTATCTTTCAGCAGTGGTAATAAGGATGATAGGAAAGGACTTAAAGGAATGATATTTGGTATATATGGCAAAGTTTTTGGCGATCGCGGTTATATATCTAAAGAATTATTTGATGATTTGTATGACAAAGGCATCCAACTTATTACTCGGGTTAAAAAGAATATGAAAAATATATTAATCCCTATTATAGATAAGGTTATGTTGCTCAAAAGAACTCTGATAGAAACCGTAATAGGCAAACTTAAATTTCTTGATAAGTTAGAGCATTCTAGACATAGATCAGTTACAAATGCATTTAGTCATATGCTATCCTGCCTAATCAATTATCAGTTGCTAGAAAACAAACCTTCTATCAAAACTTTGCTTCCTATAGAACTTTTTGATATACAAAATTAATTGGCAACTGGGGTTAGAAAATTAAGAGCATATGGTACAAATTTATTAGGCGGTAGAGCAATAAAATATAATTTTTTCCATTAGTATACCCTGAGGTGAAGGAGGATTTTGATCTTTTAAAAATATTTAATAATGGTTTAATTCCATCGCATTTTATCAGTAATAATCCTCGTAAATTACTAAAAGCATATGTTGAGGATTATTTAACTAATGAGATTCGGGCTGAGGGACTGGTAAGAAATATTACAGCGTTTAGTAGATTTATAGATAGCACGGCTTTCTCCTCTAGCGAACTAGTGAATTATTCTAACATAGCTCGCGATTGTTCTATTGATGCTAAAACAGTTAAAGAATATTAGCAAATATTGGTTGATAGTTTGGTAGGATATTTAGTTTATCCCTATCAAAAAAAAATTAGTAGAGAAATTATATCATCTAATCCTAAATTTTATTTTTTTGATGTAGGCGTTGCAAGTAGTATTAGCCAAAATCATTTTAATAATACCAAAGGATCAGAAGAGTATAACACTATTATTCATTAGAGTTATATAATTTCATTCCTTCATGTGTTGCTTCAAAACCAAGTCTTTCATAGAACTGTTTGGCTCTTGGACGTTTTTTATTAGTTGTGAGCTGAACAATGGAGACACCTTTTGATTTGCCATATTTCATTGCAATACTCATCATCCATTCACCGAAATGTTTTCCTCTATACTTTTCTGAGATACGAACAGCTTCAATTTGCATCCTAGTTGAACCTATGAAAGTTAGCGATGGCATGATAGTCAAATGGCAAGTGCCAACTATTTCTTTATTCATTTCAACTATCATCAAATATTGATGTGGATCACTATCTATCTTGTAGAACGCATCAATATAAGCTTGATCCAATTCTGCTGAAAACTGTTCTCTTGTTTGTCCAAGTTCATCCTCTAAAAGAAGGTTAACAATTGTTCTTAAGTCAGCAATTGTGGCTTTGCGATGGGTAAGGTTTTGATTCATTGTAATCCTAGTTCACTCGATTAGTTTCAATAACTCCTCAACTTTGTAAGCATTATCAAATCCGTGATCATAATGAAAACGAATTTCTGGTGAATATTTTAAATTAATTTTAGCAGTTATAAAGTTTCTTATAGCATATTTCGAATTATTTAAAGACTCAGTAAGTTGTATCTCATTAAAAGTAGTATTAAATGGTAAAAAGTAACAATCTGCTATTTTTAAATCAGAGGTAACTAAGACTTTAGTAATAGTTACTGGACAATTAATCAGACGTTCATCTAACATCTTACCACGCCTTAGTACTTCCACTAATGCTTCATTTATTAATATTGCCACTTTTTTTTGCCTTTGTGACCTATTTTGTGACTTGTCTTTATCAGAAAGTTTTTGCATTTACAATAACTGTTTTTTTTCTTCAATAATTTCAAAGACTTCTACTATATCACCTTCTTTTATATCATCATAATTTTCAAAAGCGATACCACATTCAAAATTCTCGTGAACTTCTTTGACATCATCTTTAAAACGTTTTAGAGTCTTAAGTTTTCCTTCGTGAATAACAATATTATCTCGTAACAAGCGAACTCCAACACCTCTTTTAATAGTACCCTTGGTAACATAACTACCTGCAACTTTACCAACTTTTGAGACAGTGAATAGCTGTCTAATCTCTGCTGTACCAATATATTGTTCACGAATAATTGGTGAAAGCATACCACTCATTATTGATTTAATATCATCTAACAAATTATAGATAATGGAATAATATCTAATATCCACTTTTTCTCTTTCTGCCATAGCCAAAGCATTATTATTAGTTCTAACGTTAAAACCAACAATAATAGCGTTGGATGCTTTAGCTAAAGTAACATCTGACTCCAATATTCCACCTACTGCGTGATGTAAAATTCTTAAACGAACTTCATCATTTGGCAACTTTAATAGACTAGTGATAATTGCTTCAACTGAACCTTGCACATCGCCTTTAACAATTATCGGTAACTCTTTTACCATACCAGTATTACCAGAGGCTTTTAGGAATAATTCTTCCAGACTTGATCTTTGGGTAACAGAAATTTTCTTTTCTTTTGCAAGGCGTTCACGATACTCTACAATATCTCTAGCCTGCTTTTCATTCTGCACTACATTAAACTGATCTCCTGCTCTCGGAACTTCATTTAAACCATAAATCTCTACTGGTAAAGTTGGTTCTGCCTCGGTAATATCTAATCCTTTATCATTATTCATCCTCTTAATTCTACCATATTTCGTTCCGGCAACTACTATATCTCCATTTCTTAGAATACCGCGTTGTACCAATATAGTAGCAACCGCTCCTTTACCTTTATCAACTCTTGCCTCTATGACTACCCCAGCAGTGAGTCCGCTAAAGTTAGCCTTAAGATCCTGCATTTCTGCAACCAATAATATAGCCTCTTCTAACTTATCTAAATTAGTTTTCTTTAAAGCTGAAATTGGGACAACTATAGTATCACCTCCCAACTCTTCACTAACTAAATCATAAATTAATAGGTCATTTTTAATTCGGTCAAGATTAATATCCGGTTTATCTATCTTATTTATTGCAACGATTATAGGAACATTTGCCGTTTTAGCGTGATTAATTGCTTCAATCGTTTGCGGCTTTATTCCATCATCTGCAGCAACTATTATAACCACTATATCTGTTACCTTTGCCCCTCTAGTTCTCATATCTGAAAACGCTTCATGTCCTGGAGTATCAATGAAAGTAATAGCCCTACCATCAGCCAAGGTTACTCGATAAGCACCAATATGCTGGGTGATCCCACCTGTTTCCTGACTTGCCAAATCAGTTGACTTTAAAGCATCAAGTAACGAAGTTTTACCGTGGTCGACATGTCCCATAATCGTTACAATAGGAGCCCTATGCTTTAAATCTTCTTCTTTATCAGCTTCACTAATCAATATATTTTCAATATCGGACTCTTGAACCCTTTTTACTGTATGCCCTAAGGTCGTAGTAACAAGCTCTGCTGTATCTGCATCAATTGTTTGGACGGTCGTAGCCATGATACCGAGCTTCATCAATTCTTTTATAACATCTGTGGCTCGCTCAGACATTTTATTGGCTAGATCTCCTACAGAAATAGCTTCCGGAATAATAACTTCCCTATATACTTTATCTGGTGTTTGTTGCTCGGCTTTACGTTTTTCTTTTTCTCTAGCTCTTTTTATTGATGCAAGGCTTCTAGTTCTACCAGTATTATCGCTTCCATCTGCATCAAGCATATTGAAGATATCTGCCTTTTTTAATTTTTTAGACTCCTCAACTTTAACCTTTGGTACTACTGCTTTATTATCACCAGCCTTGTCTATTGAAGAAATATCTTCAAGTGCAACACCAAAATGGCTCTGAGAACCAATCAGTGTTGATCTAACAAAAGACTTGGATGGGTTGTTATCCTGTGAAGATGTAGGTGCTAATGTAGTAGGTGGTATTTCAGAATCATTTTCGATATCTTGTAACTCATCCTGAACATTTTCTTCAATATCGTCTATATAGTCTTTTTTCACAGGTTGATTGATAGTTGCAAGTTTATTCAGAGTACTAATCCTATCAGTACTCTGAGATTTTGCATCTTCTGCTGCTTTTTTTAAAATAGTTAAGCGTCTGTTAAATTCTTCTCCAGCAGTAGATTCGCCGCCTTGAGAAGTAGAACCACTAGACCAAAGTTTGTTAAAAGACAAAGTATTAGCTGGAGTGCTACTCTTCCTAACTTCTACAATTGTTTTTGCAGAACTAACAAAACCTCTAGTAACATTGGTGGGTTGGGCTGGCTTACTAAGCGATAGTTTAGGACCACCAAGTGTTAGTTTCTTTGGTTTAGGTTCTTGGTTATTCGTCATAAATATTAAACCTTTAAATAGCAATTATATTTGTGATAAAGTTTTTTAAATAATTTTGCTATGTGATTAATGATTAACAGATATACTCTTCTGCTTTAAAGAATTGGCTTCTGCAAATATTTGTGGGGGAATAGTAAGGTACACTCACCCCTTGTTTATTGTCTCCATTCTTCAAATCATTTGAGTATATCGAATAATTTACAAATTTCTAATTTACCGTTAGACCTTTTGTAGAATTCACCCCTGCTAGGGAATTTGTAGGAGACACGAAACCTCGACCCGCAACGTACTCTAGAGTACGTGAGGAGCAGAGTACCGGTATCACACACAAATTACCAGTAGAAGTAGAATTATGCAAGAGGTCTATTAGATTTTCTCTTGCACTTGACTTGCATCTCATGCTTACACTATAATACCATTTTTTTTAAGGGAATTGTTAATTTTTTCTTTACCCAAAATTAAATTACCAAGTTTCTGTTATTAGAAATGGCTAATTTTGCTAGTAGTTCTTCAGTATATCAGTAAAATTCTTAGCACTAATACTTAATGCTAAATTTTTTAAAATTTTCTTGCTTTGACTGACAACTAATTAAACATTTTAGAACTCCGTCTACGCACATGGGTGTCAACTTAAGTAGTTTAGGTAGCATCCCCTGTCAAGATTGATACTGAGGTTGCTTAAATTTATTCATCTTCACGAGTACGAGCTGTACGAATCAGTAATTCTATATCATCATCTACCATGTTAGAATTAGGCGCTAATGATTTAAATTCATTAACTGTCAACTCTCCCAAATCTTCTATAGTCTTTACACCATACTCAGCTAATTTTAATATGAATTCTGGTTGTAAATCCAATACATCAATTAATTCTTGTTCAACACCTAAAGCTTCGAGTTTAATAATAATTTTTTCATTTTTAGCATTTACATAATTTATTGCTCGTTCTCTTATCTCAGTTGCTAATTCTTCTTCAAAGCCTTCAATATTCATTAAAGTTTCAATTTTACTGGAAGCTAACTGTTCTAGAGAGGTAAAACTTTGTGCAGATAACAGTTGTGCTATCACTTCTTCAACATCTAAGGTCTCCATAAATAACTCAGTAGCAGAGCAAAACTCATCATTTCTCCGTTTGGATTCTTGATCTTCCGTCATTACATTAATATTCCAGCCAGTAAGTTTAGAGGCTAAACGAACATTTTGACCTCTTCTACCAATTGCAAGACTCAAATTATCTTGAGACACAACTACATCAACTATATTCTTATCTTCATCAATAACAATTTTTGCAATTTCTGCAGGAGCAAGTGCATTCATAATAAATTGGGCAATATTCTTGCTCCATAATATTACATCTATTTTTTCGCCATTAAGCTCATTAGTAATAGCCTTAATCCTATTACCTCTAATTCCTACACATGAACCTATAGGATCAACACTAGAGTCAGAAGCAAAGACTGCAACTTTTGCCTTTGATCCAGGATCACGAGCTATAGCTCGCAATTCAATTATATTATCATAAATTTCTGGAATCTCTAATTCAAATAATTTTATTAGCATTTGGTCATCAGTTCTAGATAGAAAAATTTGTGGCCCTTTAGACGATAATCTTACGTCTTGGACATAAGCTTTAATACGATCATTAACCTTAAAACTTTCTCCTCTAATGAGCTGCTCCTTTTTAATCATTGCTTCAGCACGACCACCAAGGTCAACTATGATATTATTAAACTCTACTCTCTTAACAGTGCCGTTTAAAATCTCACCTTTCTTATCTTTAAAATCTTCATATTGTTTTTCTCTTTCCACTTCACCAACGCGTTGTATTATTATTTGCTTAGCTGCCTGAGCTGCAACACGTCCAAGATCAATAGGCGGTAAGAATTCATAAATCTCATCACCAATTTTAGCATCGACTTTCTTTTCAACAGCATCCTTTAAAGAAATTTGAGTAAAATAATTCTCCACATCATCCACTACATCAAGGATTCTAAAAAGATTAATATTACCATTTTTCCTATCAATCTCAGCTTTTATATTATGTTCATTTCCATATTTTCTGCGTCCTGCAATCTGTACAGCCTGTTCCATTGCCGAAAGTAGTGCCTCCTTAGGAAGATTCTTTTCTCTAGCTACAGAATCTATGATCTGCAGAATTTCTATGTTACCAATATTAATCATAAATTCACTGCCTTTTAATATTAAACTTCTTGCATCTACTTGCTACTGGTAATTTGTGCGTCCGGTATACTCCTTCTGCTCCTACGAATTATTTTTTGAAAATATCATGGATTCGCATGCTCATGTACTATATGTACACTACGCCTTCTCACCATTCATTTCCAAATCCAATTCTTCTGTGGGTTGAGGTTTTGTTCCACAGCTGTCGAAAGTTAGAAGAGGAAGCGGTTTTAGAAGTCATAATGGCAGTTTAAAAGTTGCAGAAAAATAACCAAGGTCATTGCGAGGAGGTATAAGCCGACGAAGCAATCCATTTTTGGTTACTTTTATGGATTGCTTCGTCGACCTACGGTCTTCTCGCAATGACGTTGACCATATACAACTTTTAAACTGCCCTGCCTAAAACCCGCTCTACCTTCGAACTTTCGACAGTTGTGGGTTTTGATCCTCCTACAAATTCCTTAGCAGAAGCAAATTATCCAAGAAGTCTATTTTTTATTCATTAAATTCCTAAACATTTCATCTGTTAATACCAAAGAGGCTTTTTTTATCATATCAAATGAAAACACTATGTCTTCACCATGGTTATTCAGATGAATTTTATTATCTTCAGCTTTAACTATCTTTCCCTGATATCGAGTTTGACCATTTAATAATTCTTTTAATTTTATGGTAGCCTCTCTACCGAGGAATCTAGTATAATCTTCAAATTTTATTAATGGGCGTTCAATACCTGCTGAAGAAACTTCTAAAAAATATTTATCACTAATTATATCTTCAACATCTAAAAGGGCTGAGATAATTCTACTGCTATTCCGACAATCTATTATAGTAACTTTTTTACCATCCAACCTATCTATTAGTATTTCAAGTACTTTATGGGTTGAACCCTTTAAAGTTACTTTTACTAAGTCGAAACCAATATCTTTCAGGTTATCTTGCACCGCATCAATAATTTGTTGCTCTATAGTTTGCATTACAACATAAATATTTAAAGATTTTAATAAAAAAGGTGGGGTTAACCCCACCTTTGTTTTTTCAACTTTATTTACAAAAATTTCAACCTGCAAAGCTAGAATACAATATTTTTATGATATTAGCAACAATTAAAAAAAATGTTATATTAGTTGTAATTTTACCATTAAAATAATAAAATTTGTCTGACTAATCATAGTTATTTACGAAAATTTGTTACATTATGGTTTATCTTCTGCTATAAATACTTAAATAGAAATGTATTATGTTCAATGAACTCGACTACATAATAAGAATAAAGAGTTTTGGTATTACTATGAAAAAATTAATAATGTTGCTTTGTGTCTCTTGTTTGTCTAGCACAGCCTTTAGCAGTTCTACTCCTTCAGCTGAAGCTGTTTCAGGTACTGAAATAAAATTAGAAGGATTTTTTGGTTTCCAAGCTGGTTATAGTACTCAAGGCAAATTGTCGTCAGAACAAAGTAAATATATTACTGATAATAAGAAAAAGCTTGGATTTTATAGTGAAGCAGCTTTCTCTGCCACTGCTAAGCAAGAATTTAATGATGTAATAGCTGGAGTTAAAATGGTTTTACTACCAACAACTAAACCAAAGGGTTCTGCAAGTGTCAATGGCTCTTTCATATTCTTAGAGACAGATTATGGTAAAGTAGAGCTAGGCTCTCCTTATGATGCTGCAAATAAGATGGGTATTAGTGGTGCTAAAGTTGCAGCAGCTAGTTGTGGTTTTGGTTGGAGTAAGTATGTCTCACTAGACGATAGCGGTATGCAATATAAAGGTATGAAGCCACAATTTGAGGTAGTCCCACCCTCTGTCATAGACTCATTTACCAATGGCTTCGATGACATAAATAAAGGAACAGAGCCAGCTAGAAAAGTATCTTATTATACACCAGAGATGCAAGGCTTTCAGTTTGGTATTTCTTATATTCCTGATTCAGCAAATACTGGTGGTCATCGTAATATAAAAAATTTAGATAGCAAAACGGGTCGCAGTACATTAAAGACAGGTATAACTGAAGTAGAACTACCTGGTATAGATGGTGGTAAAGGTGATACAGTAATTTATAATTACAATGTCAAAGATGCGATTTCTGCAGGGATATCCTATAAGTATGAGATTTTAGATGATATGGCAGTAGAAGTTGGTGTTACAGGAGAACATGCTAAGCCAGCTCGCAAACTTATAGTATTAGATCCTGATGGAAAGATGCTATCTAGCAACAAGCTATCAGATCTAAACGCTTACAATTTAGGTGCAGTCTTAACTTATGGTAATATTTCTTGTGCTGGTTCTTATGGTAGTTTAGGTAAAAGTTTAACTTCAAAAACTTACCATAAAGTTGGTCGTGATACGAAATATTATAATGGCACAATTGCTTATGGGCAAGGTCCTATAAAAACAAGTCTTTCCTATTTTAAATCACTAAAGTATAAAAATACGGTGGATACAGTAAGCTTAGGTACTGAATATAAGATAACACCAGGCTTGTTGCCTTATGCTGAAATCTCTTATTTCCAAGCTAAGGGTAAGCCAGTTTACCTTATTGAAGCACCTAAGAAAAAAACCAAAGGTACAGTTGCTCTTATTGGTGCAAAGCTTAAATTTTAACCTTTAATAAGCCCTCGTTGTCATTCCAGCTTTTAGCTGAATGACAACGTTTTTGGTTCTGTAAATACTACCAATTCCCGAAATTAATTTATTCTGAAGGATTTGCAGGAGGCACGAAGTACAAAACCGCAGTGTACAAAGACGTACGTGAGGATTTGAGCACCGGTATCACGTACAAATTACTATAGAATAAGTTAATTTCGGGAATTGGTATATTATTACTTATGCTGACTTTTTGATCGACGCGGGCAAAGGTTTCGCAGGAACAGCTTTTTTACATAAGATATTTTTGTAATAATGCTTCTAAAATTGCCACGGTCTCGACATCTAATTTTCCAGAAAAATTCTTTGGGCGGAAATGCATTTGGAACGATACTATAACATCTGTTGTTTGTTGATCAATTATTCCTGTTGGCTGCAACACATAACCATATCTGCTAAATTGTTCTTGGATTAACTTTATATTAGACAGGTCTACCTTGGGTATTAGAGCATTAACAGTATCTTGATCATACCAAGCTCCGATATTATTATCATATAATTGTTTCCATGGAAATAGAGGACCTGGGTCTTGTTTCCTTCCCGGAGCAGCATCAGAATGACCGATCACACAAGTGGGGTCAATATCATAGCGAGCTATAATATTCTGACAAAGTTCCATTACTGCGATAATTTGGTCTTCGGGATAAGGATACCAATGAATCTTTCCTTGAGCATCTGTAGTACCACCAAGATTTACTATTTCAATACCTATAGAAGTATCATTGAGATTCTGACGCCCCTGCCAACCACTAACACCAACATCCCAAGCTCGTCTAGACTCTTCCACTAATTGGAATATATGATTCGGATTAGAGTCAGAAACTAGATAGTGTACACTAACTTTTGGACCTAGTAGGTCTCTTAGGGATTCTTCTAAGTTTTCGTTAGTGTAATGCAGCACCAAAAATCTAACTCTCTCATTAAAAGATGGGGCTCGGTAGGTTGTTCTATCAATTGTAATCATTTTATAATACCTATTTTATAAGTTGCATTAATTCATCCCATTCTCTTTTATTTATGCCACTAGATTCTTGAGTAATTTCTTCATTATTGAGTAGTTTTTTTATAACAGCAAGTCCTTTTTTAGAAATATTATTTCCTCCTAGCCTATATTCCTCGAAAGCATCATAAGTGAAAGGTACCCAAGCTTTTACTATTTCTAGCATCTTCTCTGCATATACTCTGATTTCATACTGGGCATGAGAATCCCCACGTAACAGTAGAAAATGTAATAGATTATGCAAATTAATCTTCCAATACCATTCTGTATAATAGTTTAAGGTTAAATTCATTCTCGCAAGTTCCCTAGTAATACCTATAGTATTTTCATCGATAATATTGCCATATTCATCCTGGTTCATCATTTCAGTATAATGCTGATAACATAGTTTAGCATCTTTTTCTAGTAGCACTAAGACTTTATCTGCAATTTCTTTTGGAATTTCTTCATCACTTCTTCCTTGTTTATTTATTGTGGATTGAGCAGCAAGATTCTGTTTTTCTGGTAAATAAAATTCATTTCCTAATATAGAATATCTAGCTGAATATTCATTAACACTAGCAGTTCTGTGACGTATCCATTGTCTTGCAACGAAAATAGGCAGTTTAATATGAAATTTGATATCACACATTTCAAATGGTGTTGTATGGTGGTGACGCATTAGGTAATTGATTAAACCTTTATCTTGGCTTAGTTGTTTTGTACCTTTACCATATGATACTCGTGCTGCTTGGACGATGCTACTATCATCACCCATATAATCAATAATTCTGATAAAACCATGATCTAGTATTTTTATAGGTTCAAATAATAATTCTTCTAGAGCTGGTACTGTAGCTCTTTTTGTCTTGTAATTATTGTCGTGCATTCTTTTCTCTATTATTCTGTTTGAAAATTTGTTAATTCCAGCATCAAATATTCATCCATAGGAATCTTATCTTGATTAAGCATTTTGTTGATATTAGAACCAAGTGCCTTAAATGACTTACCTTTGGCAATTACTGTTCTAGTGCCAACTGGCACTTTACCATGTAGAGCATATGAAACGATTAATGGATAATTAATATCACCAATTTTTATATCTAATTTCTTACCTTTCTGTACTGAATCATAAATTACCTGACCATTCGATAATTTAGTAATCTTTACGTCAACCCCTACTTTATCTCCGCATAATAATGGTATTCTATAAGCTATTTCATCATCAAATATCTTTACTTCATTACTATCAACAAAATTATTAGTTAATATTGAATTTAAGACAATATTAACTCTATAAGGTGCATCATGTTCTCTATCTTCTTCTTTATATTGCTGGTTATAATATGCATATTTTGCAGGAAGCACCGCTTGTCTTGTTTGTCCAACCATCATACCTACTACTACAGCATCAAGACCTAGCATGATCGCTCTAGAACCAAGTGTAAAGGTTTTGGTATTTTCGCTAAGTAAATTATTGTTAATATCCAATAATTGATAACGTAATGTGACTACGTGACCACAAGTAGCTGGTCCAACAGTTCCATTACCAAAGCTATTAATCTTAAACATTGGTTGTATTAAGTCTCTATTAACCTCTATAGTATATTTACCATCAGTAATAGGTTTGTTTGTTGGTTGTAGTAAATGCTCAAAAAATAGTCGACCTTCTTCTGTCTTAAGAGCATTTATCAAAACCTTTGAAACAGTTTTTTCAAGAAAATTACCAGTTAATGGTATATTTGCTTGTTCAGGAGCAGCGGTAGTATTTTTATTATTTTCAGCATCATTAGTTGTCTGAACTTTAGGGTCTTTGTCCTCGGGAGGAGAGAGCATCTTCATTTGGACAATAGAGTAAATAATTGCTGCAGCAATTATAAGACTTAAAGCTTTTTGCATATAATATTTCTTTCTTAAGTATTTCTTAGTTTGTTTTTAAAATATATAGCTAACTCCGATTAGCATTACTCCGGCTATTAGCGAGGAGTACATAAATCCTAGTGTCATTGCGAGGAGCTACTTTAGTAGTGACTAAGCAATCCTGTTTTGTGTTACCCTTGCGAAAGCACACTAGTGTCCGGGTAAAATCAACACATCAAACAACGTCATTGCGAGGAGCCACTTTAGTGGCGACAAAGCAATCTGTTTCTAATCACTTTTTTGGATTGCTTCGTCGCCACTAAAGTGGCTCCTCGCAATGACGGAGTAATGTTACTCGGGTTAGCTATATATTCTCTAATTTTTAATGTTTTTTTCTAGGAAGCTGTTGGAGATAACTAATTAATTATTTTCATAAACTACCTCTTTGTAACTGTAAATTACTATATTCCAAGATGGTCAAAGGCATTTTTAGTAATAACTCTACCTCTTGGGGTACGTTGTAATAACCCTATTTGTATTAAATATGGTTCTATAGTCTCTTCAACAACATCACGTTGTTCTGATAGAGCTGCTGCAATTGTCTCTATACCAACCGGACCACCAGCATAATTATCAGCTATAAATTTTAAGTATCTATAATCATTACTATCTAAACCTATTTTGTCAACTTCTAATCGATTTAGGGAGATATTGGCAATATTTTTATCAATTTCTAGCTTATCATCGACAGAAGCAAAATCTCTCACTCGTCTAACTAGCCTAAGGGCAATTCTTGGAGTTCCTCTACTACGCCCCGCTATCTCTTCTAATGCCTCATTGGTTAAATTAATTGCTAACAATTTACTAGCTCTACTCAAAACAAGTTTTAATTCATCCACGTTATAAAAATGCAAACGCAATGGTATACCAAATCTATCTCTCAAAGGGTTGCTGAGTAAACCGAGCCTAGTAGTTGCTCCAACTAAAGTGAAATTGGGTAGATTGATTTTTACTGACCTTGCTGAAGGTCCTTCACCAATAACTATGTCTAAAGCAAAATCTTCCATTGCTTGGTACAATACTTCTTCAATATTTGTACTAAGACGGTGAATTTCATCAATAAATAACACATCATTATCTTGCAAATTAGTAAGTATAGCAGCTAGGTCAGCTGCTTTTGATATAGCAGGTCCTGAGGTGGATTTAAAATTTACTCCCATTTCCTTAGAAATAATTTGTGCAAGAGTGGTTTTACCAAGTCCAGGAGGACCGTAAAATAATGTATGATCTAAATGTTCAGACCTATTTTTAGCTGCTTGGATAAAAATGGATAAATTCTCCTTAATTTGTTGTTGTCCGACAAATTCTCTTAAATAGCTAGGTCGTAGAGAAAATTCTTGATCACTCGGAAGTATATCAGCTGACAAAATATTTTTAGACATTGGATCCACGTGCTTTTAATGCAAGTTTAATTAGTTCATTAATAGAGAGATTAGAATTTTCTGCAATAATTCCCTGTACTAAATTTTGTGCTTCAGTTTTACCAATACCAAGCGAGGTTAACACTAATGTGGCATCAGATGATATCTTAGCTAACTCAGTATCATTGTTATCCATGGTAAGGTTGTTAGTAAAATTAGTTAAGGCTTTATCCTTTAACTCTATGATAATTCGTTCAGCTAGTTTTAGCCCAACACCAGAAATGGCTTTAAAAGCTTCTTTATCCCTTCTTGCTATCGCTGATTGGATTTGCTCGGGTGATAAATTTGATAAAATAGCTAAAGCCATTCTTGTACCAATACCGTTTACCGATTGTAATAAATTAAAAAAAGCCTTCTCTTCGAGAGATAAAAATCCGTAAAGATTAATATGATCTTCTCTTACATGTGTTTCAATAAATAATTGACAAAACTCATTAACCACTAACTTATTTAAAGTTTTACTAGAACAATACACTAAATATCCAACACCACTAACATCAATAATGACATAATCATTAAAACATGCATCTATTTTACCTTTTAATTTACCAATCATAATTTATTTAGTATCAGATTTTACTTTTGGTTTACGATTTTTTGTACATATATGTGCTATTACTGGCAATATAGTTACTATCGAAGCTAAAATATAATGCAGTAACGTTGGAGTTTCAGTGCAATGGCATTGACCATCATCAGGAAATGTTGATATAAGTATAATTTTCGCAGTAACCCAAGTAATCACTATATATATAAGCAAATATACTACATATTTAACCTTTGCCCAAATACTCTTAATCATAATTTCCTCTTCTGCTATAGCTAACCATTATATAACAATAATGGAATATGTTAGTAAATCATAAATTTGAGGATCGTAAGTCATTTTAGATTTCCTATTTGAGATTTACTTAACTTAGTGTATTTAATAATTTTTTCTATCGGCTCATTGTTTAATAGCATTTCTTTTGCTATAGCTATTATACCTTCCTCTCTACCTTTTTCCAGTTGTTTCTTTAGAGTATTAGCTTCGATACGCAACCATTTAAGATGGTCTTCATAGGCCTCTCTTTCTTCGTCAGTAAAGTTCATAACATCTAGCACTGTTAGAGCTTTTTTTAAGCTGGCATTGTCTAATTCTTTAGGTAAATTATCTTTATTCAGTAGATCATGTCTTGTTAGAAAAGCTGTCCACATATCTAAAGAGTTTTTTACTTTTTTCAGTATATCAGGTAATTCCTCATAAGAATTATCAGTAAACTTATTAAGCTCAATAGTATGTAATTCGAGATCCTTGAAATACAACAATCCACTATCTTTTTCTACTATATGGAAAACATTGTGATATTTAGTCACATTCGGAATAGAAGTAAAGTTTAGTATATGAATACCAATGGCTTTGCTTAGGGTAGAATAGTCCTGAGCTACCTTTAATTGCTCGGTATATAATTTAGCCCAATAATATAAAGCTCGCTTATCATAATCAGCTTCGTCGCTAATTTGAATTTCAATATTGAACCTTTTGCCATCAACAGATTTGGCTTTAATGTCTAATATTGAGAGTTTATCATTCTTAAAGTTTTTAGGATTATATGGATTAAGCAGCGTTACCTCTGCCACTTGATCCTCTTGTCCAACGATAGAATTAATCAAGGATATCAGCAAGTCCTTATTCTCTTCAACACCAAATATCTTTTTGAAAGCTAAATCCACGCGAGGAGTTATTTTTTCCATATATATGCTGCTATTAGTAGTTATCACTTATAAAGTTAATATAGCACAGAAATTATAAAGCACTAAGTAATATAATGTGGAAAATATAATAGATATCTTTGGCAAACTCTACTTCTGCTGGTAATTTATTCGTGCTACCGGTACTCTGCTCTTCACGCACATCATCGTTCGCTGTGGGTCGAGGTTCGTGACTTCTTTAAATCCTTACACATAAGCGAATTTCGAAAGATATCTAATGCAGAAATTGTGCTAGTATTAAGAATGAGTTGTTTTGCCGCCACTTGAAGTACTGAAAAGCAATGTATACACCATAATGTATACACATTATACGCGAATTAGGGATAAGAATTTATCAATTATTATGTATTTAAAATAAAAGAAAATGTTGCAATAATTAGTTATCTAGGATAGATTGGTGTTAAAAGATACTGACACCGTGATGCCGAACTGTGAATTCTAGGAACAGATAAAAATGCAATATAGTTAAATACATTGAATTAGGTGGAAAGATAATTGATAAAATCAGTTGATTGTAACAGTTGATGGTAAAAACTACTGCTATGTTTTTACCACCTAATTCAATGTATTTGAAATTTATCATTAGAGGTTCTAATTATTATGTAAGAAAAAGAAAGGTCAATCAAATCAGTTAACTTTTGGGATAATGTTAGTGTATTTCAAAAAATACATATACTCTTCTGCTCCTACGAATTGTTTTTTGAAAATATCATGGATTCGCATGCGTAACTATACTAGATGTACGCTACGCCTTCTCACCATTCATTTTCAAATCCAATTTTTCAAATCATTTGAGTATACACTTTCCCTCTAATAAAGCTAACACAGTTTCGATGCAATTATTGTTACAGCCGTACTAATCAAAAGATTTAGTAATAAGAAATTAAAATTAATAAAAAATAAGATTATGACAAGGGTAAAACCCCATCAAAAAATTATATCTTTCGCTGAAAACAAATCTGATTTAGATAAAATTACTCAATTTATTATCGACGGTTGGGCAATAGTAAAACTAATGCCACATGGTAATTATTTTATTGGTGTCATGGAAAAGATGCATCATGACGTTACTATAGATGATCAAGATAAAATTATTTATATACCTCCAAGAAAAAAGATCATTTTTACTTAGTGGTCTCTATTTTTTAGTTTATAATACCTTATAATGCTGGTATATTCTTCTGCTTTAAAGAATTGTTTTTTGAAAATATCATGGATTCGCATGCTCATGTACTATATGTACACCTAGCATGCTCACCATTCATTTTCAAATCCAATTCTTCAAATCATTTGAGTATAACTAAGGGGTATTTTTTTATTTTTAGGATTATTTATAATGACTTATTTAAAATTTTGTCTTCGTTTAATATTATTGGTATTTTTAATAAACTACTCCGCTCAAGGGAGATGGAGTAAGTATGAAGATGCTCCTGTTGAAATTAAATTTTATAACAACGATATTAGTATTAATCAAGATGGCACTTCTGAAGAAATAATAGAAATGCACGCAAAAATACTAAAAGAATCAGGACGTAGTGATTTCTCTCCATATAGATTAACTTATAATAACTATAGTTCCCAAATCTCTATATTAGAAGCCAAGACTATTTATAATGGGCAAGAATATGTAGTTTCTAAAGATATGATTGAGGATAAACCGCTAGCTAGTTTTGGACAAGGTTTTGATCAACTAAATCAGATAACTATCTCATTTCCTAAAGTGGAACTTGGTGCAGAAATATACTTAAAATATAAGTATGTTGAAACAAAAGTTGCTATAGATAATTTTTATGGTGCTACCATATTCTATGGTAAGGAAGGTTACTTGCAAGCAAGTAGTACTAAGATTAATTCTAAATTGCCCCTAAATATCAAGGTAAATGACCCAAAAGGTGTATTAAAAGTTATTACTGATGCTGAAAGTGACTTTCATTCGGCAGAGATTATCCTAGAGAAACCTGTTTATAATCAATTGACCAATGAATCAAGCGAGGGTATATTAAATGTTAAGCACCAAACTTGGGTATCTTTATCAAGCTTAACTAAATGGCAAGATTTTGCCAAACAACTAGCTCCTGACTATTCTAAGGTAATCAATCAACCACTTCCTACAACTCTCATGAGTATAGCAGAATCTGCTCTAAATAAAAATACCGATGAAGAAAAAATTAATTTTGTTACTTCTTCATTAGCTGAAAAAATCCAATATATGGGTGATTGGCGAACAGTATCAGGTCGGTATTTTCCTAGAGATTTAGAAAAGATTGCTACTTCTCAAATTGGTGATTGCAAAGATTTTTCTGCAAGTACTGCTGCTATCTTGCAAAAGCTTGGGTTTAAGGTTCAACCCATTTTAGTAATGCGAGGTATTACTAATTTTTCTAATCCAAAAGCACTACCTACTATAGGAAATTTTAATCATGTGATGCTTAAAGTAGCTAATAAAAATGGAAAAATATATTGGATTGACCCAACAAACTTTGTCAGTATGGCACAAGGAATTTTTCCGGATGTTGCAGGTAAGTTAGCCTTGGTATTAGATCTTCAACAAGCAGGTTATACCAAAATTCCTGAAATAGATCATCAAAATTCACAAGCTATAATACACAATGAGTTGGTAATAAGAGATAATATTGTAGATGTGCATGGTCAGCTTGATTTGAAAGGAGAAGTAGCAGTAAATATAACAGGTGCTGGGTTATATCAATCAAATGAACAGCTAAGGGATTTTACTTTCCACATGTTAACAGGAGTATATCTTGATAAAGAAGACAAGAAATTGTTAAAATTACCTGATCTTACTTCTCGTATTGTTAAGGATCTTACAATTAAGTACGCATATCAGCAAAAAAACCGAATTTTTAAAACCAATAAAGGGTTTGGTTTAAGGTTAAGATTATATGGGATGGAAAATATTACAAATACGGCTTTTGACCAAATATCAGACCTTTTTATAGGTATACCTAACACTAACACAAGACATATAATTATAAAAAATATTACAATTAAAGATTGTAATAAATTAAACTTTGAAGTTGATACTCCGTGGATATATGTCAATAGATCATGTAAATATCAAAATAAAGATACTGAATTTACAGATATAATATCGATAAAAAAAAGTTTGATTACCAATGAAGAGTTAAAAACTCCTCAATATAAAAACCTTAAAAGCAACTTAGAAAATAAATTTGAGCGAGCTGCGATAATAGTAAGTGAATGAATATAATTATCCCTTGCTGTCAAGGTAATGTCATTCCCGCTTCGGTACACTAGTGCTTGGTTTAAGTCAGCGGCGTCATCTTAGGCAAGTGAGATCCTTCGGTGCGAACGCTCGAACCGAGGTTCTCTAGATTTCAAATTGTCATATTAAAGCCAATTCGGGATAAAAATTAACTAATTCTTATCCCGAATTGGGGTGTTACGGATTCGAGAACGAAAATAACGATCAAGACTATTAGATAGAAATCTTCACATCACCTAGCAAAACAGGTTATTCATCTTTTTTCTTATCAATGTCTTTCATTCCTTCCTTGAAAGCTTTAAGACCTTTTGCAAGATCTGACATTACTTGAGGCAACTTACCAGCTCCAAACAACACTAAGATGATTAATAAGATCACTAATAAGTGGCTGAAGCTCATTCCCATAATATCAATTTTATAAGTTTTAAGTTAGAATTACCTATAATATTATAGCAAATAGTTAATTTGATCTAGCATAAAAAAATACAAATTTATCATCAACATCAATTTCGGATTAATTTCATTAATCCGAAATTGGAATGAGAATGTAAACAATCAGGCTTAAAGCGGTTTGACGCATAATTGTTAAATATTTCATTTGCTAATAATAGATTAAAATGCATTTGTGCCAGCCGCTTCAAGAATGCATTTTTCTGAGGTCATCATGAAAACATTTGAAACTAACATTACTAATATCTATGGTGTTCAAGGTAAGGTTTGGTTAGATGATTTGCCAAAAATTGTCTAAGGAGTACGGTTTATCTAGCTTAAATCCAGTTAAGAACTTGAGTTACCATTATGTCCTAGCAGGCTTCCAAGGTTATCAGCCAATTATCTTAAAGTTAGGGCTAGACATTGATGATCTTAAGAGAGAATCAACAGCTTTAAAAGTTTTTTCTAAATTTGGAGGTGTGAAGGTTTTAGCTGAAAGCACCGGCTTACTGCTAGTTGAGCAGGCTATTTCTAATATATCATTAAAATCCTATTTTCCTGTAAAAGATTACGAGGCTATTAAAATAGCATGTAATGTAATGAAAAGATTACACTATGCACCTTTGCCATCAGAAGGTTTTCCTTATGTCACAGATTGGTTGGCAGTATTAGATAAAGAATGGGATGTGCCAAATTACTACTTAACCCCAGTTGCCAATTAATTTTGTATATCAAAAAGTTCTATAGAAAACAAACCTTCTATCAAAACTTTGCTTCCTATAGAACTTTTTGATATACAAAATTAATTGGCAACTGGGGTTATCTATAGGCTTCGCTCCATCCTAGCATCAAATTCTTCTGAATTGGCTTTAATATAAGGAGAAATGCCCTCCTAAAAAAGGATTCTTATATCTAATTGAGGTTAGTATATTTATTTAGAATTCTCTTGATATTATTGAGCATGATAAGTTCATTTTTCTTTCTAGTAAATACATAATATATTACCTTACTTATAGTGGTGCGTTTTTTAACTTGCACAACCAACTCTTGTTGAACGATTGTTCGAATTGTAGTTAGATTACCATTCATTAAAAATTGTGATAAAAGTTGAAGCTGTTCAACACTAAAATTTGTTAGTAATATTCTAATAATTACCATAACATAACCTGCAGGAGTTGTTATATTAGTTTTCCTGACATGTTTTTTAAAACTTAAACTAGATGTTTTATTTAAATATTTGTCACTAAAAATTTCTACAAAATTTATTTCACATAATTGTTTTTTTACTTCTAACCTTTCTTGTTCAATTAGTCTTAACGTTTTAACTGAAGTAACATTGCTATTTATCTTATAATCAGCTGCAATTTTACATGTTATTACCTGTTGTACAAACTCTGCATAATTTAGCTCTTTTTTTAATAATGAAGTAATATTTTTAAATAACAACTGATACCTAGTTTTTAAAGCATTTTTAGTAAAACTATCTAAAGAAGCATATCGTTTAATAATTTTAACTTCAAGTTTTGCAGAAAATTTAGACTCAATAGAAGAAATCATTAAAGAAATAGTATGACCACTTTGGATATTTTGAGTTAACCTTTTTCTAATCTGAGCTAGTATATAATTCAGATCAGAATCTTCTGTTATATTGAGCATCCTGATAGCATCTATATGCTTTGTAATATTAATTAAAATTTCATGCATAAAGACATTTTGCCGGAGTAAGAATCTTTCTATTATAGCGAACTCTGCATTTTCTATCTGATGTATTATTGCATTATAATTTTCAAATAATACTGAAAGCTCATACCCTGAATTATTAAGTTTACTGAAACTCTTCCTAAATTTTGATTCATCATGTATTCTTAGCAAAATATGGTTTATGGTCTGAGATTTAATAGATAAATCTTTTAGCCTATTATATAAGCAAATTAACTTAGCATTGGTTAACTCCATCAATACATTGTGATCATTTATTAAAAAATTAGTAATTTTTTTTAAAATGTATCCATAATCTACTGTATTCTCTACTGTGTTCTCTTCTTTCAGTGTTAATAATATATTGGCATGAAATAACAATGGAACAGATTCTTTCTTTATGTCAATAGTAGAATCAATCTGCCATAATTCTTTAATGAGCAACAATTGATCTAAAAGTAGATTTTGTTGCTCAAGCGATAAATTATCTAAATTCAAAACAATTGCAGTTGCCTGTAGATTATTTATAACATCTTGATTTTTAACATCTTCAGTTATTAATATACAACAATGTTGTACAAAGTTTCTAGCTAAATCCATTACAGGTTTTAGTGCCTTATTATTTTCTTCATGATGTAAAGTGGAAGAACTTTTTAAGCAATCAACCAATTGATTAAGAGAGGTAACAAATTTTGTTACCTCTTCCATTTGATATTTTTGTTGCTTTAACGTTTCAATAGAGAGAGGTCCGTAATGCTCAAGAACAGAGAGCAAGTTCTTTTGACTATCTAGACTAAGATAATCAAGCAAGTCACTATTCTGTTGTAGAATCTTTATAATATTAAAAGTACGTAAAGACCTTTTTAAAGTACTAGGATATTTACAAGATACGATGCATTCAGAGCTTAAAGAGACAAAACAGCCTTTTAATCTTTCTTCATACTTACTAATAACCTTAGTATTAAAATCTTTCATAATTAATTTTCTTATCGTGTTATTCAGTATCTAGGGAGGAGAATCAATTAACTAATCAGAACATAAATTATACGGATGTATACCCATTTCATGCTTCCATCAAGCATTATATCAGTATCATCATGGTATCCCAATATATTTTTCACTTCTTCTTGGGTTGTGTTACCTTATTTGCAAATAAGACTTAATTATCACGAAAGTTACGAGGGGGTTCAAATCATTATAACAATATTTTTATTTTAACTAATAGTATTTTTGCATTTATTAGAAAAAATATTTATAGTATATAAATTAATTATTTTGTTACGAATAAGTAAAAATTTTTATTGCTTAAATATCAGTAAAACCTTATTTTTATAAGGACTTCTCATAAGGAATATAAAATCCTGAAGAGTAAAGTATTTAATTTAACTTAAAACTATATCAAAACTTATGCATAATATCCTTATCATTATAATTTCATTATTGTTAATATCATGTTCGGAAGAAAGTGATAAATCTAATAATAAAAACGAGCAACCTGATAATAAGGCTGAAGTGACTCAGGAAAAAGCTCCACAAGAAGAAAATAATGACAACCTTGCCAATGATAAATGGAATACAATAGTAAATCCTCAAGACAGTACGGCTTCAACTAATACGGAAGAACCTCTAGATACGGTAGAGGATTCTGCTACTAACTCTACTGATAACGTTAGCTTGAAACAGATGCCTTATAAACCAACTTTCAATGTTAGCCAAAATGATATAGTTCTTGGTAATATTAAGGCAACTGTAGTGGTAGTTGAGTATTTTTCTCCAACTTGCCCACATTGTGCTTATTATCATGAAAAAATTCTACCTGAGCTTAAAAAGAAATATATTGATACCAATAAAATTGCTTATATAATTCGTGAATTTATCGGTAATAAGCAAGATTTAGATGCAGCAATTTTGGCACGTTGTCCAAATGATCTAGATAGTTTTCTTAAATTCCAAAGTGTAATACTAGCACAACAAGATAAATGGGGTAGTAGTAATAGATATCGTGAGTTACTAACAAATATAGCTCAAATTGGTGGAGTATCCGCAGAAACTTATGCTAAATGTCTTAATGATAATAAAATTGTCGAAACATTACTTGCCAATACTAACCTTGCTGCTAGTTCACAAGGTTTTGTTGGTACACCCGCATTTTTTGTTAATGGCATACTAACAAATGGATATAGTTTAGAAATCCTTTCTAGGGTAATTGATAAAACGTTAGAAAACTCTACTATCAAATCCGAAAATTAATACACTTACTTAATCTCAACTATCGATGTAACAAGTTAACCATAGTACCCTACATTTTTCTATAATCGTCATAGCAATGCTCTTTAGATGCCGTGGCGATCTAGGTAAACAGCGAAGCTGTTTTTTTAGAGTAACGCTTCGCGTATCCTGATCTTGGATTGTTGGTCGCCGCTTTTTCGCGACTCCTCGCTAATAGACGATCAGCAGCCATTTTAATGGTGGTTATATAAAAAAGTAGGGTATTATGATAACATACCTTCTATGTTATTTTTTTAGATTCCCGCCTACGCGGGAATGACAGCGTTTTGACGTTAGTACTATAGTTGTAGTACTAGGATTACATCGTTTTTGGCTAAAACCTTTTCGGGGTAACTGTATTATTTCTCTTTAAATGCTCTAAACATCGTATCAGTAATAGGATCAAGTAAATATTTCAGGAGAGTCCTTGTGCCAGTAACAATTTGAACTTCCGCTTGCATACCAGGATGTAACTCTAACTTTTTAGCTTTTGCAATCTTATTAAACTCATCCATATCAATCTCAATTCTAGCGATATAATAAGTGGTAGGATCTTGGCTTGGAGTATTTCTGTCTTGTACAATATCAGGAGATATTTTAACAACTTTGCCAGTAAATAACGGCGTTGTTCTAGATTTAAAAGCACTGAAGCGAATTTTTGCTACCAAGCCTTCATGCACTGAATCTATATTCTTGCTTGGAACTTTTGCTTCTATTATCAAATTATCATCAGTTGGAGAAATCTCTAGAATCGGATAACTTGGTGAAATCACCTGTCCTATTGTATGATAGTTCAATACATTTATAATACCATCAACTGGTGATTTAATAACCACTCGATTTAAAGAGTCCTGATGTGCATTAAATGCCTCTTTAAAACGAGCTACTAGCTCTTGTGTCTCTTTTAGTTCAGTCAGAGTTTTCTCTGTATATTTATTCTGTAAGTTAATAATGCTAATCTCACACTCTGTAATCGAATGCTTAATAGATGCAATCTCAGATTCTGCCATAGCTATCTCACTTTTGTACTGTGCTTCCTTAGCTTCTAAGTCTAATAAAGCGGCTTTATTGGCAAAACCTTTTCCATGCAATGTATCCATTGCCTTTAAACGATCCTTAACAACCTCTAGAGTTTTTACATTTGCAACTTTTTTAGCCTGCGTACCTTCGATTCTTTTATTTAATTGCTCGATCCTTTGATGTAAGGCATTTTTTTCACTTTTATATACTTCTTTTTTAGACTGAAATAAATTTTCTTGGGTATGTATAATCCTTGCTACTTCAGGTAAATTGATATCTTTGGTTAATAATTCTGGAAATTCAATCTGAGCTTGATTATCTCTCTCAGCAATTAAACGACTTTCCGTTGCTAAAGCATGTCTATATTGGCTTAAATTACTTTCATATGCTGACTTAATTCTTGTATCTTCTAGCTCTATTAATTTATCACCTTCTTTAACTTGATCACCTTGTTTAACAAAAATATTAGCTATAATTCCACCTTCTTGGTGATTAATTGTCTTCTTATTACCACTCGTTATAACAACACCCAATGCTGTAGCAGCACTATCAAGAGGAGCAAAACTGCCCCATACCCCTCCAACTAATACAAAAAAGATTATTACATATACCCCAAAAAGAATTGGGGATCTAGCAATTTGCACTACATCATTGCGATCAACATCATTATTTTTAGTAACAAAATTGACGAAACGATCAAGATAATATAATGTATTTTTAATGGCATTAGAAATCTTTACTATTACCTTTTGTGATACAATAGCTCCCTTTGTTTTTTTTGTGTGTGTTAAATCATTTTGTAGCGACAAAAGTTGTTTAAGTTGCTCCGCTGTAAATGCCGGCTTATTGTTATTTGACTTTTCTTCCATATTTAAAACTTATTCATTAATGTGGATTACACCATTTTGTAACAGTTTAACTCGATTTTGCATTTCTTCTTGAGTGCCATAAAGAGCTACCGCCCCCTCTTGTAATACCAAAATCTTATCTACCACCGATAATACAGAAGGTCTATGAGAGATAACAACTACAGCAATACCCTTAGATTTTGCTTGCTTTAAGCAATTTGATAGGGCTATTTCACCCGCTTCGTCAAGATTTGCATTAGGTTCATCTAAAATAAGTAGTTTAGGATTACCATAAAATGCTCTAGCAAGACCAACCCGTTGTTTTTGTCCACCAGAAAGATTAGAGCCTGCTGTTCCAATATCTGAATCATAGCCATCCGGTAATCTTAAGATCATTTCATGAGCTCCAGCAATTTTAGCTGCCTCAATTACTTTTTCCGGATCAGCATTTTCAGTCATCCTAGCTATATTCTGCTTTATACTACCACTAAATAACTCTATTCCTTGCGGCAAATACCCTACATGTTTACCAAAGTCTTCCCTGTTCCAACGATAAATTTCTCCACTATCAAGCCTAACAGTCCCTGACGATGCTTTCCATACCCCAACTAAAACTTTTGCTAAAGTTGACTTACCTGCTGCAGAAGACCCTATAATTGCTAATATTTCACCAGGCTGCACCGCAAAGGACACTCCTTTTAAAATATATCTTGGTACTGGCGGTTGTGGTATATGTGGAGGAATTGGTATCGAATAATAAATATTTTCCACAGTTAAATGTCCTTCAACATTTGGAATTGGCATTGCTTCTTCTCTTGATTTATACGAAGCAAATAATTGATTGATATTTTTATAAGATTTTATAGCTCCGCTCATACTTTTCCATAACTCAATAGCGTTATCAAAAGGGGCTAAAGCTCTACCAACTATAATGGAACTCATAATCATACCACCAGTAGTCATCTCTCTTCCTGAAGTACTAACAACAACATAAGCCCCAATACCAGTTACCAGCATCTGCATAACATTACGGATAAATCTTGAAAAATTAGAAATAGCACCATTACGGTAGCTAGCAATTGATTGCTTCTCCAAAGAAGCAATATTAAATTGATGCCAATTTGCCGTAACATTTTTCATCATGCCCATAGCTTCTACAACTTCTGAATTTCTATTGGCGATGTCAGCTTGCGTCATACCCTTTATAGAAAATTCAGTAGCTTCACCGAGAGTTTTATTAGTTGCAGCTGCATTAAAGAAAGCCGTAGATACAATAATAATAGCCCCAACTAATGTAAGGATTCCAATATATGGATGAATTAAGAAAATTACTATTATATAGACAACACTCCAAGGAGCATCAAATAAAGTATTAATACCAGTGCTAGTTAGAAAGGTTTTTACTGTTTGGAAATCACGAAGTAACTGACTAGCCCCCATATTAGTACGAGTTGCAGAGGCTGAAATAGAGTGACCAAAAATTACAGGAGCAATTGTTTTATCCAACCATTCACCAACTTTAATTAGGGTGAATGATCTAGCAATTTGCAATAACCCATAAATAAAATAGATCGTACCAATAATAATAGACAACCACATTAATGTAAATAAGTTACCACTTCCTATAACCCGATCAAGAACTTGCAAGGAATAAAGAGGTGTTATCAACATTAACAAGTTAATAACAAACGCAAAACTAAAAACTATCCAAAACGCAATTTTGCATTTCTCAAGAGCAGTAGTTAGGGGATTTATTACTTGAGATACTAATGCACTATTACTTCTCATATTACCATTGTTATATTATATTTTTCTGAATTAATAATCTATATCATCTAACACAAATTAAATTAGCCTGTCCTGATAACAGTAGTTATCCGAACCTGATGGCTTCCTGGCTCTATTATATTTTTTACTGCTAATTAGTAAAAATTATACTATTTGTAATATTTTTTATTTGACTCTACACTATACGCAAAATAAATAATATGGCAACCTCTTTATTATACTTAGAGCTTAGAAGTATAACAGGGTAATTTAAAAATCACAACTAATGATAGAAAATACTAAATTATAGAAGCGAATAGTTGTCATCGCGAGCCACAAAGTGGCGTGGCGATCCAAATAAACAACTTGCTGTTTTATTTTTTGCCATTGCAACTTTTGGATTGCCATGTCGCCGTTTTGCGGCTCCTCGCAATGACATTTATGCATTTAAAAAACAAACTTTTCTATCATTAGTTGTAACTTTTAAATTACCCTGAAATATAACCTAATTACTTTTTCGACAAATATCCTTTTATCAACTCCTCAGCAATTTGTACAGCGTTTAAAGCTGCTCCTTTCCGTAAATTATCTGCTGTAATCCATAAATTAATGGTATTTTTTTGACTATGATCATTTCTAATTCGCGAAACATAAACAAGATCTTTACCAACAACATCTATGGGAGAAACATATTGTGTTTTATCCAAATGAGAATTAACTACAATAGAGTCTGATTCTTTTAGTATTTCTTCTATTTCTTTAGCATCTATCTCTCCACTAAACTCAACATTCACTGAAATAGAATGACCAACAAACACTGGCACTCTTACGCAAGTTACACTAAATTTAGCATGTGATCCTATAATTTTTTCTAATTCCAAGGAAATCTTCGATTCTTCACTAGTAGAACCATCTTCATTAAAACTACCTATATAAGGAAATAAATTAAAAGCTATTTGCCTAGGGAAAATTTTAGGAGTGATGTCGCTAAAAACATATTTTGCCTTAGTTTGCTCGTAAAGCTCATCCATTCCTCTCTTTCCTGCTCCTGAAGTCGATTGATAAGTCGATATCACCATTCTCTTAATCTTTACTGCATTATCCAAAGGCTTTAATACAGTAGCTATAGGAGCAGTACAACAATTCGGATTAGCTATAATATTTTTAATAGTATAATCTTTAAGGCTCGCTAGATTGGCTTCTGGAACTATCAAAGGAACATCAGAATCAAGTCTGAAAAATGACGATTTATCGATAACTATGCAACCTTGCTCGACAACCTTGGGTATATATTCCATGGATATTTTTGATCCAGCTGCGAAGAAAGCAATATCTATTTTGCTAAAATCTACACTATCTATGTCAGATATTTTTATAGTGCCATCTCCAAAGCTAACCTCTTTACCATTAGACTCACTCGAAGCTATAGCGTGGATATTATTAATTGGAAAATTTCTCTCAAACAAAATTTCTAAAGTTTCTCGCCCAACATTACCCGACGCACCAATTACCGCAATATTATATTGTTTTGTCATTTACATTTATTTTTTTATTATTCTTACAAGCTTCATGGATTGCCACGCTCACGTACGTTCGCTCGCAATGACATATACGTCTATAAAACGTCATTGCGAGGAGACCGTAGGTCGACGAAGCAATTTATAATTTCACCGAATTTGGAATGAGAATATAGCAAACCAAATTAATTGACTATATCAGCTTAGAAATAGTTTTTCCCCCTATAATATGGAAATGAAAATGGAACACACTCTGTCCAGACTTTACCCCTTTATTAGTAATCAAACGATAGCCATCTTGATCTAAACCAACTAGCGATGCAATATAGGCTAGTTTGGTGAAATAATCTTTAATTTCATCGCTAGAAGCTTTAAGGATAAAATCACTATAGTCAATATACTCCTTTTTTGGTATAATTATTATATGTACTGGAGCTACAGGATTTATATCATTAAATGCTATTAGATTATCATCTTCATATATTATCTCTGCTGGAATATCTTTACCAATAATTTTTACAAAAACATTATTCTTGTCATACATATTATACTCTCATTTTTATTATCTACTCCCAAATGTCAATATTTGAGATTACTATAACACATTTTTTTCATCCACTAAGCGTTCTAAAAATTTTAATTCAGCTTCTATCTCAGATTTTGCTAATATTATGTCTGTAAGTTGATATTTCTTTTTTTGCAAATCATATTCTCTCATATCATCGCTGAAAAAACCAAATATCAACATAATGGCGAGTTGACTTACAGAAATAAAATTAGTACAACCTAAACTTGATATAAAAATACTTAATATCAAAGTAGTTATTAGTGGTAACCACATTCTATGATAGAATGCCCAAAACACGCTTAAAAATGCAGCAAATAATGAAAAACCTTGCTTGATAAGAATAAAATCATTATCTTTTTTTTGAGGATTAACATATATTGAATAAATATTCATAGGAAAGTCTTGTAATTACGATATTAAATGATTACTTAAATACCATAATAATAAACAAATAGCCAAACATCAATATTTAAAAGATTCTTTATGTCAGATAACTCGTCCGGTCCTGTCACATTACACGGGACTACTATACTTTGCTTAAGAAAAGGCGGAGAGGTTGTAATTGCCGCTGATGGTCAGGTTTCCCTTGGTAATACAATTTTAAAATCCACAGCAAAAAAACTAAGAACCATGTACAATAATAGTATTGTTGCTGGCTTTGCTGGATCTACGGCAGATGCTCTAACTTTATTCGAAAAACTAGAATTAAAGTTAGAAAAATATTCATACCAATTACTGAGAAGTGCAGTAGAACTGGCAAAAGAATGGCGTAGTGATAAATATTTGCGTAAGCTTGAAGCAATGATGATTGTTGCAGATCAAAAAAATATATTAATTTTAACTGGTAATGGTGATGTAGTTGAACCTGATGGTGATGCTGCTGCCATTGGTTCTGGTGGAGTATATGCACTGGCAAGTGCCAAAGGTTTAATGTCTTTTGATAATAACTTAACTGCCGAAGAGATTGCTTTAAAATCAATGCATATTGCAGCTGACATCTGTGTTTTCTCCAATCATAATATTATTCTAGAAAAAGTTAAAGTTATATGAGTATTAATCTTAAAAAAAAATCTATGGGATTAACTCCCGCTAAAATCGTAGCTGAACTTGATAGATTCATTGTTGGGCAATATAAAGCTAAAAAAGCTGTTGCGATAGCGTTGCGGAATCGCTGTAGACGTAGAAATGTAGACGAACCACTTCGTCAAGAAATCGTGCCAAAAAATATTTTAATGATAGGACCAACTGGCGTAGGTAAGACTGAAATCGCTAGGCGACTTGCTAAGCTTAGCGGCTCACCATTTCTTAAAGTAGAAGCAACAAAATTCACTGAAGTAGGATATGTTGGACGAGATGTTGAGTCAATAATACGAGACTTAGTGGAAATAGCTGTTAACACACAAAAAGCTAATGCTAAAAAAGCAGTGATTGCTAATGCACATTTAAAAACTGTAGAGAGGATTTTGGATGCTTTAGTCGGCAAATCAGCATCAACTGAAACTAGAGAAAAATTTTGTCGCAAGCTTGAAAAAGGTGAACTTGACAATACTGAAATTGAAATAAGTATAACAGATTCAGGTGGCTTATTTGGTAGTAGTAATTTTGAGATTCCTGGTATGCCAGGAGCTGCCATGGGCGTCTTAAATATTTCTGATATGATCGGCAAAGCTATCGGTACTAATAAAACAAAAACTAAGAAAATGCTGGTTAAAGATGCTCGTTTAATTATTTCTGCTGAAGAGTCAGAAAAATTGATCGATCAAGAAAAAATTACTCAAGATGCCTTAGTGCTAGTACAAAATGATGGTATAGTATTTTTGGATGAAATAGATAAAATCACCTCAAGATCTGAGGGAAAAAGTTCAGAAATTAGTAGAGAAGGAGTGCAAAGAGATTTATTACCTATTATTGAGGGTACAACAGTTAATACAAAACATGGTCCTATAGAAACTGCTCATATATTATTTATAGCATCAGGTGCTTTTCATTTATCAAAACCATCTGATTTATTACCTGAATTGCAAGGAAGGCTACCTATTAGAGTAGAGTTAAGCTCACTCACTAAGGACGATATGATAAAAATTTTAATTGAACCAGAATCAAGTTTAATAAAACAATATTCAGCCTTAATTGCAACCGAAGGGGTAAAATTAAAATTTACTGATAATGCAATAGATAAAATTGCTACTTATGCAGCAAATGTTAATTTAGAAGTTGAAGATATTGGAGCAAGAAGGTTACATACTATTCTAGAAAATTTATTGGAGGAGATAAGCTTCAATGCAAGTGATACGAAAGAAAAAGAGATAGTTATTGACGAACATTTTGTCGACCAGCAATTATCAAAAATTATCAAGAATCTTGATCTAGTAAAATTTATTTTATAAAAATGATAGTTCATCTTGGTAGTTTAACTTTTAGCGGTATAGATATTATCGATGTTGATGTGCAAGTACAGATATCACCAGGGATACCTAATTTTACTATAGTAGGACTTGCTGATAAAACTATTGGCGAGTCTAAAGAACGAGTTAGAGCAGCACTTTCTTCAATAGGTCTTGCCTTGCCTGCTCAAAAAATACTGATAAATTTAGCTCCAGCTGATTTGGTTAAAGAAGGTAGTCATTTTGACCTTGCTATTGCTTGTGCTATACTTAGCAGCATGAAAATTTTACCAGCTGAGGAAATACAAGAATATCTAGTAATAGGCGAATTATCTCTAGATGGTTCTATTCTACCTGTCAGCGGGGCTTTGCCTGCTGCTATTGGAGCTTTGGCTAGAAATAAAGGGCTAATTTGTTCAAAATCTAATGGTCAGGAAGCTGCATGGTCTGGCAATAATAATATTTTGGTAGCAGGAAATTTAATAGAGTTAGTTAACCATTTTAAAGGCTCACAAATATTATCATCACCTGAATTAGAAATTGACACTACTATAATAAATTACCCTAATTTTAAAGATATCAAAGGACAAAAGGCCGCTAAGCGAGCTTTAGAAATAGCAGCCTCTGGTGGTCACAATCTATTAATGCTTGGTCCACCTGGTACTGGCAAATCTATGTTGGCACAATGTATACCTGGTATATTACCCAAAATGCGACCCGAAGAAATATTGGAGTGCAGTACTATAGCAAGCGTTGTAGGCAAGCTAGCAAACGGGAAACTATCAAGAGCTAGACCTTTTCGTACCCCCACCACTCATGCTCGATAGCAGCGATGGTCGGCGGTGGGGTTGGTAAAAGAGTAAAACCTGGAGAGATCTCGTTAGCACATAACGGAGTGTTGTTTTTAGATGAATTACCAGAATTTCCACCTAACGTTATCGAATCTTTAAGGCAGCCAATTGAAACCGGAGAAATACTAATTGCTAGAGCAAATTCGCATATAAAATATCCTGCTAACTTTCAGTTAATAGCAGCAATGAATCCTTGTAAATGTGGTTATTTAAGCGATCCTCACAAAGCATGTTCTAAAGCCCCAAAATGTGGGAGCGATTATCAGATGCGAATTTCTGGTCCTATCATGGATCGATTTGATCTACATATAGAGGTAGGATCTATCGACTCATATAACTATGATTTAATAGAAGATGATACAGAAGAAGAGTCGGGGCAGATAGCATACAGGGTCGAAATGGCTCGTAATATTCAACAAACTAGATATGAAGGATATAATATCAAAACAAATAACCGTTTGGACGGACAGTTGCTTATCGAACATGCATTGCCAGTAGATGACGGTAAGGATTTACTTAATGAAGCCGCGACAAAATTTCGTATATCCATGCGTGCTTATAACCGTATCTTACGGGTTACAAGAACTATAGCGGATCTAGACGCTTCTTCCAACGTTTACAGGATACACATTGCTGAAGCACTAAACTATAGAAGAATAGGGGGTAGCTTTTGAATTAACCATTAGTTGTGCTTCTGTATCATAGTACCCTAAATTTTTCTATAATCGTCATAGCAAGGCTCTTTAGATGCCGTGACGATCCAAGTAAACAGCGAAGCTGTTTTTTTAGAGTAACGCTTCGCGTATCCTAGATTGCCGCGTCGCCGCTTTTTCGCGACTCCTCGCTAATAGACGATCAGCAGCCATTTTAATAGTGGTTATATAAATGTAGGGTACTATGCTTCTATATACTACTATGATTTCAAGAGTTGATAGACGATAGTATAACTTCAAAAAGAGGTAGCAGTAGCAAAGTCGAGTGGCGTGGCGTACATGAGTAACGGAGCAGCTGAAATATTTAGGTCGCGAGACCTTAATTCTTGCAGTTCTAGCTGAGTATAAGATGAAAGTGCAACCTGTATCACTTCTTAAAACAGCCTTATGTTGTCCCTTTCAACCAATAAACTAATTTCTTTAGCCAAATCTACCTATTTTGCTGAGCTATTTGGTGTTGATATATTTTGACTTGTTTGTTCTTTTAGTAGTTTACTTTTTTCTTCTATTGAATTAAGAAAGAAATAAGTGAAGGTTAGGAAACCAACTAAAAGCGGTATAAATACAAAGAGAATTGCCTTTAGTTTCCTAGCTGATTCTTCACGATCCAGTCGTTTTTCTCTTTCTTCTTCTGTTTCAACAAATTTATTATCGGTATTTCTGTCAGTATCTAAATTATCTTTTGACATTTCTATAATCTAAGGTTCTCGTTAGTTGTATTGTAATGCTATCTTTAGTTAGCTCTTTAATTTATGCGTATTTAAGTTATAAAATATACCCATTAATAATTCTTAAGCTTTGTTTTTTATGTTATCACAAGTCTTAGTCATCTCTCCTGTCATACTATTTATGGCATCAAACATTTTCATTGAAGTATCAGATGCCATACTGACAAACTCTTTAATGTTATTGATTGAAGTTTCGCAAGTCGACTTAAGGTATTTTTGCTGACATTCGGCTATTTGGTTTAAATCTCCAGAAGTTATTGCATCTTTTGTAGAATTCAGCATATTCATAGCATTGTTTTGAAAATCCTCTGAATTTTTTTGGATCATAGACTGCAGTGATTCAGTAACAATCTGATTTGTTGTAGTAAGTATTTTAGTACTTTTCTTGATAGTATCTGACATAGCAGAAAAATCCATAACAGGTAAGTTTTTTACGGAATTTATGTAAACTTCTGGATTCATAAAAGATTTCATAAAATCTACAAATTGGGCTGTACTATTAGTCATTGTAAATCCTCTAAATTAAGTGATCTATTTATTGTGTAAATCATAAATCTCATGTTACCATTTATAAAAATACGAGTCAATAGCTGGTTAATAATAATCTTAATATAGTCAATTGATTATACCAAAAACCCTGAATACAAATACTATATCATCGGCTGCTTCTTTTAGATAATCGAAACGACCAGAAGAACCTTTATGCCCTGAATCCATATTAGTTTTTAGCAATAATATATTATCGTCGAGTTTTGTCGCTCGAATCTTTGCTACCCATTTAGCCGCTTCCCAATAGCCAACTCTAGGGTCAGAGATTCCAGCAGTGATAAATAGACTTGGGTAATTTTGTGGCTTTATATTATCGTACGGAGAATAAGACTTAATATAGTTAAAATAGTCTAATTCTTTAGGATTACCCCACTCTTTAAACTCACCGGGGGTTAATGGCAATTGTTCATCAAGCATGGTATTTAATACATCAACAAAAGGTACATGGGCAAGTGCTGCTTTAAATAATTGTGGTTGCTCATTAATTACCGCTCCAATTAATAACCCTCCTGCACTTCCACCACAGATTACTATATTACCTTGACTAGTATATTTTTCTTTAATTAGCTCTTTACTAACCGCAATAAAGTCATCGAAAGTTCTTTTCTTATTGAGGAATTTGGCAGCTTTATACCAATCATGTCCGAGATCATCTCCCCCTCTAATATGGGCAAGAGCATAGACAAATCCACGATTTACAAGAGAAATAGCTGTATTCCGGAAAGATACTGGTATGCTAACACCATATGAACCATAACCATATAAATATAAAGGATTCTTCCCATCCTTGTTAAACAACGATTTTTTATATAATAAGGTAACTGGTACTTTAACCCCATCATTATCAGCAAATATCCTTTCTACCATATATTCTTCAGGATTAAAGCCACTTGGGATTTCTTGTACTTTCAATATTGTCAGTTGGTCGCTATTAAAATCATAACTATAAGTGGTGTTCGGTCTAGCAAGTGAAGAATAATTTACTCGGATATCATCTTCATCAAAATTAGTAGACATGGCTGAGGCAGTAAAAGCAGCATCCGGGAAGTGGATAATTTTTTCATCCTGTTCTTTAAGATGTTTTATTTTAATAACTGGTAATCCTTGATCACGATAATTAACTATCAAATAATTGTTAGTAATATCAAAACTTGATAAATATTTAGTCGGTTCTTCTGGAATATAATTATTTTTCCATAAATCATTTTGGAAATTATGTACATTTACTAATACTATACGAAAATTCTTTGCCTCCTCGTTGGTATTAATATAAAAATTATCACCATTATGCTCAACATCATAAAAAACCCCATCCTTTGCAGCTCTAATAAGTTTAGGCTGGAAGCTATGATCACGCATTTCTATAGCATATATTTCATTTTCATTATGACCAGAAATATCAATAAAAATATATTGTCGACTAGATGATTTGCCTGCATTTAACTGATATAATGGATTTGTTATATGATGTACTAACTTATCATTGGAAATTACATCCCCTAAAGAGTGGAACATTAATTTATCACAACGAGAATTCTCATTAATCGGCATATAAAAGAACCCTTTCAAATCTTCATGCCAAATTATATTGCGACTAACGTTATGTATTTCATCTGGTAGATATTGTTTGGTCTTTAAATTATAGACTTTAATTGTATATTTCTCATCACCGGAAAAATCAACACTATAAGCCATTAACGTATGATCAGGAGAGACTGCTACTAGACCTACATCAGTAAATTTATTATCTTTGGCAAGAACATTGATATCTAATATAATTTCTTCCGAAGCATCCACTGACCCTATCTTTCGGCAATATATCGGATATTCGGTATTTTCTTCAGTTCTAGTATAATAATAATAACTATCTTTTTTTACATAAGTTGACTGATCAGCCAGTTTAATTCTACCTTTTAGCTCTTCAAATATTTTATCTTTTTCTTGTTGTAATTGTGCAAAAAATTGCTCGGTATATTTATTTTCTGCCTGTAAATATTCTATAATTTTTTTATTACTAACATTAGGCCACTCATTATCCCTAAGCCAAGCATACTCATCTGTAATTTTTTGACCGTGCAATGTAAAACTATAATCGATCTTATTAGCTATGGGTGGCTTCATTTTATTCTCCTCTACTACTTGTAATCAATAATATGGTAAAAATAATTAATAGTATAATTACTACCAACAAACCAGTTGACTGATTATGCCAAGATTTCATTTTACGTAAAGTACTTTTTTCTATTCTGTTAAAAATAGGGCTGTCCGCTCCTATTTTATCATAAAAGTCTTGCACCACTAAGTTATATTTAAAATAAATATGACGAATATTATTTTCAATAAACTGAAATAAGTCTAAATTTATGTTGGCAGTTGAACGCCTAGAAATCGTTTTACTAAGAACTAAGGCAAATATTATACCTATTACTATTATTACCATTTGTTTTACTAAATCCAACCAATTTGTATCAATTATTTCAATAGGATAAGATGACCATACTAGTTTCAAACCTTCTTCTAAACAAAAGCTAGTTGCTAATAAAAACGATAGCATGACAAATAAACTAACTTTAGTTAGAATATTTAACTTAAGGTAAAAACCACTAATCAAAGATTTGTATTTAACCACAGAAAATAAAGCAATGCATGTGACAATCTTGAGTAGGAAAATAGCATAATAATTAATATCTTGCTCCAAAGCATTGGTTACAACAATTTTGGTAACAAAACTAGCAAAAGGAGGCAAGGCTATAATGAACAATACACTAACTATTAAACTAACAAACAACAAATGACTTTTGGGCGAGTAAATTCCTTTTATTTCAGAACAATTTTCTATATTTTCTTTGTCTATTAATATGGCAACGTATAAGACAAATAAAGCTTTATACAGTATATGGACAAAAAGAAAAACTATGATTCCTAAATTTGCTTGTTGAGATTTTGTACCAATAGCAATTAGCATGAATCCAAGCTGAGAAACAGTAAGATAACCTACTAATCTTTTGATGTTATCTTCTAGGCAAGCATAAATCCCGCCATATATAATCATTAATAATCCAAAGAATTTAAGTATTTCTAAGCCACTAAATAGTTTAAGGAGTATAATTATCGATATTTTACTAGTAAAGCTAGTTAAATATATCATCCCTGAGCTTGAAGCAAATGGATAGCAATTAACAATCCATCCAGAAAAAGGTATGCTAGCTACATTAATCAAACAACCACAAAGTATTAGAGCATAAAATATAAAACCAGCCTCTTGATTTTCTATCAATGAGGTAAGAGAAATAATTTGTGAACTAGAGGTGTGAGTAATTATATAACTAATCCCTATTAAAATAAGACTACCACTTATAAGATGGGTAAGCAAATATTGTCTTGCTGCTCTAACACTATTTTTGTAATTGCCATAAAAAATCAACAAAGCAGCAAATATCATCATCATTTCTAGAGAAGCAAACATCGAAACAAAATCCCCAGCAAATAAACAGACCAAAGAACTAGCTGAATATAGGCTACCTATAAGTACCTCAAATTTTCTGTTTTTACTTATGGCATATAAGTTAGTAGCCAGCGTTACAACAATAAAAGCAAGTGCTATTAACTTATTTTCACTACTAAAATTAATAACAAAACTATTATTGTATAGATTAACTACCATCTCATCTTTGTTGTTAATTAATAATATACCAACAACTATTGGACATATTATTGCAATAATATAAAATGTTTTATAAAATGCATTTCTCATTATTTAGCCTCAATTTGATGAAGAGATAGGTTAACCTGACTTATATATTTGCAGCAGGATAGCTAAATAACATTAAGTGGAATAAATTTAATCCAAAATGCACCATCATTGCACATATGATCCTATTTGTTTTATCGTAAGTATATCCGTAACATAAAGCACAAATCGTGGCTAATATTATATAAATGCTACCCCCTTGAAAATGAGCTAAACCAAATATTAAAGATGCAATAATAATATGAGCATTTTTACCTCCTATCCCTAAAATATTAAATCCTGCAAGTGGTTCTAATAAAGTTTTTAAGGTATTCTGTAAGAATCCACGAAAAATTACTTCCTCTGCCATACATACAAAGAATAAGTTATTAATTGCCCAAATCAATAACACATTTGGTATCTTCGGATCGAATTTTACATATCCACTAATAAAAGCAGGGATTAAAACTCCAGCTATACAAAGTAAAAGAAAACAAGCTGTTTGTTTTAAAGATTTTACATCTATAGTTTTCTCTAAAATATAAAAATTACTTATAGAATAGAGTATTAGTGCAGACATAGTCTTGTCAAAATTTAAAAACATAGAAAATGGACGTGACAACTCAGAAAGCTGGACTTTATTTAAAACTAATATATTAAAGAAGCCTGGTATTAAATGAAAAGCAAATCCAGCTATGAAAGAGGATACTCCTATAAAGAATAGAATTTTTAAAACTTTATTGACATTATTAAGGTGGAAATATAAGTATGTCATTATACTAAAGCAACACAACAAAGTTAGTCCAACGATATTTATTACGCCCTGAGATAATCCTACAATATTTGTTATAATGATGCTTATGTATAAAAACTTTTTATCTCTATGAAACAATGCAATAATTACTGTAATAATTAATAAAATATAAGTTATGTTCATCTGATTCCTTTATATTTGTGTTAAGTTATTTTAGCACCCCTGTTTTGGTGCTAGATATAGAATGTCTAAAACACCCTTCCTGTCTATTTCTTTAGATTCCCGCATATGCGAGAATGACATCAATTCTATCACCACGAATTCAAGTTATAAATACAAAAAACTTCTTAATAAAAATCTGTATAAAATAAAATAATACCACCATGCACGAGCATATAACTAAACTCAATAGCATAGAATTAGGTAATTTATTTTCTATAGAAAATATTTTAGAATTATTATCAATAGGCTTATAAATAAATATTATCAGCTTTGCTAAATACAGTGCAGAGAACAGCGTACTTAAAGCTAGTACTACCATAACTAATATTTGATTTTGTTCTGCAGCAGCTAACATAATATAAAATTTACTAATAAAACCACCAAAAGGAGGAATGCCTATTAAGGATAAACTGGCAATAAGTACCATAAGGCTAGTTTTTGGCATTTCTCTACCAGCATTGATCAGGTCAGAGACTTGGTTAGTTTTCTTTAAGCTATAAATACTTCCCATCCCATAAAACAAACAGATTTTAGTGAATGAATGTGAGGATAAATGTAGGATAGCTGCTCCTATAGATTTTGAGGTAAACATGAAGCTACTCAATAAAGCTATCCCTAACTGGTTAATCGTAGAATAGGCTAGAATCTTCTTAATATTATCACTAGTTAAGGCTTTAAAGGAACTATAAAATATGGTGATAATAGGAAAGAAAAGAATCCAATTAAATTCAGCAAAAATAGATTGTAAATATTTAAGACCAAAAATATATATCAGAATCTTATAGATACAAAAAAGCCCAGTTTTAACAACTACCACCGCATGTAGTAAGGCACTTACTGGGTAATGTGCTACCATTGCTGCTGGTAACCATTGATGCAAAGGGTATAAGGCTGCCTTCGATATGCCAAAAATAAACATTAATAATAAAATTATTATTTGACTCCTGGAAAAATAATGTTCGGTAAAACCTTGTGATGTAAAATCACCATGCCCTGCTTTAGCATAAATAATTATTAAGGCTGGCAAGAATAGTAATATCCCCGAGATCATCAATATTTTTAAATATTTATAGATCCCGACCATAACTTTATCTCCACCACTATGACCAATTATTGGAGCAGTTGATAATGTTAATATTTCATAAAAAATAAACATAGTAAAAAGATTTGAAGATAATGCTACCATCCCACCAGATAACACACTTAGATTAATGAAGAATAGAAAACGACTGGAATTATCAATATTATTAATTGCCAAATATTTGGTGGTGTAAATTAACGCACAAATCCATAAGAAACTCAGTAAAGTTAAGAAAATGAGGCTTAGGGCTTCTAAATGCAACCCAATAGCAAAATTACTGAATATATTTATTGATATATTCGCTCTTACTCCTTTCAGGAATAACCAATCAATAATTAAAATATTGACAAAAAAGAAGCTGCTAATAGTAATTAATAAGGAGTTACGCGTATTATTATCACTATTACTAATAAAGGGAGTAACTAAATTTAGCATAGCTAGAAGTAAAGTTGATAAAATCAAAAAACTAGGAGTAACAGAAGAGTACATTACTGTCCCCCTAATATTTGTAATTGGTTTAAGAATATTGGCAGGAGAAATTGCATTATACTAACAAAAATTAGCCCACCATATTTATACTTAGTGTTAGACTGTAATAGTGTATAATTAGAGTGATGCCAACATAGTTTTTTGGCAATTTTATAATGATAAAGTAACGACATAGCCGAACTTATAACAACAATCACCAACTCTAGCCACATATCTTCCACAACCAACAACTCAAAAATACTAAGCTTAATGAAAAACATACTACTTATTGGCAAACCACAACTGTAAATTAGACTAAAAACTACCAAAACACGCCATAACATACTAAACGGTTTTGAAATATCAGAATAAGCAATGATCAGAAATAAAGCGATCTTGTTAAGACTATCAGCAAACAAAAAGGGAAATAACAGTGATTCACCTCTAGGAATAACTAAAAGCAAAAACATATAACCAATTTGTACTGCCGAAGAATATATAACAATATTTCTGACTTTTTGACTTCTGTAAGCAAAATATGTACATAAAGTAATAGTTATCAAAGCTATTGGTCTGATAAAATTTGATAGATACTTAATGATCACATTGTAATCAATAGTAAAATGAATGAACCTCAAGATTATATAAATACCAATTATACTGGATATACTAGCAAGATATGTCAGAATAACCGGAGCAGCTGAACTATAGGCTCTGATCATCCAAAAATGCATAGGGAAAAAAGCTGTTTTTAATATAGCACCAATTAGAAAAAAACTAATCGCTAGCTTGACTATTTTGTAATCATAATTTGTCTGAAGCAGCATTGAAATATCTGACATATTAAGATTGCCAGTAATGCTTAATAAAAAACCAATGGCTATTAATATCAAAGTAGCCCCAACCGTACCGAGCATCAGATAATCAAAAGCACCGATGACAGCCTTGGGGTTATTACCCTGCGCCATTAGTGCATAGGTACTTAATGAAGATATTTCAATAAATACATAAAGATTAAAAAGGTCATTAGTGCTTAATATACCGAGATAACCGCTATGGGCGAATAATAAAACTGCGTAAAATAACGATTGCCTTTTGTTATCAATAAATTTAAGTACGGTAGTTGTAAGCAATTTGTTACAAAAAATTAGAAAAAATAATAATACGCAATTAATATAGATGATTATAGGTTGGTTCAGATAATCTAGCTTATATTCAATACCTATAGGGGCATGCCAATCACCAAAATCATATGACACAGCACCTTTATTAATTGCTGATAAACCACAAATACTTAAAAATAAACTTAGTGCAATCGAAATAACTGCTATAATTCGAGTGGCAAGCACATAACGAAAAGTTAGTATTGAAAATAATGCTCCAAAAAATGGCAGCAATACTTGCAAAGTAGGAAAATGTTTAATTAATGTCATTCACTTCGATCATTAGTCGTTTCACTAAAATTAATCTCACCTTCTGATATAGTATTAAATTGCTTAGAAATACGGTAAATTAAGCTAAGACCTAATGATAATGTAGCAAAACCAACAACAATAGCCGTGAGCATCAATACCTGAGGGAGTGGACTTGAATAGCTATGTAGTATTGTACGTTCAATTGGTACAATACCTCCACTTACCTTACCAAGCATAAGGTAAAAAATTAGCACCGAACTTTGCATTACACTAAGCCCAATAATTTTACGAACATAATTATCACTGGTTAGCATTATAAATAAACCACTAACTAACACTAACAGTGTAAAAAAATATAAAATTTTTGAGATATATATAGTTTCTAAAAACATTGTTACTTAATTTTATTAATAGACCTCCTTTGAAACTCTACTTCTGCTGGTGATTTGTACGTCGATGCGGTACTCGAATCCTCACGTACATTAGAGTACGCTGCGGTTCTGCGTTCCGCGTCTCCTTCATCAAATCCCTCAGCATAAGCGAGTTTCGAAAGAGGTCTAATATACTTCCTGCATATGGTTAACCCCAACGTCATTGCGAGTAGGCGTAAGCCCTACGAAGCAATCCATTTCTAATTACTTTATGGATTACTTCGTCGCCACTAAAGTAGCTCCTCGCAATGACACATGAAACTTTGTACGCTCCTCGCTAATAGAAGTTTAGACTCTTAATAACTTGTGTGCACACCTTTTAATACGGCTTAAATGCTTCATTAAACACACATACTATTTTTTTACCATGACGTATTGACAGCTTGTGAAATACTTGTTCAATAATCACCATATTAGCGTTATCTTGTGAGAGTCTATAATTTACCATCGACTCTCTAAGAGCTTCATCAACTGCAAAAATAGCTGGTAACTCAGCATTTTTATCTCTGAATTGTAGGTAAGTATACACTCCATCATCAAAAATTTTAATTGGTGCAATCGATTCATTACCACTTATGGAATAATTAAAATTATATTTTTCAGGGTGTGATAAATCAAGGTTAGCTGAAGATGTAACGTAATTTTGTACGTGATCTCCAGAATCCTCATCATCAGGATAAATAAACCTTAAATTAAAAACCATATCTGGATCTCTCATATCTAAGGCTTCTGTAGCATATAGTTCAAAAAAGTAAGTTCGCTTATTAGTAATAAGCGTCATATTAGTTGTAGCATCTTGTTCCATCGGTTTAATGAAGATCCTATGCCCCGCTGGTACTATTTGCCAAGAAGTGGTATCTCCCATGGAAATACTAACTATTTCTTCATCTTTTGCTAGCTCTATACTAGCCTGATAACCATAATATCCAGTAAACTTAAATACATCATCAGGACTATAAACCATTACCCTGATTCTACTATCAATCGGCATTGGTCTAGATTCCCTAACGGCTAACGCAGTATTTACAAAAAATACTACTACAAAAAATATTATTAGTTGCTTCATCTTATTTTTTTACTTTTATCTTCTATTAACTTAAGTTTGTAACCAGTGACAGCAAAATTAAATCTTGAGTTAGGCGGTAGATGTATATTAATTGCATCTATTTCAAAATTTATTGTAGCTTGCCACACCATATTTTCTAAAATATCATTAGAAGCGTTTTTTGCCAAAGATGTAAATGTAACTTCAGCCTTATTATTTTTATGATAAACCACTGATGATATATTAACAGAACGCTTTAAGGACTTTTGGTAACGCATAACTGGAGACAATGGATTGTCAATATTCATAAAATTGGCAAATTGTCTAAATATTATACGCGTAGAATTATTTTGCATAAATATATACTGAGGACGAAGTAAATCATAGTCATATGATTCTCTATGTATAACGTAATTTCTAATCATAATATCTGCAATAGAATTAATTGCATTATGCTTAATATGATTAGCGTTAGTTATTGTTGCACTTTTAAGGGATTTAGCACTAATTGCGTATCTTACCTGACGCTTTACTGGTAATAAAGTCTCAAAATTAATCACCACACTTAGAAATAATACAAAAAGAACTACACTAAATATCAACAAAAATGTTCTGTGTACAAGTGGATATATATATTCAAAATTATACCATCTTTTCGCATCAACAAAATATTCACCAGACTTAATATATTCTTGAACAGAATTTAACAGCTTATCCATTAGTTTTAAATAATTGCTTACCTATATCGGATTCTAACACATATTAGAAAAGATGTTATAATTTTTTATAAAAATTATTCTTTTAGCCTGTTCAAAAAGCTAATTTTGTGTCTACAATACCAATAAAAATCGTATTAAGAATAGTCAAATTAAAAAGAATATTTGACTCAAGAAATGTTTGTTGTTATAAGCTCTGTGTATATTAAGTGTACACTTATACACTAGTATTTAATGATGGGGCGTAGCCAAGTGGTAAGGCAACGGTTTTTGGTATCGTCATTCGGTGGTTCGAATCCATCCGCCCCAGCCATTCTCCGATTTTAGTGCATTTTACGAATGCGTCAAACGGTGGACGTAGCATAAAGTCTAGCTTTCCGTCTTTTAATTTTAGGTTCGAAAATACAAGATTTAACAATTTGCGTTTTTTCTCAATATTCGAACCTTTAAAGGTTTCTAACGCTCTAGAAGCCAGTTCTACTAGGTTAATCAATAGTTCTGAAAATTCATCATCAGCATAATTATGGCTTTCTAGTTCTCTCATGATATCTTCACGTTTTTGTATTAATTGCTGACGTTTTTCTTCATGATCTTCCTTGCTAATATCACCGTCTAAAAATAAATCAGTTAACCTATCCATACGAGTTTTAATCTTAGTATGTTCAGTATGTAGCTCTCCTATACGCATTTTATAAAAACCTTGCTCTATTTTTGTTGAGTTTTTAATATAACCAATTACTTCAGCTAACAATTCAGGCTCTAAATGGAGTGTTGCTAGTACTTGCTCAACTTCTTGTAGTATTATTTCTTCTTTCACGTATATCCTTTTATTAGGGTTATCAGGATGCCATCCTAGTAAATATATCCACTCTGCTGTACCATCATTAGTATAAGTCTTTTTCTTAGTATCAGCAGTGATCACACGACCAGTAGTAGCACATTGTAAATTGTAATCAGGTTTTGCCCCCCTATTGTAATGAACTATTGCCCCCCTAACCACATTAAAAATTAGTTAATTTAGGCACTTTTTAATTTAAATTCTAATCGAATCTAAATTAAAATTTAGATAATATTTAGTTACACTCAATTAGTGATTTTCAATTATACTTTTTGCTAATTTACATCTTTTCCTCCTCTAAAACTTTTATTACCAGTTTCTATGATGTGACAATGATGTGTCAATCTATCGATCATTACTTTTGTTGCTTTAGCATTACCAAATATATCACCCCATTCTTCAAATCTCAAATGGGTAGTGATAATAAGCGAAGACTGCTCATATAATTTAGCAAATACCTCAAATAACAGGAATCTAGCATCCACTTTTATTGGTACATAACCTAATTCATCTACTACAATCAGATGGAATCTCTTAACTGAATCGATGAATTTGCTTTCATAATTATGCGTTTTAGCATTAAGCAATTGGCTAGCTAATTCATTTAAAGTATAAAATCTTACCCTGTAATTTCTTTCAATTGCAGTGAACGCTAAGCCAATTGCTAGATGAGTTTTTGCAGAACCAGAACCACCTATGAGCATGATATTCTGATGATTATCAATCACTTTTTGTATATCAATATTATCTAAATTTTAATTTAGATTCGATTAGAATTTAAATTAAAAAGTGCCTAAATTAACTAATTCTTAATGTGGTTAGGGGGGCAATAGTTCATTAGACCTCTTTCGAAACTCGCTTATGCTGAGGGATTTGAAGGAGACGCGGAACGCAGAACCGCAGCGTACTCTAATGTACGTGAGGATTCGAGTACCGCATCGACGTACAAATCGCCAGCAGAAGTAGAGTTTCGAAAGAGGTCTATTACAATAGGGGGGCAAAACCTGATTACAATTTACAAGAAATATTATTAAGTATAGAGGTACATCTTGAAAAAGCCATAGAGAAAGGCGTGATAAGTGCATTAAAGTCCTTTGGTGCAGATATGGACAACCAACAAGAAGTACAATGTGATTTTCATTTTTTAAGGAAACTTCGCAAACGCTCGGAAGAATCAAGTCACATGCTGATACGAGCTGTAATTTCAGTAACCATAGGGACAGCAGCTGTAACCTTGTGGGAAGGCGTAAAGATAATATTACTTAAATAAATAATAATAGTATGAACAACAAATACTACATACCATACTTTACTCACCAAGAACTAGCTTGCAGGCAAACTGGTCAAATCATTTTAGCTGCAGGTTTTGCTGAAAAATTAGTTGTTTTGCGTAGCAAATTTAACTGTCCCATGAAGCTTACCTCAACCTGTCGTTCTAAAGAATACAACCGTAAAATCGGCGGTGTGCCAAACTCTTTCCACATCTACGACTATCCACGTTATGGCTTTACCGGCTGCTGTGCTATTGATGTAGCTACTTCAGACAATACCATTAAAGGGAAACCTTATCTCACTTGCTTGGCAGCTAGGCTGGTCTATCGGCATCAACAAAAACTTCACCCATTTGGATAGACGGATTGATTATACAAACCTGAAACAAACAATTTTTCTTTATTAAATTACACACAGTTCAAGTAATCGTTATATTCTTTTGCTCTTAAAAATTGATAAAATTACTCAGACGTTTCTTGTATTATAAGTGAATGTACTAATGTATTAACTGCTTGTTGATGTTTTGGATTACGAATTTTCATAAAATTTCTTGATACTTCAATACATATAAGTTGGTGTTGGGTAAGTACTGGTTCAGCACTACCTGTATTTCCCAACCCTTCAAGAAAATAATCAATATTTTTATCTAATGCTTTGGCAATAAGCATTAATCTACCTGTGGATATTCTATTAATGCCTTTTTCATATTTTTGTAATTGTTGATGGGTTACTTCAATTAAATCAGCAAGTTGTTGCCGTGCGTAACCTTTTGCCAATCTCAGAGAAGAAATTTTTCCTCCAATCAGTTGATCAACTTGCTTTATGTATTGGTTTTTTCTTGCCATTCTATTTTCCTTGATAAAACATCGTAAATTTGTATAGTATACTCCTGAAATACCATTAAAGAAGTACTATTACCTAGCTTAGCCCCTACAATAGTGCAATTGCTAGATTTTCTATAACCTTAAATCAGCACCTATCTAAACATTTTGTTCAGTTTTTTAAAATTATAGCTATAGATAATTTAGTAGTGACATTTTAGTTTAATAGTTTATTATGGACTACATGAATGTAATAGGGAGTAGCTGTCTATTTATACAACAAAAAAATGCAAAAATATTCATCTTTTTCAAAAAAAATATAATAAATTCCTAGTAATATTCTAACTTTTCGTTTAACTTGTATACTAAATTACGCGGTAAAATGGAGACTGTGAAGACAGCTAGTTTGTTTTATCCTGATATTTTGATTATTAGTAGTTAATATTTAGTAAATATAAAGTTTATGTTTACAACTAAATAATTATATTATAAATTTAAGTATTATTACTATTATTTCTAATAATAGTGTTATACTATATAATATAATTTAAAATGATATTTTTATGGAAAATATAAATTGTTGGCAGTCAAAATATCAATCTTGTGAATATTCTGATAGGTTGATGAATAAACTTTATCAAATGAATCAGGAAGTGAATCGGTCTATAGATTTGGAAGAAGTAAGGAAAGGCATATATTATGCTAAGAAATATCATGGCAGCCAAATGCGGCAGTCAGGAGAGCCTTATTACTCCCATCCACTAGAGGTAGCGTATATGATCTCTGATTATCTTTACCGCACTGACATTATTGTTACCAGCATACTGCATGATACCATCGAGGATACAACACTTAACGAAAAGATGATTCCTATATCTTTGGGGATCAAGTTGCTAGTCAAGTAGAAGATTTAAGCAGGAACAAGCCTCACGGAAAGATTAGCTCGGCGGAAATATTAGATATATTAGTTCAACAAGAAAAATATGATGTGGCATTGATTAAATTATTTGATCGGGTTCATAATACGCAAACCATAGGGGCTAAATCTCCTGAAAAAGCTAAGAAGATAGTGCAGGAGACTATGGAATATTTTGTAATTCTTGCTGTATATCTTGGAATATTAAATGCCGAAAAACATTTTTATCAACTGTGTCTACGTACCCTTAATAAAGAGCAGCTTCTTCAAAAAGTTATTTTATCTAACGATTTGAAGCTTCCACTTCTAATTTCTCAAAGTGATTTCTGCCATAATAATATATAGTAAGTGCTGGAATTATAATTACTAATAAGCCCCAATGAGTAAAATATTCAACTAAATATACAAGTCCAAAAGAGGTTATAACGTATATTAAAGCACGTGACAAAGCATAGATGACAGTAGAGTATGTGAAGCGTTTAAATACAGGAAAATGCTTATAAAGGATAGGAACTGCTGGAAATCCGGTAGGACCTAAAAGAATTACAATTAACTGAAATAAGAACAATTCAGAAACATTGGTAAGATTATTCAATAAATAAGGACAAGGTAAAATAACTACAGCGAAAACTATCAATCTTATTTTAAGAATTTTTAAAGGATTTATTTTATAAGATAAGTAAGTTAATAGCATAGCATTTAACATAGATATCATAGACACGCCCAAATTATGACTAATAATTTGCTCAGTAGTATATTTAAATATATTCTTAAGAATACTACTACTATATACATAAGTTATATAAAACCATACTGGCCAAGTAGATATTAAAGCAAAATTGGACAATGCCGTTTTTATATTTACCTTTTTGTTCCAAATAAGAGTTTTTTCAAATGCATCAGTATTGATGACTAGTTTTATATTTTGTTTTACACGACGTTTCGCATTAGCAAATTCTGGTGTTTCTCGAAGGGTCGTTCTAGCAAGTACACCAATAATTGCAACTCCTGCACCAAACCAAAATGCCATACGCCAGTTCAATCCAATTGACATAGCAAGAGTTCCAACACCTAGAGCAACAGTAGTACCTACACTAATAGCAATAGATAAAAATGCGACCACTGGATATTGCATAGGAGGCTTTATTAGTTCTGTTAAGTACAGTTCAGCTCCTACTACTTCTCCCATAGAAGACATCCCTTGTACTGTGCGGCATACAGTAACCACATAAGAAGCACTAATACCAATTTGAGCATAAGTTGGAAGATTTGCCATTACAAAACAGGACAAAGACATCATAAGAGTTGTGATGATAACAGTTGCTTTACGACCGATATTATCACCTATCCACCCAAAAATTAAAGCTCCTACTGGTCTTAAAACATAAGTAGAACAAAAGGCAAAAGCCGTCATTAAAGAAGCTGTATGAGGATCAGCAGGTTCAAAAAACAGCTCATTCAACAATACAGCCATATGTACATAAAGCATCAGATCAAAATACTCTAGGAACGTTCCTATTGAAAGTAATCCCACAGCTTTTTGTTGTTCTCTAGTGAGACTGGTTTAAGGATAGATAACTCTGCCATCTGCTCGTACAAATTTGCTCATAGTTGTTTAAATCTCGTTGTTATGTTATTTATAATTGGATATAACTGTTTAAAAATCCCCTATGTCAATTTGACAGGGGATTGACTGCACTTAATTATTCATCTCTAACATTAGTTGGAAATTGTAATACCACTAACTGATTATTGTTATTTTGTTTTTGTTCTTTTGAAGATTCTAGCTTAGAGTCATATTTAGATTTAATGATATTATGTATGTTTTTTGACCCTTCTTCATCTCCTAGATAGAAGCACGCTTTAGCTTTTATTTCCCAAGCCTCTATAGAATTCTGATCTTTATTAATTACATTATCACAGCATTTAATTGCTTCTACATATTTACCAATAATGTTTAAAATATATGCTTTAAATATCATAACTACATTATTATCATAAATTCAAGAACATTGTCAATTGCAATTAACGCTTCATCTATTTTGCCTTCGTTCGTTAAATAACCCGAGTTGCCAATTAATTATACTGGCAAAAGCTATATTTAACGCTGGTTTCATGTGAGGCTCGATACTAAAACATTTTTAATACAAACATATTTCTAAAAAATATAGTTTTTATTAAGTGTTTTAATGTTACAAATTAACTTCAAATGTTCATAAAACCTAGCTCTGCTCTTATAAATTAATTGGCAACTCGGGTTAAATAACAAAACTTACGCTATGAGAAAAAAAATGGTACATTATGTTGAGTATAATTTACAAATGCCAAGAGGATAAAATTGCAAGCAATACCAGTTAATAGGACAGATTACTGTCAATTTCTAATAGTGAGTCAAAAGAATTATAGTTTGACCTACTATGCTGAACATGCCAAAAAATGTAGCCATGATGTTATTAATAGATTTTTAAAAAATGAAAAATATACACCTTCTTTGTTATGGGAACATATTAAGGATGATGTTATTTTATCGCCTAACGGATATACAATATTTGATGATACGGTGTTAAATAAAAGAAATACCAAGAAAATAGAAATTGCTAGATCACAGTACAGTGGGGCTACAGGTGGTATTACTACTGGTATAGGAGTAGTAAGTTTGGTATATTATAATCCGGATATTAATAAGTTTTGGGTAATAGATTACCGAATTTTTTCGCCCGAACATGATGGAGCGACAAAAGTAGAACACCTATTAAATATGTTAAATAATGCTGTGTATAGCAAAAAGATTCCTTTTCAAACTGTGCTTTTTGACACATGGTATGCTACGCATAAAATTATGCAACATGTTGATTCCTTGGGTAAATATTATTATGCTCCTATTAAAGCAAATAGAAACGTTACTAAAACTTCCTCTTCTAAGCCTTATAAAGCTGTTAGCAAGTTAACGTTTTCAGATGAGGAAATTAAGAGCGGAGTGGAGATTCATATAAAGGGCTTTGCAAAAGATAAGCATGTTAATTTGTTTAAACTTACTGTTTCTACCAACAGAGTTGATTATATTGTTACCAATAACAAAACTCAAAAATCTTCTAAAGCCGTACAAGATGAGTGTGGCTTTCGTTGGGTAATTGAGAGCATGCATAGAGAAATCAAGCAACTTACCGGTATAGAACGATGCCAATGCAGAAAACAACGCATCCAGCGTAATCACATTAGTTGTGCATTTTTAGTGTGGGCTTTTCTAAAAAGAACTGCACACAAAATAGGTAAGACGGTTTATCAAATAAAGTTAGGGCTTTTAGATCATTATATGCAACAGCAGTTACGTTCACCCTCTTTACGCTATTTAGAACCTTACATAGCGTAAGTTTTGTTACAAATGCCAAGAGGATAAAATTGCAAGCAATACCAGTTAATAGGACAGATTACTGTCAATTTCTAATAGTGAGTCAAAAGAATTATAGTTTGACCTACTATGCTGAACATGCCAAAAAATGTAGCCATGATGTTATTAATAGATTTTTAAAAAATGAAAAATATACACCTTCTTTGTTATGGGAACATATTAAGGATGATGTTATTTTATCGCCTAACGGATATACAATATTTGATGATACGGTGTTAAATAAAAGAAATACCAAGAAAATAGAAATTGCTAGATCACAGTACAGTGGGGCTACAGGTGGTATTACTACTGGTATAGGAGTAGTAAGTTTGGTATATTATAATCCGGATATTAATAAGTTTTGGGTAATAGATTACCGAATTTTTTCGCCCGAACATGATGGAGCGACAAAAGTAGAACACCTATTAAATATGTTAAATAATGCTGTGTATAGCAAAAAGATTCCTTTTCAAACTGTGCTTTTTGACACATGGTATGCTACGTATAAAATTATGCAACATGTTGATTCCTTGGGTAAATATTATTATGCTCCTATTAAAGCAAATAGAAACGTTACTAAAACTTCCTCTTCTAAGCCTTATAAAGCTGTTAGCAAGTTAACGTTTTCAGATGAGGAAATTAAGAGCGGAGTGGAGATTCATATAAAGGGCTTTGCAAAAGATAAGCATGTTAATTTGTTTAAACTTACTGTTTCTACCAACAGAGTTGATTATATTGTTACCAATAACAAAACTCAAAAATCTTCTAAAGCCGTACAAGATGAGTGTGGCTTTCGTTGGGTAATTGAGAGCATGCATAGAGAAATCAAGCAACTTACCGGTATAGAACGATGCCAATGCAGAAAACAACGCATCCAGCGTAATCACATTAGTTGTGCATTTTTAGTGTGGGCTTTTCTAAAAAGAACTGCACACAAAATAGGTAAGACGGTTTATCAAATAAAGTTAGGGCTTTTAGATCATTATATGCAACAGCAGTTACGTTCACCCTCTTTACGCTATTTAGAACCTTACATAGCGTAAGTTTTGATAAATAACTTGTGAAAGAACTAAACTTAATTCAATTTGTTTATTTGTTGGATCAAACTTAAGGATACTTTTTAGAAATTTTATGGCTTCTTTGTGCTTACCAGATTTTTGTAAAGATAATGCTTCGATACTTAAACTACAAAACTTACGCTATGTAAGGTTCTAAATAGCGTAAAGAGGGTGAAATGCACAACTAATGTGATTACGCTGGATGCGTTGTTTTCTGCATTGGCATCGTTCTATACCGGTAAGTTGCTTGATTTCTCTATGCATGCTCTCAATTACCCAACGAAAGCCACACTCATCTTGTACGGCTTTAGAAGATTTTTGAGTTTTGTTATTGGTAACAATATAATCAACTCTGTTGGTAGAAACAGTAAGTTTAAACAAATTAACATGCTTATCTTTTGCAAAGCCCTTTATATGAATCTCCACTCCGCTCTTAATTTCCTCATCTGAAAACGTTAACTTGCTAACAGCTTTATAAGGCTTAGAAGAGGAAGTTTTAGTAACGTTTCTATTTGCTTTAATAGGAGCATAATAATATTTACCCAAGGAATCAACATGTTGCATAATTTTATGCGTAGCATACCATGTGTCAAAAAGCACAGTTTGAAAAGGAATCTTTTTGCTATACACAGCATTATTTAACATATTTAATAGGTGTTCTACTTTTGTCGCTCCATCATGTTCGGGCGAAAAAATTCGGTAATCTATTACCCAAAACTTATTAATATCCGGATTATAATATACCAAACTTACTACTCCTATACCAGTAGTAATACCACCTGTAGCCCCACTGTACTGTGATCTAGCAATTTCTATTTTCTTGGTATTTCTTTTATTTAACACCGTATCATCAAATATTGTATATCCGTTAGGCGATAAAATAACATCATCCTTAATATGTTCCCATAACAAAGAAGGTGTATATTTTTCATTTTTTAAAAATCTATTAATAACATCATGGCTACATTTTTTGGCATGTTCAGCATAGTAGGTCAAACTATAATTCTTTTGACTCACTATTAGAAATTGACAGTAATCTGTCCTATTAACTGGTATTGCTTGCAATTTTATCCTCTTGGCATTTGTAAATTATACTCAACATAATGTACCATTTTTTTTCTCATAGCGTAAGTTTTGACTACTATTCCTATCATTAATATTTATTATTCGTTTTGCATTATGACAATGAATAGCCTCATCATATCTTTTTAAGCTACAAAGCACAAATATTCTACAATCTAAAATTGTATCGCTTTTATAATTGGGATCTAATTCTGTTATTTCATCACAACACTTAAGTGCTTCTTCATACTTTCCTATAACACATAAACAAAATGCTTTATTTTTTAATGCAGTTACAGAAGACTTTAAAAACAAACGCTTATCATAATATTCTAATGCTTCTTCATATTTCTTTAGTTGTAATAAACAATCTGCTTTATAATCTAATGAAATTATACACTGAGGGGGCAGTGTTAACACTGTGTCTACTAAATTACATACCTCTTCAAATTTACCTAACTTTATCAGGCAATAAGTTTTATTTCTTAACGAATCTTCAGAAGATTTTATAGCTAAACTTTTATCGTAATATTCTATCGCTTCTTCATACTTTTTTAAGTACACCAAACAGTCCGCTTTGATTACAAAACAAACATATTCAGGATTATCTAACATTAACCCTTTCTCACAATACTCCAATGCTTTTTTATGCTGTCCCATTCCAAGAAAACAGGTCGCTCGACTACCCCATATATTTTTGTGCTTTGGATCAAGAACATATGCTTGATCTAAACACTCCAAGGCTTTTTGCCATTTGTTTAATAAACTAAAACATTCTGCCTTACGGAATAAAGCATTAAAGTGTATGGAATCTATATCAGAACATTCATATATAATCCTATCAAGGATATTAATAGCATCGGCATATTGATGCTGTCCAATATATTTTGGGCTTTTTTGATCCATGAATTCTCTTCTCGTTCTTTAACACTTCCAAGCTCACCTAGAAGAATATCTAGTCTTGTCAAATCACTGTAATTATTCTCTTTCGACATAGCTTGCCATATGTTGTGTAACTGTTGATGTTCCCTGTAACTTGAAACCCCCTATGTCAAATGGACATAGGGGCTAATGATTTTTTGGATTGATTCTACATACAACAACAGCTACTACTTCCTGCATCGTCCCCAAGAATTGTTAAGGTATGATCCGGATCTATTGATTTAAAATGCATGTCAACATCACATAGTTTCTCATCAGACAACATTTCATTTTCACTTGGTATATATTATGCTTTTATACCGTTATTGATAGCAGTTGCATACAGCAATGCTTTCTGTTGTAACTTACTAGAATAAACAGGCTTGCTTTGCAGGAAACCCTTTATATCAAGAGAATCATCATTTTGACCACACATAAAATTGACACATGTTGGATTGCCCAAATTTTCACCTATCAGGATAAATAATTTGACTTTCTCAATATCTTTTTTCATTCCATAACCATGATAACACAGATATGCTAGTACTGGTGGTGCTGACTCTTGACCACAAAGTAAAGCTTCCTGTATATCTGAAGCTATAGCATGATAACCACCTTGAACTGCTTTTGTCATACCACAAGCTTCTCGTACTTCCTCAATCGCGTCCAAATTTTTCAAAGAATAATTGTAGAGATTCAAGGCTGTACGAAGGGCTGTTTGATCACTAGCTAGATAACCCCAGTTGCCAATTAAATAGGAGAGATGAAAGGTAGATTTTAAAAGGGACATAGGTTATTTTATCTTTTTCAACCAATAACAAAATAACCTATGAAAAAAGATTTTACCGCAATTTACTGTTTTGTCGACGATTTTATAAAGAATTTGGAAAATAATTTGCCTACAATTAATAGTAGTAAATTTAAACCTGGTGTAAGTAATTATTTATCAATAAGCGAAGTATTAACCATATTAATTGGTTACTATGATTCATATTGTGATTGTTTTAAGCATTATTACAAACAAGTAATCTTACATAATTATACAGAAGATTTTAAACTTGTTAGTTATGAACATTTTACTAAATTGATAGGTAGAAGTATGCCTTATTTAGCAATATTACTGAATCATTTGCTTGCTGAATGCACAGGTCTGTCTTTTGTAGATGCTACAGGTATAGCCGTATGTAAGAATTATCGTATAAGTTCACATAAGGTTTTTAAAGGAATAGCGGCAAGAGGAAAAACCACTAAGGGGTGGTTTTATGGACTAAAGTTACATTTAATCATAGATTCCGAAGGTAATCTGATAAAGGTATCTTTCAGCAGTGGTAATAAGGATGATAGGAAAGGACTTAAAGGAATGATATTTGGTATATATGGCAAAGTTTTTGGCGATCGCGGTTATATATCTAAAGAATTATTTGATGATTTGTATGACAAAGGCATCCAACTTATTACTCGGGTTAAAAAGAATATGAAAAATATATTAATCCCTATTATAGATAAGGTTATGTTGCTCAAAAGAACTCTGATAGAAACCGTAATAGGCAAACTTAAATTTCTTGATAAGTTAGAGCATTCTAGACATAGATCAGTTACAAATGCATTTAGTCATATGCTATCCTGCCTAATCAATTATCAGTTGCTAGAAAACAAACCTTCTATCAAAACTTTGCTTCCTATAGAACTTTTTGATATACAAAATTAATTGGCAACTGGGGTTAACTAATATTGCTTTGCCATAATAGTATCCTCCAAAATTATTTATTTTTTATTATCTTCCTTTAACGTTCCTCTTTTACCTGTAACGTTAGGAGTGGGGTTCGATGAATCAATCACACATCTATTAGTAGTATTAGCATTAAATCTCACTGCTGCAATTAGTTTAGATTTTTTATCTTTAACCGGATCTTTCTGCATAGATTTCACTCTATCTTCTATAATTTTATCTCGATCCGGGTTTTTAACAAGCTCTGTTCCAGTGGTTATGGCAACATGTTGTTCTTCCATTAATTGTGCAAATCTTTTCAATTTTACTTTTTCTGGATGTGAATTTGATAAACTATCAGCAATTTTGTGATACATTTTATGTTCATCCACTTTTTGAGCTTGTATCTTTTTTATATTTTCCACATGTTCATCAGCTCTTTGCTTGATTGGAGCATGCTCCTTTTGCTGTTTTTGGACAAGTTTCAATTCATTGGCAATTTTCCATCCGATGATGCTGAGTTTTGAGTTTAAACTAGCTTCTGTGATTGTAGTTTAGCAAGTACCTCTAAAGCTTGATCATAACATTCTAAGGTTTGCTGTAATTTTCCTAACCAATGTAAGGATATAGCTTTGATGTGCCAAGTCTCAACATTATTACCGTCTTTATCTATGATAAATTGGCTAACTTCTAGTGCTTTTTGGTATCTTTCAAGTTTAAGCAGTAGATTTGCTTTTGATAGTAATCCGTTACTATTTTGGGATTCAGTGTTAAAAGATGATCAATATCTGATAAGTCGTCTTTACACCTATTAAGCAAAGCAAAGGTTATAGCTCTTCCAATCCATGCTTCTTCATACTTATCATCTAGTGAAATTAGTTTATTATATGATTGAAGAGCCTCTTCGTGTCGCTTTAAAATATTGAATGCTATAGCTTGATGTAGATAACTAATACCATCAGCAGGATTAAGTTCTATCGCTTTAGTGTAGTATATCAGTGATTCCTCTATCTTCTTAAGATCATACTGCAAAATATAACCCGTAGAGTAGTCAAAACTTACGCTATTTAGAACCTTACATAGCGTAAGTTTTGTAGTATAAACTATCCACTCTAGAATTAACAGTTATCCATTGGTCAATCGACTTAATTACTTCCTCATATAATCCAGCATTTTTTGAGGTAGATCGCTCAATTGCCCTTCGTTAGAATGGTTTAACAAATCATTAGTCATGGTGTACTCCTTAATTACTGCAAGTTAGTTTAGTCAGAACGCCCTCGCTTAGCGAGGGCGTTCTGACCAAAAATTATTAATGCTAAAAAAATGTGACACTTGGCTCTAATACTGAGGTTACTTGGATAATTTAATGCAAACTCAACTTGACTCATCCAGTATTTAATCTATCTCTGAATGCATAATACTTGTATCAAAGGGAAAAATATGACAGACAAAGCAACAAAATCAATAATTTTAGTTCGTGTTTCAACAAAAGAACAAGAAGAAGGGTATTCAATTGAAGCTCAAAAATATAGATTAGTAGAATATTGCCAACGTAAAAATCTTGAAGTTATCGAAACTTTTGAAATTATTGAATCTTCAAGCAGAGGTGATCGCAAACAATTTAAAGAGATGATCAAATTTGCTAAAAGCCATAGAGAAACAATTGCTATAGTTGCTGATAAAGTAGATCGAGTACAAAGAAGAATCTCAGAAATTTCATTACTAGAAGAACCAATAAAAGCTGGTAAGATAGAATTACATTTTAGAACAGAAGGTTATATAATAGATAAAGATTCTCAGTCTCATGCAAAGCTAATGTGGGGAATGAACGTATTGATGGCACAATCTTACGTTGATAGTTTAAGTGATAACGTTAAAAGAAGCCTAGATCATAAATTGCGTAAAGGAGAGTGGATAGGACCAGCTCCTCTTGGTTACCTAAATAGTCGAGATGAAAGAGGAAACAGTATAGTAATTCTCGATCCTTTAAGAGGTTCTATCATAAAAAAACTCTTTGAAGAATATGCAACAGGAATGTATACTCTTAATTATTTGACTGAAAAAGCTAAGAAGCTTGGTCTTAGAAGCAAAAACAATTGCTACGTCAATAAAACAGTAGTGCATCGGATGATCCAACAACCATTTTATTACGGTGAAATGAGAGTAAAAGGAGAGATGTGGTCACATGGTTACCAAGCAATTATAACAAAAGAGACTTTTATGGCATGTAAAGATGTACGTTTAGGGTGGAAGAAGAAGCCTTTTAAATATGGTGGTAAGGATTTTCTTTTTAGAGGATTAATCACCTGTGCAGTAACTGGTAAAGTTGTAACAGCTGAAACTCACAGCAAAACATATTCAGAGATGGCAAAGTGGACGAATGGACTTATTTAGGTACATGGGATACAAAGAATCCAAACAAAAAGATTTATGTAAGAGAAGATGAGGTTTTAAAGCAGGTAGAAGAGGTTTTTAAAAGAATAGGTATAAGAAGAGCTAAAAGAGACTCTAGCCTATTTAAAAAACACAAATGAGCTAAAGAAAGATGAGCATGGGCAAGCAACAGCTGCTTTAAAGAAAGAACATACCGAAAATGAGAATAGATTAAATTCATTAATAGATTTGCGACTCAATGGAGAACTTAGTACAGAAGAATTTCAAAGAAAAAAACAACAATTAAAAGATCGCCTATATGAAATTGCTCGTTTAATTAAAGTTTATGAGGAAGCAGACGATAAATTTACTGATACCACTACAACGCTGATAACTCTAGCATCTGAAGCCTATGAAACTTTTAAAGGTTCTGAAATGCCCCAAAAACGCAAAATGATAAATTTCGTATTTCAGAACCTCAAACTGAGGAGCAAAAAACTTGAGACCTCTCTACGTTTCCCGTTCGATATTTTTGAAAAAACAACAACTTGTACAAAAATGGCGGAGAGAGAGGGATTCGAACCCTCGATACGGTTAACCCGTATAACGGTTTAGCAAACCGTCGCCTTCAGCCTCTCGGCCACCTCTCCAAATCATAACATGATTATATTATGAGTCACTTATAGCATTGAATCGTTTATATTTCTATAATTATTTTATATAAGTTCAATAGGGTAATTTAAAAGTCACAATCAATAGTTGATGCACATAGTGTATACTAGGGTTCTGATACTGTCTTAAGAGTCAAGGATTAAAATAGGCAAAACTTACGCTATGAGAAAAAAAAATGGTACATTATGTTGAGTATAATTTACAAATGCCAAGAGGATAAAATTGCAAGCAATACCAGTTAATAGGACAGATTACTGTCAATTTCTAATAGTGAGTCAAAAGAATTATAGTTTGACCTACTATGCTGAACATGCCAAAAAATGTAGCCATGATGTTATTAATAGATTTTTAAAAAATGAAAAATATACACCTTCTTTGTTATGGGAACATATTAAGGATGATGTTATTTTATCGCCTAACGGATATACAATATTTGATGATACGGTGTTAAATAAAAGAAATACCAAGAAAATAGAAATTGCTAGATCACAGTACAGTGGGGCTACAGGTGGTATTACTACTGGTATAGGAGTAGTAAGTTTGGTATATTATAATCCGGATATTAATAAGTTTTGGGTAATAGATTACCGAATTTTTTCGCCCGAACATGATGGAGCGACAAAAGTAGAACACCTATTAAATATGTTAAATAATGCTGTGTATAGCAAAAAGATTCCTTTTCAAACTGTGCTTTTTGACACATGGTATGCTACGCATAAAATTATGCAACATGTTGATTCCTTGGGTAAATATTATTATGCTCCTATTAAAGCAAATAGAAACGTTACTAAAACTTCCTCTTCTAAGCCTTATAAAGCTGTTAGCAAGTTAACGTTTTCAGATGAGGAAATTAAGAGCGGAGTGGAGATTCATATAAAGGGCTTTGCAAAAGATAAGCATGTTAATTTGTTTAAACTTACTGTTTCTACCAACAGAGTTGATTATATTGTTACCAATAACAAAACTCAAAAATCTTCTAAAGCCGTACAAGATGAGTGTGGCTTTCGTTGGGTAATTGAGAGCATGCATAGAGAAATCAAGCAACTTACCGGTATAGAACGATGCCAATGCAGAAAACAACGCATCCAGCGTAATCACATTAGTTGTGCATTTTTAGTGTGGGCTTTTCTAAAAAGAACTGCACACAAAATAGGTAAGACGGTTTATCAAATAAAGTTAGGGCTTTTAGATCATTATATGCAACAGCAGTTACGTTCACCCTCTTTACGCTATTTAGAACCTTACATAGCGTAAGTTTTGTAGGATTAAAGATAGAATTATTTTTAATTACTCCAAAGACAATATGTAATAATTTACGCATAATAGCAACAATAATAGCCTTAGTAGGTTTACCCTTACTAGATAGCTTTTGGATAAATTGTTTAAATATAGGGTTATAATTTTTAGCTACTATAGCAGGAAAGTATAGTGCTTTACGTAGTTTAGCTGAACCAATCTTTGATATAGCACTTTTCCCCTTAACTGATGTACCAGATACTCTATGTTTAGCTGTAAGTCCTGCATAAGCAGCAAACTCCCTAGCACTATTAAAAGAAATCTAAATCTGGAGATTCTGCCAATATAGCAACAGCTGTAAGTTTACCTATACCTAGAATGGTTTGCATGTTATCTATTTTTTGTGTTAGTTCAATATTACTAACAAGTAAGCAATTGTAAGTAAAAAGTATGATATAATAGATATTAAAGTCAATATAAATTATTATTTATATTGACTTATAAGGAGGTGTTACAGCGATAGTCATTAATAATATAAATGACTATCGCTGTGCAGGCGTGAGCGACCGTGAAGCAATTGGTTTTAAGATCGTATAGATCCTGGTACTCTAGCCCAAATCCCCGAGACGTTTGAATAGTTGATTGGGATGCCTTTGCACTCCCGCTTACAATCGTAAACATTAAAAGTCTTCGAGGTATTATGCTATTATATAATAATTTTATCGGTCTTGATATAGGAAAATTCAATTTTGTTGTTACTATTCATGGAAAAAAAGAAACTAAAGAATATAATAACAACTCTAATGGAATAGCTGATTTTATCAAGGATTACAAAAAAGAGATTAGTTCTGGATTATGTGTTTTAGAAACCACAGGTGGATACGAAATGGAACTATTACTAACGCTTTTCAATCAGGGTTTTGCTGTACATAGAGCCAATACTCGCAAAGTTAAAAACTTTATTAGGTCTTTTGGTAATGCAGCTAAAACTGACAGTCTTGACGCTAAAGCTTTGGCACTTTATGGTTTTGAACGATCAGAAAGATTAGAGCTATTTAAAGTACAATCTAAGCAAGCTTTAAACTTGTATGAATTAGTAGGACGTAGGAACGACCTCAAGCAAATGTTGATTGCAGAAAAAAATAGGTTTCAATCTCCAAGAGCTGATTTAATCAAGTCTAGTTGTGTTAAAATAATCGAAGTACTAGAAGAACAAATTGCATCTATTACTAAAGAAATAGATGACTTAATAGCAAAAGATAAACTCTTGCAGGCTAAGAAAGAGACTCTGCAAACTATTAGTGGTATAGGCACAGTAGTATCTAATGAGCTTATAGCTTTGTTACCTGAACTTGGGACATATTGAACCGCAAACAAATAGCATCATTAGTAGGTGTTGCACCAATATCTAATGATAGCGGTAACCTCAGTTCGATATAAGACATAATCGTCTATTTGATCTTATACCATATAAGTAACATATTATTTGCATCTTAAAAAATAATACAGGCTCAATTGATGCACGAACATTTTTTAGTTATTTCATAGATAAAAGACAAGTCTAATTCTTTACTTTCATGAATTCTCACTAATAAATGATCATCAGGTATCATGCACCTTAAGCTAACTCTATCAGGCTCACACCTTCTTGATCAGATTTATAACCCTGCATCTTTACACCTTCATTTAAGCAAAAAAATACATCTTATTTCTTATCTTAACTTTCTTCCACTCTTTCTTATGACTTTTTCAACAGTCCGAAGATTTGATCTTAAATATTACTAACCATCATACCCTAAAACTAGACTAGAACGTTCTATGGATGGATCATCTATGGAAATAGTTAGTGTTCTTGGTAACTTTGCAATTTTTACTTTTTTCCTAAAAATACCATCTGATTTAAAGCGTTTCTAAAGTAACAAATTTTAAATCCATATAACAACTCTATCGCTCTTAAAAACAGTCTTATGTTGTCCTTTCAACCAATAAACTAATTTCTTTAGCCAAATCTACCTATTTTGCTGAGCTATTTGGTGTTGATATATTTTGACTTGTTTGTTCTTTTAGTAGTTTACTTTTTTCTTCTATTGAATTAAGAAAGAAATAAGTGAAGGTTAGGAAACCAACTAAAAGCGGTATAAATACAAAGAGAATTGCCTTTAGTTTCCTAGCTGATTCTTTACGATCCAGTCGTTTTTCTCTTTCTTCTTCTGTTTCAACAAATTTACTATCGGTATTTCTGCCAGTATCTAAATTATCTTTTGACATTTCTATAATCTAAAAATCGCATTAGTTACCTAGTATTATAACATAATAGCATAATATTATTATTTTTCAAAATGTTTTCTACATTTTTTTTTGTTTATCCTAAAAAGCTGATAATATTTGTCTAGTCACTTATAGTTTACACAACGATTTATAGGATATGTGAATATAAAGAAAGTAGCTGTTTATTTATACAACAACAAAATGCAAAAATATTCATCTTTTTCAAAAAATATAATAAATTCCTAGTAATATTCTAATTTTTAGTTTAACTTATATATTTAAAATATAGAGTATGGTTTTTTTATGGAAGAAGAAGAAATCAATTATTGGGACAACTCAAAGTATGCACCTTGTCAATAGCTACTAGGTTACTGGACAAATTACGTAAGATGAATGAGGAAGTAAACCGACCAATAGATATTGATGAGGTTAGAAAGGCTATTTATTACGCCAAGAAATATCATGGTAGCCAAATGCGGCAGTCAGGCGAGCCTTATTACTCCCATCCACTAGAGGTAGCATATATGATTTCTGATTATCTTTATCGCACTGACATTATTGTTACCAGCATACTGCATGACACCATTGAGGATACAGAACTTACCGAAAAGATGATTGCTTATATTTTTGGGGAGCAGGTTGCTAGTCAAGTAGAAGACTTAAGCAGGAACAAGCCACACGGGAAGATTAGCTCGGCGGAGATGATGGAATCGTTATATAGACAAAAGAAATATGATACCTTAATTATTAAGATATTTGATAGGCTTCACAATATTGAGACTCTAGAAGCTAAGTCTCCGGAAAAAGCGAAGAAGATTATTGAAGAAACTTTAAAGTATTCTTTAATTTTATGTGAAGTAGTAGAGCTACCATGGCTTTGTGATATCCTATACGAGAAATGTTATAAGCACAACATAAGATTGGGAGTTATAAAAAATAATGCTGATATTTTTACTAAACTACTATAAAAAAACCTATGCCCACAGGTACTAGAATTAAAAATAACCCCCAATAACCTAAGTATTCTGTAGTGAATACTAAACCAAAAGAGGTTATAAAATAAGTAAACAATTTGGCTATGGCACTTAATATACTAGCATGAGTAAATCTTTTGAAAACAGGAAAATGTCGATAAAATATTGGTGTTGCAGGCACATTATCAAACACAAATAAAGCAGCTAAACATTGAAAAATAAAAATATAATTCGAGTTTAGGCTATAGGATAACACCATGGGGAATAAAATAATTGAAGCAAAAAATAAATAGAGCTTTGCTTTAAGTATCTTTAAAGGATGGATTATATAGCTAAGATAAGCTAGCATAATTAAACCAAATAAATCTACCAGTGACACCCAAAAATTTTGATTAATAACTTGATTAGCCGAAAAACCACATTTTTGTTTTAATATGTCTCCATAATATATATAAATGAAATAAAAACATGGCGATCTAGCACATTGAATAAAAAAATATGCGATTGAAGTTGAAATTGGCACTGGCTGATTAATAATTTCTTCATTCAACTTTATTATCTATAAGTCTATTTTTTAACCTCTTTTTTCTATTTACAAACTCACGGGTTTCCTTTAGACTAGTCCTAGCAACAGAACCAATTAACGCAATACCAGACCCAAACCAAAAAGCTGTACGCCAGCTGAATTCATTCTGATAAATATGTGTACTAGTAAAAATTGAAGCAATTCCAAGTGCTGCTGTTGTTCCTACAGCTGAAAATACAGTTATTAAGGCAACTAATGAATATTGAATAGGCGGGCTTGAACTTTCAGTTAAATAAATCTCTGCTCCACATGCTTCAGCACTTGCTGCCAAACCTTGTATCATACAACAAATTACAAGTATCCAAGACGCAGTGATCCCTATTTGAGCATAAGTAGGTAAAGTCGCAATAATAACACACGAAATACCCATCAAAAAAGTAGTTATAATTACGACAGTCTTTCTACCTAAATAATCGCCAATATAACCAAACAATAACGCTCCAAAAGGTCTTAATACGTAAGTAGAAGAAAAGGCAGCAGCCGAAAGCAATGAAGTGGTAAAAGGATCATATTTGGGAAAGAATAATTCATTTAGTAATACTGCTAAATGTACATATAACATCAGATCAAAATACTCTAGAAACGTCCCTATTGAAAGTAACCCAACAGCTCCTTTTTGTTCTCTTGTTAGACTGGTTTGGGGATGGATAACCCTGCCATCTTCTCGTACAAATTTGCTCATATTAGTGTTTAAACCTTTACTTTATGTTATCAATATTTACCTATATATTATCCAGCCTTTGCTGCCAAATCAATTTTTGGTTGAAAATAATTTTTGCTCTTCTTCTCCAACTTTTCAAAATGTAATAACCCAAATGCGAATCCTATATTTATAGGGATCATAATAATCAATAACCCCCAATTGCCAAAATATTTAGTAAGGTAGGCAAAACCAAAAGAGGTAATAACATACATAAAAGCTCGAGATAGAGCAAATATGACGGTAATACTAGTAAAACGTTTAAAAACAGGAAAACTTTTATAAAAAATGGGATCAGCAGGTGCCTCACATTGGGCAAACAAAGTAACAATGGACTGAATCAAAAATAACTCATAAGGAGAATGAAGATTATTCAGCCAATATGGACAAAATAAAACAAAAATAGAAAATATTATCAGTATAATTTTCAGGATTACTAATGGATAAATTTTATAACTTAAGTAAGCTAATGTTAACACACTTAAAAACTGTATTATAGCAACAATAAAATTATGATGAATAACCTCAGATGTTGTATAACCAAAATTGGTCTTGAGAATAGTGCCACAATGCATATAGATAAAATAAAAACATACTGGTGTGACACATTGTATCAAAAGGAGGGCTATAAATGTTTTTTTCTTAACTTTTTCTTTCCAAATAGGATGGCTTTCTAAAGTACTGATATCTGTATTAGTTTGTGCAAAAACTTTTTTTAGTTGACGTTTGGCATCAGCAAATTCTGGTGTTTCTCGTAGTGTTGTTCTAGCAATAGAACCGATTAATGCCACTATTGCACCTAGCCAAAATGCTGCACGCCAGTTAAAAGCATAAGAAGTAACCAATGAAGCAATTCCTAAAGCAGCTATCCCCCCCCCTAGACAAGAGAAAGCTCCTATCAATGCCACACTTGCATATTGGGCTGGTGGATTGATTGTTTCAGTTATATATAGTTCTGCCCCTACTATCTCTCCCATAGAAGACATGCCTTGAGCAATACGGCAGATGGTTACTATCCAAGCTGCCAAGCTGCCTATTTGAGCATAAGTGGGCAGGTTAGCCATGACAAGACATGATGCAGCCATCATAAGAGTTGTGATGATCACTGTTGACTTACGTCCTATATTATCGCCTAACCAACCAAATATTAACGCACCAATAGGTCGGAAAACGTAAGTTGAACAAAAGGCAAAAGCCGTCATTAAAGAGGCTGTGTGAGGATCAGTAGGTTCAAAAAATAACTCATTAAGAAAAGCCGCCATATGAACATATAACATCAAGTCAAAATATTCTAGGAATGTCCCAATCGACAGCAACCCAACAGCTTGTTTTTGTTCTCTCGTTAGACTGGTTTGGGTATAGACAATCCTGCCATCTGGTTGTACAAATTTGCTCATATTAGTGTTTAAACCCTTAAGTTATATTGTCTAGAGTTGTATATAATTGTGTTAAAAAACCCCTATACCAATTGGCATAGGGGTATGGAATTGATACTACATAATTTCACAACACATATGAAGCTCAGTAGTCTTTCCTGCTAGTGCTGTACCTTCTTCTTCCGAGTCAGACTCAGGACAAGTTTCGTACGAAGCATTAAGCTGGGAAGAAGATGCTCCCGGATATGAGTGAGATTGTTGACAATGCGATTCTAATTGTTTATCAGCCCAAACTGAAGCAGACACAGAAATTTCTTCATCCTTGTTTGGATATCTTGTGGTAATGACTTTAATAGCCTCAAGCCATTTTTTAGCTTCCGAAGCAACATCTTTATGATCTCGTTGAGGCAGTAATTCTTTGCAAGATGGATCGCCTAATTTAGCCCCAATAGATACGTAAAGTTTATCCTTATATTCACTCTTTTCTACTCCTAAACCTTCGCGATAAAGGTAAGCAAGCCCAGCAGCAGATTCTGCTTTTCCAAAAAGTAAGGATTCATGCCAATATCCAGCAACTGCTTTGTACCCACTAATCACTTGAGGTACTAAACCAACATGTTCTTTTACACTCTCTGCTTTATCAAATTGTTCAGAAGCATATTCATATAAATTATTACTAGTATGTAATACTGTCTTTTTTGAGTCTATATAATTTTTTGATGAGTCTGTTGATTTTGCCATAATTTACCTATTATTTAATAATTACCTTTGTTTGTCATCCTTGTGTAGAGTAGTAAATTTGGGATTAGGAGTTGGCACAGGTTTTAGAGGAACAGCCTTTGCCTCAGATAATCCCTTAGTAATATGCTGATCTAAATGTTTTTCTGATACTTGATTCATTACTGCCACTTGGTCATCATATCCTAATTTTTGTATTATTTTATCCCCAAGCTTATGTGATTCGTCTTTTAGAGTTTTATTAAGATTGGTTGTTGGTGTTTTATCTTGTTCTTGGTCAATAGTTTTAGAATCTTGTGGTGTTTTATCATTTGCTACTTCAGTTAGCTTAGAGGGGGAAGATGGTGTGTTAGTTTCTGCTATTTCAGGTTCTAAATTTTCTGCATTTTTAGTTTTATCGGTAAATTCACTACGAAGTAATGTATCATTAACCACTCCATCATTAATAATAGCATCTTCTTGATTTTTAAGCAAAGTAGTAAATTTATTTAACTTCTTATATTTATCAGGATTTGTCTGTTGAAATTGTTTAGCTAGTTCATTAAGATCATCTATTCCTTTCTCAAAATCTTTGCGGTTCTCTATCTTCTGAATCTTAGCATCCACCTCATCTTTCTGCTTCTGAGCTTGTTCCACAACAAGGGCAAAATTCGTAATTTTCTTATCCTGATCTTTTATTTTTTGCGTTACTTCTTCAAACACACTTGGTGAATGGATTTCTTTCGGTTTTTGTTTCTCTTTCTCGGCTTCCTTTTCTAACCTTACCTTCTCTGCTCTTAATTTCTCATCGTGCTTCATTACTCCATCATAATGTTCATGTACTTTATCACGATGTTCAAGTAAATTTTTATATTCTGTATTTTGTTTTTTAATCTGATCTTCGCTTTTTACCAGTTTCTGCAGTTCACTTTCTATATCTTTGCCATCTTTAAGATCTTTAACCACATCGTGCAACTGATTTGTCCAGCCTTTCCTTGCGGTTAAAAATGCATCAGCATTTTTGTTAAACTCTGTATGTTGTTCTTTTAATTTTATACTGTCTTGGTGAAATTGTGCTGACCGCTTAGCTTCTAGCCTCTCAGCCTCCTTTTCTAAAAACTCTATTTGTTCTTGCATCTTAGTTGCGGCTTCCTCTTCTTGCCTGTAAGTAATATTTTGTTCAGCACGTTGCTCTTCTTTGGCAACAGCAGCTTGTAAAGCTTCCAAACTTTTTAGTATTTTTGCTGGAAGATTACTAGCTAACAAACTACTTATAGCACTATTGAGTCTCGCTAGCTCAGATGGGTTAGTAGTATGCAGCTGAGATTTGATATCATTAATAACATTCTCAAACTGAGTAAAATAAGCAGAGTCTTCTTTCTCTTCTTTGCCCATATCCCCAACATCAAAATCACTGACCATGTTATTTTTCATTTGTATTAATAAGTTTATTTATATTACCATAATTTAATTAGAATCAATTCTAAAATATTAGTCAACTTATTTTTAATAAAAATTAATTATTTTTTATAATATAAACAATATCCAATATTCTACTTACATAAACTATATTAATTCTGATATTTAACATTCTTTGATCTCAGCCTATATTTTTACCAAATATCTCCTTTCCCCTTTCTAATTTGTTTATAGAATTGTGATATTGTTACAACCAAGATTTATTATTTCAATTTTCTATATTATTTTTTCTTGCTATCGTTCAACCAAATCATCAATATCCATTAGTATTAATAAACAAAACTTACGCTATGTAAGGTTCTAAATAGCGTAAAGAGGGTGAACGTAACTGCTGTTGCATATAATGATCTAAAAGCCCTAACTTTATTTGATAAACCGTCTTACCTATTTTGTGTGCAGTTCTTTTTAGAAAAGCCCACACTAAAAATGCACAACTAATGTGATTACGCTGGATGCGTTGTTTTCTGCATTGGCATCGTTCTATACCGGTAAGTTGCTTGATTTCTCTATGCATGCTCTCAATTACCCAACGAAAGCCACACTCATCTTGTACGGCTTTAGAAGATTTTTGAGTTTTGTTATTGGTAACAATATAATCAACTCTGTTGGTAGAAACAGTAAGTTTAAACAAATTAACATGCTTATCTTTTGCAAAGCCCTTTATATGAATCTCCACTCCGCTCTTAATTTCCTCATCTGAAAACGTTAACTTGCTAACAGCTTTATAAGGCTTAGAAGAGGAAGTTTTAGTAACGTTTCTATTTGCTTTAATAGGAGCATAATAATATTTACCCAAGGAATCAACATGTTGCATAATTTTATGCGTAGCATACCATGTGTCAAAAAGCACAGTTTGAAAAGGAATCTTTTTGCTATACACAGCATTATTTAACATATTTAATAGGTGTTCTACTTTTGTCGCTCCATCATGTTCGGGCGAAAAAATTCGGTAATCTATTACCCAAAACTTATTAATATCCGGATTATAATATACCAAACTTACTACTCCTATACCAGTAGTAATACCACCTGTAGCCCCACTGTACTGTGATCTAGCAATTTCTATTTTCTTGGTATTTCTTTTATTTAACACCGTATCATCAAATATTGTATATCCGTTAGGCGATAAAATAACATCATCCTTAATATGTTCCCATAACAAAGAAGGTGTATATTTTTCATTTTTTAAAAATCTATTAATAACATCATGGCTACATTTTTTGGCATGTTCAGCATAGTAGGTCAAACTATAATTCTTTTGACTCACTATTAGAAATTGACAGTAATCTGTCCTATTAACTGGTATTGCTTGCAATTTTATCCTCTTGGCATTTGTAAATTATACTCAACATAATGTACCATTTTTTTTCTCATAGCGTAAGTTTTGTAAATATATTAAGGTGAATACAATGATAGGATATCAGCAGGAACAAAGAAGCCTAACTAAAGAACAAAAATCAGCTATTGGATTGCTTTCAATCGGGACGTTCTTGGAGTATTTTGATCTGATGCTTTATGTCCATATGGCAGTATTTCTTAATGAGTTGTTTTTTCCTCAAAATGATCCACATACTACAGCAATTTACTCTGCTACGGCTTTCTGTTCTAGCCTTATTTTTAGACCTGTTGGAGCGTTAATTTTTGGCTATATAGGTGATAATATAGGGCGTAAGACTACTGTTATCATAACAACTTTTATCATGGCTTTATCATGTATTACCATGGCTAATCTCCCTACTTATGCCCAAATAGGCATTACCGCCTCTTGGTTGATCACCATATGCCGTATACTACAAGGAATGTCCTCTATGGGAGAGGCAATAGGAGCAGCACTTTATTTAACTGAATCTATAAATCCACCAGCCCAATATCCAGCTGTTTCGTCAGTTGCGATTTTTGGTACTTTAGGAGAAGTTGCTGCTTTAGGCATAGCATCGTTAGTGACCTCCTATGGATTTAATTGGCGTATAGCCTTTTGGATGGGAGCAGGCGTAGCATTGATTGGCACAGCAGATCGAAGGAGTCTTAGAGAAACACCAGAATTTGCTGATGCCAAGCGTCAACTAAAAAAAACTTTTCAGCAGCCTTCAAATGTTGCCAGCATAGATCTCAAAAAACTAGAAAATAATCCAATATGGAAGGAAAAAGCGAATAAAACAACAATTTTAGCGTTGTTCTTAATGGAATGTATGTGTCCCGTATGTTTTTATTTTGCTTATATGCATTGTGGCAATCTTTTAAAAACTTCTTTTGGCTATAGTGCTGAACAGGTCATTCATCAAAATTTTATTCTCTCCATATTTTCCTTCTTAAGCACTTTGGTATTAACATATTTAAGTTATAGAATATATCCGTTAAAAATTGTAAAAACCTTATTATTGATATTTTGTCTATTTGCTTTAGCTTGCCCTTATTTATTAAATAATGTTAATAGCTCATTTGATGTATTTTTAATTCAAGTATTTATTATGTTATTTGTACCTATCGGTCCTAACCTAGGACAGTCAATATATTATAAACATTTTCCTGTTTTTAAACGTTTTAGCTGTGCTAGTCTTATCTTTGCCATATCTCGCGCCTTAATGTATGTAGTTACCCCTTTTTCAATTGTTTACTTAACTGAGTATTGGCATCATTGGGGGATAATGATTATATTGCTTCCAATTTGCATAGGTTTTGCATTCGGACTATTTCATTTTGAAAAGTTGGAGAAAGAGGCTGGGAATTATCCACAAAAGCCTTATGTAGAGGTATAGATAAATGTTGACAACATAATGTAATAATTCGTTTTGTTACTGTTGGTATTTTTAAATGCATAGCTAAAGTTAAAAAATGTATTACAGTTTCTTCTACTATCTTTTTAGCTTTTTCCAGCGATTTATCTCCTAGAGTTTCTAAATTGTGCATTCTATCAAAAAGTTTAATCAGTGCTACATCATGTTTTTTTTGCTGAATTAATAAATCTAGTGTTTCTGCCGAGCTAATCTTGCCATGAGGCTTGACCCTGGTCAGGTCTTCTACTTGACTAGCCACTTGACTGCCAAAGATGTAAGCAATCATCTTTTCGGTCAGTTGTGTATCCTCAATGGTGTCGTGTAGCAATGCAGTCACAATCATGTCGGTTCTAAACAATCGTGGAATTTCTAGGGCTGTGTACTGGGCTACCATATACGCCACTTCAATCGGATGTGAATAATACGGCTCGCCGGACTGCCTCATTTGACTGCCATGATATTTTTTAGCATAGTAGATGCCTTTTTTGACTTCATACATGTTTATTGGTTGCTTTACTTTTTCATTTAGCAAAATTAACTCATTAAGCAACCTCTCAGCATATGCACAATACTGGTATTTTGAATTATCCCAATAGTTATTAATATCTTCCATAAAAATCATAATATTTTAATTCTAAAGTTATTTAGAACTAAAATTTCGACTATTTAAAGCATTTACTGCTTGTTATTTTTAAAAAGATACAATATTTTCTAATCTTGTTGTATAAATCACAGTTTACCCGAATTCGCGTTATTGGACAATTTCATAAGGTTAGTAAAAAATATCTTAAATATCTATTGTCGATGAGTTTTGTTTTGGATATAACTAAAGGGACAATAATACTACTTTTGATTTGTTATTGAATAATTGTGTGATTTAGTTATGAGCGAAGAACTTCTGCAACGAGATTTAATCAAGAATCCCCAAAAAATAGGGACTTGGAATTTTTATGATATTGGTGCAATAACTATTAGTGCTTTAAAAAAAGCTGATATAATAAGAAGTATAGATTATGGGGATATATCAAACAAGAGAGTTGATGCCATTATCACAAAACAAAAAGAAGTTATTGCTATTGTGGAATTTAAACTACCTGAAAACTTTAATACCAAGGATAAAAAAAATAATGCCATTTTGCAAGAAATTGAGGTTGCCAAAAAACTAAAAACAAAATTAATTATTGCAACTGATACCCAAGAAACGGTATGGATTAATGTTGCTACTGGTAATAACGTAAAAAACGAAAAAGGTGATGATTTTAAGTATCTTTTTAACTCCAAAGATACAAACTTGCAAAAAGTTATCAATGAAATAATACAATCAATAAATGAAAAAAATGATAGAATTCTACCAAAAAAACTAATCAATCCAACCGACTTAGCAAAACAAATATGGCAAGATGTTTGGAGTGTTAGTGGTGCGACCCCTGAGAATTGCTTATACACATTTGTTGAATTATTTATATTCAAATATCTCAGTGATTTAAAAATATTGCAAGGTACTTATAATTTTTATACTTTACTGCGGATGTATGAAGAAGGCAATGAAACTAACACAGTTTTGCAACATTACGCAAATATTATCAGACCACAAATAAAAGAGCTGTTTCCTGAAAATGCCCTAGACAAGACCACCATAATAAATGGTAGCATATTTATCAGTAAAGAACAAAAAGCTGTAGATGGTTACGGAACAGTCTTTAAAAAAGTTTTACAAAAATTTAGAGATTATGGAAAACTTGAGCATGTTGACCATGATTTTAAAAGTAAGCTTTTTGAAAGTTTTTTGAAAGAAAGTATCAGTAAGAAAAATGGGGGACAGTTTTTTACTCCAATTAAAGTTGTTCGTGCTATCAACGAAATGGCAGAAGGTGAACTAAAAGATGGGATGACTATTTGTGATCCAGCATGCGGAGTGGGTAAATTTCCATTAGAATTTATAAAAGACAATCTTGATAAGCTTTTTAAAGTTGAAAACAATAAAATAATACAAAAAGTTAAAATAGTTGGTTTTGATAAAGATGAACAAAAAACCATCATTTTAGCAAAAGCCAATATGCTTATTTATTTTTGTGAACTGATAAAAGATAATATTGGACTAACTAGAGAATTTGCCAAAATATTTAATGAGAGTTTTATTTTAAAAACAAATTCAATACTTGGTACGCTTTCTGAAGCAGAAGAAGAGAAATATGATTTAATTTTAACAAATCCCCCTTATGTAACAAGTGGAAGTAGTAATTTAAAAAAAGAAATATCTACGAGTCTTACTTTAAAAAACCACTATAAAATCAATGCCATGGGTATTGAAGGGCTTTTTATGGAGTGGATCATTAAAGCTCTAAAAAAAGGTGGCAAGGCTTTTATAGTTGTACCTGACGGTATCTTTAATAGACAGAATGATAAAAATTTAAGGCAATATATTTTAGATAGTTGTTATATTGACGCAATTATTTCTTTGCCATTAAAGACATTTTTTACAACACAAAAAAAGACCTATATTTTAGCAATTACAAAAAAATCTGATATTTCTGATATTCAAACTGATCCTGTATTCACTTATTTAGTCAGTGAAATAGGTGAAAGTAGGGATGTAAATAGATTTGATATTGAGCAAGATGACTTAAAAGAAGCTGTTAATTTATATAATGCTTTTAAGGGCAATAAGAAGTATTTTACAACTCTTAATCATGATAAGAGGTGTAAGATAGTTTCGATAAATGAATTTGACAGTGAGAAAAATTGGTCTGTAGAAAGATGGTGGAGTAAAGAAGAAAAAATTGAATTAGGCATTGAAGGAATAGACCAAGTAGTTTCAATTAGTGAGTTTAGTGATATAATTAGCGATTTAGTAACGAGCTGTAATGAGTTTACTACATCTTTGCAAGATATTGGTTTTAATGTAACTCAAGAAAAAAAAAAGTACTTAGAAATACCTTTAAATGATTGTAGCTATTTTAAATTATTTATAGGTAAAAGAGTTTTAAAAAGGGATTTAATAAATATTAAAGCTGGCAATATACCCGCATATAGTGCAAATGTATTTAATCCAGTTGGTTTGATAAAAGATAGTAATATAAAAGATTTTGATAGTAATTTTGTTATATGGGGTATTGATGGTGATTTTAAATTTAATTTTATTAGAAAGTACATCCCATTTGCAACAACTGATCATTGTGGAACAATAAGAATATTAGAAGATACTATCTTGCCACAATATTTAATGATTGAGCTAGACAGAATTAAGGATGTTTATGGTTTTGATAGGGGATTAAGAGCTTCTCTAAAAAATATGCAGAATATCATTATTAGATTACCTGTAGATGTCGATGGGAATCTTGATATTGACATCCAACAAGATATTATAGAAAAATATCAAGTAATCTCTGAAATTAAGCAAGAAGTTGGGGAATACAAACATAAAATAGATAAACTTGTTATCAAAATTGATGATGCAATCGAGTATTGCCAAAGTGTAAAAATAGAGGATATTTTTAATATAAAAAAAGGAATAGCAAAATACACTAAGACTTATATTAAAAAACATAAAGGTTCGTATCCTATCTACTCAGCAAACACAAAACAAGATGGTGTTTTAGGTTATATAAATCATTTTGATCATGATGTTGAATCTATCCAGATTACTACCAATGGATATGCTGGCACAGTTTTTTATAGGTCAAAACATAAATTTAGCATAAATGGAGATGCAAGATTGTATATCCCAAAATGTGATAACCTTGATTGTTTATATCTATCGTTTGAATTACAAAAAGTATTAGATAAAAATAACTTTAACTGGGAATACAAGCCAACCATAGAAAGAACAAGAAATATTGAAATCAAAATCCCAATTACTGCAACAGGTGAATTTGATTTACCAAAACAAAAGGAGATAGCAGAAAAATATCGTAAAATCGAAGAAATAAAAAATAGTGTAAAAAGAGAACTTGAAAAAATAGAAAATATAAAAGTTGATATTGGTTTATAATTTTATCTATACTCAAATGATTTAAAGAATTGGAACGAAAAACAAGGAGTGAGTAAGCTCAAGAAGTGCAATGAGCTATGCGAGCATATCAATTATTCGTGCAAATATTTGTAGAGTCAATTTGATGTGGCAGAGGATTGCTAAGTGTTAGACTGTGAACAGAGCCTAACAGACCGGTATAAAATTATCTGAAACTAGTAGCACCATGGTCTCTAACAGTTGCTAAGGGTAGTTGTCTTTCTTGTGCCTTTATTTTCTGACCACTCTCAATAAACGGTAAAGGCAGGAGTATTGATAATATAATTATTGAGAGATTTTTTAGAACCTTGAAGTATAATTGTATATTTATTAATGATTTTAGCAATATTAAAGAACTAAAAGATGCTATTGATAATTATATGAATAAATATAATTATCAAAGATTCCATTCAGCTATTGGTTATAAAAAAACCTATGCATGTCTATCTTAATTATATGCAAAACTACATGCAAATTGCTGCTTAATAAAAATGCAAAATAGGAAACAAATTTATCTTTTTTTTGTCTAATTCTTTCAGTCCATTATAGAAGAAGGAGATTATATCATGAATAAAATAATAGGTCTAGATGTAAGTAAAAAATGGCTTGATATATGTGTATATATGTCAAATAATAAACCAATGTGCTTCTGATACTGTCTTAAGAGTCAAGGATTAAAGATAGAATTATTTTTAATTACTTCAAATCAAGTACTTATAACACCTCTCTTCCTTAAACTCTAGTTTCGAAGGCTATTGCCTCATTACAAATCTAACTACTCAATAACCGTTGCTTCATCCATTCTCCAACTGTTCCAATGGCTTGTATAGTGACAACTAAAATTACCGGATGGCGACAATATGACAAGATTTGGAAAAGTTATCTATTTTAAAGAATGAGTTTGGTGATATAATAACATAACCTCATGAATCCTAGCAAAAACTGAATAAAAGCTTGAAGAATAATCTATGAAAATATTAATCCTTGGTATAACAGGCATGCTTGGCAATGCCATGTTTAGGTTTATGGCTGAAGATCATAACCTTAACGTTTACGGGACAGCTAGGAATAATGGTGCTTGCCGTTATTTTTCTGAAGAGTCATCTAAACAACTCATTGCCCCAGTAAATATAGAAAATCATGATTCTCTTATTAAATTATTTGCAACAATTCGACCTGATGTGGTAGTAAATTGTATTGGGCTAATTAAACAACTAGAGGATGCAAATGATTACCTACAAGCACTATCAATTAATGCTTTGCTTCCTCATAGACTTAGTATAATATGTCAAGCTATAGGCTCTCGTTTTATACATGTTAGTACAGATTGTGTATTTTCCGGGTCTAAGGGTAACTATACAGAGAGTGATTTTGCAGATGCTAATGATCTCTATGGTCGCTCAAAGTTTTTAGGGGAAGTAAGTTATCCTAACACTATAACACTTCGTACTTCAATTATCGGGCATGAGTTATCAGGAGGTAAGAGTCTCATAGGCTGGTTTCTTGCACAAAAAAACCAAGTTAGAGGATTTGTCCAAGCCGTGTTCTCTGGACTTCCAACTATTGAATTAGCAAGGATAGTTCGTGACATCGTTATACCGCGACCCGATATGTGTGGACTTTATCATGTCGCAGCAAAACCGATCAATAAATATGATTTGTTAAAACTTGTGGCTAGTACTTATAAAAAAACAATCGAAATAATTCCATCTAATGAACTGGTCATTGATCGCTCACTTAATGCCGAGCTTTTTAATAAGGCAACGGGATATGCACCGCCTGAGTGGTCAGAGTTAATTCAACGTATGTATAAATTTCAATAAAAGGTAAGAATGTTTGTTAATAAAATTTTAATGATTACTGGAGGTACGGGGTCATTTGGTAACACAGTAATGAAACGATTACTAGAAAGTGATATTAAAGAAATTCGCATATTCAGTCGGGATGAAAAAAAACAAGAAGATATGAGGATTGCTTTCAATAACCCAAAGCTTAAGTTTTATATTGGGGACGTAAGAAATTATGATAGTATTTACTATGCTATGAAAAATGTTAATTATGTGTTCCATGCTGCAGCCTTGAAGCAAGTTCCATCATGTGAATTTTATCCGATGGAAGCAGTGCGGACTAATGTACTGGGAACTGAAAATATGATGAATGCAGCTATTGCCAATGGTGTTGAGCGGATTGTGGTACTCAGTACTGATAAGGCGGTATATCCTATCAATGCCATGGGGTTATCAAAAGCAATGATGGAAAAACTGTTGATAGCTAAAGCTCGAATGAGTTCTAAAGGAGATACCGTTCTGTGTTGTACTCGTTATGGTAATGTAATGGCTTCCCGTGGCTCGGTAATACCTCTTTTTGTTAATCAAATTAAAGAGGGAAAACCTCTAACTATTACCGACCCAAATATGACACGTTTCTTAATGTCACTTGAAGATTCTGTAAACTTAGTGTTATATGCCTTTGAACATGGGCAACAAGGTGATATTTTTGTCCAAAAAGCTCCGGCTTCAACAATTGAAGTATTAGCTCATGCTATAAAAGAATTATTTAATGCTAATAATGAAATTCGTTTAATTGGTGTACGTCATGGAGAAAAGATCTATGAATCTTTGATTTCTTGTGAGGAGATGGTCAAAGCTGAAGATTTAGGAAATTATTACAGGATTCCTGCCGATAATCGTGATCTCAATTATTCAAAGTTTTTTGTAGAAGGAGATCTAAACGTTGCTACTCTAAGTGACTATACATCAGGCAATACAGAAAGATTAAATATAGAACAAGTTAAAAAGCTTTTATTAACACTTGACTTCATTAAAGAGCAACTTAATGCTTAAAGTAATGACCATTATTGGTACTCGCCCAGAACTTATTAAAATGTCTAGAGTAATTTCTGAGTTTGATGAGTATACGAACCATATTTTGGTTCATACAGGGCAAAATTTTGATTATGAACTGAATCAGATTTTCTTTGATGATCTTAACATTCGTAAGCCAGATTATTTTTTAGAAGCTGCTGTTAGTGGTAATGCAACACAAACCATTGCACGCATTATTGAGAAAACTGATGAAGTTTTAGGAAAAGAACAACCAAATGCATTGTTGCTTTATGGTGATACAAATTCCTGCCTTTCGGTTATCGCAGCCAAAAGGCGAAAGATACCAGTTTTTCATATGGAAGCCGGCAACCGTTGTTTTGATCAAAGAGTACCAGAAGAGCTAAATCGTAAAGTAGTTGACCATTTAAGTGATATCAATATAGTTCTGACTGAACATGCTCGCCGTTATCTTATTGCCGAAGGAGTATCGCCAGAGCGAATTATCAAGTCTGGTTCGCATATGCAAGAAGTGTTGGGTTATTTTATGCCTAAAGTGCGTCTATCAAATGTGCTAGATAAACTAAAACTTCAAGCTCATCAATATTTTTTAGTCAGTATTCATCGTGAAGAGAATGTAGATGTGTCAGCCAATTTACAGGACTTACTTAATACTTTACAGATGTTGGTTAAAGAATATGATATGCCCGTGGTTGTATCAACACATCCTCGTACACGTCAGCTGTTAGAAAAATTAGGTATTAAAGGTTTGGATAAACAAATTCGCTTTTTAAAACCATTCGGTTTTCTAGATTACATAAAATTGCAAATGGAGGCTTTTTGCATTTTATCTGATAGTGGTACAATTACTGAGGAAGCTTCTCTTCTTAAATTACCAGCAATTACCATTCGTAATACTCACGAAAGACCTGAGGGTATGGATGAAGGTGTTTTAATAATGAGTGGTCTTAAAGTAGAAAAGGTTCTAGATGCTGTACGCATTGTAACCAAACAACATAGTAAATATAGTCATTTACAAACAATCGTTTCAGATTATAATGCTGGCTTAGTATCTCAAAAAATACTCCGTATCGTTTTGAGCTACGTGGATTATATTAATAGAGTTGTGTGGTTTAAGTGAAAAAAACTAATCAAATGCTAGAGTGGTGTGATAGCCAAACATTTTTTAAACGGGCTTCTGAGCTAATTGAAACTGTTTCTATTGTGATGGATATTGGTTGTGGTATTCGTCCGCAACAGTTTGTAATACCTGACTTTCTCATTTGTGTTGAGCCTCATCTTGAATATGTTGAGATACTTAAGAAAAACCTAGATGGAACAAATTCAATAATTATTTCGCTTGATGCGAAACAGGCACTATCAGCACTGCCTGATAATGCTGTTGATTCGATATTTTTAATTGATGTCATTGAACATATGACTAAGGAAATTGGCCTAGAGGTCATTAGTGAATCTGAGCGTGTTGCACGTAAGCAAGTAGTGTTATTCACTCCGTTAGGTTTTATGCCTCAGGAAACTCATGCTAGTAGTTTAGATGGGTGGAATTTACATGGTGGAACGTGGCAGGATCATAAATCCGGGTGGTATCCAGAAGATTTTTTAGATTGGCATGTGCTTGCATGCAAGCATTTACATATCGCTGATTTTAAAGGTCAGCCAATTAACCCTCCGTATGGTGGGTTCTACGCCATAAAGACTTTAGTCAAATCTATAAACTATTTCAACGAAATATATTCTCAAGAAGTTCTATTAGATAGCACAAGTAATTTAAATGCTATTCGGACTATTTTCCCTCAGTTTATAGATCAAGTAGTTTCTCGTGAGATTGAAAGGAGTAATATGAAATGTGCTATTCAGTCATGTCAAAGGACAACGATATTATTTATTGAACAAAAAGCTACGAAATCGGTAAATGAGATCTTTGATATAATAACTCTTGAAAAAACAGATAATTATTTGAAGGAAGCACGAGAATATAATGCAAAAATACGAGAATTTGCTTCTCAATTTCTAGATTTTAATTTCCGGGAATCTGAACTAAAGGTTCGTGATGAGCTACTTACGGCTCGTGAAGCTGAATTAAGAGTTCGTGATGAGCTAATTACGACTCGTGAAGCTGTTATCTCTAAAAATATATATGTAAGAATTTATAGGAAGCTTAAAAATTTATTTGATATAGCTAAATAAGAAGATAACTATGGACTGACTATTTTTCTAGGATATGGTCTTTTTATTTATATAATTTCAGATTTTTTTAACAAAAGGGTACTAGATATTCACAAAATTTTTACCTGAAACATAATTATATTTCTTAGCAGCAATAATTGCTTATTTTACCTGCATTAGGGGGTTGTTGACTTATGCTTTTGGAGGGGCGGTTAAGGAGATGAATATCATCCATGGGTTGCAATTTGCAAATCAAAGTAGCGTATTATTTCACAACTATGCACGACTAGCAACTATATTCCAATGTGAGTAACTACAAACTAATAGTATTAGGACTGATAAAAGATGTATTTCATCGTTTAACACAAACAAGCCTATTAATCCTCTTTTAGCGGTTTATATTATATGACAAACGCCCACTTTTAGTGGAGTGATTGTCTATGTTATGGTAAATTACTAGATACAATTTTGAGGGTGTTTATTTGGTTATATAATTTATCAAATATTTTATACAAGGAATTATTATGAATGTTAATATACCGCAAAAACAAGAGTATAACCCTATAGTTAGTGTGATTATACCTACGTATAATCGTGAGCAATTCATAGGTGAAGCTATTCGTAGTGTTCTTGGGCAAAGTTTTACAAACTTTGAAATTATAGTAGTTGATGATGGTTCTTCGGATAATACAAAAGAAGTTATAAAAATATTTAAAGATCCTAGAGTGTACTATTATTACCAAGAAAACAAGGGGAGATCTAGTGCAAGAAACTACGCTATACTTCTTTCGAGAGGTAAGTATATAACATTTCTTGATTCAGACGATCTTTACATATCAAGTAAATTAGAGTTGCAAGTTAATTATCTAGATTCACATCCAAACGTAAGCATGATATACACGTCGGCTAATTGTATTGATGAAGTTGGGAATTTCTTAAAACACAGATATAATGCTAGTTCTTCTGGTTACCTGTACCAAGAGATTGCATTTTTTGTACCATTAACCATAACTTTACCAACCGTCATGGTTAGGAAAGAGGTATTTAATCATGTTGGATACTTTGATGAAAAAATGCATAGGTTTGAAGATACTGATATGTGGCGTCGTATATCAAAAATCTATGAAATAGATGCTATACCAATATATAGCTGTCATCTAAGAACTCATAAAGACAATGAATTGTTAAATCAAGATCCGCAAGTAATTGAATCTGCTCTAAAATATTATTCTGCGAAGATTTTTCATGAAGATAATGAATTTGATCTTGAGTTACGCAAGCACGGCATAGCAAAAATGTATAGATATTACGGTTATGCATTGATTAGCATTCAACAATTTCAGGATACCGGAAAAAAGTTTTTGAAGATTGCGGATACATTTCATAGCCAACGAATATCATGGTTTCGTTTAGTTGTAAGATTTGTATATTATAGATCACTGCATTTAATCTATAAGTCTTATTGTCAATTTAGAAAATATATAAAGAGAAAATAGTGAATAAAATAATAAATATATACCCAAAGGTTTCACTTGTTATTCCCGTTTACAACGGTGCTAATTATATGCGTGAAGCAATAGATAGTGCGGTTGCTCAGACTTATAAAAATTTAGAAATTTTAGTTGTTAATGATGGATCAAATGATAATGGTGAAACGGAACGTATAGCTTTATCTTATGGTAACAAGATTCGTTATTTTTCCAAACCAAACGGTGGGGTAGCTTCAGCCTTAAATTTGGCAATTAAGGAAATGACAGGAGAGTATTTTTCGTGGCTTAGTCATGATGATGTTTACAATCCAAATAAAATTGAACATCAAATTAATATACTTAATACTCTTCCCAATCGTAATACGATTATTTACGGAGGGTATGAGGTTATAGATCATAACTCTAAGTCACTGTCTTTTATAAGACCAGATAAAATATTATCAGCAAAAAAATGTAATATCCCATTATTCCCTCTTATGCGAGGATTAATTCATGGATGTGCTCTTTTAATACCTATAAAATATTTTTGTGAAATTGGTACTTTTGATGAAACATTATTAACTACCCAGGATTATGCACTTTGGTTTGAGTTTTTACGGATAGCACCTATTCATTTTGATGATCATATTTTAATTAAAAGTCGTACTCATCTAGACCAAGGAACACACAAAATTACTAGCCATATGAATGAATGTAGTGAATTATGGTCTAGGTTTCTCAGAAGATTAACTTTAGAAGAAATGACTATAATGGAAGGATCACCTTATTTATTTCTGCATCGTACTAGTATTTTTCTTGCATATTACCAACAACCATCTAAGCTAGCTGAATCAATGGCTAATGCTCTTTTAGCTGACATTAAGATTAGTGTAATTATGCCAATTTATAATAGAATTGATTTAGCAATTGAGTCTATAAAGAGTGTTATTGCTCAAACTCATCAGTGTTTTGAATTGATTATAGTAGATGATGGTTCTGAAGATGATGTATCTAGGTTAATTGAGGAATGTAATAAAGATAGTAGAATTAAATATATTCGTAAGGAAAATGCAGGACCAGCGACGGCACGTAATCTAGGTATTAAACATGCAACTGGGCAGTACATAGCGTTCATTGATTCTGATGATTTGTTTTATGACAATAAACTTGAGGTTCAATTGAAGTTTATGGAGGATAATAGTTTGTTATTCTCGCATACTTCTTACCATAGGATAGATTGGGCTGGAAATTTGATAAAATATATAAGCTCTGGTACTTTTAGCAAGCAAGTCTTTCCAAACATTATTACTAAATGTCCAATAGCAATGTCTAGTGTGATGGGAAAAACCTCCCTTTTTATGTCAAACAAATTCCCTGAAAATATAGGAATTGGTAAAGATGTATGCTTATGTATCTCTATAGCAAGCAAATATGAGGTAGGAGCGATTGACATCGCATTATCGAAGGTTAGAGTTAATTACAGTACTACTACATGCTTAAATACTAAAAAAACAATAATAGGATTAATCAATATTGCATCATTTGTTATGAACGATGAATATTTAAGTCAATTTGATAAGCACGTTCAGTTGTTACTATTTTCTGCAGCAAATATATCTAGCTTGCCATTAGATAAATTAATAAAATTTAATGACTGCCCATCTGAGAGACGTAATCCTAATATAGTAGTGAAGTTAATTAGATCGTTGCGTGTAGATGGCTTTAGAATAACATGGAACAAAATTTGTAGGAAACTAGGTATACTCCAATGATGGTTTTGATACTGTCTTAAGAGTCAAGCATTAAATTAGGATTATAGTGATATCAAAAAAATATTTCATATCAACTTAATATATTTTGTGTTGAGCGATATAAGCTCTCCATTATATCACGGTCAGACTATATTTAGAAAAATGGACAGGGAACATCCAGTAGACTTACATCTTGCTGATATACCCGAGTTGCCAATTAATTATACTGGCAAAAGCTATATTTAACGCTGGTTTCATGTGAGGCTCGATACTAAAACATTTTTAATACAAACATATTTCTAAAAAATATAGTTTTTATTAAGTGTTTTAATGTTACAAATTAACTTCAAATGTTCATAAAACCTAGCTCTGCTCTTATAAATTAATTGGCAACTCGGGTTATTTAATTGGCAACTGGGGTTAAAAAAATATTTAAAATATTAATTTTCTAGAGATATTGTTACTTTTTTAGAGGGGGCATTTTCCGTTACAATCTTTGCTCTAAAGGGGGCAAAACCTGATTACAATTTACAGTGAATCACTAACTTTAACTGGTTGTGGAATTATGGATAACTTCTAACGAAGTTTCCCACAATTCCACAACCACAACCATCTAAATTTTAAAAAAAAAATTCACAATAAAACGGACAATTACCTTGTTACAAAACCCGAACATTTTAGAATGTTATTGACAAGATTTTTGAAAATTTTTTATAAGAAATTCAATTTTTATATAGAACTTAAGATTATTTATTAGTTGAAAATTTATTAAAATATCTATTTATTAAATTTATAATAGTTGTATTTTAGTAAATTTAAACTATTAATTGTTATTTGGGTGAAAACAACAACCATATTTATACTCCTGTTTATAATTTCTGTAACAAACAAGATTTATGCATCAGCTTGGTTAATTGACTCAGGAAGTACAAATATACGGTTACTGCTAGCAATATTGATAAAAATTCTAAAAATATTAAACAAGTAAGAGCCAATCTTTTTCTACAAATTCAGTGTAAATTGGCATATTTAAAAGATCGTATTAAGTTGGTTAATAATTCATCAGCTCTTTATAATAAGTTATTTAGGCAAATTCAATTTTTAGAGCGTAGATCTAGAGAAATATCCTCATACCAAGACGAATTAATGCGAATTTTTGCTATCGAATATGGAATTAATAAAAACCAAAATTTAGGAATTCAATTACTTTATAAAGAAAATAAATTCCAGGGAAGTAATGACATGAACTACCAAAACTTACGCTATGTAAGGTTCTAAATAGCGTAAAGAGGGTGAACGTAACTGCTGTTGCATATAATGATCTAAAAGCCCTAACTTTATTTGATAAACCGTCTTACCTATTTTGTGTGCAGTTCTTTTTAGAAAAGCCCACACTAAAAATGCACAACTAATGTGATTACGCTGGATGCGTTGTTTTCTGCATTGGCATCGTTCTATACCGGTAAGTTGCTTGATTTCTCTATGCATGCTCTCAATTACCCAACGAAAGCCACACTCATCTTGTACGGCTTTAGAAGATTTTTGAGTTTTGTTATTGGTAACAATATAATCAACTCTGTTGGTAGAAACAGTAAGTTTAAACAAATTAACATGCTTATCTTTTGCAAAGCCCTTTATATGAATCTCCACTCCGCTCTTAATTTCCTCATCTGAAAACGTTAACTTGCTAACAGCTTTATAAGGCTTAGAAGAGGAAGTTTTAGTAACGTTTCTATTTGCTTTAATAGGAGCATAATAATATTTACCCAAGGAATCAACATGTTGCATAATTTTATGCGTAGCATACCATGTGTCAAAAAGCACAGTTTGAAAAGGAATCTTTTTGCTATACACAGCATTATTTAACATATTTAATAGGTGTTCTACTTTTGTCGCTCCATCATGTTCGGGCGAAAAAATTCGGTAATCTATTACCCAAAACTTATTAATATCCGGATTATAATATACCAAACTTACTACTCCTATACCAGTAGTAATACCACCTGTAGCCCCACTGTACTGTGATCTAGCAATTTCTATTTTCTTGGTATTTCTTTTATTTAACACCGTATCATCAAATATTGTATATCCGTTAGGCGATAAAATAACATCATCCTTAATATGTTCCCATAACAAAGAAGGTGTATATTTTTCATTTTTTAAAAATCTATTAATAACATCATGGCTACATTTTTTGGCATGTTCAGCATAGTAGGTCAAACTATAATTCTTTTGACTCACTATTAGAAATTGACAGTAATCTGTCCTATTAACTGGTATTGCTTGCAATTTTATCCTCTTGGCATTTGTAAATTATACTCAACATAATGTACCATTTTTTTTCTCATAGCGTAAGTTTTGATTAGTAAGTATGTTATTTAATTTTGCTCTAAAAATTACATTTCAAGTACCACTATCCGCTCATATTGGTAAACAAGGTTTTGCTTTTCCAAGTGGTCATATGCAGTCTTCAGTTGTTTTGTGTGGTCATATGCAGTCTTCAGTTGTTTTGTATGGTTGGCTGATGACAAAAACACAAAGCCGTATATGTAAAATTCTGATAACTGGCTTGCTATTTGGAATAGGAGTGAGTTTAGTCTATTTTGGCTATCATAATTATTTTGATATTCTAGGAGCCATATTTTTTGGTTCTTTATTAATAGCCTTTTATACATTTCTTGCAAGCACAAAAAAGCAAATATTGCCACCAGTTTTATTGACTTTTACTACATTTTTGATGTTGTACATTGCATCTATACATAAGGTAGAAGAACATCTATATATGGCATATTACGCTCTTATTGGAGTAATATTTTCTGAAAACATTTTTACAAAAAAAATAACAATTATAAATCTACGAAGCAAAATATCAGCAACAATACTGTGTTTTTTCATGCTCTTTATAGTCAAAATGCTTTTTACAATTGGTTATATCTCCTCTTTACCATTAGCTATCAGGCAAATACAATGGGCTATAATCGGATTTTGTATCCCAGCATCAGTTTTTATTGTAAACTATATTAATCATTATAAGCGTTCTTTCCATGATAGATTCTAGTTGGATTGTAGAAATAAGAACAGATTTTCTAACAACCATGTTTAAGTTATTTCCATTTTTTGCTAGTGATTACTTTTATATTACCATTACTGCTTTAGGATATTGGTTAAATCCATCGGCATTATTATTTAGATCATTAGGATTTTTAATACCTTTTTGTACTTTACTTAATTGCTTGTTAAAGAATTTATTTAAAATATCGCGTCCTGACATATCTTTACATTTAATATCTGTGTATGATCCTTTTGGCTTTCCTAGTGGTGATGTTCAAGTGGCAACCACTTTTTGGCTAGCAATCTTTTTAAGTCTTAAAAATAGTCCTTTCAAGTATTTATGCTTACTGCCAATAATTGGTATTGGTCTTTCAAGAGTATATCTTGGTGTTCATAGTATATAACCCGAGTTGCCAATTAATTTATAAGAGCAGAGCTAGGTTTTATGAACATTTGAAGTTAATTTGTAACATTAAAACACTTAATAAAAACTATATTTTTTAGAAATATGTTTGTATTAAAAATGTTTTAGTATCGAGCCTCACATGAAACCAGCGTTAAATATAGCTTTTGCCAGTATAATTAATTGGCAACTCGGGTTATATATGATGTAATTGGTGGTTTGATATTTGGATTTTGTGTTTTACATATATGGAAAACATATTTAGAAAGAGCATTGCTTGTAGAAGTGTTTCAACATAGTTGCAAAAAATTTTGGTTTTTACTTGCTATAATAATTTCACTATACACCATAGTGTCTCAATCTTTACCATGGCCACCTATGATACCGATGGCAATAGGAGCTCTCATTGGCTTTGGGTTATCCTTACGATGGATAGAAAATCAGGCAGTTGGTCTACCAGCACAAAATTAGTATTCCAACCGCTCTAATATCCCTAGCCATTTTAATTGGCATAGCAAAATTCATACCTACTCTAAAAATAAACATTTTTATTTTCTATTGTAGTATTATATTAAAATATAGTGTTCTTGTTTTTGGAATTTTTGTATTAATTCCTAGTACTATCTCTAAGATCACTAGATCTAATAAAATTGATATATTATAAAATACCCGAATTCGCGTAATGCAATAAATTATCCGTTATTTAGATACTAAGGCAGCATATGGCAAGACCCGATTTCACCAATTCAGACAATATCATAAAAGAAATGATTAGAGTAAATCATGCTGGAGAATATGGGGCTAAACGAATTTATCAAGGGCAATTAAATTATTGCAAAAACCACGAAGATTCCTCTACAATAAAACATATGATGCAGCAAGAAGAAGTACATTTGAGCTACTTTACTAACTTGTTATTACAACATAATGTTAGACCAACTATTTTGATACCATTTTGGCATATTATTGGCTATGTACTTGGTAGTGGATCGATATTGATAGGAACAGAAACTGCCATGCTACTAACGCAAAGTGTAGAAGAAGTGATTGAACAACATTATCAGAAACAAATAGATTATCTCGAATTGTATAATTTAGAGAAAGAATTAGTAAATAGCATAAAACAATTTCAGGCTGAGGAAATTGAACATAAAGATATAGCTCTAGTACAAAGCAGTAAGGTAGTATTTGCTTCCTTAATTAATAAAGTTATTAAATTAATGTGTAATATGGCTATTAATGTGAGTAAAAAAGTTTAAGTTACTCAAATAGAAATAAAATGAATGAATTACAACAACAAGCATCTGACCCAGAATATTCTGTTTGGGTTTCTGCCTCAGCTGGTACAGGCAAAACCAAAATTTTAACAGATAGGGTGCTACGGTTACTAATTAAGGGAGTTCCATTTGAAAAGATCCTATGCTTAACTTTTACTAATGCAGCCACCCTTGAAATGCAGAGTAGGATTAAAAATAAGCTTGCTCAATTTGCTGCAAACGAAACCGCTAAATTAACTGAAGAGTTAGGTTTATTACTTACTAGAGAGCCTTTAGAAAGTGAGGTGCAATATACCAAAACTTTATATAACAGACTACTAAACTCTGAAGATGGTATTAATATTTACACTATCCATGCTTTCTGTCAGAAGATGCTTAAATTATTTCCTTTTGAAGTTGGCATTAATCCAGAATTTCAGGTTCTTGACGAGATTACAACACAAGGGGTTCTTAGCAAAATAAGAAACCAAATCTATTTAGATCCGACTTATAATGAGCTGATTAGTTTTTTTCTGACAAATTTCCATGAAACAACTATCAATGATATTTTCTCTGAAATAATCCAGCAGAAAATTAAGTTTAAGAAATTATTGGTCAAACAAATGGATTTTGTAGAGTACGATGCTCAAACTATTTTTGCACAATTATCAAATATTTATGACCAAGCTAGGCAATTATTGGCAAAATACTCAATAGCTGTTGACCTAGATCAAGAAATTCAACAATTTTTTCTTACTAAAGAAAACCTTAAGCGTAAGAATATATTGCCTAAATCTATGGCAATGAAGTACCCAAAGTTATTGAATGAACTTGAATATATTCAAGAGAAAATTTTTCAGCTAGATCAACAAGCTAAAATGCAAGATATGGAGAATTACTCAAATTCATTACGTAACTTGGCAAAGATTTTTCTTGATAAATATGATTCCTACAAAACCCAGCATAGTTTGCTTGATTATGATGATTTAATTTATCTTACGCAGTTATTATTAACGGATAATGCTGCAAAAAATTGGATAGCTTATAAACTTAATGGCGGGATTGACCACTTGCTTGTTGACGAAGCACAAGATACTAGCCTGGAACAATGGGACATTATCACTGCAATTATAGCAGACTTTACTTCTAGCACTAAGCAAAAAAGTACTATTTTTGTTGTAGGCGATGAGAAACAGTCGATTTTTAGTTTCCAAGGAGCAGATATTAGCTCTTTTAGTTATGTTAATGAAAATTTGTATAAAAACCTATCTGATGCAAATAAGAATTTCAGAAATATTACTCTCCAGTGGTCTTATAGATCTACTAAAGAAATTATTGATATTGTCTATCTAATTTTTCAACAAATTAAACATACTACTCCACAATTATTTACATCTGATAATCCTAAAATTTTGCCATTTCGTCAAACTCATAAAGGTAGAGTTGAACTTTGGCCATTAGTTAAGGGTGAAAAAGAGAGTAAGTTGTTTTGGCCTTTACTAGAAGAGCATAATAAATCCAAATCTGCTCAGCAATTACTTGCACAACAAATTGCTAGTTTTATAAAAAGCCAAATAGCAAGTAGAAGAATCCTGCCTGCTACTAATTCCGCAGTCAAAGAATCAGATTTTATGATTTTGGTACGCAAGAGAGATGAGTTGATTTTTGAGATTATTAACTGTCTTAAGCAACATGGTTTGCCAGTAGAAGATGTTGATCGGATCACTTTAAATAAAAGTTTGTCAGTATTAGACTTAATGAGCATAGCAAAATTTGTACTACTACCTCAAGATGACTTGAATTTGGCTAGTCTATTAAAATCACCAATAATTGGTATGAGTGAACAGGCACTACAAACTATTTCAGTTTCTCGGGGCAAGAATTCTATTTGGGGTTACCTACAAACTGTCCTAGACTATGCAAGTATATATAAGAAACTATGTCATTTCTTGCAGCTATATAAGGTTGCTAATTGTGAGAATTTTTTTTCACTTATTGTCGATTGTTTGGATGTTAGAAAAGTTTTAGTTGAGGCTAATGGATTTGATAGTAATGACGTAATAAATGAATTGATATATTTGAGTAGCAATTATGCTAATAATATAGATAGCTCATTGCAAAGCTTTGTTTATTGGTTTGAAAATAACAAAATTGAGATTAAAAGAAATTTAGAATCGTCAAGTAAGATAAAAATTATGACCGTGCATGCTTCTAAAGGTCTGCAAGCACCTATTGTTATTCTGTGCGATACTAGTTCAGTACCAACTAATAGTAATAAATTCATTTGGGACGAAAATCAAGTGTTCTCTACCACTCAATCAGCCAATAGCCCAGAATTCTTTAAAGTTCTCAAAGAAAAGGAGCAACAAAAAGACTTACAAGAATATATTAGACTACTTTATGTTGCAATGACTAGAGCCGAAGACCATTTAGTGATATGTGGTTATCAGCCAAGTAGTAAGCTACCACAAAATTGTTGGTATGAGTTGGTTGCTAGAACAATGAATATGCACGGGAAGGTACAGGAAAATGGTATTATAGTTTATGAATCAGTTATTGAAGGAAGTGGAAATGGGCAGGAATCTAAAGAAATAGACCAAAAAGGTGCTTTAGATATTCTAGATCCCGCACCAAAGCAGGATGACATTGAAGGCAGCCGGAATGACATTGAAGATTGGATACCAAACCTTTTTTTAATTAATAAAATCACCAAAAATACAAAGCAAAATTATTCAGTCAATTCTCCTCTTATAGTTAATGATCATTTGAAATATGGTAAGATATTTCATAAAATTCTAGAAGATGCCACAAAGATCAATGATTTTTCTATGATGAATAAACATCCGTTTATTCACAAGTTACCAACAACTCTGCAAGAAAAGATTCATAGCAATATTGATAAATTACTGAATAATATAGAATTTATGGCACTTATTTCCCAAGAGCTAAAAACTGAAGTGACGATAGGGACAACTCTAAATGATGAGGTTAAGATAGGAAGAATTGATTTACTTGCCATTGATACGGGAAAAATAACCATTATTGATTATAAATCCGATGCTGGGTCACCTAAAACCTGTCAATTAGTTAAGGAATCTTATATTGATCAGTTGAATTTTTACCGACATATAGTAGCAAAACTATATCCTAACAATGAAATTATTTGCAAAATTTTATGGCTAGAAAATGCCAATTTTATGACGATTGGTTAACCTTTAACCAATAATACACAGGTAATATGACAAAATTAGTGAGAGATTTAGTTCCGCAAATTATCTTAAAATCTGGTCGAATACCAGTCTTTCGTATTGCAGAATTGGCTGAGTATAAACAATTATTAAGACAGAAACTTTCTGAAGAGGTAGAAGAATTTTTAGAAAGTGAATCTATCGAAGAAATTGCTGATATCATAGAAGTACTTGAGGCAATATGTAATAGCAACTCTTATAAATTAAAGGATATACTAAACATTAAAAAGCACAAAAAAAATACCAATGGTGCTTTTGACAATAAAATAGTTTTAGAAAAAATAACCATAAAAACCTAAGCTACTCAATAACAATCAAGTGAGTCAATTATTAAAGGGCTGGTGACTAATTTCAAAGATTGTAGTGATAAGCTGGAAGACATGGCGGTTTAAAAGTCACAACTAATGATAGAAAAGTTTGTTTTTTTAAAATGCATAAATGTCATTGCGAGAAGGCGATGGAAGCGGCGACGTGGCAATCTTTTGAAGTAATACTTGTCCCTATTTCACAAGATTGCTGCGTTGGCGATTCCATCGCCTCCTTGCAATGACCTTGGTTATTTTTCTGCAACTTTTAAACTGCCATGATGAACTCTAAAACTGCTTCCTCTTCGAACTTTCGATAGCTCTGACCTACGATCCCTGAAGACGATAACGCAATTCTTGATTTTCTATCTGAGTATACCCTGCAAGGTCTTTTGTTTATCTTACTTTACCCATTCTAGCTTTTGGTGTAGATTTTACCGTTACAGGTTTTACTTTGGGTTCTAACAATATTTCTTTAATTTTTAGGCTTTCAGCTACAACCTTTTCTGTGTCATCTATCTTAGCCAATTTTTCAGGAGTAATTTTATGCATCAAATGCTTCGATAAACTAGGGAGTCCTATTCTTTCACAAAAATTTGCTGCCTTATAACATATCTTCTCTACATTAGTTAAATTAGGGGTCGTCATTCCCATTAGCTGAACTGTCTCTGCAACATCCATGATATAATATGGATCTTGCCTTATTTTCTTAACATCTTCATCAGTAAGGTAATTTTCTTTTTTAAGATGGGTCAATAATTTGTCATAGAAATTCTTTAGTTTTTCCATAATATTATCGTTACTTGCTGTTACTGTTTCTTTTATGAAATCCTCAACTTTCTTTCCAAAAGATTCAAGACGTTTGTCTATATCTGCAACATATTCTGTTGGATTCAAACTTGTTACACTTTTTTGAACCTTCGGCACCGAGACTTCTAGCTCTTGCCATTTACCATCTAGACTCTTTTGCCATTGTTGTTCTTGAACATTTATTGTTACAGGTTGAGTAGGAACTTTAATTTGATAATCATGTTCGCTAGCCCACTGTAAAGCACTTTTTCCTTCAATTTGAATATTATGGTGAGCTGCATAGGCTACTGGGTCTTTAATAGGAGATTCAGCAAAAGTTTCTAACCACTGACCGTTTTTAAATTCAGGAGATACATTACTAAATTTAGCTACTGTGTCTGCTGCTCTTGCTACCTCTTTCATATTATTGAGGTTTTCCTTGATATGTTCTTTATAAAATATACTTAATTCATTAAAATCATTAATTTGCTTTAATTCAAATTTATTACCTTCAAATCTAGCTGCTACAATGAGACCTTCTAGAGAGAACCCATGTTTTCTCAACTCATCAACTTTTTGATCAATTATAGCATCTATTTGCTGATCATTTAACTGATTGGTCATTTGTGCTAATGCTTTACTATATTTTTCAATGTTAAACGATAAGTTACCTACCTTAATAGCTTTAGTATAGTTAACTGCATTCTCTGAAAACATTTTATGTGTTGCCTCAATCATCGCACCAAAATCTTGGTGAAACATTTCAAAAGATCTACCGTGATCTATTTTAGTTACAGTCTTCCCATCCTGCACCATCAAATTACCGGCATGATAATCCAATTCCCCTAACATATGACAAGCAGCAATAACCTTTTCAAATCCTTCTAATTCTTTTAATTTTTGATCATTTGCTCCAACGCTAGTAGTATAAGTACCCTTAGCAAACTCTGCAAGCTGCACCACGTTATTAAAAAATTTAGAACGTATAGCAATTGATGGTGAATTGACCTGATCAGATACTACTAATGCCTCTTTAGGGGTGCGATCATATAATAAAAACTGATACATAGAAGAACCGATTAACTCCCGCACACCATCATCCTGATCTGCTAAAGCTTGCTGCTGTTTTTCTCCCTGTAGAGCTAAACAACTCCTATGATGTTTATAGAAACGTTTTAACATGAAAGTATTACCAGTTGCGGTTTCCTTAGCAATATATCCAGCAGATACACCAGCTTGCTTATTACCTTTTTTTGTAAATTCTGTATTTTTAACCGTTATTCTATCTCGTAGCATAGTTTCAAGCGGATCTTTTTTGGATTCTTCTAGCTTTTTTGGACGTGCTGGCTTATTTTCTGCAGCTAATGCATCCATAAGTGGAATATCTATTAGCTCTCTTAATATTTGATTTTGATCTCCAGGAAATGCTTCTTTTATTACCTTTAATGCTTCACTTACAATGTATTTAACCCCAGTTGCCAATTAAATAGGAGAGATGAAAGGTAGATTTTAAAAGGGACATAGGTTATTTTATCTTTTTCAACCAATAACAAAATAACCTATGAAAAAAGATTTTACCGCAATTTACTGTTTTGTCGACGATTTTATAAAGAATTTGGAAAATAATTTGCCTACAATTAATAGTAGTAAATTTAAACCTGGTGTAAGTAATTATTTATCAATAAGCGAAGTATTAACCATATTAATTGGTTACTATGATTCATATTGTGATTGTTTTAAGCATTATTACAAACAAGTAATCTTACATAATTATACAGAAGATTTTAAACTTGTTAGTTATGAACATTTTACTAAATTGATAGGTAGAAGTATGCCTTATTTAGCAATATTACTGAATCATTTGCTTGCTGAATGCACAGGTCTGTCTTTTGTAGATGCTACAGGTATAGCCGTATGTAAGAATTATCGTATAAGTTCACATAAGGTTTTTAAAGGAATAGCGGCAAGAGGAAAAACCACTAAGGGGTGGTTTTATGGACTAAAGTTACATTTAATCATAGATTCCGAAGGTAATCTGATAAAGGTATCTTTCAGCAGTGGTAATAAGGATGATAGGAAAGGACTTAAAGGAATGATATTTGGTATATATGGCAAAGTTTTTGGCGATCGCGGTTATATATCTAAAGAATTATTTGATGATTTGTATGACAAAGGCATCCAACTTATTACTCGGGTTAAAAAGAATATGAAAAATATATTAATCCCTATTATAGATAAGGTTATGTTGCTCAAAAGAACTCTGATAGAAACCGTAATAGGCAAACTTAAATTTCTTGATAAGTTAGAGCATTCTAGACATAGATCAGTTACAAATGCATTTAGTCATATGCTATCCTGCCTAATCAATTATCAGTTGCTAGAAAACAAACCTTCTATCAAAACTTTGCTTCCTATAGAACTTTTTGATATACAAAATTAATTGGCAACTGGGGTTATTTAGAATGTGTAAGTTTCCGCATTTTCTTTTTATACAAATCAATATTAGAGTCTGATGGCTCTTGAGCAAGTGCTATCACGCTACTAGCAAGTTTTTCACATTTTTTAGAGATTCTATCATTTACAACTTGATCTTTATCATTTGACTTTGTCAGTTTTATTAAAGTTGTAAATAATTGGGTATGTAAAGATTGTTTAATTTCTTCTTGGTTTGTTGCCATAAAAATCTAACTCTTTATAATTAATTGTTAATTGCAGTTAATCTAAAAAAACCTTTTGTAGCGGTTTGTTTGCTAAATTTTCTTCAGTAAAAAAATCCTTCTTTAAATGCGTAACCTGATTATTCAATAACCTTAATTGTAAGTAATCATTAATTGCTTGGGTAAATTCACCAAGCTTGTTTCGAAAAAAATGATCGGCTCCTTGGATAATCTTATAATCGACAGTTATATGTTTCTGCTTAGATAATTTATCTACTAGTTCAAGCACTGATTCTTCTGGTACAATACTATCATTGTCACCTTGTATTACAAAACCAGAAATAGGACATTGAGATAAGAACGAAAAATCATATTTATTCACTGGCGGAGATATCGCAATAAAATTATTAATCTCTGGCCTTCTCATGATAAGTTGCATGGCTATCCATGCTCCAAAAGAAAACCCCGCTATCAAATTTAGACTGCTAGTAGGATTGTTAAGTTGCAGCCAATCAAGTGCTGTTGCAGCATCAGTCATTTCGCCAATACCATTATCAAACTCTCCTTGGGAACGTCCAACGCCCCTAAAATTAATTCTGAGTACTGTGAACCCATTAGCTACTAATGATTTATATATATTGTAAATCACTTTGTTATTCATAGTACCACCGTAAAGCGGATGTGGATGTAATAATAAAGCAAGGGGGGCTTTAGGATTACTAGATTTAGTATAAAGCCCTTCGATCCGACCGGCAGGACCATTAAAAAAAACGTTAGCCATAATTATAACATATAATATATCAATTTATATCGATCACTAAGACCAAAAAATAAAATTATAACATGCCATTTTATAGATTTCAAGATAACTATATGTTAGTAATCAAAACTTACGCTATGAGAAAAAAAAATGGTACATTATGTTGAGTATAATTTACAAATGCCAAGAGGATAAAATTGCAAGCAATACCAGTTAATAGGACAGATTACTGTCAATTTCTAATAGTGAGTCAAAAGAATTATAGTTTGACCTACTATGCTGAACATGCCAAAAAATGTAGCCATGATGTTATTAATAGATTTTTAAAAAATGAAAAATATACACCTTCTTTGTTATGGGAACATATTAAGGATGATGTTATTTTATCGCCTAACGGATATACAATATTTGATGATACGGTGTTAAATAAAAGAAATACCAAGAAAATAGAAATTGCTAGATCACAGTACAGTGGGGCTACAGGTGGTATTACTACTGGTATAGGAGTAGTAAGTTTGGTATATTATAATCCGGATATTAATAAGTTTTGGGTAATAGATTACCGAATTTTTTCGCCCGAACATGATGGAGCGACAAAAGTAGAACACCTATTAAATATGTTAAATAATGCTGTGTATAGCAAAAAGATTCCTTTTCAAACTGTGCTTTTTGACACATGGTATGCTACGCATAAAATTATGCAACATGTTGATTCCTTGGGTAAATATTATTATGCTCCTATTAAAGCAAATAGAAACGTTACTAAAACTTCCTCTTCTAAGCCTTATAAAGCTGTTAGCAAGTTAACGTTTTCAGATGAGGAAATTAAGAGCGGAGTGGAGATTCATATAAAGGGCTTTGCAAAAGATAAGCATGTTAATTTGTTTAAACTTACTGTTTCTACCAACAGAGTTGATTATATTGTTACCAATAACAAAACTCAAAAATCTTCTAAAGCCGTACAAGATGAGTGTGGCTTTCGTTGGGTAATTGAGAGCATGCATAGAGAAATCAAGCAACTTACCGGTATAGAACGATGCCAATGCAGAAAACAACGCATCCAGCGTAATCACATTAGTTGTGCATTTTTAGTGTGGGCTTTTCTAAAAAGAACTGCACACAAAATAGGTAAGACGGTTTATCAAATAAAGTTAGGGCTTTTAGATCATTATATGCAACAGCAGTTACGTTCACCCTCTTTACGCTATTTAGAACCTTACATAGCGTAAGTTTTGTAATGTTATAAGACTGACTTTTAAACTTCCACTAGATATTAATTAGTGTTTCTGCTAGGGTTCTTATTATTTAAATTTGTATGTTTAAATGACCATGAAGAATATATTTTTTATTAAACTATTAATTTTATTATTTATAATTAAACCCGCTTTGGCACAGCCATTGTCAATTGATAGCATATATCAACATTTATTGATAACATATCCAAGTTACAACAATATTACCTATAATAAACCTTCAACCAATTATTTAATACCAAATAATTGGTTACTACAAACACCAAATATTTGGGGTGCTACTTTAGAAGAATATGGAGAAGGGCTTACGCCAGTTGCAGATAACGTGATAGATGCACAATTTTTTGTCCCAACATGCCGTACTCAATCAGACTGTCGTGGAATCAGTACTTGTAAAACTGCTGATTTTACTTTGGATAATAGAACATTATGTTTAACAAATGCATATAATGTGTTAAACACTATGTATAATACAATTATTAACGCTACTACATCTGTAGATATTACAACTCTTGGTAGAGATTACTTTAGTTCAGGAGCATTTACTGCTATGTTGCAAAATGCTATCATAACGCTAGGTAAAAAAAGCATTAATTCTCCTCATCTTATAACTATACGCTTATTATATGGTACGTATAAAGAAGTCCCACCTGAATGGATGAAAAGCTATTTAAATAATATTATTTCTAAATTACCAACCAATAATAAACTAATTATATCAATTGCTAATATTAGGTCATGTACATTTAAATCCAATTGTGGAAATCAAGAGAAACAACATGATATCTCTCTTGATTTCTCTTGGAATCATGGCAAAATTATTGCGGTGGATGGTAATACATTAATCACTGGTGGAGAAAATTTATTTGGTCAGGATTACACTCAAGCAGAGCCAGTTAATGATGCCAATATTAAAATATTTGGACCTGTTGTAAATGGGGCAACAACTTATGCTAATATATTATGGAAATATGTACAACATCATCGAGCTATAGCAGTAAACCGTTGTTATACATATAAGAAGGGGTATATTTCAACAAAATGTGCTAAAGCTATTTCCTTAAATAACGAATTTAATGTTAATAGTTCATTACCTGTACAGGCAATGTTTATTAGTAAATTGAACAATGGAATTGGCATTGGTGATGATGCTGATCAATCAGAAATTGCAAGGGTATTTGCTCTAAAAAATGCTACTCGCTCTATCAAAATTAGCCAACAAGCCCTATTTTTTAAAGAGAGTAATTATCCACTGCTAGATAAAGTACTGCCACCAATTAGTACTGTTAATGGCAATATTATTCAAGCAATAGCATATGCTATACATAATAATGCAGTAGATACATATATAGTGACCAGCAACTTATTCAGATTTAATTACTCAGATCATGTAGATTTACAATATTTATATGATTATATACTTAATACGATAGTTTCTAATTATCATGTTGAGAGTAAAATAGCCGCACAAGAATTAAAACAGCATCTCCATCTTGCTTATATAAGTTATAATCATATTATCAATACCAATGCAAGAAGCCATAATAAGTTTTGGATAGTAGATGACAAAGTTTTTTATTTTGGTAGTCATAATTTTTACCCAACATCATTACAACAATTTGGCATTATTGTAGATAGTATAGAAGCTAGTAAAATATTATTGGAATCCTATTGGAACCCTATGTGGGAATATTCTGCTAAATATAACTTCAGAATGAATAACGGTTGAACTGTTAGTTCAATTCATTAAACTCTACTCTAGCAAATAATTTTATTTGAAGTAGAGAGAGTTCAGAATGATCTTTTGAACCTTCTTCTGCTAATTTATTGGCTTTAGTTAAAAGGTCTAAATCTCTAGCTAGATCAGCGAAAAAGAATCTTATTTCACCACTTTGCTTTGTTCCTAATATTTCTCCGCTACCTCTTAGGAGCAGATCTTGCTCTGCTATATAAAAACCATCATTGCTATTTCTCATCACTTCAAATCTAGATTTTGCAACCATAGTTAATTTTTGAGGATCATATAGAAGAATACAATGAGATTGTAAAGTTCCACGTCCAACTCTACCTCTTATCTGATGTAACTGAGCTAAACCAAACTGTTCAGCATTTTCTATTACTATTAAGGTTGCTTCTGGTACATCGATACCCACTTCAATTACAGTTGTAGCAACCAAGATTTTAATATTACCATTCTTAAATTGGTGCATAATCATATCTTTTTGCTCATTTTTCATTTTGCCATGTATAGTACCTGTAATGTTAGGGTAGGCATTCTCAATGGTAACTAGTCTAGTGTTGATGTCGGTTAATCCTGTATTTTTTGCCTGTGTTGTTAACTCTTCATCATTTTGATCGATAAGGGGACATATCCAGTAAATTTTCTCTCCAAATTTTAGCTTTTTATCTAAAACTGAGATTACGTCATTTAGCTTGGTCTTTGGCAATATGCTAGTAATAATTGGTAGTCGATTTTTTGGTTTGCTTGTTAATTTAGCAATATCCATATCTCCAAACATGGTCAAAGTAAGACTTCTAGGAATAGGGGTTGCGGTCATCACCAAAACATCGGGATGAGAGGCTTTATTAATTAAATCTAACCGTTGTTGTACACCAAATTTATGCTGTTCATCAATGACGATATAACCTAAATTTTTAAAGTTTACTTTTTCTTGAAATAATGCATGAGTGCCAATTAATATATCAATATCTCCGTTTTCTAAGCTTGATAGAACTTTGTTTCGTTCTTTGGTAGATATTTTTCCAGTAAGTAAACCAAGCCTTATTCCGGTTTCACTTAAGGCTTTAACGAAGAATTGGTAATGCTGGTTTGCTAATAAATCGGTAGGGGCCATTAGTGCAGCTTGAAATTTATGGTATGCTACAGTGACCATTGTCAATAAAGCTACTAATGTTTTACCAGAGCCAACATCGCCTTGGAGTAAACACATCATTTCTGTAGGAGATAATTGATGTTTTTCAATTGCTTCTATTACTTTTTTTTGGTCGGATGTGAGTTCAAAGCCTAATGTCTTAAGTATTGATTGTTGTAGCTGACTAGACCCCGTAAATGAATTACCTTGTTTTAATTTTGTTTGCTGGCGGAGATATTGTAATGAAATTTGATTAGCAAAAAGTTCTTTTTCTGCCAATTGTCTTAAAGCTTGAGTATGTAATTCTTCTAATTGCTTAGTTTTAACCTGATATAAATGTAAAGTTTTTAAATCTTCTAATAATGATTTAGTATAGTCCTTCACTTCTTGAAAACTCTTAGGAATACAGCACCACTCTTTCTCAAACAAATCAAACCCCTTTATTATATAGGAATAAAGTTGCTTATTAATTATCCCATAGGTCAAAGGATATATTGGTTCTAGGGGGCTGGTAAGTTTTTGATCCAAAATAAATATTGGATGGACTATTTGAGGTAAGCTAGAAAAAACTTGTACCTTACCATTAATTGTATGTTTACTACCTACTGTAAGTTTACTTAGGATAAAATAAGAGGGTCTATTAAAAAATATCAGCAGAATTGAGCCAGTCTCATTGTATCCTAAGATTTTCAAAGGCTGTTTTTTGTTCTTAGGCACAAGCACTTCTTCAATTGTTATTTCAGTTTGAATTAACTGACCATTTTTTAGTGAAGATAAACTTGGTGAAATTATTTTAACTTGATAAGAAGTAGGGCGGTAAAATAACAAATCTCTTAAATTGATTATTCCCAATCTTTTAAGTCCAATAATTATATTATCACTAACGTTAATACGTGATTTAATTGGTAAGAAAAAAAACTTACTGATAGTTAACATATATTTTTTTAATTAACCTGAATTCGATGTAATATACTCAAATGATTTGAAAAATTGGATTTGAAAATGAATGGTGAGCAGGCGTAGCATACATATAGTATAGTTACGCATGCGAGTCCATGATATTTTCAAAAAACAATTCGTAGGAGCAGAAGAGTATATTAATTTGTTACATCGAACTCAGGTCAATAATAACTATATTTGTTCGCAGCATCTAGAGTTTAGTGCATAAAAATATCAATATCGTTCCATCCTACTAGGTCTAAGTTGGCTCTAATAGGTAAAAACTTAAAAATCTGTTTTGCAATATCTAACCTATTTTCGGCCAGTAACATATCTTGCAAGGTAGCACGAAGTTGATGTAGGTAAAGGACGTCTTTGGCAGCATATTCTTTTTGTTCAGCTGTAAGATCCAACCTTCCCCAGTAGGAAGATTGTTGTTGTTTAGAAATTTGGACTGAAAGTAATTCACGGCATAAGTCTTTTAAACCATGAGCATCAGTATAGGTTCTAACTAGTTTAGAAGATATCTTTGTACAAAATATGTTCTCCAAATCTATTCCAAGATATTTTCTTATTGCTGCTAAATCAAATCTAGCATAGTGAAATATTTTGCATCGATTCTTATCAAGCAATAGTTTTTTTAAATTAGGTGCTGCGTAATTCTTGTCAATAAAGTTTACTAAGTAAGCCTTACCATCTCCATTACTCAGTTGCAAAAGGCATAACCTATCCCTATGTAAGTTTAATCCCATCGTTTCTGTATCGATTGCTAGGTCTCCTGCAATATTAAAATCTTCCGGGAGATCATTCTGAAAAACTATAATACTGATAATAACCTCCTAAGTTATTTTATGGTAAAAACCTGTTCTTTTGGCGACGCTACCCCTAGAACTCTTCTTGCTTCTTGGTCAAGCATATCTCTATCTAGAGATTCTGGTCTAAGTAGTTTTACTTTATGTTCAAGTTCAATGCGTTCTGCCATTAAATTTTCTAGTTCACTATAGGTTTTTTCGAGTCGTTGATTTAATGTAAAATAAGCAATTATCCCTCTATTACCACAAATAGAATGGAAGATAAAATAAGCTAATAATAAAGATAGCAAAACATTAAATATTATCTTTTTGGAATTTTTAACTGAATCAATAAAATATTGATAATTCATAATATTTTAATAATAAAAATAATATTGGGGCGGTAAGAATTATGCTATCAAATCGGTCTAGAACACCGCCATGACCTGGTATTATAGTACCAGTATCTTTTATAGCAAATTTACGCTTAAAATATGAAATAAATAAATCGCTCATTTGTGCTATTAGTGCTAAACAAATAGCTGCTATAATTAAGTGCCGTTTGTTTAATAAATAGTCAGTTGGTAAGTCAAAGCTAGGTACTAAACTTAATAAAAACGCTGTAAGCCCACTAGCTAATACCCCTATGATTAATCCACTCCAAGTTTTGTTAGGACTAATCTTGGGGGTCAGCTTAGGTCCGCCTATATTCTTCCCACCAATCATAGCAAATATATCAACTGACCATATTATAATGAAATATAGTAATAATAGCCATCGATTTTTATCTTCAGTAGCAATTATTATTAAAGATATAGTGGGAATGGGAATGATAACAAAGCCCAGTAATATATGGGAAAAGGACGATTTTGTCATTTGATACCATTCATATGACATAATTATGGCAATTAATAACATAATTATATAAAATAATGACTTAATGAACATTATCGCTATAATAAATACTGGTCCTATTACTAGGGCTGATAATATTCTTACTACTATATTAGGCCTCTTATCTAGCACCAAAATTCCTTTTTCTTTTTGAATAATCGTTTAACGCTTCTAGTATATCTTGTTTGTTAAAGTCAGGCCAGTATTTAGGTAAAAAATATAGTTCAGCATAGGCAGCTTGCCATAGTAGAAAATTACTGATTCTACATAGACCACCAGTACGAATTAACAAATCTACATCAGGCATTCTTGGATCATATAGATAATTACCAAACTCATTCTCGCTAATTTGTGTTTTACTAGAATTGATGATTTTCTGACATGCGTCAACAATCTCTGCTCGCCCGCCGTAACTAAAAGCAATACAAAGAGTTATGTTATTATTATGTTTTGTTAATTCTATAGCATCATGGATTTGTTTTTGTAACATATTATCTAACATATCCAATCTACCGATAACTTTTATTTTGACTCCGTTTTCGTGTAGTAGTGTAGTCTCATTTTTTAGATAATAACGTAATAATTTTAGTAAAAATGTCACTTCAGTCTTTGACCTACGCCAATTTTCTGATGAGAAAGTATAAAGTGTCACGTAAGGTATATTAAGTTCTATAAAATCTGGTAATAATTTCTTTACTCTATTAGCACCTGCTCTATGTCCCTCAGATTTTGGTAAGCCTTTTTTTAAAGCCCACCTTGCATTACCGTCCATGATTATGGCTAAATGATTTACTGTGTTGATTATACTCATATTTATTGTATATACGCTGGGATGACTAGAAGTTATCACCATTACTATTGCTCAGGTTAGCTATATAATAACACAGAAATGCCATTAATGAACATATATTTGCGGTCAGTTATAGGAAATTTTCATCGTAATAGATCATTTATGGATACTTTACTTCTAGTTCCTTTATCCACCTGTTTAACGATTACTGCACAATATAAACTTGGTTTTCCTGAATCAGCAGGTAAGCTGCCTGGTACTACAACTGAGTAGGCCGGAACTCTACCATAAATTATTTTTCCACTTTCCCTATCTACTATCTTGGTAGATGCACCAATAAATACTCCCATACTAATTACACTTCCTTCTTCTACTAAAACCCCTTCTGCTATTTCTGATCTTGCACCTATAAAACAATTATCTTCAATTATTACCGGGGTATCTTGTATTGGCTCTAGTACCCCACCAATACCTGTTCCGCCGGAAATATGACAATTCCTTCCTATTTGTGCACATGATCCTACGGTGGCCCAAGTATCAATCATTGTTCCTTCTCCTATATATGCACCTATATTAATAAAAGAAGGCATAACAATAACGTTTTTAGCTAAATATGCCCCCGTTCTTATAAATGCTCCGGGAACGATACGACAGCCATGGGTTCTAAATAATTCTTCATTATGATTTGTAGCAAATTTGGGAGCAATTTTATCATACCATTTCATACAATCACCAGAATGGATTTGCGAATCAGTTACAATAAAATGTAATAAAATTGCTTTTTTTACCCAAAGATTAACTCGCCAATCAGCCCCTTCTTTTTCACAAACCCTAATTAATCCTTGATTTAAACCATCAATAATATTATTCAATATTTGTTTAGCGTAGTTAGTTTTTTCTGAATCCTTAGTTAATTTATCGCGTATTTGCCACAATTCTTCTATAGTATTGATATGTTTTTGCATAACGTCCTTGCTAAACTATTAAAAAAATCATAATTTACTTTATTTTTAAGTCAACCTATATACTCAAATTTGAGTATACAAATTAGATCACGTAAATGAGTATTGCTTGCCCAAATTGTAACACTACCTTTATAGTTTCAAAAGAACAAATAGGTATGACTGGTAGGAAGGTCAAATGTTCAAAATGCCACCATATATGGTATCAAAAGGCAGAGCTTGATCAGCAAGAACCTCCCATTATATCAGATAATAACACAAAAAACGCTAGCACTAATGAAAATAATAAAATATATTTAACCAAAGGTACTAACTTACCGGCTTTATTACCAACTAAAATTCCTGAGCAATCGCATATTTTATCTATATTATTGTGGCTTAGTTTAATTGTCTTCTTATTATTAATGTTATTTCACGAGAAGTTTAATATACCAGCTCTGTATAAAGAGAATAATAATATATTAACTATAAGAAATATACATGTTGAACAAAATAAAGAAATGGGACAAATTAAAGTTTCCTACAGGATAAGTAATACTTCTAACCATGATGTGACAATACCACTTATTCGGGTTAGATTGCTCAATAAAAAATATGTAACAGTAAAATCCTATATAATGAATCAAAAAAATATTAAATTGCCACCTAAGCAACATATCGACATCGCTACGTATCTTGATGTAGTTCCTCGTTCAAGTGAGTTGTTAAATATTATGCTTGGTAATAGTTTGGATTTCATATTACATTAGACTTCTTTTGAAAGAGACTTATAATCAATTCAAATACTCCCATAACATAACCGGAAGTTCGATGTAGCTTGTTACATCGAACTTCCGTGATATATATAGAAAAAAATGAATAAACAAATTATATACCCTAAACTAATTCCTAGGCTCTTTGCTTCTTGCCTAGATTCGTTTTTGTTGTCAATTTTTACAACTTCGATCACCCACTTTATGTTATCTAGACTGTCTTTATTTTTTTTTAAAGCTAGTATAGCGGACATACTAATAATGGGTAGCACGAAACCGGAGTTAGTTCAAAATGTAACTGCTAGTAATGTTCTTACATTATTTATTTTAATGTTTATAATTAATTTTGCCCTAGCTGCAACATATTTTATTGGTTTTTGGATTTATTTGGGTGCTACTCCAGGAAAAATGGTTATGCATATGAAAATAGTAGACGCAATCACTTTTGGAAAACCTAGTAAATGGCAATTAATTAAAAGATTTTGTGGATATGTATTAGTGCTAGTTGGTATTTGGTTTATACTCTTTTCTAAACAACGCCAAGCTTTGTATGATAAAATTGCTGGAACAGTGGTTATTAAAAGTTAAAACACAATAGTATTAATTTTAAAAGTTGTAGTATACTCTTCTGCTTTGAAGAATTGTTTTTTGAAAATATCATGGATTCGCATGCGTAACTATACTGTATGTACGCCTAGCATGCTCACCATTCATTTTCAAATCCAATTCTTCAAATCATTTGAGTATATCACTAGATTATTAGTAGTAAAAATGATGTCATCAACTATGATTTTTTTATTTTAAACCTTTTTTTAATTTCTTAAAAATCATAGTTGATGACATAGTAGCTAGCAGAGATGATATCTCATCTCTAATGAGGATGATACTGAGCCTAATATTAACTTGTTACATCGATATTTGAGGTTATTATAAGTAGTAAAGGTATGCTAAAATGAATAAACTAAATGAAATAGATCAGTTGATCTATCTTTTCTCCAAACTACCTAGTCTTGGTCAAAGATCAGCAAGGCGTATAGTCCTGCATCTTTTACAAGAAAAAGACGTTAGGTTAAAAGGTTTAATTTCAGCTCTTTCTTACGTAGATAATAATGTTGTCAAGTGCGATATTTGTGGCAACATAGATTCTCATCATATTTGTAGAGTATGTTCATCTGATGATCGCAACAAATCTATTATAGCAATTGTTGAAACAGTGACAGAATTGTGGGCAATAGAGCGTAGTGGCATTTTTAATGGATATTATCATGTACTAGGACATAATTTGTCAACTGCAAATAGCCATAATTCTAAAGCATTAAGACTACCAGAATTACTAGCTAGATGCCAAGAGAATAACATTAATGAAATAATTATTGCAACTAATTCCACCTTAGAAGGTCAAACTACAGCTTATTTCATTACTGAATATTTTAAAGATTATACTATCAAAATATCAAGATTAGCTAGCGGCATTCCAATAGGTGGAGAACTAGACTATTTAGATGAAGGAACTTTATCAGCTGCAATAACCTTAAGACAGCCTTTTGACTAATTTATTAAAAATTATTTATTGTGTTGAAAAATTTAATATAATATATAAGCTGTTGGTTATATATTATATTAAATTTTGTTAATAAATTATCAAAGATTACTAAATTAGAATTATTTATATGAAATGTTAATTTGAAATTTTTAGATATTTTCATTAGTTTATTTTATATTTTACCTTGCATATAATTATTTTAACTAAAGTAAGCATATGTACCAATTTTTTTGGACTATTTTAGTCATATTTTTGATTCCTGTAGTTCTTTATATTTGCAGGTACAAGATGTTTTCGTGGTTTAATTTAAGAAATAATTCAAAAACTAAAATATTAGAGTTAGAACAAAAGATATCAGAGCAAGATAATATTTTGAATCACGTTACTCACGAAATTAGGACTTCGATACATGGGGGAAGTAGTATCGCTCAGTTTTTATATGAAAATTGGGATAAAATGGATGAGCAAGAACACGTAAAGTATGTCAGTATAATAGCTAAAAATAATCAACGTCTTATAAAATTAATTAATGACCTACTAGACCTATCTAAGTTTAGTACCGGGAAAATGCAGTTTAATTTTGTTGCTATGGATCTATTATCTTCTATAAAAGAGACCGTGCAGCAACTTACAGAATTAAACATAATTAACGATCGAATTAATATTATTCTTATTGATCATAGTATTACAAAAGCAATGATTAATGGAGATAAAATTAGGATTAACCAATTATTAAATAATTTATTTAATAATGCACTCAAATATACTAAGGAAGGATTAATTATAGCGGTAATTGATTTAAAAAATCATGAAAATATTCCTTATTGGTGCTTTAGCCTAATCGATACAGGTATAGGAATTCCAGACTCAGAACTTGAGACTATTTTTGAAGTATTTACTCGTAGTTCACGAACTAATAATAATTTTCTTGGTACAGGTGTTGGTTTATCTATTTGCCGAGAATAACCGTAAAAGAGGAACAAAATTAGAATTTATGATTCCTGTATACGATAAAAAAGAGACATAAAATGCTTACAAAGGATAATATGGCAAAAGTATTTACTATACTTTTTGTTGATGATGAACCAATTTGCCATGACGTAATAAACTTAGTGCTACATTATGAACAAAAATATAAAATTATCAGTGCTTATTCCGGACAAGAAGCAGTTAATTTATCTAAAACACATGCTAATACAATAGAGTTAATATTTCTTGATATTTCTCTTCCTGATATGACAGGTTGTGAAGTACATAAACAAATAAGAAGTGATGAGAACCTTGCACATATTCCTATAATTTTTCAAACTGGTTTGTCTAGCAATCATCAGGAAATGCAAAAGCTCTTACAAGAACAAGCAACATACCTAATCCATAAACCTTATAAAAACGAAGAACTGCTTGAAACTATAAGGCAGTTCCATAACTAGATATATACTCAAAGCAGAAGAGTATACTCATTTATAAGGCAATTAGATATAAGATAAATATTCTTATATCTAATTGAGGTTACTTAGATATTATATGTTTATTTTTTAATAATGAAACAAGGTCACCGTTTTCATACATCTCACGTACTATATCGCAGCCACCTATCAATTCCCCTTTTATATAAAGCTGTGGTATGGTAGGCCAATCACTGAAAGATTTGATATCTTCACGTAAGCTAGGATTGGTTAAAACATTAATATCACGAAATTCTACGCCAAGTTTTTTTAAGATAGAAACAACGGTAGCAGAAAAACCACATTGAGGAAAATTGGCAGTGCCTTTCATAAATAATACAATATCATGATTAGCAATTTCATTTTTTATAAAATCAAAATTTCTATTCTCTAACATTCCTAAACCTGATAAAAATTATAACTTCTTTTACTCTTAAATGTTATATTATGCAAGCTCAAATAGTTGATAAAATTTTTGAAATTTTAAGCCAAAATAATCCTACTCCCCGAACGGAACTAGAATATGTTAATAATTTTACTCTATTAGTAGCGGTGATATTATCCGCACAAGCAACTGATGTTTCAGTTAATAAAGCAACTAGATTATTGTTTGTGAAGTATAATACACCAGAAAAAATATTAGAGCTCGGGGAAGAAGGGGTAAGAACCTATATAAGATCAATAGGTTTATTTATAACCAAAGCAAAAAATATTGTTGCACTTTGTCGAATTTTGATAGATAAGTATGACAGCAAAGTACCTAACAATTTTGATGACTTAATTAAATTGCCAGGTGTCGGAAGAAAAACTGCTAATGTAGTATTGAATTGCCTCTTTGGTAAGTTAACTATCGCAGTTGATACGCATGTATTTAGAGTTTCTAAAAGATTAGGACTGGCAAATAGTAATACTCCCAAAAAAGTAGAACTTGAATTAGTTAAAGTTATCGATAAAAAATGGTTACAACATGCTCATCACTGGTTGATATTGCTTGGTAGGTATATTTGCAAAGCACGAGTACCAAATTGCCCTGCTTGCCCAGTTAAAGAATATTGTGAATATTATGCTAATAATTTTCTGAAGTAGCAAACTGTAGATACACTTCTGCTTTAAAGAATTGGCTAGGAGTACGAGTGGCAAGTTAACTAATCGTATATTTAGTATGTGAGTACGCAAAGTCCCGATAGTAAGACAATGCTAACACTTTAAAGACGAATAGTATACCAAACCTATTGCTTACGTAACCTTAGTTCGATATAAGAATTAATAATTCTTATATCGATACTTGCTTTGTTATAAGGAAAAATGCACTCTTGAAGCGGCTGACGCGAGTGCATTTTAACTTTTTTCATCATTCAATATGTGATTTTAATTATTAAAATCACATATTGAATGGAGTATTATATTTTAACAATCAGGTGGGCAGCCGCTTCAAACCTGATTGTTTCTATATATAATACTGAATTCGATGTAACTTGTTATTCTGAATTCCCATAGATGGAGAGGTGGCCGAGTGGTTTAAGGCGCTCGCCTGGAAAGCGTGTTCACGGTAACGTGTCAGGGGTTCAAATCCCCTCCTCTCCGCCAGTTCTTATCAGGATTTCAGGATTTTTTTACTTTACTAAAAATTTCATATGTAATTCATATGTAACTTCTCAGACAAATTTCCTGAAATTTGACCTACAAAAAAATATATTCTTAACCCTATTACAAGGGGAGAATATGACAGAATCGTTAATTTTCCTCGCCCTATAGTTGAAAATCAAGATATTATCTTTTATAATTTTGTTGGTAATTTCATCCCGCCTGAGTGGCGAAATCTTACCAATAATTGTGGTAAACAATTAAGTAAAACGTCTCGTCAACTTTTATCGTTGATAGTTTCTTGCATGAAAACTGGTAATTTGTAAATTGTAATCAGGTTTTGCCCCCCTATTGTAATAGACTTCTTTCGAAACTCGCTTGTGCTGAGGGATTTGAAGGAGACGCTTCACCTCGAACCGCAGCGTACTCTAATTCCGTTACGGATTCGAGTACCGCATCGACGTACAAATCACCAGCAGAAGTAGAGTTTCGAAAGAAGTCTATTACAATAGGGGGGCAAAACCTGATTACAATTTACACAGGTTGGCTATTTGCTGATAAGGGGTATTTAGGACAGCCTATTATTAAGCAGCTTAAAAAGCAAGCAGTAGATATATTTACCAAAGTGAGAAAGAACATGAAAGTACGTATAATGACAGAGATTCAGGAGTTCTTTTTAGGTAAAAGGGGTATCGTAGAGACTGTAATAGATCAGTTAAAAAATTGCTGCCAAATTGAGCATTCAAGGCATCGAAGTCCAACTAATGCATTTGTCAATATAATCTCAGGGCTTATAGCTTATTGCTTCAAACCACGCAAACCAGCAATAAAGCATAATAAATTAAAAGCACAAAAATTGCTCCTTACGTCAAACTGAGGTTAAGTTATTATTTTTTTATTGACTTCCATTACGGATGCTTGCGTAAATTGTTTTAACTATGGCTTTCATCATGAGAAACTCCTGTACACTCTATGCTAGGATCGATAGGTATATCTTGCTGTATATCACGAGATAAACTTTTAAAGTAATGTTCTAAATTTAGGTCTGTTTCATTAAATTTAGGTATTTTTAATTGTAATAGTTCATTTATCTGTTGTTCCTAAATAGTGGCGATTCTTCCTCAACGATTTGATTTAATTTTGCCATCAAGGCCATCTTAATTTCTACAGGCTTTATATATATTAGGTTTTATAATAGACTCCTCAACTCTATCTTTTATATTTTTAGCTTCATCTTCTGAGCAACTTGTTTTTTTATCCATAGAGTTACGGAATGTTAATCTATCTGGTAGTTCTATTTTATGTTTTCGGGTTACTTTAATAAGCTTTAATACACCTACGACACCGTAGCAGTTTGGATCATAAGTCGCAGAGTTCTTTCTTCTTCTTTATGTCTAATGAATCTTGTACTTCTCTTAGTGCTGTTTTAAGATATCTCTTATCATGCTTTTCTAGTTCGCTGTAGTGTTGTGAATCTGCATAGGAACAAAGGTCTTGATATTCCTTTACATTTACTAATGATTTTTCTATATCAGTATGCTTTCTTTTCATAACTAATTACCTTAATTATTGATTGTATTTTTTCTAAAATTAAGTTTCAAAGATGGCTTTCAGCAAATTGCCAATTAATCATATGTTCTATATAAACTGAGACATAGTCCGGACGCTTATTGCGATAATCTATATAGTAGGCATGCTCCCAAACATCACAGGTAAGCAAAGGTTTCATAGATTTAGTAATAGGAGTTTCACCATTACTAGTTTTTACTATTTGTAATTTCCCATTATTAGAGACTAACCACGCCCAGCCGCTACCAAATTGGCTTACTGCTGCTTGCTTAAATTCAGTAGCAAAATTCTCATAACTACCAAAATCTTTATTTATCTGTTCCAATATCTTACCAGTAGGCTTCCCTCCACCTGAAGGCTTAATAGAATGCCAAAAGAAAGTATGATTCCATATTTGTGCTGCATTATTAAATATGGCTGCTTCAGTTGGTTTTATGCTTGTAGAAATTATTAATTCTTCCAAACTTTTTTTCTGCAATTCCTGATTATCTTGTAAAAAATTATTCAGGTTAGTTACATATGTTTGGTGGTGTTTCCCATGGTGGTAGTCAAAAGTTTCAGGGGAAAAATGCGGAACAAAATCACTTTTACCATAAGGTAATTCCGGTAAGACAAAAGGATAAGATGTTTGGTTAGATTGTTTGCAATATATCATAATTTCCTCAATTTTAGTATAAAATACTTACTTTTTTATTAAGCACTCTCGTTGTCATTCCAATTTTGGATTAATAAAATTAATCCGAAATTGAGGTTTAGTATATCATAACTATCAAAACTTACGCTATGAGAAAAAAAATGGTACATTATGTTGAGTATAATTTACAAATGCCAAGAGGATAAAATTGCAAGCAATACCAGTTAATAGGACAGATTACTGTCAATTTCTAATAGTGAGTCAAAAGAATTATAGTTTGACCTACTATGCTGAACATGCCAAAAAATGTAGCCATGATGTTATTAATAGATTTTTAAAAAATGAAAAATATACACCTTCTTTGTTATGGGAACATATTAAGGATGATGTTATTTTATCGCCTAACGGATATACAATATTTGATGATACGGTGTTAAATAAAAGAAATACCAAGAAAATAGAAATTGCTAGATCACAGTACAGTGGGGCTACAGGTGGTATTACTACTGGTATAGGAGTAGTAAGTTTGGTATATTATAATCCGGATATTAATAAGTTTTGGGTAATAGATTACCGAATTTTTTCGCCCGAACATGATGGAGCGACAAAAGTAGAACACCTATTAAATATGTTAAATAATGCTGTGTATAGCAAAAAGATTCCTTTTCAAACTGTGCTTTTTGACACATGGTATGCTACGCATAAAATTATGCAACATGTTGATTCCTTGGGTAAATATTATTATGCTCCTATTAAAGCAAATAGAAACGTTACTAAAACTTCCTCTTCTAAGCCTTATAAAGCTGTTAGCAAGTTAACGTTTTCAGATGAGGAAATTAAGAGCGGAGTGGAGATTCATATAAAGGGCTTTGCAAAAGATAAGCATGTTAATTTGTTTAAACTTACTGTTTCTACCAACAGAGTTGATTATATTGTTACCAATAACAAAACTCAAAAATCTTCTAAAGCCGTACAAGATGAGTGTGGCTTTCGTTGGGTAATTGAGAGCATGCATAGAGAAATCAAGCAACTTACCGGTATAGAACGATGCCAATGCAGAAAACAACGCATCCAGCGTAATCACATTAGTTGTGCATTTTTAGTGTGGGCTTTTCTAAAAAGAACTGCACACAAAATAGGTAAGACGGTTTATCAAATAAAGTTAGGGCTTTTAGATCATTATATGCAACAGCAGTTACGTTCACCCTCTTTACGCTATTTAGAACCTTACATAGCGTAAGTTTTGCTATATAACTTTTGTAGGCTATTTTTTGAATTCCCACTTTTAGCTAGGAATGACATCGAAGACTATTGAGCTGGATTGCACTGTTTTGTCGGTTACCTAGTATGTGTATCTGTTTTTTGTTTAAGCTTTACCCCCAAATTTGGTGTAGGTGCTTCTGTTTCTTTTTGAGGAGAAGTAGCTGCTTTCCTCAACCCTGCTAGTGCATTTGTGATATCTGCTGAGCCGACAACAAACCCCGGTCTCTTTTGCTCAGTCTGTGGCTTGGTTGTTGGAGATACTTCTACAGCTGTTTCTAATTTTCTAATATTAGGTAGCGAGTTTGTACTAGGCGAAGAAAGTGGAGGTGGTGGTGGTGGTGGAATTTCTCCAAGCTTAGATTGAGCCTTAGGAGGAGATAGTATCTTTTCAGCTGCTGCCTTCTTTTCCGCCTCTTCCTTTAGTGCTGCTGCTATCCTTGGAGCCTCTATCTCCTGTCTTTTTTGGCGTGCTTCTTCTTCTCTTCGCAGCCTTTCAAATTCAGCAGCGTCTTTAGCATATGTTGGAGATACCTTCTTATCGTCTTGTCCCTCAACAAATCCTCGACGTACTGCCAACTTTTTCTGCAACTCATTCATAAAGGGATCATCTGCTTGGTCTGCAGGTAATTCATTTAATGTTCGGTCTTCTACTTTGTTTAACTTAAAGTTACCTTTTGTTATAGCCGCCAACAAATCAGCTTGAGATATCTGTTGCAGCATTACATTAGAATGAAGAGGTGAAGGCGGAGGAGGTGGTGGCGGTGGTGCTGGTGGTGGCGTAACTGGATCGTTAGGAGGAGTAACTGTTGCCTGCACTGAGATAGTAAAGTGTGCAGTTTCATGTACTACTACCGGTGCTGTGGTAGCCGTCATTATATGAGGTTTCTGCTGAGTTTCTACCAAAGATGGGGGCAAAACCCCGGTTTCTTTTACTGGAATGCTTGTAGATATTTGTTCTTGCACAGGGGAAATAGCCTTATAGTAACTTTTTATAAGTCCAAGCTCTTTAATAAAATCTGATTCTACTTGTTTTAACTCTTCTTTATGTTGTTTACTAAATGGAAATTTTAAAAACTTAATAAGAGAACGAGTCCATTCCCTTGCTTTAATAACAATTGGGGAACGATTTTTACTGTTTTCCACCTTTTTGGTTAACGTTTCTATATTTTTCTGTAAGTTACTTCCATCCGCAACATTTATCGTACTAGTTATAATCTCAGCAACATCTTCTAAATTTTTCTTATCAGGAGAAGATGGTGGTAAGCTAACATAGGCTGCAATTGCAGCCTCAGCTAGCTTATTCACAGATTCATTGGCAAACCTTAAGTTTTCTTTACCACTTATCATACAACTACTCCTACTTAATTAATATTTCTTAAGTATACAATCAAAACTTACGCTATGTAAGGTTCTAAATAGCGTAAAGAGGGTGAGAACGTAACTGCTGTTGCATATAATGATCTAAAAGCCCTAACTTTATTTGATAAACCGTCTTACCTATTTTGTGTGCAGTTCTTTTTAGAAAAGCCCACACTAAAAATGCACAACTAATGTGATTACGCTGGATGCGTTGTTTTCTGCATTGGCATCGTTCTATACCGGTAAGTTGCTTGATTTCTCTATGCATGCTCTCAATTACCCAACGAAAGCCACACTCATCTTGTACGGCTTTAGAAGATTTTTGAGTTTTGTTATTGGTAACAATATAATCAACTCTGTTGGTAGAAACAGTAAGTTTAAACAAATTAACATGCTTATCTTTTGCAAAGCCCTTTATATGAATCTCCACTCCGCTCTTAATTTCCTCATCTGAAAACGTTAACTTGCTAACAGCTTTATAAGGCTTAGAAGAGGAAGTTTTAGTAACGTTTCTATTTGCTTTAATAGGAGCATAATAATATTTACCCAAGGAATCAACATGTTGCATAATTTTATGCGTAGCATACCATGTGTCAAAAAGCACAGTTTGAAAAGGAATCTTTTTGCTATACACAGCATTATTTAACATATTTAATAGGTGTTCTACTTTTGTCGCTCCATCATGTTCGGGCGAAAAAATTCGGTAATCTATTACCCAAAACTTATTAATATCCGGATTATAATATACCAAACTTACTACTCCTATACCAGTAGTAATACCACCTGTAGCCCCACTGTACTGTGATCTAGCAATTTCTATTTTCTTGGTATTTCTTTTATTTAACACCGTATCATCAAATATTGTATATCCGTTAGGCGATAAAATAACATCATCCTTAATATGTTCCCATAACAAAGAAGGTGTATATTTTTCATTTTTTAAAAATCTATTAATAACATCATGGCTACATTTTTTGGCATGTTCAGCATAGTAGGTCAAACTATAATTCTTTTGACTCACTATTAGAAATTGACAGTAATCTGTCCTATTAACTGGTATTGCTTGCAATTTTATCCTCTTGGCATTTGTAAATTATACTCAACATAATGTACCATTTTTTTTCTCATAGCGTAAGTTTTGCAATATAACGTTATTAATTTAACGAAGTCAAGGACTCTAAGCAAAAAAACACAAATTGCGATGTAATAAATTATCAGTATAATTCCCTTAGGGCTGAAGCATTGATTCCCTTTCGATGTCACCCCCCTGCTAGCCACAACTGTTGAAAGTTAAAAATCGTCTATTAGCGAAGTGCTGTTGTAAGGCTTAAACCGTCATTGCGAGGAGTCGCTGCAAGCGACGACTTATCTTCGGTGTACCAAGAGTACGAGTCACTGTAGAAGTGAGGAGTGGTGCTGTACTTAACATGGTGGTAGGTCCACCGGAATCGGCTGGTATGAGCAGATATCAAACTACCTTAAGCTGCTGTATTCTAAGGAATATGGTGGTGAGTGTTAAGGAAAAGGCTGGAAACAGTCAGGTATGACCTATGGAGGTGAACGAAAGTGAATCACTGTATTTAAGTATCGAGAGAGTCTTCTTTTTGTCAAAATTATGGGTTTCGAAGAGCTTGTAAGATAAGGTAACTAGCTGTCATACAATAGTCGAGTTACTGGCAAACGGTACATAGGTGGCACGAACATAGGTTAGGGTTAGGTATGGAACTTGGAAACCAATAGCAAATTTTCCATGCTATTGAGGCGGATGAAGTTGGAGTAGTGATGAAGCTCCTGTAATGGGAGTGGAGCGAAGGGCTTCATGTGGAAAGCACCAAACAAAATGCTTCGCATTATGTAATAACATAAACAAACTGTTATCGGTGAACTATCAACCACAAGGGGTGGTGTTTGCGGTTATCCTGTGTTAAAGTTTAAGTCAGCCGAGTTGGTTAAAGAGATATAACCGGTACTGTCAATGGTGCAATGCAAGTCCGTTGGGAAGCATGGTTTTGGAGCTGTTGGTAAAATCATTGATAGCATTATGTGTTCTATAATACATAAGTGACCTCGTTTAAGAGATTAATTTCACTAAACACTCCATCTTTAAATTAGCTCGGTCTAATTTAATGGAGTAGTAATTTTATGACAAATAATAAAGAGCAAAAATTGGCTGTAATTAATCCTGACGCAGCAGGTATCGATGTTGGTTCTAGAGTACATTACGTTTGCGTACCAGTTGATAGGGAAGAAAAGAACGTGCGAAAATTCGCCGCTTTTACCAGTGATTTGAGAGAAATGGCAGATTGGTTAAAAAAATGTGGAGTTAAGACGATAGCTATGGAATCAACAGGGATATATTGGATACCAGTATACCAAATACTCTAACAAAGAGGTTTTGAAGTATATTTGGTCAATGCTAAATATGTTAAAAATGTCCCTGGACGCAAAAGTGATGTACAAGACGCCCAATGGCTACAAAAATTACATAGTTGTGGTTTATTACAGTCATCATTCAGACCTGAAGATAGTGTTTGTGTACTAAGAAGTTATATACGTCAAAGAGAGCGTCTGATCAAAAACTCTACAACGCATGTATTTCGTATGCAAAAAGCTTTAACAGAGATGAATATGCAACTACGTAATGTAATTACCGACATCACAGGTACAACAGGTATGGCAATCATTAGAGCGATTATAGGTGGTGAGCGTGATCCAGTAAAATTGGCAAAATTTAGAGATTACCGAATCAAAAGTAGTGAAGAAACTATAATTAAGTCACTTCAAGGTGATTATCGCAAGAAACCTCTCTTTGTGTTGAAGCAGGAGTTTGAATTATACATGGATTATCTAAAAAAAATTGAAGAGATTGATATTGAAATAGAAGGACATTATAAAGATTTTGAACCGAAAGGGAATGAAGTAATAAAAGATGACTCAAAAAGAACCGGTAGCAACAGACCTAAATTTAATCTTAAGCAGGAGCTCTATAACATGACTGGTCTTGACTTTAGTACAATACCAGGACTTAATGTACTAACTATCCAAACAATTATATCTGAAGTCGGTACAGATATGTCGCAATGGAAGTCAGAAAACCACTTTGCTTCATGGTTGGGTTTAAGCCCTGCTAATAAAATAACTGGTGAAAAAGTCTTTAGTACTAGAACTCGAAAAGTAATCAACAGAGCTTCCACTGTTTTCAGAATTGCAGCTGCCGCAGCAGGTAAAACCAAAACCGCTATTGGAGCATTTATGCGTAGAATAAAAATCAGTAAAGGAACTCCAAAAGCTATCACAGCAACTGCCAGGAAAATAGCTTGCTTATTTTATAGGTTGTTGAAATTTGGACAAGTATATGTTGAGCAAGGTATAAGCAATTATGAACAAAAATACAAGACCAAATTAGTACAGACTCTTGAAAAACGTGCAAAAGAATTAGGATTTACTTTAACAGCAGAAAATACTGAAAATCAATATGTTATGTAGCAGTTTGTTGGAAGAGTAAGCAAATGAGCAAAGAAGTAACTGCTAATAATTATGAAACTAACCCTACTTCTATATCAAGGCATTTTCTACTTACATCTAGACCTATTATTTTATTCATGATATAATCTCCTTCTTCTTGTGCAAGGCTACTGTATTTCAAGCACCTTCTGCAATTTGTTCAAAGCAAACCTTGTAAGAGGGTACTTATTCTGTGAACGACTATTTCTGTCTAGAACCTATCAAGTCACCCTCTTATAACTACTTATAACATGTTTTTAAGATATAAGAGCCTAATTTGAGTAAGTAAAAAGTCAAAAAATATGCCAAATCCAATAACTTACACAATAGAAAACTTAAGCGATGCACGAGAGTTCTTATCCAAATTCCATGAGCCGGTTATTTTAACTAACAAAAGTGGTAGCACGAGATATTACGGTATGCTAGTGTGGGATTATATTTTTAAAAAACTAATTGAAGAATTTCCCCAAATCGTAAAAATTATTGTTAATGTAGGAAACGATCACACAGCTTTATTTACCGCTATCAAACTTAATTACCAAAATATAGTTTATACTGGTAAATCAGCAGAGGCTAGGAAGTTGGCTTTGGCTAATAGTATAACATGAGAACGCGAATTCGGGATAAGAATTATTCCCTCCCTTTTCCAAAAGCCTAGCGATGTCCACGATAATAGATAGTTTTATATGACCGCTCACTATTGGGAAATTTCCGCTCCCTAATTGAGAAGCTACCGAAGCCTCTAATTTCAATACGATTTTGCTCAGCGAGGCTAAACTGTAAATAATCAAATACCAAATCTATAGAATCTTTTATATCTTCCTTAGAAAGATAATTAAGTTCCTTAGATATTTTATCCACTAAATCAGACTTTCTTGCCATAAATTAAAAAATTGCTTTTATTCCTTGAAATTTATTTTTAAAAAAACTTGGTAAAACACTATCAAAATCCTCCATAATAATTTCAAGAAATTTTGATTTCGGTTTTATTTTAAATTCTTTTACCTTCAAATCTTTATCAATTTTTTTGACTTCCTGTAACCATTTAATCGCATCATCCTCAGAACCCACAGCATCAACAAGTTTTAGTTTCAAAGCTTGGCGACCAGAATATATCCGACCATCAGCTATTTTTTTAACTTCTTCAATTGCTAATCCCCTTCTTAAAGCAACGAGTTCAATAAAATAATCATAAGTATCCTGTACATTAGACATTATAGCTTGACGAACAGCTTTTGTAACTTTCTCAGTAGGATTAGGAGCAGCTTTTAATTCCCCAGATTTAAAATTATTGAAGGTAATACCTAGTGTCTTTGCTAAATCTGTTACTTCTAGAGTTTGGAAAATCACACCAATTGAACCAGTAATCGTTCCATTATGACTAATTATGTAATCCCCTCCTAATGATATCAAATATCCTCCACTCGCTGCCAATGTGCCCATAACAATCACTACCGGTTTTTTTGCTGATATTTTTCTGAGTATATTGTAAATTTTCTCTGATCCAACCACAGTTCCACCAGGAGAATTAACATTAACAATTAGAGCATTAATCTTATCATCATCAATGATTTTCTCCAATCTTTTATCACGTTTTGTATCCTCAAAAATTATATCTTCTATTGAAACTACAGCTATATAGTTACTATTAGTAGTTACATATTCAGAACTTGGCAAATTAAATTTCTTAATCATCACAACAATTAAAACTATAAACATTAAAATTGTTGCTAACTTCCACAGCCTTAATTTTAATTTATTTTGTTTTCTTTCAATTATGTAGTCAGGAGTTATTGTCATTAACTTTACCTATTTGTTTATATGGAAGTATAATGGGTGCTTTAGGCTCTAAGAAGTTAAGGTGCTGTGAGTTGGGTTCGCATAAAAATTATTTTTATCCTACTTCGCACGCATAATCCGACCTTGATCCCTCTTCCAATCTTGTTCTTTAATAGACTGTCTTTTATCATGTAATTTTTTACCTTTTGCTATGCCTAACTCAACTTTTACTTTATTTTTTTTATTGAAATATAAAGAAAGCGCAAGAAGAGTGTAGCCTTTTAGGCGAATTTTACCAATTATTTTCTTTATTTCACTAGAATTAAGAAGCAACTTACGAGTTCTTCTAGTCGAATGATTAAATCTGTTAGCTTTGTCATATTCCGCAATATGGCAATTATATAAAAACACTTCATTTGCAGAATTTTCTGCATGACTATCTTCTATACTAGCTTTTCCTTGACGCAGTGATTTAACTTCACTCCCGGTTAATATTATGCCAGCTTCAATTTTTTCTTCAATAAAGTAATTGAAATATGCTTTTTTATTTTGTGCTATTATTTTCTTATATTCCGACATAGTCCATAGCTTTATTTACTTTTTCCTCAGTAACTTTCAACGCTGAAGTTAAAGGAAGCCTTAACTCGTTAGAACATAACCCTAATCTGCACGCTGCATATTTCACTGGTATTGGGTTTGTTTCTGCAAATAATGCTTTATATAAGGGTAGTAACTGCTGCTCTATTCGCAGAGCTTCTTTATAATTACCAGCATGACAATTATCCTGTAATTTCTTGCACAAACTAGGTGCTATATTAGAGGCAACAGAAACGCACCCTACTCCTGATTGAGCATTATAAGATAACGCTAATCCATCATTACCACACAATAAGTTAAAATCTTTGCTTACAGCAGCCTTAATTCTCAAAGGACGTTCTAAATCATTACCTGCATCTTTAAAAGCTACAATACGTGGTAGTTTACTGAGCCTAACTATCGTGTCATCTGAAAAGTCAACCACAGTTCTACTAGGTACTGAATACAGCATTATGGGCAAATTACTTGCCCTATCTATAGAAGCATTATGTATAGCTTCAAAATGTAAATAAATTCCTTCTTGCATGGGTTTTACGTAAGAAGGAATACTACACATAAGCCCATCAACAGGAATTTTTGTACATATTTTTATCATATCTATGGCTATACTGGTAGTAATAGCGGAACAACCTGCTATTATTTGGGTACGGTTTTTAGTAATTTCTACAGCTATTTCTAACAAAGATTGATATTCCTGTAAACTTAAGCTAGGGCCTTCACCAGTAGAACCAGCAATCACTACTCCATCAACTTTATTATCAATTTGATAGTTAAGTATTTTCTCCAAAGAAACAAAATCTAATTTATTATCCTTAAACGGGGTTATAATAGCTGTAATAAGCCCTTTAAATATATTATTGTTCATCGCATCAGTTCCATTATATCACTATTTATTTACGCACTAAGCTATTATATTCTTTTTTTAACAAATTAGTAATTTTACTATCTTCAAAGATAATATTTTGATCACCACGGTTAATCGATTTAATCCCCTTAACTTCTGCAGCTGTACCAGTCATAAAACATTCATTAAACTCCCCTAACCTATCTAGAGTTATGTACTCTTCCTTAACCTCAAGATTTAACTCTTTAGCAAGTTTTATAACTGTTTGACGCGTTATGCCATTTAAAAAACTATCAGCTATCGGTGTAAATAATTGCTCTCCTTTTACAAAAAAGATATTTGTAGTAGTACATTCAGCAATAAATCCTCGCCAATCTAATATAACTGCATCACTATAACCCAAAGACTTAGCTTCTTTTTGGCATACTATCATCATATTGTAATGTCCTGACGATTTACACTGCGGCGGCAACGAGTTTGGATGGCATTTCCGCCAACGTGCAATATGCAAACTTAAATCATCAGAAGGTCTAGGAGTTGATGGAACAGCAGCAATTAATAAATTAACCGATAAATTCGTATTAGTCAGATTAAGAGATTCACTACCAAACCAAATTAATGGACGAATATAAGCATCTTTAATATTATTCTTTGTTATAAGTAACTGGTGAGCTGTTATAATATCTTCAAAACTATACGGTACCTCTATACTTAAACTTTTTGCCGACTCTATCAAACGTTGGGTATGTTCTTCTAATTTAAAGATTTTGCCATTATAGGCTTTTTCTCCTTCAAAAACTCCACCAGAATAATGTAAACTATGAGTAAGAGCGTGTGTCTTAGCCTCCTGCCAATCAATAAATCTACCATTAATCCAGATATAACCTGATAGTTGATTAAGATTTTTAAACGGCTTTTCAGTTAATGTATTTTCTTGTATTATTGTCATTGTCAATGTTCCACTATTAAACTATAGTAATTCTTATCACCGAAAATTTATTTATGCAAAGCTCAAAACCCCACATTCTTGTAGTCGATGATGATACTCGAATACAAAAACTTTTAAAACAGTTTTTGTATAAAAACAACTTTTTAGTATCAACAGCAGCTTCTGTCCAAGAAGCTGAGGAACTATTAAAATCCTCTATTTATGACTTAATTATTCTAGACGTTATGTTGCCGAATGTTACAGGGCTTGATTTTGCCCATACTATAAGATCAAGTAAAAACCTTATACCAATTGTTATGCTAACTGCACTATCACAACCAAGTGATCGTATCAAGGGATTAGAATCTGGTGCATCTGATTATCTGACCAAACCTTTCGAACCGAAAGAATTATTACTCAGGATTAATAACCTATTAAATAGCTATAATAATTATAAAAAACAAGATGAAATCAAGCGATTTGGCAATAATTATTATAATTTAGAATCAAAGGAATTTATAAAAAATAATCAACCTGTACAATTGAGTTCTACAGAACAAAAATTGCTAGAAGTATTATTAAAAAACATTGGGCAAGAAATGAAACGTGATGAATTATCAAAAATAATGGGCGGTCTTAGCCCTCGTTCTATCGACGTACAAATTGTCAGAATAAGAAGTAAGATTGAAGATGATCCTAAAGAACCTAAATATTTAAAAACCATTCGGAATAGCGGGTATGCTATCTATACATAAATTTATCCCACAAACATTACTGACCAGATTTGTACTCATTATCATTGTTCCGACATTAATAGGACAAATTCTAGCAGTGTTTTTATTTTATGATCGTCACTGGTATAATGTCTCTTACTATACTAGCAATATTATTGCTAATGAAATTATTTCCCTTCTTGAACAAGACGACAATAATCTATTAGAAAAAAACACAACAGAGACAAATTATTTAAATTTGTCGTATCAGTTTCATCAAAAATTAAACTTGCCACGCAAACAACCTAGAATTAGTGAAGAATTAGAGATTTTTAAAAATATTATTAACGTAAAAATTAATAAGAAAAATATAGTACAGATTAATGATGCAGGAAGAATTGAAGTATTATTCCAATTGACTGATGGTTTACTAAAAATCACTTTCCCCGCAAAATTATTGATGAATCCAACTGCTTATATTTTTGTTTTATGGTTAATCTTTTTAACTATTTTATTACTTTCTGTTTCTTTGATCTTCTCTAAAAATCAAATTAAGTCCATTTTAACTCTTGCAGATGCTGCTGATCAATTCGGACAAGGAATTACAAGATTACAAACATTTAAACCTTCTGGTGCAAAAGAAATTAAAAAGGCTGGTATTGCTTTTCTTAAAATGAAAGAACGAATTGAAAAACAAATCACTACAAGAACTAGAATGTTCGCTATGATTTCACATGATTTATGTACTCCTTTAACTAGAATGAAATTACAACTGGAGTTAATGAACAAATCTGAAGAAACAGAAGGTCTTAAGGAAGATATACTGACCATGCAACAAATGATAAAATCATACCTTGACTTTGCTAAGGGTGAAAATGGTGAAGAAGCTCAAATAATTGAGTTATCTTCTTGGATGTCTACTATCATAAATAAATGGCCTGTTGCCAATATTGAGTTGCTTGCAACAGAGCAGATAACAGCACAAATCAAGCCTATCAACTTTGAACGTGCAATATCTAACGTAATAAGTAATGCTATAAAATATTCTACAAAAATAAGAATTACTGTATATTCTAGTTCTACTAATGCCATAATAAAAATTGAAGATAATGGTATTGGCATAAAGGATGAAGAGAAATTATTAGTATTTAAAGCATTTTATCGTTCAGATAAGTCACGTTCGCTTAATAATTCAGGGAATGTTGGACTTGGTCTTGCTATTACTAAAGAAATAATTATTGATCATGGCGGTACAATATCTTTGCAGGATAGCAAAACTTTAGGCGGTTTATTGGTTGAAATTTCACTGCCTAATCTCAAGTGTTGATGTAAGGCATCGGTGTTTAATAGCCTAGGGTATCAATCCCTACGTAGGCAGCTTCCTATTACCCATAAGTTTTTCTTGACATTTATGGTAATAGGAAGACTAATAGCTAGGGAGATAAGTTAAAATCGTCCTTTTAAAGGAAAGAAATAAACCGTCATATATGGACGAAGTCCATATATGACGTTAATTTAGATATATATGATAAAAACACTGTTTCATTTTCCTATTGTTAGAATTTACCTAATATTTCAGTTTATTACTTGTATTCTATTAAGCTCATATGCTTTATGGCAACAACAAATAACCATATCTGATCTAGTGTCAATTTTTGTTATTGGTACATTTAATGATCTAATATCTCTTTGTTATTTTTTACCAGTAATTTTACTGCTGATCAGTGGCTTTTACAAATTATTGGCTCGGTATAAATTTTTGTATATAAGCTGCTCTTTTATCGCTTATTTTTGTACTATTGCACTACTAATATTTATTGCCATTGCCGAGATTATCTTTTGGGATGAGTTCGGTGTTAGATTTAATTTTATTGCTGTAGATTATCTAATTTATACCCATGAAATCATTGGTACTGTAAAGGAATCTTTGCCCTATATAGAAATATTACTAGGCATTATAATTATTACACTATTAATTGTTTTTTTCTTAAGAAAATATATAATTAATCAAGCAAGTACTATAAAAAATAGTAAGAAATATGTTATCTGCACAATAATGCTATTTTTGTTTAGCTTACTTGCTTTTAATTTCTATAACCCTAATAAAATTGCTTTTAATTCTAATAAATATGCTATCGAACTTGCTAAAAACGGTCCATATGAGTTTTTCTCTGCCTATTTTAATAATAGCTTAGATTATAATAAATTTTATCCAGTAATTGATAAAAACCAGGCTTTAAATATCGTTCGCAGCAATTTATCGAAAGAACAACAAATATACTCAAATGCTACTACTGTAGAACGTAATATCAGGGCAGGTTCTTTTAACAGTAATAAATATAATATTGTTTTTATTACCGTCGAGAGTCTGAGTAGCGAATTCATGGGTAAATTTGGCAATCAACAAAATATTACGCCAAATTTGGATAAATTAGCTGAACAAAGCATATTTTTTACCAATCTATATGCAGTAGGAACTAGAACAGTACGAGGTTTAGAAGCTATTACTTTATCAGTACCGCCAACTCCTGGCTCTTCTATTATCCGTCGTCCTGATAATCAGTCATTATTTAATATAGCTACTATTTTTAAGAATCAAGGCTATGCTATTAACTTCCTATTCGGTGGCTATAGTTACTTTGATAATTTACAAAATTATTTTCATGGTAATGGCTATAATATAGTTGATCAAGGCAATCTAAAATCCAACGAAATAAGTTTTTCTAATATTTGGGGAGTAGCTGATGAGGATATACTAATAAAATCACTGGAGTTAGCTGATCAAAATTATAAAGAAGGCAAAGCCTTTTTCTCATTAATTATGACTGTCTCTAACCATCGTCCTTATACTTTCCCCGAAGGTAGGATTGATTTGCCATCTGGTGGTGGACGTAGTGCAGCTGTTAAATACACTGACTATGCTATTGGTAAGTTTCTTGAATTAGCTAAAACTCACCCTTGGTTTGATAATACTATCTTTGTTATTACGGCTGATCATTGTGCATCAAGTGCTGGTAAAACTGATTTACCGGTTAATAAATATCACATACCTCTATTAATATATGCTCCCAATATATTAAAACCACAGATAGTTGATAATTTAGCCAGTCAAATTGATATTGCTCCTACTATTTTGGGATTATTAAATTTTTCGTATAATAGTAAGTTTTTTGGTCAAGATATATTAAACATGCCAGCAAACAGAGCTTTTATCAGCACTTATCAATTGCTTGGCTTCATGAAGGATAATCACTTAGTTATCTTACGACCACAGGAACAAGCAAAAACTTATAAATTAATTGCTGAAGATAAAATAGAGATTGAGAATATTCCTAGTTTAGTGGAAGAAGCTATTAGTTTTTATCAGGTAGCTCATGATTTATATATTCAGGGTGAAATGAGGGAATAGATTTCTTGAATTATATCTAATAGTAGTTTATTTTAAGTAAAAATCTACTATTAGATGCAATGACCCTAAGAGATTATAAATTAATTTTTAGACTTGCCAAAAGCATTTTAGAACAAGAATATCACAATCTCAGCCTTTGGTATTTTGTTAGTTTCATTTGCGGTATTGGTACTTATTTTACTTTAAGTAGCGAACCTTCCTTTATATCTATTCTAGCTATTTTCACAATTTCTTTGTCACTAATAACCTTAAGAAATAACATATTTGGGCGATTTATTGCGGGGATAATTATCGCTTTTTCCTGTGGTATGCTAGTTGGCAAATATCGTATATCAAATTTACATGTTGTTGGTATTAAAAAGCCAATAATTTCACAAATAGGTGGCACTATAGAATCGATGAAACCGACCACTCATGGTATGCAAGTTATATTATATCAGGTAAAAATTCAAAGACTTAATAGGTCTAATCAGGTTTTAGAGAAAGTTAGGATAAGCATGCCAGCAAAATATGCCCAGGAAATTAATATTAATGATAATATTAGCCTAGTGGCGAGGCTTTATAAACCGCAAACTAGTATTCTGCCAGGTGGCTATGACTTTGGCTTTTATGCATATTTGGCAGATATCAACGCCACTGGCTATGCACTGTCCCCCCCTCAAATTATAGCACATAGTAATCTTTATACTAATAGTTTTATCTATAAAATTAAAAAAAATATTTACAATCGCCTAATCCAAATACTTGGTCCTATTAAAGGTAATTTCGCCGCAGCAATATTACTAGGAGAAACCAAAGCCATCGATCGAAAATTAATGAAGGAAATGAGACAAAGCGGTATATCTCACATACTTTGCGTCTCCGGTTTACATTTGTCATTGGTAGCTATGCTGTTTTTCATATCAGCAAGATTCTTATTAAATCTATCAAATTATATTGCTTATAATTACAACATAAAGTCAATTGCAGCAATTTGTTCTTTAATAGGCAGTTATGGTTATTTGCAGCTAAGTGGCATGCAAATTGCTGCCACAAGGGCATTCATTATGACGGCAATTTTTATTTATGCAGTTATGATAGGACGGAAGCCCTACCCCCTAAGATCGCTCGCGATTGCAGCTTGCATAATATTATCGGTAAATCCCGAATATATATCAAAACTTACGCTATGAGAAAAAAAAATGGTACATTATGTTGAGTATAATTTACAAATGCCAAGAGGATAAAATTGCAAGCAATACCAGTTAATAGGACAGATTACTGTCAATTTCTAATAGTGAGTCAAAAGAATTATAGTTTGACCTACTATGCTGAACATGCCAAAAAATGTAGCCATGATGTTATTAATAGATTTTTAAAAAATGAAAAATATACACCTTCTTTGTTATGGGAACATATTAAGGATGATGTTATTTTATCGCCTAACGGATATACAATATTTGATGATACGGTGTTAAATAAAAGAAATACCAAGAAAATAGAAATTGCTAGATCACAGTACAGTGGGGCTACAGGTGGTATTACTACTGGTATAGGAGTAGTAAGTTTGGTATATTATAATCCGGATATTAATAAGTTTTGGGTAATAGATTACCGAATTTTTTCGCCCGAACATGATGGAGCGACAAAAGTAGAACACCTATTAAATATGTTAAATAATGCTGTGTATAGCAAAAAGATTCCTTTTCAAACTGTGCTTTTTGACACATGGTATGCTACGCATAAAATTATGCAACATGTTGATTCCTTGGGTAAATATTATTATGCTCCTATTAAAGCAAATAGAAACGTTACTAAAACTTCCTCTTCTAAGCCTTATAAAGCTGTTAGCAAGTTAACGTTTTCAGATGAGGAAATTAAGAGCGGAGTGGAGATTCATATAAAGGGCTTTGCAAAAGATAAGCATGTTAATTTGTTTAAACTTACTGTTTCTACCAACAGAGTTGATTATATTGTTACCAATAACAAAACTCAAAAATCTTCTAAAGCCGTACAAGATGAGTGTGGCTTTCGTTGGGTAATTGAGAGCATGCATAGAGAAATCAAGCAACTTACCGGTATAGAACGATGCCAATGCAGAAAACAACGCATCCAGCGTAATCACATTAGTTGTGCATTTTTAGTGTGGGCTTTTCTAAAAAGAACTGCACACAAAATAGGTAAGACGGTTTATCAAATAAAGTTAGGGCTTTTAGATCATTATATGCAACAGCAGTTACGTTCACCCTCTTTACGCTATTTAGAACCTTACATAGCGTAAGTTTTGTAATATTAAACATATTGCATTAAAAAACACTTTTTGCTCTAACCAAATATAGCCTAGTATCAGTAGTGGGATAATGACTATATCATGACTAAAACTTAAAAAAATCTTAGCAACATTGTCTAACATAAAAAATTGTAGAAGATTTGAACTTATAGACACTATTATTTACTTGGTTGTCAATTAATCTTCACCCATTGTACAGATACTATGTATACAAGATTTTATCATTTTATCAATAGCTAATTACTTATTGTACAAACTATCAGAGTTAGCTAGCTAATTCTAGAATCTTGTTCAGTTTAATCATTAATTGGTTAGAGGAGAAACAAAGTATTGTTATAAAAAATATTTGATTCTTGATGACTTAGTGGAAATCTAATATATTGTATAATATAGGGAGGGTGCTTATGAATTTACCCAAAAAAATGAAGGATCATAAAAAACAAAAAAACTACACTCTATTATATATGCTTGTAGCTATGATTGTATTGGTGTATTTTGTAACTTTAATAAAGCTTTCAAGTTAAAACTATGGAAAAAAAAACTATCCTTCAATTTTTTGGAGGTATTATTCTAGTGGTAGGTGTAATAATTTTTGCAATTAATCATAAAAGCACATCTAAGAATGATGTAGATACTAATATAGTAGAAATTGTAACGGTTATAAAGAATCATAGATTTGAGCCAAATATTATTAGAGTAGAAAGTGGTAAGAAGATTCGTTTTACTATCCACAACCAAGATAGTACAGTAGAAGAGTTTGAGAGTCATGATCTGCACCGTGAAAAGATTATTATGCCAAATGACTCTATAAATATCATCCTTGCCCCTTTAGCCCCGGGTAAATATGATTTTTTTGGAGACTTTCATCAAGAGACAGCACAAGGGTCTCTCATTGTTAATTAAATTTATTTAGGTTTAGATGTTTAAAATAGCATTAGTGGTATTCAGGGAATGCCTAGAAATAGCTTTGTTGCTTGGTGTAATACTTGCTGTGACAAAACAATTAGAAAAATCTAGAATTTATATAATTGCTGGAGTCATGCTTGGTACAGTTTCTGCTGCGTTATTCGCTTTCTTTACTCGTAGTATAACCGTAGCATTTAGTGGTCTAGGTGATGAGATATTTAACTCTGGAGTTATTTTGTTAACAGTTGCATTAATTGGTTGGACTATAGTATGGATGCAAGGTTATGGTATTAAGATAAAACAAAATCTTAATGATTTGTCTGTAAAAATTAGTAGCGGTGATAGTAGTTATATAATGCTAGTACTGATTGTTGCGGCAACTATTCTTCGAGAAGGAATGGAAATTATTATATTAGTTTATAGTATTTCTTCAGTCGAAATTATTGACAGTAATAGCTATCTATTAGGATTAATTATTGGTATAGTCAGTGGTCTAACTTTGGGTATCATTATCTATTTAGGTTTAATAAAAATAGTAAACCAACAATATATATTTCGTATATCTTCCATTTTATTAATGCTTGTTGCTAGTGGTTTTGCAGCAGAAGCTGCTGGTATATTGAGTTCTTCAGGGATTATTACTATTTTATCCGACCAGCTTTGGGATAGCTCTTGGCTCATTTCTGACAGAAGTATCTATGGTAAATTCCTAAAAATGATTACTGGATATATTGCTAGACCTAACGGATTACAAGTTGTTTTTTATGTTTGTACTCTAGGTTTAATTAATATCTTAATACAAATAAAAATCAGACACACAAAAGTAGTAACAGAGAAATAAAACTATTTATGATTAATTTTTTATCAGAAGTTGCTCCGCTTATAGCTTTTTTTATTGGCTATTTTTATGGTGGTAGTATACAAAGTGCGACGTTATATATACTTATTACTTCAATTATTTGTATTAGTCTGTGTTATCTTATAGAAGGCAAAGTTTCCAAATCCTCCTTAGTATCTTCTGGAGTGTTGTTAGTCTCAGCTAGTATAGTTTTGATTAGTGGTAACTCTATGTATATCAAAATCAAGCCAACTATTCTATATGTAATTTTTAGTAGTACATTTTTTATCAGTGCCATAAGAAATAAGGCCTTTTTGAAATATATGTTTAATCATTTTGTCCAACTTGAAGATAAGAACTGGAATATTTTAAGCTATAGAACCGCAGCTTTTCTTTTGCTCATGGCAGTATTAAATGAAATAATATGGCGTAATTTTGCAGAATCTACATGGGTTATATTTAAAATATTTGGAGCAATACCTATAATGTTCATTTTCCTATTGCTACAGATACCTTTTATTTTAAAGAACAAACTACCAGATTCAACAGAGTAAGGTATACTCTTCTGTTCCTACGAATTGTTTTTTGAAAATATCATGGATTCGCATGCTCACGTACAACTAGTCACACTACTACCATGATTTTAATTCTATCGTCTATCAACTCTTCATTTACGAGCAGTATATAGATTGATGAAATATTTTGTAACATAATGTAACTTGCATGTAATTGTTTAAGGCATTAAAATAAGTTGAATTTCTAAAATGTTAGCAAAATTAACCAATGCAAGTATCAATACTAAACCCAGTAAGTTGTTATGGTGTAGGCGTTCATTCTGGTAACATTACTCAGATGACTTTAAGACCAGCTGTAGAAAATACCGGTATTGTTTTTGTCAGAACTGATGTAAGGCAAGAGATAAATTTTATTCAAGCTAGTTGTTTAAATGTTTCAGAAACTTCTTTATCTACTACCATAAAAAATGAACATAATATTTATGTTTCAACTATAGAACATTTAATGGCAGCTCTTTGGGGATGTGGAATCGATAATTTAATAATTGAAATCGATGGTCCTGAAATCCCGATAATGGATGGTAGCAGTAAACCATTCGTCTTTATGATAGAATGTGCTGGTAGACAATTACAAAATACTCCAAAGAAATACCTAAAAATCTTAAAAGAAATTAGGGCAATTCACAAAGATTGCGAGTTAGTAGCTAGTCCTGCTCATAGCATGACAGTTGATATAACAATAGATTTTGCTAGTAAGGCTATTGGCAAGCAAAATTTAGTCTTCTCAGAGAATGAGTCTTTCAAAAATAACATTGCTGATGCTAGAACTTTTGGATTTATCCATGAACTTGAATATTTAAAAAGTAAGGGCTTAGCACGTGGAGCATCTCTCGATAACGCTATAGGTATAGATCAAGATATTATAATAAACCACGATGGACTAAGATATACTGATGAATTCGTGCGTCATAAACTTCTCGACCTATTCGGAGATTTATATACTACAGGAGGTCATCTAATAGCTGACATCACGGGTTATAAAACTAGTCATGCTCTGAATAATCAATTCTTACGACAAGTGTTTAGTGATCGCAGCTCCTATCAATGGGTTAGTGCTAGAGAAATTTAGGTTATTTTTTACCCAAAAACTTGAAAATTGGTTTACCAACTCTTCAAGTTTTTGCAGTATACTCGAATAATTTAAAGAGGGGATATTTATACGCCTTATGTACAGCTATCGTTAACTCTAGTATCGGTATTATGTCAATCGGGATAAGGTCATAATTTAGTGCTATAATAGGTCTCTTTTTTTTAACTAGCTATGGTAGAGGGATTGTGACCACAAAATTACCTCTTGAAACTAGTATTCAGATAATAAGAGGTTTATATGAGAAAAATAGTAGAAACGCTTAACACGTTACAAGATACCCGATATCTTAGAAAAATCATGCGTAAGGTCTATGGATTAATAAAACCAGCTTGCTTTTCTAACTTTTCAAAGTGATAGATGCCAAAAGCAAACCCTAGGGTTATTGGGATCATGAGAAATAATAACCCATAATTACCAAAATATTCTATTAGATATACAAGACCAAAAGAAGCAATAATATAGATTAAAGTACGCGATAAAGCGAAAGACAAACTAACGTAAGTACATCGTCTAAAAATAGGAATATGCCGGAAAAAAATTGTATCCGCTGGCATGGTACAGATACCAAATAGCCCCGTCATTAATTGGATTAGAAATATGGCAATTGGGGTTTTATAATGGTCTAGTAAATAAGGACAACTAACAATAAAAATACAGAATATTGCTAGTCTCACCTTAAGAATTATTAATGGGTATATTTTATAACTTAAATATGCATAAATTAAAGAGCTAACTAAAGATAGCATTATAAGAAGAAAATTATGATGAATTACTGCCTCCGACGAATAACCAAAAGAGTTTTTTAAAATGCTACTACAATGGATATAGGCAAAATAGAAACATATAGGCCATCCACACTGTATCAAGAAGTAAGATAACATTGTTGTCAAATTAAATTTTGTAGGCTCAATAGAATTATCCACTACTGATCTTTGCCTTAGCAATTTTGGTGTTTCTTTCAGCATTGTCCTAGCCATTGCTCCAACAGCGGCAATTAATGCACCTGCCCAAAAAGCTAGACGCCAACTAATTCCAAATGACGTACTAAAAGATGCTAAACCAAGTGCAAATATTCCTCCTATGATAGTACAAACTGAAACTAACGCTACAATTGGATATTGGATAGGTGGTTTGGTCATTTCAGTCAGATATAGTTCAGCACCTATTATCTCTCCTACGGAAGATATACCTTGAAGAATCCGACATATTATAATTATCCAAGTAGAGACAATACCTATTTGATCATAAACAGGTAAATTAGCTATAGTAATACATGAAATAGCCATTATAAACGTTGTTATAATGATTGTTGCTTTATAACCAACATTATCTCCTATATAACCAAAAATCAAAGCACCAACAGGTCTAAATATATAGGTCAAACAAAAAGTTAAAGCAGCTAGGAGTGAAGCAGCGTGTGGGTCAGTCTTAGGAAAAAATAGATCATTTAACAGAATTGCTAAATGAATATACAGCATCAGATCAAAATACTCTAAAAATGTACCTATTAAAAGTAAACCTGTAGTATATTTTTGCTCTATTGTAAGATGAGTCTGAGTAAGTGTTACCTTTGATTGAATAATTTCATCCATAGTTATACCCTTTACATACTAATTTTTAGTGTATCTTAACATTATTAATATTTAAGTTAAAATGAATTTCTTACTAATAGTATGTTAATAATAACAAATGTGTGTTATAAAAGTAATTAGATAAAAAAATAGAACTATGCACGTAATAGAAAAGAATATTAACAAAACTTACGCTATGTAAGGTTCTAAATAGCGTAAAGAGGGTGAACGTAACTGCTGTTGCATATAATGATCTAAAAGCCCTAACTTTATTTGATAAACCGTCTTACCTATTTTGTGTGCAGTTCTTTTTAGAAAAGCCCACACTAAAAATGCACAACTAATGTGATTACGCTGGATGCGTTGTTTTCTGCATTGGCATCGTTCTATACCGGTAAGTTGCTTGATTTCTCTATGCATGCTCTCAATTACCCAACGAAAGCCACACTCATCTTGTACGGCTTTAGAAGATTTTTGAGTTTTGTTATTGGTAACAATATAATCAACTCTGTTGGTAGAAACAGTAAGTTTAAACAAATTAACATGCTTATCTTTTGCAAAGCCCTTTATATGAATCTCCACTCCGCTCTTAATTTCCTCATCTGAAAACGTTAACTTGCTAACAGCTTTATAAGGCTTAGAAGAGGAAGTTTTAGTAACGTTTCTATTTGCTTTAATAGGAGCATAATAATATTTACCCAAGGAATCAACATGTTGCATAATTTTATACGTAGCATACCATGTGTCAAAAAGCACAGTTTGAAAAGGAATCTTTTTGCTATACACAGCATTATTTAACATATTTAATAGGTGTTCTACTTTTGTCGCTCCATCATGTTCGGGCGAAAAAATTCGGTAATCTATTACCCAAAACTTATTAATATCCGGATTATAATATACCAAACTTACTACTCCTATACCAGTAGTAATACCACCTGTAGCCCCACTGTACTGTGATCTAGCAATTTCTATTTTCTTGGTATTTCTTTTATTTAACACCGTATCATCAAATATTGTATATCCGTTAGGCGATAAAATAACATCATCCTTAATATGTTCCCATAACAAAGAAGGTGTATATTTTTCATTTTTTAAAAATCTATTAATAACATCATGGCTACATTTTTTGGCATGTTCAGCATAGTAGGTCAAACTATAATTCTTTTGACTCACTATTAGAAATTGACAGTAATCTGTCCTATTAACTGGTATTGCTTGCAATTTTATCCTCTTGGCATTTGTAACAAAACTTACGCTATGTAAGGTTCTAAATAGCGTAAAGAGGGTGAACGTAACTGCTGTTGCATATAATGATCTAAAAGCCCTAACTTTATTTGATAAACCGTCTTACCTATTTTGTGTGCAGTTCTTTTTAGAAAAGCCCACACTAAAAATGCACAACTAATGTGATTACGCTGGATGCGTTGTTTTCTGCATTGGCATCGTTCTATACCGGTAAGTTGCTTGATTTCTCTATGCATGCTCTCAATTACCCAACGAAAGCCACACTCATCTTGTACGGCTTTAGAAGATTTTTGAGTTTTGTTATTGGTAACAATATAATCAACTCTGTTGGTAGAAACAGTAAGTTTAAACAAATTAACATGCTTATCTTTTGCAAAGCCCTTTATATGAATCTCCACTCCGCTCTTAATTTCCTCATCTGAAAACGTTAACTTGCTAACAGCTTTATAAGGCTTAGAAGAGGAAGTTTTAGTAACGTTTCTATTTGCTTTAATAGGAGCATAATAATATTTACCCAAGGAATCAACATGTTGCATAATTTTATGCGTAGCATACCATGTGTCAAAAAGCACAGTTTGAAAAGGAATCTTTTTGCTATACACAGCATTATTTAACATATTTAATAGGTGTTCTACTTTTGTCGCTCCATCATGTTCGGGCGAAAAAATTCGGTAATCTATTACCCAAAACTTATTAATATCCGGATTATAATATACCAAACTTACTACTCCTATACCAGTAGTAATACCACCTGTAGCCCCACTGTACTGTGATCTAGCAATTTCTATTTTCTTGGTATTTCTTTTATTTAACACCGTATCATCAAATATTGTATATCCGTTAGGCGATAAAATAACATCATCCTAAATATGTTCCCATAACAAAGAAGGTGTATATTTTTCATTTTTTAAAAATCTATTAATAACATCATGGCTACATTTTTTGGCATGTTCAGCATAGTAGGTCAAACTATAATTCTTTTGACTCACTATTAGAAATTGACAGTAATCTGTCCTATTAACTGGTATTGCTTGCAATTTTATCCTCTTGGCATTTGTAAATTATACTCAACATAATGTACCATTTTTTTTCTCATAGCGTAAGTTTTGGTAAATTATACTCAACATAATGTACCATTTTTTTTCTCATAGCGTAAGTTTTGTTAAGCTACTTTGATATAGCTAATTACTTCTTGGTTTTAGTAGATAGAGAAGCTGGAGATACCATAACTCAACTAAAATTGCAGAAGTTAATTTATTTTGCACAAGGGGTAAGCCTTGCTTTATTAGATAGACCTTTGTTTAATGAAGAAATTGAAGCGTGGAAACAGGAGGCTGTAGTTAGGGTATTGCAGAAAATATTTGATAATTTTAAATATGTAAACATGTTGTACAATTTCAGGACGAATAACTTTGCCTTTATTATTTCTTGTAAATGCAGGAGGGGTAATTTTGTCTATAGCCTCTTTAGTAAAAGTAAATGAATTGTTTTGCATATATACTACCTAAATAAATTACAGTTATTAAATTAAATTGTTAAACTAAATCTAATTGTTCTAAAATATTAGAAAAAAATATGGAAATGTAGGGAATTTACTACATTTATTTGGTGAAGCCGAGGGGATTCGAACCTCCGACCTAGCGATTAGGAATCGCTCGCTCTATCCTGCTGAGCTACGGCTTCTTTTTTACTGTTTTTGAAGATTAATCATTAGACAAGAGGTCTATTATAGCAAAATTTTCAACAGTTACAAGCATGTGACACAAAATCAAAAGGATTGACATGTTTATTATTAAGCCAAATCTCAAAATGTAAATGTTCCCCCGTACTATTGCCACTATTCCCTTGAAGCCCAATCATTTGACCTTTTATAACCATATCTCCTTCTTTTACATGTATTTTTCTCAAGTGAGCATATTTGGTGATAAATTTATTTGAATGTTTTATTTCTATCAAATTTCCATAAGCACGTTCTCGCCTTATGGTAGTAATTATTCCATCAGCAGAGGCATAAATAGGAGAGCTACTATAGCCTTTTAAGTCTGTCCCACAGTGGAATTTTTTTTGTTTTTTCCTAGGATGTTTGCGTACGCCGTAATGACTGGTAATCTTTACGTTATTATATTGTGGTAACATTATAGGAATAGTAGCAGTTAGCTTATCTAATTGTGCTAGTTCATTAATATTATGGGAACTATTTTTATTACTAGCTTTTTGAACAAGCCGTAATTCTTCTTGGGATAAGAACTTATACTTACAATTTAATTTTAGTAGCAAGTCCTTAATTTTGGTTGACCGGATCATTGCTTGGTTATTAATATTCTCAGCACAACTGGCTTTAAATTTTTGTAAAAAAACCTTATTATATTGGCTATTATTAATAATAAGACCAAAATCTTTTGCATAGATGCAGTTATTTTTACTTAGTGCTGCTAAATTATATTGTATAATTAAAGTGCCGTGATTTAGTTTATGATCTTTTTGTAATTGCTGAGTAGTAATAGTTAAAAGCGTCTTGTTGGTAGATGAGGAGCTACATCCTTGTAATAATAATAGTATAGTTAACAACAATATACAAAATTTAAGCATTTATTGCCTTTTATACCAAAGAAAATAAACCGGTACACCGCTTAATATAAATGAGATAGCTGGTATTATGACCTTTAATGGTGTCTCACAAATAATCCATAGGCAAAAAGCAATTGATCCGAAAGCAATTAACCATTTATATAGTGAAGATTCTTCTAACTTTGCTAGCAGTAATTTTAAAAAAGCTACACTACAGGCTAGATATACAAATAAAAAAGAGATAACTGAAAAACTAATTATTGCGGTAACTTGTTCTGACAAATCTTCATTTGTTGTACTAATCAATAATAATAATATTCCAATGCAACTTACAAACAAACTCCAAATTGGAGCTCCATTTTTATTTTTCTTAGCAAAAAAAGATGGCATTAAACCGTCTTGTGCTAATCCTAAAGCAATTTGTCCGCTGATTAATACCCAAGCATTTAACGTTCCAATGCAAATAATTGAAGCAAGCAAAGAAATAAGTAGATGCCACTGACCGCTAAAAATTATTTGAGTAGCATCTACATAAGGGGCGTTAGAATGTATCAAATCTTCTCGTGGAATTAAACCAATTATTCCAATACTATTAATAAGGTATAAAATAGCCACACAGAGTGTACCCATTACTATTGCTCTTGGTATTGTTTTTGATGGGTTAATTACTGAACCAGCTTGAGCAGTTGCTGACTCTACACCAATAAATCCCCAAAATGTCAGTAACGTTACTTCACCAAGAATTTGAGAAAAAGTTAAATTAGTTATTCTCTTATCCATAACAAAATTATTACTATCAAACTGATATAATGCTACAACTGGTATTATTATTAATGGAATAAATTTTAACATTGCTAGTATAAATTCAGCACGCCCCGCTACTCCTATACCTTTAAAATTTAGTAACATAACAGCAAATAACAATAATATTTGCAGAATTAAGCATATAAAACTATTATGCACACCAATTAAAGGTGTTAAATATGTAACAGCTGAAATAACTACTACAGCTGTACTAACCCATGAAATAATCCAATAAGTCCAGCCAGTGAAGAATGCTACATCATTGCCAAATGCCTGCTTTAAATAAACATGAGGTCCACCTGTTTGTGGAAATCGTGCACAAAGTATACCAAATAAAAGTGCTATTATTATGGCACCACAGGAAGATACTATCCATCCAACTAAACTAAAAATACCAAATGGGGCTAAACCTGCTGGTAATATCAAAATAGCAGTGCCAAGTTGGCTACCAATAACTAAACCCAAAACTGACCAAAAACCAAGCTTTTGTGACATGTAATCTTGTGACATATAATCCTTAAGATGTAGTAATCATAAACTTTACATAAAAAAATAAAAACTTGAAAACTGATCTATCAATTTTCAAGTTTTTGCAAGCAATATATTACATTCGACAATTATATTGTTGTTTCTTACGACCGCATATAGCTTTGCCAGCGTAGATCATGAGTAGGTCATTCCTAGCTAAAAGCGGGAATCCAAAAAATAGCCTGCAAAGGCTATTAGATATTATAGATTTCCGCCATTGCTAAGAATGACATACTAGTGATCTACGTTGGCAAAGTTTACGCAAGGATGACATCATTTTTACCACATAAAGATACTGGTGACCCCTACGGGACTCGAACCCGTGTTTTCACCGTGAAAGGGTAACGTCCTAACCACTAGACGAAGGGGCCATAAACTCTTTGGTATAGCTAACCAAAGAAGGTTTTAGCCATAGCAATGGTGATAGCCTTAATATCATTCCCACGTAGGTAGCGGAATCTAAAAAAATAGCCTAAAAGACTATTAGATATTATAGATCCCGCTACCTTCGCAGGGATAACATATTTTTAACTAAGATATCAACATGCAACTAAAACATTCTCAGATTATCTAATATTCTCAGAATCAGAGCGTTCTAGTTTATACAGTATCTATGAAATATTGCAAGTATGATTTTATCGTTTCTTCTTATTTTTTCCGTCGGTAGTTTTATTAAACCTACCAATATTTTTTACAAACTTTTGTAGTCCATTTAATTCTGTACCATAAGTTTTAGTATATTCTTTAATTAACATTATATCTTCTTTATGTGAGTCATTAAGTACTAAAACTTCTTCAATTATATCATTTTTATTAAAAGTAATTCTTACTATTCTTTGTTCAATCACTTTTGGTTTAAACCATGCTCTCCTAGCTAAAGAACGTTGAATATAATACCAAGTATTCGGTGTATAGTCAGGTATAATTGTTGGTGTGCCAATTAAATCTTTTACCTCGGACTTACTAAGCCTCCTCTCCTCAAGCGTAGGTAATAAATTATCATCCACATACTGCCCTCTTGATTCTATAGTTTGACAACTACATAATGTAAAAAATATTGATGAAACAAGAAAAGTCCGAATTATAAAAAATTTCATAAAATTTATGTTTGAAATACCTAGATTTTGCAATGGAAGTATAATATACTGCTTCATCGATTTGACAAACACTTTTTTACAAATTAAGTATAATTTTTAAGAGGCTATATGGCAGTTCCAAAGAAGAAAACATCAAAATCAAGACGTAATATGAGACGCTCTCATCTTGCACTTGGTAAGATTAATGTAGTAGTAGATTCTCAAACAGGAGAATATAAACTTTCTCATCATATATCTTTAGCTGATGGCACATATAATGGTCGTCAAGTTATTGTGAAGAAAGAAGAAAAAGATGAAGAAGTAGCATAAACCAGTATGGCTTGTAAAATTCTTGGGTGTGGTGCATATTTGCCGGAACGTATTGTTAACAATGCAGAATTATCGTTATCGGTTGATACCAACGATGAATGGATTCGCTCAAGGACGGGTATATTACAAAGGCACATTGCCGGGAACGATGAATATACGTCACATTTAGCTCTTAAAGCCAGTCAGAATGCTCTAGATGATGCTGGATTAAAGGCATCATCTATAGATTTAATAATTACCTGCAGCACTACTCCAGATAATAGTTTTCCTTCTATAGCTTCTAAGTTACAAGGTTATCTTGGGCTTAATAATGTACCTTCATTTGATCTCCAAGCGGTATGTTCGGGTTTTGTATATGGTTTACATGTTGCTGACTCTTTGATTGAATCTAGAAAATATAGAACAATATTACTGGTTGGTGCTGAAAAAATGTCGTCTCTACTAGATTGGAGTGATAGAACTACTTGCGTCTTATTCGGTGATGGTGCTGGTACTGTAATTCTGCAATATAGTGAGGATAGTTCTGGTATAATAGATAGTAATATTTACTCGGATGGTCGTTATTTTGATATTCTTTACACTGATGGTGGTGTAAGTACAGATGGCAAAAGCGGTAAAATAAAAATGAAAGGACGGGAAGTTTTTAGGCATGCAGTAGAAAAAATGAGCAAATCAGCTGAATACATATTACATAATAATAATTTTACCATAGATGATGTTAATTATTTTATTCCACATCAGGCAAATATAAGGATTATAGATGCAGTTATAGAGCGACTAAAAATTAATCCAAGTAAAGTAGTAAAAACGGTTGCAGAACATGCTAATTGTTCTGCTGCTTCAATCCCTTTGGCTCTTGCTTCTCTTAAATCTTATGCTAATATCAAAAAAGGTGATATACTCCTTTTTACAGCTATCGGTGCTGGAATAACTTGGGGATCGGTTTTAATCAGATGGTAACAACTAAGACTATTACTAGAGAGAAAATTGCTCACATATTAAAATCTAAGCTAGGGCTATCAAGTATTATATGCGAGGAAATAGTCGATCAAATATTTAAGAATATTCAGCAAATGGCAAGCAATCAAAGATTGACGTTAGCAGGTTTTGGAAGCTTTTGTACTAGCACAAAAAAACCTAGACCTGGCATAAATTTTCATACAAAAGAGATAGTGATAATTCCAGAAAAAGAGGTAATGCGTTTTATACCAGCTAAAAAGTTAAAATTATTAATTAATTCACCTTACGTATAGCATTTAAAAATTGCAGAAAAGTACAAGACGTTATTAGAAGACCACGTGAGTGTAGTGGCAATCCACATTCATTAGATTGCTTCGTCGCCACAAAGTGGCTTCTCGCAATGACGCCAAGCTATTTTTCCTATGACTTTTAAATTGCCAGCAACAGTAGAATTATGCAAGAGGTCTATTAAAAATGCAGAATAAGAAATATTACTCCATTAGTGAAGTAACAAAACTTCTAAATATTCACTCTCACCAGCTAAGATATCTAGAGCGGCTACTACCAAATCTAACTATACATAAGATACGTAACAGACGATATTATACAAGACAAGATATTGAATATTTGAAAACCTATATGACAACCAAGAATACACCAATAGAATCGCAGCCTATTATCTCAAAGCTATCCCATAATCAAATAAATAAAATTGATTGCCTGATCAAAAATTTTTATGACTTATCGTTGACTATCCAGCGAATTATTTCTAGATAAAAATTAATAATTCTTACATAGAATTGCACTTAAATAGGAACATTCTGTACGAATTGCCAAAGAAAAGCCTTGAAAAGACTGAATACGATTAATAATCATATTACAAAAAAGCTGGCATAGAAAAACTCCACACCAGCTTTAGAAAACAGGGATTTATTTTTTCACTTCTTCTTTCTTCGGGTCTTTCTTGTTCATGTTGTTTTCATCCACGTTCACTTCGTCTTGCTGCGGATCTTTTTTCTCAGGAGTCGCTGCAGCAAAAGCAGAAATAGAGAAAGCTAAAGTTAGAAGAATAGTTAATAAATTTTTCATAATAAACCTCATTTTTTTGTATTGGTGATTCTAGCTTAAACTGTATAATATTCAAGTCAAAATAGGTAGAATTACCCTTTATTATAAAAATATATTATTAATGTAATAACTCTGTGTCATTTTGGTTAACATATTTATTTTAAACCTCAATTTCTGATTAATGAAATTAATCCAAAATTGGAATAAGAATGTAAACAATCAGGCTTAAAGCGGTTTTGCGAATGCATTTTAAACCTTGCTAAAGCTAAAAACATGATTTTAAAAAATTAAAATCATGTTTTTAGCAAAATGGATTGCCACGCTCACGTATGTTCCCTCGCTAATAGACATATACGTCTATAAAACGTCTATTACGAGGAGAGCGTAGGTCGACGAAGCAATTGTAAGTTAAAAGTATGATATAATAGATATTAAAGTCAATATAAATAATGATTTATATTAGACCTCTTTCGAAACTCGCTTGTGCTGAGGGATTTGAAGGAGACGCTTCACCTCGAACCGCAGCGTACTCTAATTCCGTTACGGATTCGAGTGCCGCATCGACGTACAAATCACCAGCAGAAGTAGAGTTTCAAAAGAAGTCTATTGACTTATAAGGGGGTATTACAGCAATAGTCATCTATAATTTCACCGAATTTGGGATAAGAATTGACAAATTCTTATCCCGAATTTGCGTAATGACAATTGTGAAGGACTATTATACTTACTTAAACTTGCACACTTGGTAAGTTTATTGACTGTTCTTTGCAAATTATTTTATAAATTTCACATTTCTCAAGCAGTTTAGCGTGAGTATCCCTTGCAATTAACCGTCCATGATCAATTACCAAAATTTCGTTAGCCTGCTCTATACTTGAAATACGATGAGCGATAGATAATATAGTTTTGTCTTTCATTATTTTTTGTAATCTATCTAGTAATTTTTGTTCACTCTCGCTATCTAAAGCACTCATTGCTTCATCTAGAAGTAAAATTTCTGGGTTATATAGAATTGCCCTACTAATAGCTATTCGTTGTTTCTGTCCTCCAGATAATTTAATGCCCTTCTCACCAATTTCGGTATCTAGTCCTTCTTGAAGATTTTGAACAAAATCCATTATTCCGGTATAATTAGCTGCTTTTATTATTTCTTCTTCACTAGCATCTGGTTTAGCAAAAACAATATTTGACCTAATCGTACCAGAGAAAATACTTGAATCCTGTGGGACATAGGCAATCATACGCCTTATCTGCTGGTCATTAGTCTCTGATATATCTTGCTTGGCAATTCTAATAATTCCTTTTTTAGGAAAATAAAATTTTAACATTAACTGCATCATGGTACTTTTACCAGCACCTGATCTGCCAACTATACCAATAAATTTACCTCTATCTATTTTAAATGACAGATCATCTATAACTAAACTATCTAATCTTGATGGATATATAAAGCTTACATTTTCAAACTCTATAATCCTAGAAGTCTTATTATCTTGATAATCACATATTTGGATATTGGTGTGTTGATTATTTTTGGAAGAATAATCTATAAGAGCAAAAACCCTTTCTGAAGCTATAAGAGATGAATGTACCTCACTTAGAAGCTCAAAAATACCCCCGCTGCTCATACCGGCGATTATAGCGTAATAAATAAATGATATCATCTGACCTGATGATAAATCGCCATGTACTATATCTCTGCTACCTACCCATATAACTATAGTGATAGAGAATAGTATAACTGAAATAGCTATCGCGAAAAATATAGAACGGATTTTTAAGCGATCTGCCGTATACTTTAAATAATCAGAAATTTTCCTATTGAAATCAGCTATCTTATTTGCCTGCTGATTAAAAGCTTGTATCGTGCAAATATTTGATACAGTTTCTTCTAAATTAGCTGCAATATTGGCTTGCGACTTGAGAGCATTTTTTGATAAATTTCTTACATATTTACCAAATTTCATTAGTGGTAACAATAATAATGGTATAATGGTAATGACAATCACAGCAAGTTTAGGGCTCTGAAAGAACATCAATATAATTCCACCAATTAGCATTATTGAGTTACGAACAAAGAAAGAGAGAAAATTGATAATCAACTTGGAGATAAGTTCTATATCTATAGTCAGGCGGGAGATGATATCACCAATTTTTAGCTCTTCAAAACAAGCAATATCAAAATTAATTATATTACTGTAAGCTTCTTGCCTAATTGTACTCACAATTTTTTCAGCAATATTATTAATGAAATAAGAACGGAAAAAACTACCTATACTAAAAATTACTATTAAAATAGTAATATATAATATCGATTGATCAATTGACAGCAGATAATGTGTTTTTAGACCATTATCAATTAACTGTCTAAAACTACTACCTATTGCTAGCAACGAAATTGACACACATAATAAGGCCAACATAACAATTGCTATATCTAATTTATAGAGCTTTAAGTAACTAATAAATCTATAAGGAATTGTCTTATGTATTGTAAACATAATTATTAAATAGCTGGTGCCGGATGTCGGATTTGAACTGACGACCTACCGCTTACAAGGCGGTTGCTCTACCACTGAGCTAATCCGGCAAATAAGAAAAAGCTCTAAAGTCAAGCACCTATTAAGGTTGTTGTCATCTTCGCGAAAGCTGAAACCCAAAAAATAGCCTACAAAGGTTATTAGATATTATGGATTCCCGCCTACACGAAAATGACATCGATTTGGGTGTTTTAGATTCCTGCCGCAACTCGAATGACATCCCCCTCACGGGGAACATATTTTTATCCACCTTAAGCTTTTTTTGACTCTTTCTTAGGAGGTTTTATTTTACGATTCTTAATTTTAACTTCCATTTTCTTTTTGATTGATGCCGGAAGTAATATACCGGCTTCTTCAATAAACCTAGCAACACGATCTGTAGGCTGAGCACCCGTACTTAACCAATATTCTATACGATCAGATTTTAGAACCACACGATTTGCATCACCTCTGACAAGCATTGGGTCATAAGTACCTACTTTCTCCAGAAAATCACCATCCCTAGGAGCTGTTGCATTAGCTACAACTACTCTATAATGAGGACGCTTCTTTGCCCCACCTCTTGCCAAACGAATTTTTGTTGCCATATACCTCTATTTCACTATTTAATCTTTTCTTCTTTAAAAGGAACATGCTTCCTGACTACAGGATCATACTTCTTAAATGATAACTTCTCAGTTTGAGTTTTAGGGTTGCGTTTCTTTACCAAAAAATACCCTGTACCAGCTGTACTAACAAGTCTTACCAAAACATTCTTATTTTTTTTAGCCACAACTATCAGACCTTTTTGTATTATTTATAAAATAAACTGCTGGTCATAATAAAGTAAGCTGGAAAATAGTCAAGAGTAAAATAACGGTTGTTCAACTGTTTATCGTCCTTAATTTATCCCAAGACCGAGTTCAAGAAGCATAAAGCAATATACCAATCACCACCATTATCATTCCTACTAATCCAACTATTTGAGCAACAATGATTGTAATGTTATGGTGGATTATACCATAAATTAACCAACTCAAAGTAACAATAATTATCACAAGAAAACCATCAAGAGATAAATCATCTGTACTCTTAGTAGTAAAAATTTTATAGACCTGAGTATAAAACAAATATTGTCCCATTGTACCAGCAAGTATCATATACCTATCAAAAAAAATAATTAGTTTATTTTTTGTTTTCTCTGTATATGCCATATATGCACCTATTTAACTATTAGAACCTAAATAACCTCAGTTTTGGATTAAAATTTTTAATTTTAATCCAAAACTAGCTAAAATATCAGAAAAATGCATTCTTGAAACGCTTCTACGAATGCATTTTAATCTATTATCGCTAATAATCTTATTTTTATTGGTATAAAAATAAGATTATTAGCAAATGAAATATTTAACAATCAGGCGTCAAACCGCTTTAAGCCTGATTGTTTACATTCTCATTCCAATTTCGGATTAATGAAATTAATCCGAAATTGAGGTTAAATATCTATATGCTGTTTCTCATAACTCTCATGTCGCTCTTGTGCTTCAATACACAAAGTTGCAACTGGTCTTGCCTCTAAACGTTTTAAGCCAATTGGCTCTCCAGTTTCTTCACAATAACCATATTCATTTTTTTCTATCCTTACCAAAGCTTCTTCGATTTTATCAAGAAGCTTACGATACCTATCTCTTGTCCTAAGTTCAATTGCTGTATCCGTTTCAATTGACGCACGATCATTTAAATCCGGCTCATTCCAATTTTCTTCCTTGAGATGGGTTAAGGTTTCTCGTGATTCCTCTAGTAAAGAACTTTTCCACTCAAGGAGTTTTTGTCTAAAATATTCTAACTGTTGAGGATTCATATATTCTTCATCATTGGAAGGTTTATACCCTTTTAGTAAAATAATTTTAGACATACAGGCTTCTCATATTCAAACATGGGATAATATAACCTATAATTAAAAAGCATGGCAAGAAGATTATAATACTTCCCCTTTAGATTTTGATATTGGGTGAGCATTATTATAAATATTTTCCAAATGTTTTAGACTAATTTTAGTATAACGCTGGGTAGTTGACAAACTTTTATGCCCAAGTAATTCCTGAATAGACCTTAACTCTGCTCCATTCTCAAGCAAGTGCGTGGCAAAACTATGTCTAAAGGAATGAGCTGATAAATGTTCTGATAATCCATAGAAGCGACGTAATTTTATCAGTTCACGATTAAATACTGGAGCTTATAATTTTTTACCCATTTTACCTCGAAATATCGGATCTTTTTCATCTATACTATAAGGTAATTTACTTAAATATTGTTCTATTAAATTTCTAGCAACTGGTGTCCATGGTATTATCCGTTCTTTTTTACCCTTCCCTGTTATTTTTATAAAATCTAAGTTTTGTAAATGAGATGTAGTCATAGATAATGCTTCGGATATTCTAAGCCCAGCAGCATAAATAAGCACTAAAAGGGCTTTATTTCTTAACTCCACCCATTCTAAATCAGCGAAATCATCAATATGTTCAATGGATAATTGAGCATCTGACTGCGATAAAGATTTCGGTAATATTTTAGCTTTCCTAGGATTTTTGACGGAGAAAATTGCATGGCAAGTGATATTAGCAGTCTTCTCTAGATATTTATAAAAATTCTTTATAGCAGACAAACTTCTAGAGTTAGAAGCTGTTAGGTAATTATCTTGTTGCCTTTTAGAAAGCCAGCTCCGTACTAATCTTATGTCAACTTGCCTTATAGAACTAATGGTTATGATTTCAGAATTATAGTGAGTCATAAAATTCAGAAAATGTTCTAAATCATTCTTATAAGAAATTATGGTATGTTCTGAACAATTTTTTTGTAATTTCAGATATTTTTGCCATTTATCTATTAGCTCTAATACTTCTTGTGTTTTTTTCTGAATCATTGATCATTTACCTATACAAAAATTACTAAATATCTCTCCTAAAATTTCTTCAACACTAATCTTACCAGTAACATTACTTAAACTTCTGATAGCCATTCTAACATCTTCTGTGGCTAGCACTAAGTCATTTTCAATATTAAAATTTTCTAAATATTCCAACGCTTTTTCTATACAGGTTCGTTGACGTTGTCTAGTAATATGCGGCGATCCGGTTAAACCTGCTATATTATGAGCAATATTTTCGATTTCCTTTAATAAAATATCCAGTCCTATTTTTTCTTTTATAGAGATTTTTAAATAATTTTTGTTTAATGGCAGCAACCTATCTTCCATGATGTCATTCCCGCGTAGGCGAGAATCTATATCCCGCACTGAAGCAGGATGACAATGCCCCAAACTTTTATCCAAAAGATCAATTTTATTGACCAGCATTATGCTATTATCATCTATTAAATCTATAATATCAGCCATCTCCTCAAAATATGAGGGTGAGTTGCTTAACTTTATAGCATCAAGCATAATTATTTTGATATCAGCCATTTTTGCTGACTCAATTGCACGTTTGATACCTTCTAGCTCTATTAGATCATTACTAGACCTTATACCAGCCGTGTCTTGTAATATAATTGGGTATCCTCCTATATCTAGATGCCCCTCAATTATATCACGAGTTGTACCTTCAATGTTTGATACAATAGCAACGTCTCTTTGCATCAAAAAATTAAGTAAGCTAGATTTACCAACATTAGGAGTTCCTAAAATAGTCAATTTAATACCGGTTCGAAGCAGTTCCCCCCGTCTATTATCGTTAAGGTGTTTTATTATAGCATATTTAAGTTCACCACTAAGAGTCATAACTCTATTTAATATTTCTTGTGGAATATCTTCATCGGGGAAATCAATATAAGATTCTAGGAAACCGATGATGGTCAGTAAAGTTTGTCTCCACCCATTGTAAAGTTCTTCAAGTCCTCCGCCAACTTGTTTAACCGCCTGCCTATGTTGCCAAACAGTTTCTGCTTCAATTAAATCAGCAATACCTTCTGCTGCAGTTAAATCAAATTTGCCATTTAAAAACGCCCTACGGGTAAACTCTCCAGGCTCTGCCATTCTTAAACCATCGATGGTTAACAATGTTTCAGTTAGCATGGCAGCAATTGCTATACTGCCATGTGTATATATTTCTACTACATCTTCTCCAGTAAAGCTAGCTGGAGCTTGGAAGTATACTACCACCGCATCATCAATTAATTCTTGATTCTTAGGATTTATGAGTTTTTTACAGTACATAATTCTTGGAACAAACTCTATATTATTATTCTTAAGCAAATGTTTTAAGGCAAATAGGCTTTTAGGTCCAGAGATACGAAAGACTGCAACACCAGCTTTTCCTAGTTTAGAGCTTTGAGCGAAAATAGTTTCCACAATAGTAGTGATCCTCTTGCTTAAGTAATTTATTTAATTATAATCAATAGCAAGTAGACAAGAATTAAACAACTTAAATTCTACACAAAGATGTCATTTCCGCTTTGACAGGGGACTATATTACTTAATGTCATTCGAGCTGCAGCGGGAATCTATATCCCTGCCTACGCAGGGATGACATTAAGGGAAGTAGGAATGATTGCATGAACTTTGTCCATATATGACATCGAGTATACTGTGATATTATTCCTAATTTAAGCTATTTAAATACTTGTTGCCTACTTGGTAATCTATTGAAACAATTATAAAGTTTGGTAACAGCTATGACAACAGAAAAGACATCTTTAGCTTTGAGTAAGCTTACTTGTCAAGTTCCTAATTATAAATCAGAAATTTTATCACTGAGTACAGTAAAAAATGGGAATCCATTTTATAGCACCCCTCTTTATAGTAAGTTTGTACAGAAATTTCTAGCTTATATCCCTGTAGACTATAGATTTAGAGATAGACTAGAATTATTTGATGAGTTTACAAATAAGGCCTTTCAGTTCTTTCAAGAAAAACAGCCTGATAAAAGAAAGTTGCAGATTGTCAGTACAGTAATTGAAAATGATCCTGCAATTAATATTTTGCTACTGAATGATAACAAATCATTTATAGTTGATTCGATCATTTGTTTATTAACAAGTCTAAATTTAAAAGCTAAATTTTTACTTCATCCTATTATAGCTTGTGTAAGGAACAATGATGGTAACTTACAAGAAATATTAGATATAAAGAAAGATAGAGAGGAATCTTTAGTCCATATCACTATTCTAGGAAGTTTTGATCAAAAAGATATTAGCTCTTTGAAAATGACTTTAAATGAAGTTCTAGATCAGGTAGATACTACTTATAATGTATGGTCTAAAATCTTAAACAGAGTGACGTTAATTTCAAACGATATCCAAAATAATCAGCAATTATATAATGAGAATCATTTAGATTATCATGAATCTATAAATTTCTTAGATTGGTTAAAAGATGATAATTTTACTTTTCTAGGTATGATTAACTTTGATCTAACTTCTAAAAATTTTTCATTGGAAGATGGTATTAAAAAGATATGGCAAAATAGTGGTGAAGTGCTTGATATTATAGAACGTTCAGCAAATTCATTACATGAAAATAAACTAATTATTTTAGGTAAAATTAATATCTTATCAAAAGTACATAGAAGTAACTTAGTAGATTATATTTTAATTAAGAAAATTGATCAGGAAAAAAAATATCATTCAGGTAGTATAATTTTTGGCTTATATAGCTCTGCAATGTATTATCAATTAGTTACTGATATTCCCATACTGAGACAAAAACTAAAATTTGTTGTAGATAAAGCCGCTTTCCCGATTGGTGGATATAATACCAAGAAACTTAAAAATATAATTCAATCTCTGCCTAAAGAAGCTTTGATACAAATTGATGAAGGTGATCTATACTGTATGTGCTTACACGTATTCTCAGGGATAACGAGTAAAAAACTTAAATTATTTATTCAGCAAGATTGGTCTGGTTCGTTTATTAATGTCATAATATTTTTACCAAGAGATCGTTTGACACTAGAAGTACATAGTAGCATAAATTATTATTTATCAAATATACTTAGTGGTCTAATACTTTTAGATTATACTGCAGAAGTGGTAGAAAATTTTTCATATTTATTTGTTACGTTGGAGCTACAGGATAAAAAGAATATTGATTTTGATGTTGAACTAATAGAGCAAGAATTAGATAAGCTCTCCACTCGTTGGAGTGAAGATTTTTACCAAAAGTTATGTAAAGAATTTGGTGAATACCAAGGGGGAGTAAATTTTAAGCTTTTTGACCCAATTTTTCCTATCGACTATAGAGAAAAATTTAATGGACAAACAGCTTTAATAGATATTGACTATTTAAAGGAAGCTAGTATTTATCGCAAACCGATATTTAATTTAATTGCTATAAATAATAAAGAGTTCCAGCTAAAAATTTATAGCCCAACACCTAAATTAGCTCTTTCAGACTTATTACCATCTATAGAAAATTTGGGATTCAAAGCTATAGATGAACAAAGCTTTACCATAAAAGGAGCAGGAGATATTGAAGAAAGTTGGATATATGAGTTCACTCTCGAAACATTGATAACTATTGAAAGCAATATTGATTTACTTAAAGCAAACGTAGAAGAGGCTCTAGATAAGATATATCTTGGACTTTTGGCTAATGATTCTTTAAGCAAATTAATAGTGTTATCGGGCTTTAATTGGTGGCAAGTTAAGTTGGTTAAAGCATTAACTAGATATTTACATCAAACCGGCTTTGTCTATGGCAAGGGCTACGTTCAGTTGACCTTAATAAAGCATTTTTTATATACTAAAATGTTGGTTGATTTGTTTGATACTAAATTTAATCCCGCAAATTGCTCAGATGAACGTTTAAAAACTATAAAAGATAGTATCTTTAACTATCTTAATACAATTACTAGCAGTAGTGAGGACAAGGTTTTAAGACAGATGTTTGATATTATTGAAGCTATTGTAAGAACTAACTGTTATCAGCCTAGCTCTAATGACTTAAAAAATTCAGCTAACAAGCATAGTACAGTCAGTAAAAATTATTTTTCTTTTAAATTTGACTCGCAAAAAGTTCCTCACTTGCCTTTGCCAGTACCATTTGCCGAAATATTTGTTTACGATAATGATTTTGAAGCTATCCATTTACGAGGGGGCGTCGTCGCTCGCGGAGGTATTAGATGGTCTGATAGATGTGAGGATTATAGAGTAGAAGTATTAGGACTAATGAAAGCCCAAATGACCAAAAATTCAGTTATTGTACCTGTTGGCTCAAAAGGTGGATTTTTCGTTAATTTCACTGATGATAATATGACTCGCCAAGAATATATGGCAAGAGTGGTGCAGTGTTATAAAAATTTTCTCCGTGGATTACTTGATATTACTGACAATATAATTGATGGTAAAGTTATTCAGCCAAAAAATACTATTATCTACGACCAAGAAGATCCATATCTCGTGGTTGCAGCCGATAAAGGTACGGCAACGTTCTCGGATTATGCAAATAGTGTGTCGGCTGAATATAATTTTTGGTTAGGCGACGCTTTTGCTTCCGGTGGATCAGTAGGTTATGATCATAAGAAAATGGCTATTACCTCAAAAGGAGCTTGGATTTCTGTAGCAAGCCATTTCCATGCTATGGGTATTGATGTACAAAAAGACCCTATTACTGTTGTTGGTATTGGCGATATGTCTGGGGATGTTTTTGGTAATGGCATGCTTAGGTCTAATACCATAAAACTTGTTGCGGCATTTAATCATAAACATATATTTATTGACCCACAACCTGATCCAATTATTAGTTTCAATGAACGTATGCGACTATTCAAGTTACCTACATCAAATTGGTCTGACTATAATCAACAATTAATTTCAAAAGGTGGCGGAGTTTTTGAGAGAAGCAGTAAGTCTATATCATTATCCCTAGAAGCCAAGTTATTGCTAAAGATAAACATTAACGAATCATCTCCTGAACATCTGATTAGAGCTATCCTACAAGCAGAAGTTGATTTGCTTTGGAATGGCGGTATAGGAACCTATATAAAAGCTTCAACGGAAAATCACCTAGAGATAGGCGATAAGGCAAATGATAATCTTAGAGTCAATGGTAAAGATATCAGAGCTAAAGTAATAGGAGAAGGAGGAAATATTGGCGTATCACAACAAGGTAGAATAGAATATAGCAAGCTAGGCGGGAGAATAAATACTGATTTCATTGATAATTCAGCTGGTGTTGACTGTTCGGATCATGAGGTAAATATCAAAATTGCTCTTAATCAGGCTATGTCCTCTAATAAGATTAGTTTAGAAGAACGTAATAAGTTCTTATTTACTATGACAAAACACGTCGAGGAACTGGTTTTAGTTGATAACTATAAACAAACTCAGGCACTTGATATAATGCAATTATCTAGTACTTCAACTATCGGAGTATTTAGCCAATTTATTGATACTTTAGAAGAAGAAAAATTAATTAATAGAACTGTTGAGTTCTTACCAACTCAGGAAGAACTCAGTAAAAGGGCAGTTAATAAGGAAAATATGACCCTCCCCGAGCTTTGTGTATTACTTTCTTATAGTAAACGCTCAGTCTATCATGATTTAATAACAGCAACATTTTCAAAAGATAAGTATTTTGAATCTTATCTGATTAATTATTTTCCAAAACTAATGCAAGAAAAATTCCGTGAGGAAATTTTAGCTCATCCGCTTAAGCATGAAATTATTCGAACCGTTGTAACAAATAAAATTGTCAATCAATTAGGCGGACCATCACTTAATCTTATAAAACGTGAAACTCAGGCTGCTCTTTGTGATATAGTTCGTTCGTATACTATTATCTGTGAAATTTTTGATTTAGATAATTTATGGGCTATAGTAGAATCTCTAGCAAGTAATATAGATCATAAAGTTAAAATTGACATGTTCACTGAGCTTGCTAAAATTATGCGTAGAGGTATCTCTTGGTTTCTAAAGCATATAAAACATCCTATCAATATTAGCAATACCATTGATGAATTTTATGAACCAGCTAGAATGCTTAGTAAAGTGGTTGGTAATCTTCTTTTAGGAGAAGCAAAAAACAAATTCGATAATAAAGTTAAGCAATATACTTTATCAGGAGTGACAGATGAAATAGCTCACAGGATTGCAACTCTTGACAGCCTAGTGTCTGTCTTTGATATAATATATATTGCAAAAAAGACAAAAGCTAAAAATAATGATGTTGCTAATTTATATTTCACTACTGGTAATAAATTTAGTATTGATTGGCTTCGTAAATCTTGTGATAAACAACTAAATGATTCCTACTGGAATAGATTATCAATTCAATCATTAAAAGATGACTTATATGATAAACAAAGACAATTATTGGCTAAAATAATTAACAACTCTAAATTAAATATTGATTTAGAGTTATGGATTGATAATAATATAGATGCCGCATGTATTTTTTTAGATTTTGTAAAAGGAATTAGATTGCAAGAAACTATTGACTTAAATATTTTAATTTTAGCAAACAAAAAATTTGAAACTTTTTTGCGTAAGCTTGAGTAATGCGTTATGTCGTCATCCCTAAAACAAGCGAGAATAGAATCTGGTAAAACTCTTGAAGAAATATCTAGCTATTTGAAGATTAGGAAGCAATATTTGGTAGCTCTTGAAGAGGAGGATTTTAGTTCGATGCCAGCGGAAGTTTATGTAAAAGGTTATCTTAAATTATACTCAAACTATTTAGGGATAGATGTAAATCTCAGTGAAAAAGACAATCAGGAATCTTCAAAAGATATTGACCTCAGAAATAGGTCATATCCAATGATATTGGACTATAAATGGAAAAAACAACTAATTATTATTTCTGTTTTAATATTAATAATAATTCCAATAATTTATCACTTAATATTATAATCTGAATGAAAATAACTAATGATTTATTACTTAAGTTAATGCAAGAAGTGGATCAAGGTCTTGAAGGTCTCTTATCAAATATCGCTAGACAGCATGAAGAAATCAATAAACTGTAGGATGAAAATAAACAGCTCAGGGATAATTATACAAAAATACTTGAGCAAATAGCCATATATATTGCTGAACTTGAAGCAATAAAACATAAAAATACATAAAGATGTCTATAGTAACAATAACACTTGGTAGCAAAACTTTCCAACTTGCATGTAGTGAAGGATCAAGAGAAGAATTATGCAATCTTGCAGCCAAATTAAATGAAAATATTGCTCAGATAAAAAAAGTTAACCCATCAGCATCATTTGAACTATTATTAGTTATGTCTGCATTGAGTTTACAGGAGCAAGTACAACACTTGACTAACAAAATTGCTAAAATTGATGGTGCTAATATACCTCCCGAAGAAGAAAAATTTGCAGAAACGTTAAGTACTATAGCAGGATATTTAGAAGACCTTGCGAGAAAGATTGGAAAGTGATATTATATAATCCCGTGTATGAAACATCAATGTTTGAAATGTAATGGGCTGCTTGGTTCGTGAGCTTAACGTATTGCCCCGGAACTATAATTTTTATTATTAGGAAACCGTCCCTGTCTGAATCTATTATACAGATATATGGATTCCACCTTACATACAGGTTCTTTGAGGATCTTAGGCAACGACCGAAGTGGTTCATTTTTTTAGGCAACTTTTGTGCTATATTACATAAACAGGATTTTTACTAATAATAGAGTGCAGTCTGCTTTATTAATGCTGGTGGGCTGTTCTACTGCTCTATTACTAGTGACTTATAATCCAAATGATCCTTCCTTTAATTCTGTCACAGACAAATATCCTAGCAATTTATTAGGTCATTTCGGTGCTTATTTGGCAGATATTTTTTACCAGTTTTTTGGTATAGCGTCCTTTATTTTACCAATTTGTTGTATTTTTTGGTCTCTGAGTGTATGGCATTTAAAGAAGAAATGGGCTACCGTCAGGATAATTGTGATGCTGCTGTCAATTATATCATTATCGATAGTCTGCACTAATATAAAAATTAATTATTTACCGGCAGGTGCAGGTGGGACAACAGGTACTATTATTTATCCAATAATCAAGCAATTGGACGCTAGAGCCGATTACGTTTTAATTATTACTACATTTATTTTATTATTTTTATTGACTGAAATAAAATTTTCAGTTTTTGGGATCGCTATAATTAAATTATTCAAACTAATACCTTATAAAAAATTTATACTTTTACCTACAATATCGACAAATACCAAGTCAACGAAACAAGTTTTGATAAAAAAGATACCTTTTATTAATCAAGAAGAAGCAACGTATGCTCATAAAATAGATGCATTACAAGAAAAAAATAATGACATACACTCCCATTTTTCAAAACAACAATCTCCATTCAAAAAAGAAAATGGCGAATTACCATACTTGCCCCCTATCGAATTATTAAAACAAGCTGACAACCAAAATATCAAAGTAGAAACTTCATCAGAACTACAACATAATGCCCAAGCATTATTAACTGTTCTAGGTGATTTTGGGGTTAAAGGTCAGGTAATTAATATTAGCCAAGGTCCAGTGGTAACGTTATATGAATTTGAACCAGCTGCTGGTACTAAATCTTCTAGGATTATAGGCTTATCAGACGATATTGCTAGGTCTTTATCTGCGATATCAACTAGAATAGCTGTAATACCAGGTAGAAACGTTTTAGGTATTGAATTACCCAATAAACAACGAGCTTTCTTTTGTCTAAGAGAATTAATTGAAACACCGGAATATCAAGATAGCAGTATTATGCTACCATTGATTCTAGGAAAGGATCTCGCTGGCAAACCTTTTGTTGCCGATTTAGCAAAAATGCCACATCTGTTAGTTGCTGGTACGACAGGCTCCGGTAAATCAGTGGCAATTAATGCTATGATAATTTCCCTACTTTACCGCTATACCCCGGAGGAATGCCGTTTAATAATGATCGATCCCAAAATGCTTGAATTATCTACCTATGATGGCATACCACATCTTCTAACTCCAGTGGTTACTGAGCCAAGCAAAGCAGTGGTAGCCCTTAAATGGGCGGTGAAAGAGATGGAAAATCGTTATAGGGCAATGTCAAATATTGGGGTAAGAAATATAGCAGGTTATAATGCTAAAATTTCAGAAGCTACATCGGCAGGTAAGATATTAGAGCGTACTATTCAAACAGGATTTGATCCAGAAACTGGTAATCCTATCTATGAAACGATTGAAATGAATATGGAAAAGTTACCATTCATTGTAGTAATTGTTGATGAAATGGCTGATTTAATGTTGGTAGCTGGCAAAGATATTGAATTGTCAATACAGCGTCTAGCTCAAATGGCAAGAGCAGCAGGTATTCATATTATCATGGCAACCCAAAGACCTTCTGTTGATGTTATTACTGGGGTAATCAAAGCTAATTTCCCAAGTCGTATCAGTTTTAAAGTAACCTCTAAGATTGATAGTAGAACTATTCTTGGTGAACAAGGGTCTGAGCAATTACTAGGTATGGGAGATATGCTTTATATGGGTAATTCTTCAAAGATTACTAGGGTGCATGGTCCATTTGTTGATGATAAAGAAGTAGAGAAGGTTACCCAATATTTAAGATCCACGGGAATGCCTGAATATATTTCAGCAGTGACCCAACAACTAGATGATGATGAAGTAAATGGCGAAAGTCCAGGAGATGATTCAAGCAGTGATGAAACTTTATATAAAAGAGCAGTACAAATCGTACAATTAGAACGAAAAGTATCAATTAGCTATATACAAAGATGTTTACGAATTGGCTATAATAGAGCGGCTACTCTTGTTGAAAAAATGGAACAAAATGGGGTAATATCTCCTCCTAACCATACTGGTAAGAGAGAAATATTATTGCCAGAAAATTAAGTTCTTATATATAACGCGAATTTGGGATAAGAATTGACAAATTCTTATCCCAAATTCGGTGAAATTATCGAAACCATCAGGTTTGAAGCGGCTGCCCACCTGATTGTTAAAATATAATACCCCAACTGAGGTTTTTATATCATTTATCCTTCCAAAACGAGACTCATCTTGAAACATCACTTGTAATTCAAGTCCCTGTGATTTAGATTGTGTATTTGCGGCGGTAACCACTGAGCTGAAGTTTTTTTAAAAGTTTCCATCTCATCTTTATTTTGTCAAAACTTACGCTATGAGAAAAAAAATGGTACATTATGTTGAGTATAATTTACAAATGCCAAGAGGATAAAATTGCAAGCAATACCAGTTAATAGGACAGATTACTGTCAATTTCTAATAGTGAGTCAAAAGAATTATAGTTTGACCTACTATGCTGAACATGCCAAAAAATGTAGCCATGATGTTATTAATAGATTTTTAAAAAATGAAAAATATACACCTTCTTTGTTATGGGAACATATTAAGGATGATGTTATTTTATCGCCTAACGGATATACAATATTTGATGATACGGTGTTAAATAAAAGAAATACCAAGAAAATAGAAATTGCTAGATCACAGTACAGTGGGGCTACAGGTGGTATTACTACTGGTATAGGAGTAGTAAGTTTGGTATATTATAATCCGGATATTAATAAGTTTTGGGTAATAGATTACCGAATTTTTTCGCCCGAACATGATGGAGCGACAAAAGTAGAACACCTATTAAATATGTTAAATAATGCTGTGTATAGCAAAAAGATTCCTTTTCAAACTGTGCTTTTTGACACATGGTATGCTACGCATAAAATTATGCAACATGTTGATTCCTTGGGTAAATATTATTATGCTCCTATTAAAGCAAATAGAAACGTTACTAAAACTTCCTCTTCTAAGCCTTATAAAGCTGTTAGCAAGTTAACGTTTTCAGATGAGGAAATTAAGAGCGGAGTGGAGATTCATATAAAGGGCTTTGCAAAAGATAAGCATGTTAATTTGTTTAAACTTACTGTTTCTACCAACAGAGTTGATTATATTGTTACCAATAACAAAACTCAAAAATCTTCTAAAGCCGTACAAGATGAGTGTGGCTTTCGTTGGGTAATTGAGAGCATGCATAGAGAAATCAAGCAACTTACCGGTATAGAACGATGCCAATGCAGAAAACAACGCATCCAGCGTAATCACATTAGTTGTGCATTTTTAGTGTGGGCTTTTCTAAAAAGAACTGCACACAAAATAGGTAAGACGGTTTATCAAATAAAGTTAGGGCTTTTAGATCATTATATGCAACAGCAGTTACGTTCACCCTCTTTACGCTATTTAGAACCTTACATAGCGTAAGTTTTGTTGTTTTGGATGATGGGGACGAGGGAAAACTTTACGCCAACAATGACGATGTAAAATTTTGTAGATTGCTGATTTAGTTACTTTCTTTTGCAAAACTTCTTCATATTTTTTCTATATTTCTCTGACTACTACAATTTCCCCTTGTGATGCTCTATGATTAAAAGATTCCTGTAAATTGTAATCAGGTTTTGCCCCCTTTAGAGCAAAGATTGTAACGAAAAATGACCCCTCTAAAAAAGTAACAATATCTCTAGAAAATTAATATTTTAAATATTTTTTTAAGGAGTTTTTAGGGAGTGTTTATCGTGGAATCAATTGCAAAAATACGCAAAATGTATCATGTTGATGGCAAAGCAATTAAAGCAATTGCCAAAGGGCTTAATATATCAAAAAATACCGTTAAGAAAGTTATACGCAGTGATGCAACCAAATTTGAATTAGCCAAATATACTAAAGCTAAGCCAGTTTTGGGTGGATATCTTGCGATGTTAAATCAACTATTAGCAGAGAATATCAAAGAACCAGTTAGACGTAGGATGACTGGTAAGAAGCTATACGAACAGTTGAAGATATCAGGTTATCAGGGTAGTTATGAATCTGTAAATCTAATCGTTAGGAGTTTTCGGAGAACCCATGAAGCAAAAGGTAAGCAAGTGTAAATTGTAATCAGGTTTTGCCCCCCTATTGTAATGAACTATTGCCCCCCTAACCACATTAAAAATTAGTTAATTTAACCCGAGTTGCCAATTAATTATACTGGCAAAAGCTATATTTAACGCTGGTTTCATGTGAGGCTCGATACTAAAACATTTTTAATACAAACATATTTCTAAAAAATATAGTTTTTATTAAGTGTTTTAATGTTACAAATTAACTTCAAATGTTCATAAAACCTAGCTCTGCTCTTATAAATTAATTGGCAACTCGGGTTAATTTAGGCACTTTTTAATTTAAATTCTAATCGAATCTAAATTAAAATTTAGATAATATTGATATACAAAAAGTGATTGATAATCATCAGAATATCATGCTCATAGGTGGTTCTGCAAAAACTCATCTAGCAATTGGCTTAGCGTTCACTGCAATTGAAAGAAATTACAGGGTAAGATTTTATACTTTAAATGAATTAGCTAGCCAATTGCTTAATGCTAAAACGCATAATTATGAAAGCAAATTCATCGATTCAGTTAAGAGATTACATCTGATTGTAGTAGATGAATTAGGTTATGTACTAATAAAAGTGGATGCTAGATTCCTGTTATTTGAGGTATTTGCTAAATTATATGAGCAGTCTTCGCTTATTATCACTAGCCATTTGAGATTTGAAGAATGGGGTGATATATTTGGTAATGCTAAAGCAACAAAAGTAATGTTCGATAGATTGACACATCATAGAAACTGGTAATAAAAGTTTTAGAGGAGGAAAAGATGTAAATTAGCAAAAAGTATAATTGAAAATCACTAATTGAGTGTAACTAAATATTATCTAAATTTTAATTTAGATTCGATTAGAATTTAAATTAAAAAGTGCCTAAATTAACTAATTTTTAATGTAGTTAGGGGGGCAATAGTTCATTACAATAGGGGGGCAAAACCTGATTACAATTTACACTTTAGCCTGTTTGGCAATATCACTGAGCCACCTAGGCAATTTCCCACTAGCTTCTTGCTCAGACCCGCTACCTCCCTGAATAGCCATCTGTTGAATCAGAATCTGAATCGTAATCTGACTCGTCATCAGTTGGAGTTGCCTCAGAAGAATTGCAGTCTGTGGAATTGCAGGGTAACGTTTCATTTACTGAGTTTACCGTTACCTCAAGTGGTAAATTAACGCTTTGCTCCGTAGTTGAATCAATATCTGACACAGTTTGTCCACAGACTTGTCCACAATTTTCTTGATTTTTTCCATATCTAGATATTATAGATATATATAGATGCGTTTTTTTGAAAATTTTTTTCAGGTTGACCGGAAATTTTTTGCTGGTTAGGTAGAATATTTTGCCATAAGCTGTAATTTATTTCAGGTCGCTTTGAAGATTTTTGTTGGTTAGAGTCGTCACTAGTTTTACAGAAACTGACAAAATTTTTAAGAAGTTTGATACATTGAATATGAGGACATCTCATATTATGTATAATCAGAGTGGTTGAATAAAAATCAATCAAACCACTGTCTTTCAGTTCTAACAGACATTGTTTTACCCGTTTTTGACCAACTCCTAGCTCTTGTTGGAAGAAAAGAAAGCCTTCCCGTAATTCTTCTACTGGTCTATCCCTCTTGTTATCAAATTGTAGACGAGAAACTATCAAAGACAAAAGTTGACGAGAAGTTGTACTTAATCGTTTACCACGATCGTTGATAAGATTCCGCCACTCAGGTGGGATGAAATTACCGACTATGTTATAAAAGATAATATCTTGATTTTCAACTATAGAGCGAGAAAAAGTTAACGATTCTGTCATATTTCCTCCACTTGTAATAGGGTTAAAAATAGATTTTTTTGTAGGTCAAATTTCAGGAAATTTGTCTGAGAAGTTACATATAAATTACATATGAAATTTTTAGTAAAGTCAGAAAATCTAGACGGCTGATAGGGATTGGCGGGGCGTAGTGGACAATTTCAGAACCACAACAGACATAAAATTACTGGTTATTCAAGCCATTACACTCTATTATTAGGGTTCATCAACTTGGTATTGTAACTCCATATTCTTACCGCAAAAAGCCATAGAAAGTTTAATGATTTTTTTGACATGAGAATATTCTTTTATCTTAGTGTCATATTGCTTATCTATAATCTGTTTTAATCCCATTTGGGCTACCAAGGCTAAATCTTCTGTATTTTTAGCTATCTTATACTCAATAATAATTGCTTTATCTCCTTTACCAGCTTTTGGGATCATGATCACATCAGCTCTGCCACTTCCTGACTCCTGTTCACTTGCTATTATGTAACTAGGTGCTAACATATTAATTAAACCAAGCATAAAGCCGCTATAAAATAATTCTGCCTTTTTCTCTCCTGTTTGATGAAAACTAGTAGAATTTAGCAACAATTCTTGTAAACGCTCTTTAAATTCCTCTACTTTACCTGTTGGCAATAAACTAATAAACGAATAATATCTAGAGCTATCAATTTTTAATTGATCAGTAACCCATTGCAGCACTCTTGTTTCATAGATATATTTTAGTTCATAATTAGGGATAGATAGCTCATAGATATTTTTTTCTGATATTTTGGCAGTAGGATTTAAATAACCGCTGAACAGTAATAAACTGAGCAATCCTACTGGTTTATTGATATCAGCAAAACTTATTTGTTTGGTAATAGGTGAGATAATACTTTTTCCAGCAGCTAAGCTCTGTAAATCTTCTTGCATTTCGTCTGACAATAATGCTTTATCAACAAGACCTGTGCCTCCACTATCTAGCCAATAATAATCAAGCTTACCTTTGTGTGCTAAACATTGCATTAGTGACCACGGATTGTAAATGACCTCTCCACCAAATGTATAACCATTATACCAATCCTTAATTTGTTCAGTATTAGTGTCGAGCGGTACTTTTGTAAGCAAATCATCTACCTCTGCTTGAGTGAAGCCATAGAACTTAGAGAAATCATCATCAAGTAAAGTATATTCAGTAACATTATTCAAGTCTGAGAACAAGTTAGCTTTAGCAACCCGTAATATGCCAGTAATTACTCCTTTCTCTAAGTAGGGATTCGTTTTTAAGCTGCTACCAAATATTCCTCTAAATAACTTAAGAATCTGCTCAAATTCTTTTGTTTTATGGCCAAATTCTAAATACGCATTATTAATTGGTGTATCATATTCATCTATTAATATGTATACTTTTTGTTTAAAATGTTTATACAATATTTGACTTAAAAACTTCAGGCTATTTTTTAAATAGCTTATATTAATATCACCACTTAGATAATTTTTTAACTTTACTTTTTGCGGAATACTGAAAAATTTATTATCTTCTTGAATATATTGTTCTAAATAATTAAATCTTTCGTATAATTCTATTAATTGATCTATAATGCTACTAACAATTTCCTTATAATTACTCCCCTTCACTTCTTTAAAATTTATATATATTACTGGAAATTGACCTTGACGCTTTATTATATTTTTATGAATGGATATTTTTAAAGGCTGTAACTCTTTGGTTTCATCAAAGTCCAAATCTACTATGCCTCCAGTAAAGAGTTTATGATTTACTCTCTTTTCTTGAGCTAAAGGCTTACCTATCTCATCTACTTCAATTTCAAAGAATTTCCGGAGCATATCCATATTAATACTCTTCCCCCAACGTCTTGGCCGGGTGATTAGAATTACTTCTCCACTATCTTCTAGTAATTCTTTGATCATTAAGCTTTTATCAACAAATACATCACTATTTAACAATAATGTTTTAAAATCATCAGTACCTACCCTCATTCTAGGTGGATTACTATTATCCTTAACAGGATCAGTATCTTTAAATTGTGTATTAGTATCCGAAAGTTTAACTATCATACTAGTTGATTATATTTGAAAATTACCATAAAGCCTTATATCTAACAAATTGTAGCACAAATAAGCTAGCATCACTAGTAATTTAAGCAAATACAGAATTACATCTAGTGACTATACCGCCTAATTTATCCATAATAAACGTCATATTGTACTCATTTAAAAAAAATATTGGATAAGGATTAAGATATTTTTCTAAAGTAGGATGCTTGATCCACCCCATTTTTACAGGCACGTCAAATAAACGCCTAGGTGCAAACCTTTTATCAAAATGCCGCAAGCCCGATACTATAACTTTATCAGACAAAACATCAGTAGAGAGTTCCGATAAAAACACTACTCCAATGTTTGGAATGCGGATGCATTCCAAATAACTTTTAAATATTGGTATGAGAATCATTATATATTTTTATTAAATTATAAAAACAAGGTCATCATAACATGATTATAACTTGCACTAAGTGTTTTATAAAAAAATAATTGTAGTAAAAATTAGCATCCATGAACTAAGATTGTTATCTTGTTCAAAAATATTATGAAGAAAGCAACCTAATATTAAATGCTAAAATCAGTTAAACCTATAATAGTTGCTTCAAACTCACTAAGTTGTGGCAAGTTCTCCGGATGTTCAAGGCAGGCTAGAGCTTCAGGGAAATTATCTTTTGCTAAATCAATGGCACTTTTACCTTCTTTATTTTTGATAGTAGCAGAAGCTGAACGCTCTAGTAGATATTTTACTGCTGTTAGCCTCTTATCTACTTCAGCCGTGTTTTCTGCATTAACTAAAAAATGTAAAGGTGTATTACCATCATTGTTAACTTCATTTATTGAGACTCCATGATCAAGTAATAATTTTATAGCTTTTACATCAGCTAAATTACTTGCTCGATGGATAGGTTGGTCTCCGAAGATTGTTTTTGCATGAATATTAGCATTATGTTCCAGTAAAAATTTGGTAATCGCAAGTTTATAAGCTTGATGCCAATAACCCAAGGAATAATATAATGGTGATGCTCCATCTAGATTCGTCTTATTAATATCTGCCTTACATTCTTCTACTAAAACCTTTATTACTGGTAGATGGTTGTTGACTATTGCTGTTTGTAAAGCAGTAGTCCCATCCCTCTGCCTTGCAATATTAACATCAGCACCAAGTTCTGCCAACCACTTGACTGTTTCAATATGTCCCTGTTGTGATGCTAACCACAAAGCAGTATATTGCCCAGCATCAGCTGTTTTTAAGTTTATGTCAGGATTTTTTAGGAAAAGTAATTGCATTATGTCTAAGAAGCCTTGATAACTAAGCCCGTGCCATAGATACCAACCCTCTTCACTCGGGATATTAACATCAGCTCCTCTAGCTAATAATTCTTTTACCACCGCTATCTGCTTTTTCTGCATCGCTACATACATAGGTGATGTACCATCCGTCGCTCGAATAATATTTAAGTCAGCTCCTAGATCTGCTAGCATTTTAACTATCTCTAACTTACCATCTTGAGATGCCAGCCATAAAGCAGTAACCTTATTTTCATCAGTAGTTCTAGCATTTATATCGCCATACTTAACTAATAAGTTAATTAGTTCTAATGAATTGTTATTAACAGCCAAATGTAATGGATGGCTACCATCTTTGGCTGAAACATTAACATCAGCTCCTCTAGCTAATAATTCTTCTACCACTGCTATTCGTTTTTGATGTGTAGCGATGTATAATGGAGAGGCTCCAGTATCTGCTCTAATAATATTTAGGTCAGCTCCTCAATCTGCTAGAGCTTTTACTATATCTAACCTACCATCTTGAGATGCTAACCACAAAGCGGTAATCTTAGTATCATTACTAGACCTAATATTTATGTCACCATACTTAACTAACAATTTTACTAACTCCAACGAATTAATATTAACAGCTAAATGTAATGGATAGATATCATTGTTTGGAATATTAACATCAGCTCCTCTGGCTAATAATTCTTCTACCACTGCTATTCGTTTTTGATGTGTAGCGATGTATAATGGAGAGGCTCCAGTATCTGCTCGAATAATATTTAAGTCAGCTCCTAAATCCGCTAGAGCTTTTACTATATCTAACCTACCATCTTGAGATGCTAACCACAAAGCGGTAATCTTAGTATCATTACTAGACCTAATATTTATGTCACCATACTTAACTAATAACTTTATTAACTCTAATGAATTAATTCCGACAGCCACATGTAATATATGGATACCATCATTGTTTGGAATATTAACATCAGCCCCTTTATTTAATAGGAATTCTACTATAGGTTTTTTATTATTATGAACCGCACAATATAAAGGTGTTCCACCACCACTATTTCTGCTATTAATATCAACACCCTTGTTTAAAATTAATTGTAAAATACTAGTATCTTCTAGAAGGGCAGCATAATGTAAAGCTGTCTGATCATTGAAATCTTTTATGCTAAAATCCAACCAAAATTGACTGACAAAGCAAGAAGCCAAATAGTTAAATTTATGAGTACAAGCCATAAAAAATGGTGTAAGTCCCTCATCGTTCTGTGCATTAATATCAGCTCCTCTGTCGGTTAGGAATTTGGTTATTCTTAAGGTTTTTTCTTGATTTACAGTGTAACCATCAGATAACCTAATACCACCAAGTCCAGCTAGGGTAAGATCTTCATCAACTACTACCAATTTTTGTCCACCTATATATACTTGATTTGCATCCCGTAACTCATTATTTAATTCACTAGAAAACATTATCTCTCTTGTGTTAGCAACTAAAAGGTGTAAGGCAGTGTTACCACTAAAACCTATAGCCTTATAATTAATATCAGTGGTTTTCTCAGCAATTTTTTTATATATCAAAACTTACGCTATGTAAGGTTCTAAATAGCGTAAAGAGGGTGAACGTAACTGCTGTTGCATATAATGATCTAAAAGCCCTAACTTTATTTGATAAACCGTCTTACCTATTTTGTGTGCAGTTCTTTTTAGAAAAGCCCACACTAAAAATGCACAACTAATGTGATTACGCTGGATGCGTTGTTTTCTGCATTGGCATCGTTCTATACCGGTAAGTTGCTTGATTTCTCTATGCATGCTCTCAATTACCCAACGAAAGCCACACTCATCTTGTACGGCTTTAGAAGATTTTTGAGTTTTGTTATTGGTAACAATATAATCAACTCTGTTGGTAGAAACAGTAAGTTTAAACAAATTAACATGCTTATCTTTTGCAAAGCCCTTTATATGAATCTCCACTCCGCTCTTAATTTCCTCATCTGAAAACGTTAACTTGCTAACAGCTTTATAAGGCTTAGAAGAGGAAGTTTTAGTAACGTTTCTATTTGCTTTAATAGGAGCATAATAATATTTACCCAAGGAATCAACATGTTGCATAATTTTATGCGTAGCATACCATGTGTCAAAAAGCACAGTTTGAAAAGGAATCTTTTTGCTATACACAGCATTATTTAACATATTTAATAGGTGTTCTACTTTTGTCGCTCCATCATGTTCGGGCGAAAAAATTCGGTAATCTATTACCCAAAACTTATTAATATCCGGATTATAATATACCAAACTTACTACTCCTATACCAGTAGTAATACCACCTGTAGCCCCACTGTACTGTGATCTAGCAACTTCTATTTTCTTGGTATTTCTTTTATTTAACACCGTATCATCAAATATTGTATATCCGTTAGGCGATAAAATAACATCATCCTTAATATGTTCCCATAACAAAGAAGGTGTATATTTTTCATTTTTTAAAAATCTATTAATAACATCATGGCTACATTTTTTGGCATGTTCAGCATAGTAGGTCAAACTATAATTCTTTTGACTCACTATTAGAAATTGACAGTAATCTGTCCTATTAACTGGTATTGCTTGCAATTTTATCCTCTTGGCATTTGTAAATTATACTCAACATAATGTACCATTTTTTTTTCTCATAGCGTAAGTTTTGCATATTTAATAGGTGTTCTACTTTTGTCGCTCCATCATGTTCGGGCGAAAAAATTCGGTAATCTATTACCCAAAACTTATTAATATCCGGATTATAATATACCAAACTTACTACTCCTATACCAGTAGTAATACCACCTGTAGCCCCACTGTACTGTGATCTAGCAATTTCTATTTTCTTGGTATTTCTTTTATTTAACACCGTATCATCAAATATTGTATATCCGTTAGGCGATAAAATAACATCATCCTTAATATGTTCCCATAACAAAGAAGGTGTATATTTTTCATTTTTTAAAAATCTATTAATAACATCATGGCTACATTTTTTGGCATGTTCAGCATAGTAGGTCAAACTATAATTCTTTTGACTCACTATTAGAAATTGACAGTAATCTGTCCTATTAACTGGTATTGCTTGCAATTTTATCCTCTTGGCATTTGTAAATTATACTCAACATAATGTACCATTTTTTTTCTCATAGCGTAAGTTTTGATAGGTAAGACGGTTTATCAAATAAAGTTAGGGCTTTTAGATCATTATATGCAACAGCAGTTACGTTCACCCTCTTTACGCTATTTAGAACCTTACATAGCGTAAGTTTTGACTATAGTTTCAGACAAATCCACCATTCTTTTTTCGTTTAAAGGAAAACTGTCATATTTAATAATAACTTTTTTGTTAGTAAAACTTATTTCCATTATTTTAGGAATTTCACTCTGCCTATCCATAAATTCCATTAAATTAAAAATAAGGCTAAAAATTAACTGATAAAAAACTTCGGTCGTACAATTAATATTAATTGTGTCTATATTAGCTTGTACCTTTAAGGCTATTGTAATGAAATAAGGAGAAAAATATTCTTCTAAATACTTTAGTTAAATTTACTATATCTATTTTTTCAGGAGATGTATCGTATAAGCACATTGGAAATAAATAGTTACTTGGGGATATATTCTGAATTATTTTCTTATCACTTATACCCATTTCTTGCTTGATATACATCTCGGTTGCTTTTTTTTATAAAGAGCTTCTTTAGTTTTTGATTAATTTTTTTGTTGCTCAACAATGTACTATTAATCTTTTTTTCTTCGTATAAATCACGCTCTAATATATAAAGTCTCTCTTCCCTTCTTTTTTTTATTCTGAGGTAAACATACAAAAACAATGAGCAAATTAAAAAAGTCAAAACTACAGTTATAAAAGTATATTGGTACACTTTATTGTTGTTTAAAAGATAAAATTTAGAATTTTTGTTAATTCCTACTTTTATGGTCAAAACTGTGTTTAAATCAATTTGATAATCTTTTTTTACATTTAAATTTTTTTTTATAGTCTAGACCAAATGCAACAGTATAATCATTGATTATGATTGCATAACCTATATAATGGGGAAATATTTTATTTAAATTATCCCTTAGTTCTTGTAAATCAAATATAAACTGCTCTGCTGAATTTTTAATAGAAATTGTATATGGTGTGATTTTTATTGTATTTTCGCTTATAACATTATTTGTTCTTGAAAAATTTTTAAATAAAAAAAAGGTTTTATTATAGCTAGATTTGTTGAAGACTGTTGTCAAATCATGAGATAATAAACTACCAACACTATCTAAATAACCAGCAAGCATTAATTTTTCCTTTTCTTTTTGTAGATGTAAAAGGTAAATATAAAAACCAATATTAAAAAATAAAAAAACAATAATAGCAATAATGAACGATTTGAATTGCTGTATTAATTGTTGCATGATATTAGTTTGAACCAAACTTGTACTCAATCTATCTATTGCTCTTCAAACTCAAACCTCATATAGATGGCAATAACATGTATTCATAATCTAGGCATATTTTCGTCTATATGCATTTAAAAATCATATCCGACTTAATTTTAACAAGATATACTAGTTGTTGTAAATCTTGTGTCTGTTTATTGCTTTCTCTTATTCCATGTCTTGTTTTTCAAGCACTATTACTAATTATAAGTTTATGATGTTTCAACTTCTTTAGTAATCAAAGATCGTATCAATGCATTAACAGCTTGCTGTTGCTCTGAACTACGAATTTTCATAAAATTCCTTGAAACTTCTATACATATACTATGATTTTCAACAAATACTGGCTGTACAATATCAGCATCTTCTAAATCTTTATAAAAATACTCTATATTTTTATCTAGTGCTTTAGCAATAAGAACTAGTCTACCTATTGATATTCTATTAATGCCTCTTTCGTATTTTTATAACTGCTGCCCCGTTACTTCTAGTATATCCGCCAGTTGTTGTCGTGACACCCCTTTAGCAAGTCTTAGAGAATAAATCTTTTCTCCAATAAGTTGATCGATCTTCTGTAAACAATCATTTTTTCTTGATATCATTTTTTTAACATTGATGGTATCATATCTTAAAAGCCTTCATTATACTCTTCAAGTTTTCTAGATTATGCTACGATAAGTTACTTAGCGTGTCAATAATTTAATTTATTATTATAAAAGTAACCTTATTTTTGCCTTTGATATATCACTAATTTGTTGTTTGTCATAATTCCTCCAAATTTTAGGCTTGTCAATATATATATTTATACTTTTTTTCAAATTAACGATGATTCCTTTCGCTTGTTACCTAGTAATATCGATTATTTTTGCTCCTTGGGTCTGTGTTGTAGTATTGTGGTACATAACCTAATTCATCTACTACAATCAGATGGAATCTCTTAACTGAATCGATGAATTTGCTTTCATAATTATGCGTTTTAGCATTAAGCAATTGGCTAGCTAATTCATTTAAAGTATAAAATCTTACCCTGTAATTTCTTTCAATTGCAGTGAACGCTAAGCCAATTGCTAGATGAGTTTTTGCAGAACCAGAACCACCTATGAGCATGATATTCTGATGATTATCAATCACTTTTTATATATCAATATTCTCTAAATTTTAATTTAGATTCGATTAGAATTTAAATTAAAAAGTGCCTAAATTAACTAATTTTTAATGTGGTTAGGGGGGGTAATAGTTCATTACAATAGGGGGGCAAAACCTGATTACAATTTACATGCAACTTGCATGTTTGCAAGCTGTACTTTAGTATTTTTTATTTGTAATGTATACATAATAATTGTATCTCTTACTTCAGCTATCGCTTCAAAAGTATTACAACTAGTATATGCTTAGAGTCAAGTTTAGTATCTATTCACGACCCCGACCAAAATTTAACTATAGGGTAATGTCGTATAAGTTTTTTAAATTTAAGATTGTGGTTTTTGCGTCTTTAGGGTGAGTTTTTGAATATAAAATAGACTAATGATTAAATTTTGACCGGTGTCGTGAATGGATACCAAGTTTAAGGAAGCACACGTTTTGTCACGGTTAAAGAAGTTTATAATCACTCCCTTCTTACTTTTCAAATACTTTTTCTTACATCGAACTAAGGTAATTTAATAATTAAAAAACTTGATTATTAAATAAAAATGATATATTTGATTTATAAAGTTAATTGCTAAATGAAATTGAAGATATAAATTAATGAATACTCAGGATATAGTTTGCATAGCTCTTTTTGCTGCAATTACGGCTGCATTAGGTATCATACCTGGTATCGTAATTTCTGTTATTGGTGTTCCTATAAGTGTACAATCTCTAGGAGCTATGCTTTCTGGCAGTATTTTAGGAGCTAAAAGAGGAGCTTTATCTCAAATTCTTTTTCTAGGAATAGTATCACTTGGTCTTCCAGTTCTTGCTGGTGGGTATGGAGGCTTAGGATCAATTTTAGGACCGAGTGGTGGATTTCTTTTAGGATGGTCGATTGCAGCGTTTGTTATTGGTTTTTTATTTAAAAGAAATTGGTCTAATTTAACTAATATTAGTGCTTTTATATATATAATAATTGGAGGCATACTAATTATGTATATTATAGGTATTTTATGGCTTAATATAATTATTAATATTTCTATAAATCAAGCTCTTATTGGAAGTATGATATTCATCCCAGGAGATATTATTAAAGCAATTATTGCTACTACTATAGCAATGGTAGTAAAACGTTCTTACCCTATAATACAAGATTAAGTTTTTATTTTATAATTTTAATATTAGTAAAAGTATAAGCTATAAAGTCTATATGATAAAAATTGAAAATGTTAGTTACAGTGTTAATAATTATGACATTTTATCAAATATCAGTTTAATACTAAGTGAAAGAAAAATTGGTATAGTCGGAGCAAACGGTAGTGGAAAAAGTACATTTGCAAGACTCCTTAATGGCATTAAACTACCTACTACTGGACTTGTAACAATTGATGGTTTAGATACACGTAAATTTGGTAAAGAAATAAGACGTAAAGTTGGATTTGTATTTCAGAATCCAGACAATCAAATTGTTTTTCCAATAGTTGAAGAAGACCTTGCTTTTGGTTTAAAAAATCTTGGTTACAATAAAGATAAGATTGAGCAAAGTATAAATTCAATCTTATCCTTATATAATATACATAATTTGCGTAAATCTCCATCTCATCTTCTTAGTGGCGGACAAAAACAATTATTAGCTATTGCCGGGGTATTAGTGATGAAACCTGATTACATAGTATTTGATGAGCCTACGACGCTTTTAGATTTAAGAAATAAAAAAAATATTTTCCAAGTAATAGAAGATTTAAAGCAAGTTGTTATTATGATTTCTCACGACCTTGAATTATTATCAAATTTTGATCGTGTAATTGTTTTTGAGCAAGGGCAAATAGTTGGAGATGATCATCCTTCTGTTACTATACCTTTATATAAAAATATGATGATATGAATTTAGATACTTATTATCAATATAACTCTCCTATCCATCGCTTATCCCCAAGGATTAAGCTATATTCTCTAGTCGTTTTTTCAAGCGGATTATTTTTAGTATCTAATTTATTTTTGCTTAGTATAAGCTTATTTTTTACATTTTTTTTGTATTTTATAGCTAAAATACCACTACAAAAATTATTTATTCAATTACGCCAGATTATTATTATATTATTAATTATTCTACTTGTTCATATATTTACCAATAATTGGATAGTAGGAGTACAAGTCATCACTCGATTTGCAACATTATTACTTTTTGCTTCATTGATAACACTTACAACACGTATATCTGAAATGATTGATAGCCTTAATGAAATTTTAATTTTATTATCTTATGTTGGGATTAATCATAAGAAAATAAGTCTATCCCTATCTCTTGCCATACGATTTATTCCTGTGATTGTTAGTATCTTTCAAGAAATAAGTGTAGCTCAGCGTACCCGTGGTTTAGAACGTAATTTTATTGCAACTATAATTCCTACAATTATAAAAATTCTAAAAACGGCAGAAAATATTGCTGAAGCTATTGAATCACGTTCTTGGTAATTAACTAATTATATTTATAGAATGAAGAAGAATATCATATATTTATATAATGATTTAGGAGTGTCTATCGAATCTATTAAGCACACTATGTATACACTAAAGCAAATTGTTTTATCCAACTATAAAATACATTTCATTAGTGCCTCAGAAATTATAGAAAACAAATGGTCAAATCAAGCTGCTCTATTAATAATACCCGGCGGGAGGGATATATATTATGCTAAACAACTTAATGGAAAAGGAAATAAAGCTATAAAAGATTATGTAGAAATTGGAGGTAATTATTTAGGTATTTGTGCAGGGGCTTATTACGGTTCAGGATTCGTAGAATTTGATAAAGATGGTTCTTTAGAAATCCTAGGAGAAAGAGAATTAGCATTTTTTCCCAACAAAACTATAGGTCCTGTTCTTGCAAAATATAATTATGAAAATAATAGTGGTGTACGTGCAGCATTAATTAAGTTAGCTATAGACGATAATTCTTTATCTAAAAAAATTATGATTTATTATAATGGAGGTCCTTATTTTGTAGATACTCAATTATATAAAAATATAAATACTCTTGCGTACTATCAATTTCTAGACCAGTCAGTTTTACCAGCAGTTTTAAAAATCAAATATAATAAGGGAAATGTAATTTTATCTGCCGTACACTTTGAGTATTCTTCAAAGTTATTAAATATGAATGATAAATTTCATGCTCAAATTGTATCTGAATTAGAACAAAGTGAATTTGATAAAATTAAATTCGCGGGTGTTATTTTTAAATATTTAGGGCTTAGTACACGACATAAGGTTCATTTGTAAATCGTGGTTTAGCAAAAGTCGTAAAACCTCAGATTTTGGACATTATTGCCATGAGCATAACAAAATTCTCAAAAGTAAAAAAATTATTATTAGCTCCAGCCATTCTCCGATTTTAGTGCATTTTACGAATGCGTCAAACGATGGACGCAAGGTATAGTCTAGCTTCTGACCGTTTAGTTTGAAATTCTTCTTTACTAACTTCACCACCAAGTCTTAAATCAATTAATGAATCTAGCTTGCTTTCGATCTCTGTATGTTATTTCTTTAGGTAAACAAAGAATATGCAAGAAATTCTAACTAGGAATATGCGTTTTTTCTTGCATTTTACGGGAGATCCATACATAGGTTATGTTATAAATATTGGTCATTTTAGAATGTTATTGATAGATGTAAGTAAAAAATGACTTGATATACCAAAAATTAATAATTTAATTATTGACAGGGAATAGCGATTTTTATTCAAATTGCAAGTTGAAGTAGCTAAATTAATACTAGAATAATGATATGCCTTTTATGTTATACGAATATCTTAATGATTTTAATTGGACTATGCTTGAACTAATGGCTTATGAGCAGAAAATTGAAATTCTTTGGCATAGTTTGCAAAATAACTTGCGTGAGATACGAGAACAATTTATAGGGGAATAAAAATATAAAATTAACTTTTATATTTAGTAACATATTTTATTATGCTAACTCCTATGTAAAATAAAGGAGTACTACATATTGTGAAGAAAAGTTTAAATGAATAGCTGTACACTATAAGTGACCACATACGATCTATTGGTAGCACTCCAAATATACTCATGAAGCTAATAACAATACAAGTATCTACAAATAGCGAAATTGCTGTACTGCCATTGTTCCTAAGCCATAGCCATCTAGCATGAGTGACTTTACGTATCCATAAATAAATTGTAATATCAATGAGTTGAGCAGTGTAACAGGCAATAATTGAACCTATGAAAGCAATACTATATAACCCAAAAACCTTATGAAAAGTTATATTATCGATTTTAGACCATTCTGTGGCATTTAACCTATCCATTATTGCTATAATTAATACAACAATTATATTCATAGCTAGTGCAAGTTTAACACAGAAATTAGCTTTGGTTTTCCCATAAAATTCAGCAATTAAATCAGTCAAAACTTACGCTATGAGAAAAAAAATGGTACATTATGTTGAGTATAATTTACAAATGCCAAGAGGATAAAATTGCAAGCAATACCAGTTAATAGGACAGATTACTGTCAATTTCTAATAGTGAGTCAAAAGAATTATAGTTTGACCTACTATGCTGAACATGCCAAAAAATGTAGCCATGATGTTATTAATAGATTTTTAAAAAATGAAAAATATACACCTTCTTTGTTATGGGAACATATTAAGGATGATGTTATTTTATCGCCTAACGGATATACAATATTTGATGATACGGTGTTAAATAAAAGAAATACCAAGAAAATAGAAATTGCTAGATCACAGTACAGTGGGGCTACAGGTGGTATTACTACTGGTATAGGAGTAGTAAGTTTGGTATATTATAATCCGGATATTAATAAGTTTTGGGTAATAGATTACCGAATTTTTTCGCCCGAACATGATGGAGCGACAAAAGTAGAACACCTATTAAATATGTTAAATAATGCTGTGTATAGCAAAAAGATTCCTTTTCAAACTGTGCTTTTTGACACATGGTATGCTACGCATAAAATTATGCAACATGTTGATTCCTTGGGTAAATATTATTATGCTCCTATTAAAGCAAATAGAAACGTTACTAAAACTTCCTCTTCTAAGCCTTATAAAGCTGTTAGCAAGTTAACGTTTTCAGATGAGGAAATTAAGAGCGGAGTGGAGATTCATATAAAGGGCTTTGCAAAAGATAAGCATGTTAATTTGTTTAAACTTACTGTTTCTACCAACAGAGTTGATTATATTGTTACCAATAACAAAACTCAAAAATCTTCTAAAGCCGTACAAGATGAGTGTGGCTTTCGTTGGGTAATTGAGAGCATGCATAGAGAAATCAAGCAACTTACCGGTATAGAACGATGCCAATGCAGAAAACAACGCATTCAGCGTAATCACATTAGTTGTGCATTTTTAGTGTGGGCTTTTCTAAAAAGAACTGCACACAAAATAGGTAAGACGGTTTATCAAATAAAGTTAGGGCTTTTAGATCATTATATGCAACAGCAGTTACGTTCACCCTCTTTACGCTATTTAGAACCTTACATAGCGTAAGTTTTGCAGTAAGTAAAAATGTTAATGGGTATGTTATTGCACCTACAGAAAGTTCAAAAGTATAAAAAGGTAATATTGGTAAGAAAACAAACTTTTGATATATTAAATTACCTGTTACAATGAGAATTGCAAATAATACGCATATAGTAATATAAATTTTTTCATCTATGGTCATGTTTTTGGAATCATAAATTAAGAATATTTTGGGTGAAAACTATATTAAAATAAATAAGTCTACCTAGAATTCAACTTATAAAATTATTTATATATGGTAAAGCTTGTTGTATTACATCATCATCCACCACGGTTTCACCATATAATTAATATTGTGACATTAATACAAAAATTTTACTTTTCTTGTATGTAGAATAATACAATTATTCTTTACTAAAATGCACCAATATCTATATTAACTCTAAATTAAATTTTTTTAAAGGTTACAATTGTGCTCAAGAAAATTAAGGTACTTTGCATGGCTACTCTGATGGTTATAACACCAACTTTAACAATGGCAATTAGTGGTGAAGTTAGAAAAATCACTCCACCAAAATTAGACACTGCATATTTGGGACAAAAAATACTTTGTTATCGTCCAATGAGACATGGTTCTCCTAAAATGAGTGTAGAGGAAAAAGATAGTAAAATAATCGCTAATAACTATGGACATGGTGGTAGTGGCTGGACTCTTGGACCTGGTTCTGCTAAGTACGTTAATAACTTACTTATAAACTCAAAATATGCAACTGATCTTACAAAAGATACGCCAATTACCATTATTGGAGCAGGCGTCTTGGGATTGTTTACAGCTTATGATTTAGAACAAAAAGGTTTAAAGAATATTACGATTGTTGCAGAAAAATTTGATGGACTGGCTTCTAATAATGCGGGTGGTTTACTTGCTCCAGTATCTATGGATAATGGTCAAAAAATACAGACAGTTCTTCAAAAAATAGAAATTGATGCTTATAAATTTTATGCGTCAATCGCTAAGAAACAGCATCCACACTTTAAGGAGGGAGCTATCATTGTTCCAACTTATTTTAGAACTCGGGAAGAATCTGGTTTAGAGCCTTATGTTGGTAAAGTCATGAAACCAGCAAAAGATGTGACAGTGGATTTTGATAATGGTACGACAAGGAAGATGATTGTATATGATGACGGTATTTTTATGGATACAGGCATACTTATGGCAGAGCTTAACGAATATTTAAGAAGTAAAAATATTAAGTTTGTACAGAAAAAAGTTAACTCATTTGCTGAACTTGATGGAAAATTTATCTTCAATTGTACTGGGCTTGGTGCTAGTAAGCTTAATAATGATGAAAAATTGGTGTCAGTCCAAGGTCACTTGATTATGCTTAAAGATCAAAATCCTAAAAATCTACAATATATGATTTTGACTCGTTGGGATGAAGGTAAAACTAAGTTTGGACAAAAAGTAGAACGTGATTTTTATATTTTCCCAAAACATATGCCAAATACTGGTGTTAATGATGTAGGAGTCATTGGTGGTACTTTTATTGAAGGTGCAACACCTGCAACACCTAATGACGAGGAATTTGGTATTATACTACAAAATGCTAAAGAATTTTATGGGATTAAACAAGTCCCGTAATTAGGGTCATTTAAAAGTTGTAACTAATGATAGAAAAGTTTGTTTTTTAAAATAGACCTCCTTCGAAACTCTACTTCTGCTGGTGATTTGTACATCGATGCGGTACTCGAATCCGTAACGGAATTAGAGTACGCTGCGGTTCGAGGTGAAGCGTCTCCTTCAAATCCCTCAGCACAAGCGAGTTTCGAAAGAGGTCTAATGCATAAATGTCATTGCGAGGAGCTGCAAAGCGGCGACGTGGCAATCCAGTAATATCATTTATCTATAGATTGCTTCGCTTACGCTCGCAATGACGCTGTGGTATAGTTGTTTGTAAACTTTCGATAGCTGTGGATCGTAGGTAGCCACGTACTAAATGTACGCCTAGCACCTCGATCCTTCGACTCCTGCTACTATCATAATTTTGATCTTCGTTTATCAACTCTGCATTTACGAGTAGTATATTCTTAGTAGGTATAATTGCCTATATACTTATTCAATAAATAACTTTCTATCAATTGACAAGCTTATTTTTATTTGTTAGCATCAAAGACTCCATAACATTATTTTAAAAACAAATTCACGACAACTTAACTAGAATATCAAATATGCAATTTCAAGATACTAACGATTTACATAAAATAGCCGATATTATTAGTACTAAGCTAAGTGAACATGATATAGCAGCAACAACATATTATAGATTAAAAGACCCTTGTTCTGCCTTAAATAAGATGATACTAAAGACTAACGAATTAACGGATCTAGTTGCTTTTAGATTTATAGTTGATAAGCTAGAATATTGTTATAAAGTGTTAGATATTATCTGTGGCATCTATTCTGTTAAAACAACAGAGAAAAAGAATTATATTGATTATCCTAAAGATAATGGTTATCGTTCCTTGCATATTGTTACGAGTGTCGGCAACCCTAGACGTGATGTGGAAATGCAGGTACGAACCAATGAGATGCATGATATAGCAGAATTTGGTACAGCAAATCACAATGAATATAAAAAGATACAGGCAGCAAAGATAAGAGAGTTACTGCCTAGTGGCATGTTGAATGTGGCTGCTATTAATACTGAGCTAAATAAAGCGTACGACATCTTTACCAATTTTAATTGGACTATACAAGAACTTATTGATTATGAGCAAACAATTATAAACCTTTATCGTATTTATCAAGACAACTTGTGTAAAGTATGAAGTGCATAGTGTTATTGAGTAACTAAAATATGTGGTTAACGCGAATTTGGGATAAGAGTTTGTCAATTCTTATCCCAAATTGGGGTATATAGCTAAAATCTTTTCGGGTTAGCTATAGTTTCAAACCATGTTTGGCTAGTAAAGATGAAAGCTCTAGTTTTAGACTATTTAGTTTTTCCAAACTATCTGATTCATATTTAGCAATAATTTTAGCTTCAGTATTTGAAGCTCTTAGTAACCACCATGCATACCATTGAGATTCATTGGGCATATTATGTGAGTCAACCCTTATACCATCAATATCGTTGAAAGTGATATTTCTACTGTTTAAATCCTCTTTTATTTGCTGAATAATATCAAATTTAAGGTTATCTGGTACAGAAATCTTAATTTCAGGGGTACTATAACATTTAGGTAACTCATCTATCATATCGTCCAAAGTTTTTTTTGACCTTGATAATAAATCAACAAACCGTAAGGCGGCATAAATTGCATCATCATATCCATAATATTTATCAGCAAAAAATATATGACCACTAGTTTCACCGCCAAGTAACGCCTTAGTTTTTTGCATCTTATCTTTGATAAAGGAATGACCTGTTTTGCACATTATCACGTTTCCGCCATATGACTTAATCTGATTAAATATGCTACTGCTTGATTTGATATCCATTATAATAGTTGCATTTGGATTTTGATCAATTACATCTTTTGCCAATATAGCAAGGATTTGGTCGCCTAAAATTATTCGTCCTTTCTTACTTACAATGCCTATACGATCTCCATCCCCATCGAATGCAATACCAATATCGCAATCCTGAGTCTTAACTATCTCTATTAGTTGTTCTAGATTCTTGGGAATAGTTGGATCTGGGTGGTGATTAGGAAAATTGCCATCAATTTGCGAATTTATAACGACATTTTTGTTAGGTAATCTTAATGCTAATAAGTCAATAATATTTCCAGCCGCACCATTGGCAGGATCCCATGCGACTTTTATTTGAGGTTCTATAGTTATTCCTTGCAAAATCCTATCTAGATATTTATCGGTAACATTTAAATTGCGTATATTACTTAGTGCTAGAAAATTTTTTGGTATAATAAGATTGGTGGACCAATCTTGACTTAGAATATTATTCAGTAAATCTTGTATTTGTTGGTCGAAAAAAGACTTTCCTTGTGATAACAACTTAAAGCCATTATCATCTTTGTGGTTATGGGATCCTGTTATCATTATGCTAGCTTGTGGCTTAAATATTTTATCAGCAAAATATAACATAGGGGAGGGGGTGACTCCTATGGAAATAACCTTTCCACCAGCTGAGATAATGCCATTAACCAACGCATGGTAAAGGGCAGGGGAGCTTAACCTACCATCACGTCCTATAAATATTTCATTTCCTTGCTTTGATATATGCATTTTGGTAAAACAAAAGCCAATTTTATAAGCAATAGTTGGATTAATATCTATTAGACTGCTGCCACGAATGTCGTACAATCTAAAAATTGTTCTATTTATTTCCATTGTCATTATAATTGAGTATACTTACAAAACTTGAAATATTGAGTATACTCGGTGAACTTCAAGAATTGGCGTCGTCGTGTCAAAGATCTGTGCTGCTCCGTTACTCATGTACGCCTAGCAGCTCGACTTTGGCACGACGACGCCAATTCTTGAAGTTATTATCGTCTACCCAACTCTTGAAATCATAGCAGTATATATTATAAATGAAAATTTTAGCATTTGATACGGCAAATAATAGTGCATCTGTTGCAATCTCTGAAGATCAGGTTATTCTAGCCTATATTGAGGAATTAAGGTCTTCTATGCAAGCTGAAACTATAGTGCCAATGATTGAGGAAGCACTGAAAATAGCAAAGCTTTCTTATCCTGACCTAGATTATTTAACCGTTACAAACGGTCCGGGTAGTTTTACAGGCATTAGAATAGGGTTATCAGTGGCAAAAGGCATTTTGCTAAGTACAGATATAATAGGCACTACTATATCTAATTTTGAGTTTTCCTGGTGGATGGCTAGCAGGCAAGTAAAAAATTATAATAAAATTTTTATTTTTCTCAATGCATATAGAGGACAATTATATAGCCAAGTTTTTGACCAAAATGAACAAGCTTCTATTCCTTCACTGATAAATTATGACCAAGCTGTGGAATTATTAAATACAGAAAATGCTGCTATTAATGTCTGTGCAGGTAGTGGGGTAGAGATGATATACGACAAGATTAGGGATATAAAAAATTTAACAATCTTACCTCGTTTTACTAGAGTTAAGGCACTGCATATATGTAAATATATAGCCGATAAAATAAGGAAGCACAATTTCTCTAACTCCATAGAACCGTTATATATTAGACCAGCTGATGCGAAGATTAGACTTCTTACATAATTCTACTGCTGCAAGAAGTCTATTAAAAATTTTCCTAACCTCTTCCTTTACCTTCTGTTTTTTCATTATGTGGAGGTGGTGACGTTGGTGCTTTAGATGACATATGTGATTTTGCTTTTTGTCCGACAAATTTTGCCTCATTCTTCAATTGTTCAGCCAATGGTAGTTTGCTCTTGTCATCAGAATATCCATGCAATTTGTCTTTTAAATATTCACAAATTCTTTTAATAAAATTTTTCCTTGGTATTATCGTATTCGATGATGCAGCTTGATCATTTACTAATTGCTTAGTAAATTTCTTTACTGTATATTTATTTGGATTATCGATAAACTTATTTAACTGTTCCGCAGCTTTTTTAGCAATGTCATTAATAGATTGTGAGCTTAATTTCCCTGTTTTTTTATCTTTTTGAGTTGCGATTGCTTGATCAATTTGCTCTATCAATACGTCAGCTAAAGCCTCTGTAGCACCATTTGCTTTTTTAAATGTACTTATTGTTTCCGGCTTCACCCCTTCATCTGATATGATTTTTGCAACTCTTTCTTTCATATCTGTTTTATATTGCTCTTCATTAAGAGGAGCAGTTAATAATTCTTTCGATAAAGCCTTATTACTATCAATAATTGCTTGAGGGGATTTTTGCTCACAATTTGTTTGGATTGCTTGTATATCGCTAATAAATCGATCAGCAATCTTACCAGTGCCAGCTACATCAATTACTACTTGCGGTGTTAATTCAGAATCTCCTACTTTTCCTAACGTAGCGGTAATATTTACAGCCATAGAATCTTGGCTATTAAATTCCGTACCCATCATCTTCCTAAGGTCACTATGTGGCAAGAAAGCATCCATACTACAATCAAACATGATATTTTGTCCGCCGATATATGATACGTTATGATCTTTATCTATAGTGATCTTGGACATACTACCATTTCTTAGCCATTCACTTCTAGGATCATATCCATAGTTATCAAATGCTTTTAGTTGCAACTTAGAGAATCCAACTATACCACCAGCCATACCCCCTTGGTGATTTGCAGCTAAAATATATTCTGTTTGTTCTTGTGATAAATGATAATCTTTTGTTAACATATCATACAGATCTTGATAAGTTACCTTATAGTCCTGATCTTTACCTAACTTACACTGATCTATTAAGTTTACTAGTTTACCATCTTGGGTTTCAAGATAAAAGACACCACGCTCTATATCCTTGTTAACCTGCTTTTCACGAGATTGAGGATTTTTTTGATAATCTTTATCATATTTAGGATCAAAGGACTCTGCTATATATTGTAAGTCTTTATCTATATTTTGTGCAGCATCATCAGATGTAAAACTATATGATGTCATAATATAATATCTCCTTAGTTAACTTGCATTCAATAAACTAGATTAATAAACTAGTTTTCAATAAGCTTTTTCCACATTGACTATGATAATGGGTGATTTATTTATCTCATGTTTCAATGTCTTACGAATAGCTGACCTTACAGCATTCTCAATCTGTTCATTGAGAATGCTACCTTTTGATTTTCTCTGAATTTCTATCGTTTCAGCAATATCATCTTTAATCATATTAATTAGCTGTGCATCATCGTCAGAGTCAAGAAGACCCGGCATAGATAAAATAGGGCTGCAACTAAGGCTACCATTTTTATTTATTACCAAACTTGCCACTACTATACCAGAATCACGCATACGTCTACGAGTTCTAAAAATTGATGATTCTGCTGGTAAAAGATAATTGCCGTCAACAGCCAAATAACCTGTTGTTACCTTGGATAAAATACGAGGATTATGAGGATCAAGTAATACTAAGCTACCATTTTCGACTTCAACAGCATGTTTTATACCATTTTTACGAGCTAATTTCGCGTGTTCATGTATATGTACCGGCTCACCATGCACTGGTACACAAATCTGAGGTCTAATTAGAGAGTACATGTGTTTGAGTTCGTCAATTGATGGATGCCCAGAAACATGGACAAAATGATCTCGTTCAGTTACCACTTCAATTCCTGACCTCACAAAAATATTAAACATACGGAAAATTTTCTTTTCATTGCCAGGAATAATTTTTGAAGAAAATATAATTGTATCTTTAGGAGCTAACTTTATACTATGGTGACTATTATTTGCCATTTTTGCAGTAGCTGCTAGAGGTTCACCTTGGCAACCAGTAGCAATAACTAAAAGTTCTTGCCTTTTAAATCTTGCTATATCTCGTTCATCGATCAAAGGGGCAATATCTTTCATATAACCACTTTCCTGTGCTGCAAGCAAAATTCTATGCAAACTTCTTCCCGATAGGACAACTTTTCTTTTTGCCATCTGACCTGCGTGAATTAGAGTCTCAAGACGAGCCAAATTTGAGGCAAAAGTTGTTACCACAACCATCTGAGAGCAACCTGCTATAATATCTACTAAACTTTTACGCACTTCTCCTTCTGAACCAGAAGTTCCTTCATTAAATACATTAGTTGAGTCACAGACTAAAGCTAGAACCCCTTCATCACCATAAGATTTTAGTAGAGCTTCATCAGCTTTCTTACCAAGTACCGGATCATTATCAAATTTCCAGTCTCCTGTATGGAGAATATTGCCAGCTTCTGTACGTATCATAATTGCCTGCATTTCTGGAGCTGAGTGGGTTAGCGGTATCATCTCTAGTTGGAATGGATCAAGATTTATTTTTGCCGAAGGCTTTACTTCATGAATTTTTATAGTTTTAGCAAAATCATATTCTGCTAATCTAAGTTTTAGAAAATTTGCTGTAAAGGTAGTGGCATATATTGGACATTCTAGGCTACTCCACAAATATTGGATTGCTCCCAAATGGTCTTCATGTGCGTGAGTTAGAACTAAACCTACTATATCTTTTTTATAGCGTTCAATAAAGCTAATATCAGCAATTATCATGTCAACACCTGGTAAATAATCATCGGCAAAACCGCTACCGCAGTCAACCATCAACCATTTTCCTTGATAATGATATAGATTGACATTTATGCCTATTTCATTTGCACCACCAAGTGGTAAAAATAGTAAATCATTTTTATGGTTTTTAATGTTGAATGACATATTAACTTCTATATGATGTAGGATTTAAGTATACTTTTATAACTTATTTTTGGCTTTTAGTCTATGATTAATACTAATTTAGTTTATACTAGTATATTCACCTTTGGTATAGTTTTATTATTAACTATACTACTTCCTAATTTGGATATAGATTTCTCAAAATTATTCTACGACAGCAATAATGGATTTATCTATCGTAACAATAATATTGTACAATTATTATTTGAAATTATTCCAATATTAACTACTATACTGACTATAGTAATATTATTATACCTACTTTACTTAATTGTTAAGTACAAAACTTTTAATATGCTTATTATTTCAGGGGGTTTTTATATAATTTTATCTACAGCAATAGGTCCTGGACTACTAGTAAATTATATATTTAAAGAAAATTTTGGTAGGGCTCGTCCGCTGCAGATTAAAGAGTTTAATGGTACAAAAAATTTTACTAGAGCCTTCTCAATCTCTAATGAATGTTTACATAATTGCTCATTTTCATCAGGTCATGCAGCTATGGCGTATAGCTTAACTAGTTTTGCTTATGTTGCTCCTTTGATATTTTTCTCAAGAATTTATAGTATCACATTGATTTTTGGTACATTAGTTGGACTAAGTCGTATATTAATGGGAGGACATTTTTTAAGTGATGTACTGGCTTCATGTGTTGTTACACTAATAATTAATCATCTATTATATTTATGTTGGCAAAAACTAAAATTAATTTAAATAAAATTGCGATTGTTTATAATAGTTCGACAAAATCATTAGGACTAGTTAGACAGCTTGAACTAGTTTATAAGTTTTGTAAGGTAGAAGAAGCAGAAATAATTGTTGTAGTTGGAGGGGACGGAGAATTACTACATGCGATACACCGTTATATGCATCTTGATGTTTCTTTTTATGGAATTAATTCTGGTAACATTGGGTTTTTAATGAATCCAGTTATTGTTGAAAAGTTAATGGATAATTTACAAGAATCTATAATTTCTCATTTATACCCTTTAAAAATGCAAGCAGAAAGCATAGACAATAAAACCTATACTGCCCTAGCTATTAATGAAGTATCAATATTTCGTAAAACCAACCAAGCTGCTAAATTCAAGATCGAAATTGATCAAGTTGAGCGTATGAGTGAATTAGTAGCCGATGGGGCAATGGTTGCAACCCCAGCTGGCAGTAGTGCATACAATTTATCTGCTGGAGGTCCTATTTTGCCACTTGAGTCAAACGTATTATGCCTCACACCAATTTGTCCTTTCCGTCCAAGACGCTGGCATGGTGCGTTACTACCATTTTCTACTACTATAAAGTTTGAAATCTTAGAAAGTAATAAAAGACCAGTAAATGCAGCTGCAGATTTTCAAGAGTTTGATAATATTAAGTCAGTATTAATTAAATCTGTAAAAAACAAGAAGATAAAGTTACTATTTGATAAAAAAAATAGCCTTGAAAATCGAATTATTAAAGAGCAATTTAATGAGTAATTCACCTTACGTATAACATAAAAGTTATAGGGAGAATAGCCTAGAGCTATTAGCGAAGAGTTACTTTGGTCATAACTGTCGAAAGTTAGTAAATACAGTTTCCCTATACGTCTATTAGCGAGGAGGCTGTAAGGCCGACGAAGCAATCCAGTAACATCATTTATCTATAGATTGCTTCGCTTACGCTCGCAATGACGCTGTAGTATAGCTATTTGTAAACTTTCAACAGTTGTGGACATCCCCCCTAATGGCAATGATTACTTGAGCCTACTATATAATTTATTACATTAACTGAGGTTAAAAAAATAATTTTTATCAAAACTAAAGATTATTTCTCCCATTTTTCTTAAAGCTTTGTTATAATCACTCTAGGTGCTGTGAACCTAGTATCATAGTATCTTACATTTTTCTATAATCGTCATAGCAAGGCTCTTTAGATGCCGTGGCGATCTAGGTAAACAGCGAAGCTGTTTTTTTAGAGTAACGCTTCGCGTATCCTAGATTGCCGCGTTGCTGCTTTTGCGTGACTCCTCGCTAATAGACGCTCGGAAGGACTCTTAACAGTAGTGACATAAAAAATGTAGGATTGCTATGACCTAGTATACTTAAACTTGCATACTTGCTAATCTTATAATTTAATATGAGAATAAATGAATAAAGAATTTGTAAGACATTTCCTAATAGGCTTTTTTAGTGTATTTAAAATATCTCAAACGACAGTAAGAAAAAAGCCAGAGACAGATTTACTTGAATACTTTATTAGAGTAGAAAAAGATATTAATTCAACATTTCAAGAAATAAGAAAAGAATATGAAAGATAGTAAAAGTTTTTTTGCTAATAACAATAGGTTGAACAAAGGATATTTAAAAGTTAGTAATCCTAAGGAGTCGGATAATAGCTTCTATAGTAAGAAGTTTGCACATGTTTTGCCACCTGTAGATTTAATGGCAGAATATGAAAATATTTATCCAGGAACATTGACAAAGCTAATTGCCATGGCAGAAAAAGAGCAAGTACATAGACATCAGATGGATATTAAAAGTATTGAGGTTTATGAAAGCGTAACAAAAAAAGGTAGAATAAGTAGCATTATATTCATGATAATGGTCTGTATTACTACTGTAGTTTTGGCTGTGTTGGGGCATTTTATGATTGCCAGTATTTTCACTGTTTCAGTATTGTTAGGTATAGGAACTGGAGTATTCTTGTCTTCTGCTAAATTTACTAAGCGGAAAGACTATACTAGAAGGTAAAATTATATAAGAATCTTATAATAATTGAGTAAAGATTATGAGTAAATTACAAAAAGAAATGCAAGAAAGGCAGCAAAGTCCTTTTAAATATGTGGTTTTTAGTGGTGGTGGAGCTAAGGGGGTTGGATATTCTGGTGTTTATGAGGGTTTGAATAAATCTAAAGTAATTGAAGAGGTAGAAGCAGTTGCAGGATCATCGGCAGGGGCAATAGCTGCTGTAGTGACTGCATTTGGTACACCACCTAAAGAATATGAAGCTATTTCAAAAAATACAAACTTCAAAGATTTACTTGGGACTCAAGGATTTTCAATTGGTCCGGTGCCGCTTAGCAAAGATGGTACTCCATTATACGAGCTTGTAGATAAGACTATAAGAAAAGGTGCTTATAATTTTTTAAAGGGCAAGAATTTTGTGGAACTTGCTACAGCGAGACATGAAAGAATTTCAGAAGAACTGAGAGAGTTAGACAAAAAAAGGCAAGATCTTTTAAATACGATTGAAACATTAAAACAACAAGATGATAATAATAGTCAGCAGATTGCTGATATAAATGAAAATATTCAAGGTTTAGATTTTCAGGAACAAAATTTTAAAAAACAATCCAAGAAAATTCAAGCTATAATAGAATCTAACGGGAAAGAATTCATTGAATTAACAGACAAATGTCAAAAGGGTGGTGAACTCCTTTTTAAGGATTTAGCTCTTTTAAGACTTCTTGATCCAGTGCAATTTAAAGACTTATTAATTACTGCAGTAAGACGAGATGATAGTACTTTGCAAATTTTTAGTGCTGAAAATACTCCTGATGTTCCAATTGCTAGAGCTTGCCATGCTTCCGCTTCTCTTCCTTTAGTTTTTCAACCTGTAAAAATTGATGGTGTCGAGTATGTCGATGGGGGGTATAGAGACAATACTCCTATGGACTATTTCCCTGAAAATAACAGTAAAGTCGATGTTACGGAAGAGTTGGATGGTTTTGAGAATGTTACCCTAGCAAAAAAGCGAGGTAGGGTTTTAGCTCTTGCCTTCGGTAGTGGTATGGATGATTCAGCAAATATTGCTATATATAGTGCCAAGAATTTTGAAGGTCCAAATGTCCTAGTGAAATTTTTACTTGATGTAGTATATAAAATGCTAGCTAAAGTTGGTGGAAATCTTATATACACAAAAACTAATGAAAAGACTTTTGATGATTTACGTGAAAATGCATTAAATACGATTACATTAAATACTAAACGTATATCTACTCTCAGCTTTGATGATGCTGAACAATATGCACCTTACTTACATACTAAAGCTTATCTTCAGACTTTGGAGTATTTAGATAATTTTGAACTTGGTAAAGAGGTAGATAAAGCGTTTGAACAACAAAAATTTCTCCTAAATGTTTATGAAGTTTATGATAATGACAATTTGAATAAAACTTTTTTTAATAAGCTATTAGATCATATAGCCCCACCCCCACCGGAAGAAACTAAAAAAAAGAACTCTTGGCAAGATCGTGATGTTATGCGAAATCATCAAGAAAAAGCTGACACATTGTTATCTTTTTGTACGGAAGAGCACTGGAAGGGGAAAGATAACAAGGCTGTATTAAAAGAGTATGTAATAGTTGCAGCAACTGCACGCAGTAATGAACTTAGAAATGATACCAAGTCTATAGAATCACTGATTAAGACCTTAAATAATCCAACAACACCGAGTAAAATTAAAAATGATTTTGTAGAATTATTAGCTATTGATAAAAAACAAGATCAGAGATTTGATACAAGTAAAAGTCCAGCAAAGAATATTACTGAGTTTAAGTTTACAAAAGAAGATTTTAAAGATTTTCTAGGTAAAAATAAAAGTGAGGCATTTCGAATTAGTAGTGGAGGAAAGGGAGTAGGGCAGGCTAAGGGGGGATGACCATAAATATGGAAATTAATTATGGGAATAATTATGCAAATTACCACGTCTATTATCGAAGGAGTAGCGAAGCACTACGAAGCAATCTATTTTTGGTTACTTTTATGTATAATATTCGTTGTAATGACTCTTTGTTCATTAGACCTCTTTCGAAACTCGCTTATGCTGAGGGATTTGAAGGAGACGCGGAACGCAGAACCGCAGCGTACTCTAATGTACGTGAGGATTCGAGTACCGCATCGACGTACAAATCGCCAGCAGAAGTAGAGTTTCGAAAGAGGTCTATTATATCATCTCGTTGAATAGCTGGATATTTATGAACAAAGGGGTGCTAATTATCCCAATTCGTGATAAGAATTAGTTAATTCTTATCACGAATTCGCGTTAATTCAAAAGCTATTCTCAACTTTTAACAAATCTGTGGTACTATGGTGAATAATCTTATTTGTAATCCTACCAGCAAACCTTGGAGTACTAATGATTTAATTCACTCGGAACTTATTACATCGAGAGATCTAATATATAATCCATGTCAGTTTATATGTTCTGAACCAGTAATGGAAAGTGAAAGTATTGCATATGGAGCCTACATGTTCAAGTTAAATTCTATGAATGTTAGATTTCGTGTTGCTAAGATTACTCCTACAAAAATTGGTCAATTTGTAACACTATGGAAGAGAATTGGGAATGGATCAATTCAGCCATATGATATTGCAGATTCAATTGATCTTTTTATTCAAAACTTACGCTATGTAAGGTTCTAAATAGCGTAAAGAGGGTGAACGTAACTGCTGTTGCATATAATGATCTAAAAGCCCTAACTTTATTTGATAAACCGTCTTACCTATTTTGTGTGCAGTTCTTTTTAGAAAAGCCCACACTAAAAATGCACAACTAATGTGATTACGCTGGATGCGTTGTTTTCTGCATTGGCATCGTTCTATACCGGTAAGTTGCTTGATTTCTCTATGCATGCTCTCAATTACCCAACGAAAGCCACACTCATCTTGTACGGCTTTAGAAGATTTTTGAGTTTTGTTATTGGTAACAATATAATCAACTCTGTTGGTAGAAACAGTAAGTTTAAACAAATTAACATGCTTATCTTTTGCAAAGCCCTTTATATGAATCTCCACTCCGCTCTTAATTTCCTCATCTGAAAACGTTAACTTGCTAACAGCTTTATAAGGCTTAGAAGAGGAAGTTTTAGTAACGTTTCTATTTGCTTTAATAGGAGCATAATAATATTTACCCAAGGAATCAACATGTTGCATAATTTTATGCGTAGCATACCATGTGTCAAAAAGCACAGTTTGAAAAGGAATCTTTTTGCTATACACAGCATTATTTAACATATTTAATAGGTGTTCTACTTTTGTCGCTCCATCATGTTCGGGCGAAAAAATTCGGTAATCTATTACCCAAAACTTATTAATATCCGGATTATAATATACCAAACTTACTACTCCTATACCAGTAGTAATACCACCTGTAGCCCCACTGTACTGTGATCTAGCAATTTCTATTTTCTTGGTATTTCTTTTATTTAACACCGTATCATCAAATATTGTATATCCGTTAGGCGATAAAATAACATCATCCTTAATATGTTCCCATAACAAAGAAGGTGTATATTTTTCATTTTTTAAAAATCTATTAATAACATCATGGCTACATTTTTTGGCATGTTCAGCATAGTAGGTCAAACTATAATTCTTTTGACTCACTATTAGAAATTGACAGTAATCTGTCCTATTAACTGGTATTGCTTGCAATTTTATCCTCTTGGCATTTGTAAATTATACTCAACATAATGTACCATTTTTTTTCTCATACGTTACTAAAACTTCCTCTTCTAAGCCTTATAAAGCTGTTAGCAAGTTAACGTTTTCAGATGAGGAAATTAAGAGCGGAGTGGAGATTCATATAAAGGGCTTTGCAAAAGATAAGCATGTTAATTTGTTTAAACTTACTGTTTCTACCAACAGAGTTGATTATATTGTTACCAATAACAAAACTCAAAAATCTTCTAAAGCCGTACAAGATGAGTGTGGCTTTCGTTGGGTAATTGAGAGCATGCATAGAGAAATCAAGCAACTTACCGGTATAGAACGATGCCAATGCAGAAAACAACGCATCCAGCGTAATCACATTAGTTGTGCATTTTTAGTGTGGGCTTTTCTAAAAAGAACTGCACACAAAATAGGTAAGACGGTTTATCAAATAAAGTTAGGGCTTTTAGATCATTATATGCAACAGCAGTTACGTTCACCCTCTTTACGCTATTTAGAACCTTACATAGCGTAAGTTTTGATCGGTAGTCCAAGATGCAAAATATCCGTTCTTACTAATAAATATTTTGAAAGTTGAAAATATTTCAAGATTAGATCAAAATATTTACGAGGTGGAATTTGAGATAAGTGCTTTTGCTAGGGATAAAAACCAAGGCCTATTGACTTTACTTGCTGAAAAAATTACTAATAAATTAACAGCTAATGCATGTATTCTTCAAGATTATATTGTTGCTAGTATGAAAGCATGTAATATAAATTTTCAGCGTAGTTCTGACCTTATAACTACTAAGCTTACTATAGATTATAAAGCTTTATTGAAGGAGAATAGTTGATGAAAATCAACTATTCCATATACTCAAAGATCAGAAGATGATAGAGTTGATAATATTAAAGGAAAAGGGAGTAATTGATATGGAAAAATATTTAGACCCAACAAATGATAGTTTGTTTAAGAAAATCTTCCGTGATAAGGAGAATTTAAAAGAATTTCTTAATAGTGTTCTTGATTTATCTGAAATGTACAGAATTAAGGAAATTGAATTTATTCCAGTAGAAGAATTAGCCGGGATTCATAAGGGTAGGAGAAGTGTATTTGATTTAAAAGTTAAAGATGAATCAGGAAACTGGTACATTATCGAAATGCAGAAAAGAAATGAAACCGATTATCTAAAAAGAGTACAATATTATTCTGCCCATTCATATGTTGGGCAACTTACAGAAGGTTTAACTCACTTGGATTTATTGCCAGTAATAGTGATTTCATTGATAAAAAATAGAATATTTGACAAAAAAGTGCCTTATATAAGTATTCATAAAAATATTGAGACTACTACTAATAAACAATATTTATTTGACCTATCTTATGTATTCATAGAGCTTGGAAAATTTAAAAAAACACAATTAGCGAGTGTTGCTGATGAGTGGTTACATCTATTCAAATGTGCAACACAAGAGACAGAACCACCTAAAGATATTAAGAGCAGTAAGGTATTAGATGCTTACCATATGATTGAACGGTATAAGCTTACCCCAGCAGAATACGACTTATATATTAGGACTAAATTGCAGGAAGATGCAGAAGAACTTGCTTTAGCAGAAAATTTTAATGAAGGTCAAGAAAAGAAAGCTATAGAAATAGCAAAAGAAATGCTAGCTGATAATGAGCCGATAGAAAAAATAGTTAAATATACAAAACTATCCATAGAAGAAATAGAAAAGCTAGAGAAAAAAAATGGTATATTTGATTGACAATATTGATATTAGTAATTTATTAAAGGCACGTAGCAAGTTTGAGGATTTTCGTCTTAATTTGGATACTGAACAAAATAAAGCCGGGGCAATTCAAGCATTTGAATATTGTTATGAGTTAACTTGGAAAACAATGAAGCGATTGTTAGAGGTTCAAGGTAAAAATGCTTACACCCCACGTGAAGTATTTCGTGAATCAGCTGCTGCCGGCTTAATTTCAGATCCTGCTGCTTGGTTTGATTGTATCAAGATTAGAAATCTTACAGTACATACTTATGACGTCAAGAATGTAGAGCAAGTTATTGCAACTTTTGATGATTTTTCTGGCATGTTACATGATTTTTTTAGAAATTTGGAGAGGTTGAAATGATCAATCTTGAGCAGAAAGACTTTTTGTTATTAAAATCTATCTTAAAAAAATATCCATATACATTTAAAGCATATGGATCTCGTAGTAAAGGTAGCAATAGGAAATTTTCTGATCTTGACCTCTGTATTATGGAAGTAGTAAATGATCAACAATTGTTTAAGTTACAAGAAGAATTGGAAGAATCTGATTTACCTATTAAAGTGGATGTAAAAAGATGGTTTATTGATATGGATGAGGATTTTAGGTCGTTGATAGAAAAAGATCTTATACCATTGGAGTAACAAGAAAACCTAACATGAGCAACAAGGGAGTATACAGGACAAAGAGGCATCGCTGTCGAAAGTTAGAAGAGGAAACGGTTTTAGAAGTCATAATGGCAGTTTAAAAGTTGTGGGCTTATAACCGCTGTCATTGCGAGAAGGCGTGAAGCCCGAACGAAGCAATCCACTTATGATTATTTTTTTGGATTGCTTCGTCGACCTACGGTCTTTCTCGCAATGACGTTACCCTATTTAAAACCCCTTCTTCTAACTTTCGGTAGTTGTGGGGGTTATGTGTAAGGTGAATTATTAAATATTAGGAGAAATTATGAATTTTCATGATATACGTATGCCAAAATTTATTGAAACTTTTGCTGTTGGCAGACCAGAATTTGCTACTTCTTGTGCTATGACATTATCGGGCAGAGAAGTGAGAAATTTAGATAGAGAATATGCTAAACAAAAATATTTGATTAAAAATTGTCGTCTGAGTAGTATCGAATTTGAACAGTTTAGTTCTTTCTTTAGAGCAAGAAGGGGAGGGAATTTTGCCTTCCGCTTTAGAGATAATGTCGATTATCAAGTATCAAAGCAAATTATTGCCAAGGGTGATGGGGAATTAACTCAATTCCAACTGGTTAAACTATATGAAGACCCAATTTTGCCCTATGCTAGGACAATTAGCAAACCGGTATTTGGTAGTGGAGAATTCTATGTTAATGATATCAATACAGAGGTGCAAGTTGATTATAATACTGGAGTAGTAACTTTGCCAAAACCATTAGATAAAGATCAAATTTTGACAGGTAATTTTATTTTTGATGTAGCTGTGCGATTTGCTAATGATAGTTTTGAATATTTTTATTCTTCTGACGGGTCAATAGAATTATCTCCCATAGAATTATTGGAGGTTATATGACAGTAGCAGAAAATATTGATAATCCCATAGCTGAATTACAGGGGTTTACTTATTGTTTCCATATAAAACTACAAGATAGTCTTGATCTGTATCTTACCGAGTCTGATAGATCTTTATCAATTGATAATGTAATATTTGTTCCGAATTCTGGAGTAACTTTAAAGGAAGGAGGATTTAATGATTCTGCCCAGAATTACATTATCTTAGAAGGAGTTTTTGAAAATGAGGGAGTAAAGCAACACTATGATTTAACGCAGGCTATGGTTAAAATATATGTTTGTTTTGCTAACTCTTGTAGGCATTTTGTTACTTATCGTTGCATCACTTATACTAAAAGAGATTTGGATTTTACTTTACGTTTAGAGCCAAATATAGATGTATATAATCAATCGTTACTGCAATCTTTTAGTAAGAATTGTCGTGCTAATTTTGGTGATTTGAAATGCAAAATAGATAAAACAGTTTATAGTCAGATATATAATATTAAGGAAATGTTTGGTAGAACTATGGTTATCTCAAACCTTGATAAGGAAAATGGTTATTTCAATTACGGGGATGCTACTTTAGTTGATGATCAAGCTGATGTTCAGTTTTATAGTAAAATCCTTAGTCATTCTGAGAATTTAATTACATTGGATAAAACAATTCCCGATAGTATGAAGCATAACAAAACTGTTTTACTTACTGTAGGTTGTGATAAAAAATTTACAACTTGTTGCAATAAGTTCAACAATGCAGTAAATTTCAGAGGAGAGCCATTGATTCCTGATGATAACTTTATCAAAGTGATTTAGGAAACCTAATATACTCAGGTAGAACTTCAAGAATTGGCGTTCCCGCGACCAATAGTTAATGGCAATTACTAGAACCTTTACCCATCCCTACTGTAGTGTTATAGCCACAATCTACATAATGTATTTCACCAGTAACTCCTTCTGCTAAGTTACTCAGCAAATATAATGCAGCCCCTGCAACATCACGCTGAGAAGTGTTTCTGCGTAACGGCGATGCAGCTTCATGGAGAGCTAACATAGTTTTGAAATCATTAATACCACTAGATGCTAGAGTTTTTATAGGCCCAGCTGATATGGCATTTACTCGGATGTTATTTGAGCCCATATCAGTTGCAAGATATTTTACACTAGATTCTAACGCAGCTTTAGCAGGTCCCATGACATTATAATTAGGAACTACTTTTTGTGAGCCATAATAAGTTAGGGTAAGGATACTACCACCGTCTTTCATCAAAGGTTCTGCACGTTTTGCCAAGGCAATTAGAGAATAACATGATATATTCATGGTATTAAGAAAGTTAGACAATGAGGTATCTATATATCTGCCTTTTAATTCATTCCTGTCAGAGAAACCTATAGAATGAACCAAAAAATCGAGTTTGCCCCACTTTTGCTCAATAATTTTAAACAAATTATCAAGTGATTCTTCATCTGTTACATCACATGGAACAACGAAATCACACTTAATTTCTTCAGCAAGTGGTATAACGCGTTTCTCAAGCACTTCTCCTTGATAGGTAAGGGCTAAGTTTGCACCATGTTCTTTGGCAATTTGAGCAATAGCCCAAGATATTGATAAATTATTAGCGACACCTGTAATTAATCCTTTCTTACCATCAAGCAAAGCAGTGACTTTAACTTGCATATATATTCCTTATTTTTATTAAAACCTTGCCCAAACAATAGCATGATGTATATTTTTGTAAACAATTTTTATCAAAGTAACATTAATGTTCTCATCCAAAATATTCACCCTGATTTCAGGTATGATTAGTGGTTTAGTTTTTGCTCCAATTTTCTTTATACCTGGATTATTTGCCTTGGCACTGCTATGTTATCAAGCACAAATTGCTAATAGCTGGAAAGAAGCCTCTATATTAGGTTTTATATTTGGCTATGGGCATTTTTTAGTCAGCATGTACTGGATTAGTATAGGGGTTACTGTTTATATTGATGAATTTTGGTGGGCAGTGCCGCTGGCATTATTTGGTCTACCAATTATTTTGGCTTGTTTCATTGCTGCAACCTGTGGTTTCGGATTCCTAGCCAAGAGTCATCATTTTTATCAGTTTATCTTTTGCCTTTATTGGGTATTTTTTGAATGGGTAAGATCATGGATATTTACCGGGTTACCATGGAATTTGCTTGGATATGCTTTTTCATTTTCTGATATTCTAATTCAGTCTTCTAGTATCATAGGAATATATGGTTTAAGTTTTATTGTAATATATATATCAACTAGTTTTTATCATATCTTTACTAAACAATATAATATATTAAAAATATTATTAGCAAATTCATTGGTAATAATTGCTCTAATAACTTCCTACGGTTTATTAAAGCTACACAACAATCCTACCAGCTTCTCAAATATAAAAGTCCGACTAGTTCAGCCAAGTATTCCACAAATTGCTAAGTGGGACGTTGAAGAATTTTGGAAAAATTTTAATCTTCATATCGCATTGTCTAAAGAGCCGGGCAATGTAGACCTAATTATATGGTCGGAAGCTGCTATGGTAGCCCCGCATGATTACCAACCAATCAAAATAAAAATATTAAAGATGCTGGAAAGTAAAAAGGCAATTTTAATTACTGGTGGTATAACAAATAATGGTAAGAAAGGGGATGATTTTGAGATTTACACGAGCTTATACGCTTTAACAAAAGAAGGGGATAAATTATTTGAATATCATAAGTCTCATTTAGTACCATTTGGTGAATATATGCCTCTTAAATGGATATTACCCTTGAAGAAATTAACCCCTGGGTTGTTAGATTATACTGAAGGGAGCAGACAACTCGTTAGTCTTGATAAACCTAATATAATCATAAAACCGCTTATTTGTTATGAAGCGATCTTTCCAAACCTTGTTCAAACGAGTAATAAACTTTCAGATGTGATTATTAATGTCACTAACGATACATGGTATGGAAATTCCTCTGGTCCATACCAACATTTACAGATTAGTCGTATGCGTAGTATAGAGAATGGTCTTCCTATGCTTAGAACGGCTAATAATGGTATATCTGCCGTAATAGATCCAGTAGGCAGAATTATTCAACAACGAGCTCTCAATGAAGTAGGTTATATAGATAGTTTATTACCAAATAAGCTAGAATATGAAACTTTATATTCACAATTTGGAGATATATGTGCCTTGTTAGCAATAATAACTACCCTTATTAGTTACATTTTAATAAAAAATCTTATCAATATCAATAAAAAATTACTTGATTAAGCTAGAATATTATACTATCATTAGTTGCAATAGGTAGAGAAATATTAAATTATTATAACAATGAATAAATATAATGAATCAAAAGAAAGAATAAATATAATTGTAGGTATGCGTTTAAAAAAGCGTCGTATAATGCTCGGCATAAGCCAACAAGAATTGAGTGAAGCTATTAATCTTACTGTAAAACAGATACAAAAATATGAAGATGCTACTACCCCAATAGCTGGCAGTATATTGTATTTTTTTGCAAAAATATTAAATGTATCTATTGAATATTTTCTCGATATGACTAAAACTACTGAGGTATCAGAGGATTACCTATTTGGTACGCAAGACAACAATAGTCTTGTAAATAATATTATTGCTGAAGATAAAGCAGAGTATTTAGTACCTTTAAAATACGATATAGAAAAAGAAGTATCTTATCTTGTGGAAGGATTTACCGAGATTCAAAATCCACATATTAGGCAGAAAATAGTTGAACTGATTAAGTCAATAGTAGCATCTCAAGGCAATCAAGTCTAAACCGTAGTAATTACCTAGCTTTACAAGCTGTTCAACTTTTTAAGTTAGTCAAGTCAGGAGAATTGGATAGCAGGAATGATGGAGCAAAGACTATAGATAATAGGCGAGATTGTACAGCTAGGGTTATTTTTTTGCTGTACTAGCATCAATACCATAAAAAGCCTTTTTTGGTATACCATGCCTCGTAGGGCGATAACATATAATTTTTTGTCCAAGATTATCAGGAGCTAGTTTTAGTGGGACAATTTTCCGTATTTCAGGTTGAGCTTGTTGTTGAGCGTACACCGTTGGTAACATAAATACTAGAACCATAGCAAAAGATTTAACAGAATTAACCAATATATTCCATTGATATAGAGTAGGAGGTAGTACCTTTAATAAGGTGACAAACATATTTAACTCATTAATTAAAATTTTTATTAGCAATATATGACCATTTCCTTTCAAACAGTAGTTGAATATATAAGATGTGTTTTAGTAAATAAAGACATAAAATTTTTGGAAGTGGCACTTGCTACTGTTTCTAGGTTTGTTTCCTTTATTTCAGCTATTTTTTCTGCTACATATTTAACAAAAGCTGGCTCATTTTGCTTTCCACGCATTGGAACAGGGGCTAAGTAAGGAGAATCTGTTTCAATTAATAATCTATCTAGTGGAATATAACGTACTATATCCTGTAAACTAGCTGCATTTTTAAAAGTTACAATTCCAGCAACCGATATATACATACCAAGATCAAGCATTTTTTTTGCCAAATGTTTTGAGGAGGTAAAGCAATGAATAAGACCGGTAAATGGTGCATTTTGCATTTCACTGCTTAAAATATCAATGGTGTCTTCTTCTGCTTCTCTTGTATGTACTATAATTGGTAATCCGGTACTTTGAGATGCTTGTATATGCTGCTCAAAAGAGCCAATCTGTTTATTTTTGTCAGATGTTTGGTAATAATAATCAAGACCAGTTTCACCAATACCAATAATTTTGGGGTGATTAGAATAATCCACAATAGTTTCACACATAGTGATTTCTTTAACTTCATTAGGATGTATGCCGCATGAGGCAAATATATTGCCGTATTTTACGGTTATTTCTAAAATAGCTGGTAATTCCTCAAGGGTAGTACAGATAGTCTGCATGTACTGAACACCATTATCCTTAGCCCGAGTTATTATTGTTGATAAATCTTCTTTCAACATATTTAAATGGCAATGAGAGTCAATTAATATCATGAGCGTATCCAATTTTTTGAGACTATTATATTAGCAATTTTTTCTACTTCATTAAGTGGGACATAATTATACTGTTCAAGCTGAGTTACAGATTCGTCTAATATTCTCGCTATTCCTAATTCTACCAATTTTTGAAAAAATGATAGATGTTTAGGTAATTTAAAATTATTAGGACAAAATATGTAAAGAGGCTTGCCAGTGGAGGCTGCCTCACTACACATTGAAATCGAATCAGCAGTGGAAATTATGTAATCTGCCTGTGATAACATACCAAAATAAGGGTTAGGTTTAGTGTTTTCCTCTGTTGGATCATAAATAATGGTAGAGGAAGATACATTGTTTTTAATAATTTCTTTTGCTGAATTGGGGGTGCGTCTACTAAAGCTAATAAACAAGTTATATTCTTTGCCTTTTTGTATAAGATTAGATAATATTGTTGCAATTTGGCGAGCATTATCATTGGTAAAAGTATAATTTTTACTATTACCACCAATAATTACTGAGATAAATTTCCCAAGTTTTGGATGATTTTTACGTAATTCAATGCCACCATCCTGTATTTTTTCTTGAACATTGTTTAAAGCCCCAGTAATTCTCAATATACTCAAATCACTTGAGTACATATTTAGTTCTTCTTTACTAACTTTATCATGGTGTGGTAAAATAATTAGATCAAATTGCTTGAGCGGTAGGTTAGGGTGCATAATTTGAACAATTTTTATTCTACCATTAGACTTATGTTTTAAATAACTTGCTAAAGAAGCAGTTCTTCTCCCGGCAGAAATTATTAAGTCTGGGAATCCTTGCCTGTCTGTAATAATTTCCCACGATTGTAATAGTTCCTTTTTTACATGGATAGGGCTGAATCGGAGTAAGAAATTTGGTAAATTACCCCAAAAATTATATTCAATAGGTTTTAATTCATAACCAAGCTTGATATTTTCTGCTAGAGCTATGGCTTGATTGGCATTACCGACGCTACTGTCAGTCAGTACCCAAATTTTAGGTTTAGTAGTATCTATCATATTCTTTTCTATTTAGGCTACTTTATTAATAACTAGTTCACTACCAGTTGATTTGATGTTTACCGTATCACCGCTCATGATACTACTCGAAAGAATCATTTTGGCAAAATGATTCTGTAGTTCTCGTTGAATAACTCTTTTTAATGGTCTAGCACCAAACATTGAGTCATAGCCCTTATCAGCAAGGTAATTTATAGCTGATTCATCAAATTGCAATATAATATTTTGTTGCAAAAGAATTTTTTTCAGATTATCCAGTTGTATTTTAACAATATCATGTATGTTGGCACGATTTAGTTTATGGAATAGAATAATCTCATCTAGCCTATTTAAGAATTCAGGTTTAAATACGGCTCGTACATATTCCATTACTTGTTCTTTGATTTTATGTTGGTCATCTTCTTCTCGTTGATTAATAAGTATTTCAGCTCCAAGGTTAGAAGTAAGAACAATAATGGTATTTTTAAAATCAACGACTATCCCTTGACTATCGGTTAGTCGTCCTTCATCTAAAATCTGCAGCATGATGTTAAAAATATCTGAATGAGCCTTTTCTACTTCATCAAATAAAATGACTTGATAAGGTCTCCTACGTACTGCTTCGGTTAAGATACCTCCCTGCTCATAACCAACATACCCTGGAGGAGCTCCAATCAAACGTGATATAGAGTGTTTTTCCATATATTCAGACATATCAATTCTGAGTATGGCATTACGATCATCAAATAAAAAAAGTGCCAAAGCCTTGGTTAGTTCGGTTTTACCAACACCAGTGGGACCTAAGAATAAAAATGACCCAAGTGGTCTGTTAATATCTTGCAAACCAGCACGAGAACGACGTACAGCATCACTGACTCCTTTTATAGCTTCATCTTGACCAATCACCGATTGACGCAATTTATCTTCCATAGCGAGTAATTTTTCACGCTCGCTTGATAGCATTGTATCAATCGGTATACCAGTAATTCTAGATATGATTATAGCTATATCGTTTTCCGATACGACTTCTTTTGATAGTTTGTTATCTCCACCTTCCATTGCTTGTTGTAGTTTCTTAGTTAAATCAGGAATAATACCATATTTCAGCTCACTAGCTCGGGCAAGATCGCTACTTCTTTCTGCTCTTTCAAGTTCTGCTTTAGCTTTTTCTAGCTCTTCTTTTAATTTTTGTTCAATATGTATTTTGGATTTTTCAGCTTGCCAGCTAGCACTCATATCATAAGAAAGAGATTCAAGTTTTTCTAATTCATCGGTTAAGAGGATAATTTTCTTTTTTGAATGTTCATCATTTTCTTTTTTTAGAGCTGCTAATTCAATCTTTATTTGAATAATACGGCGATCAAGTTCATCCAATTCTTCTGGTTTACTAGATAATTCTATTTTTAATCGACTACATGCTTCGTCAATTAAATCAATAGCTTTATCTGGTAAATAACGATCAGTAATATATCTATTAGATAAAGTACTGGCAGCAACTATAGCACTATCAGCAATTCTTACACCATGATGTAATTCGTATTTGTCCTTAATACCACGTAAAATTGATATAGTATCTTCTACTGTTGGTTGGCTAACGTAAACTGGTTGAAATCTTCTAGCAAGAGCTGCATCTTTTTCAATATATTTACGATATTCATCTAAAGTGGTAGCACCAATACAATGGAGTTCCCCTCTAGCAAGCATGGGTTTTAGTAAATTTGATGCATCCATAGCTCCGTCTGTCTTACCAGTTCCTACTAAAAGATGTAGTTCATCAATAAATAAAATAATTTCCCCACTAGAGTTTTTAATCTCATTTAATACAGCTTTTAGTCGTTCTTCAAATTCTCCACGATATTTAGCTCCAGCAATTAAGGCTCCCATATCAAGTTCAATGATACGACAATTTGCTAAAGTTTCTGGAATATCTTGGCTAAATATTCTTTGGGTTAACCCTTCTATTATGGCTGTTTTACCAACTCCTGGTTCTCCTATCAGCACCGGGTTATTTTTCATTCTTCTCGACAAAACTTGCACTGTTCTTCTAATTTCCTCATCTCTGCCAATTATTGGATCAAGTTTACCAAGTTCTGCCAACTCAGTAACATCTCTACCATATTTCTTTAGGGCATCGTAACTACTTTCAGAAGATTCGCTATCTGCTTTCTTACCTTTTCTTAACTGTAAAATTGCTGCATTTATTTTCTTATTAGTTATTGAATTATCCAATAAAATTTTACCAGCAGGTGTTTGGTCATACGATAATGCTTCAAAAATTCGCTCAATAGTGATAAAACTATCAGCATTATCCTTAGCAATATCTAGGGCTTTATTAAGTAATTTTAAGCTTTCCGATGATAAATAAAGCTGTCCTCCTCCCTCAATTTGTACTTTTGGGATTTTGTTTAATTCTATAGTTACAGCTTTATTTAAATCGTCTAAGTTACTACCCAAAATATTAATGAGGTTAGTAATAATGCCGCTATCATCATTTAACAAACTCGCCAGTATATGTAATGGCAATAGTTGCTGATGATCATTTTTTGCTGCTAAGCTTTGGGCATTAGAGATGATAGATTTTGCATGTGTAGTAAATTTATTCATGTCCATTTCAATAACCTTATAAATTGTAAATTAGGTCAAACCTGATTGTTAAAATGTACTCGTGTCAGCCGCTCCAAAAGTGCATTTATCGAATTAATGATTAGAATATATCATAATATTTAACCCCACTAAGTATTTTATATAATTAAGGTTAATAATAATACAAGGGGCTATAGCTAACCTAAAAATATTTGAGTCATGAAAACGATTTTAACAGATTGACAAATATATTAAATTTAGATATCCTCTAGTCCTTAAATTCTAGTAGGCGAAGAAATATTAAGGACTAGGTTTTAAGGACTGAAAAAGAGAAATTAGGTGTTAAAATTACGACATCCTTGCTCACGAAAGAGTGGCAGTTCGAATCTGTCATTGTCCACTAATAATATTAAATAATTAAATAAGTAGAATTATGACAAATTGTATTAAAAAATCATTGTTTGTTACAGCTGGTCTTGCTGTAATGGGTTTGGGATTATTTTTGGGTAATCCTAGTAGAGTTGATGCTGCGGTTAAAGAGGGGCAAAAATTTTCAGATTGGGTAGTTAACTGCACCACAGATGCTGAAAAAAAACAGGTCTGTTTTTTAAGTCAAGCAATTAACTCTACTAATAAAGATGGTAAACAACAAGTGTTAGCTGTGTATCAAATAGGTTATTTGGGTAGTGGTAAGGCAAAAAGTTTAAAAATGATACAAATAGTTCCTACTGATGTTTCTGTTGCTCCAGGTACGTCAATTATTAGTTTCCAAAAATTAGTTGCTCCAGGTAAGTACGTTACTTGTACAAAAGATTCTTGTCAGGCTGTTGCTGAAATATCAGATAAAGATCTTAAAGATATTTTATCAAAAGATGCTAATCCTATCGTGGGGATAATGAATTCAGCTGGTCAACAAGTAAATCTTCCACTCTCTACGAAAGGTCTTGAAGAAGGCTTGAAAGCGTTGAAGTAAATTAAGTTATAGCTAAACCGAAAAAGTTTTAGCCTAAAAACCGTCATTGCGAGGAGACCGTAGGTCGACGAAGCAATCTATATGACAAGCTTCATGGATTGCCACGCTCACATACGTTCGCTCGCTAATAGACATATACGTCTATAAGTTTAAAATGCATTTGCAAAGCCGCTTTAAGAATGCATTTTTTCTTATATTAAAGCCAATTCGGGATAAAAATTAGTTACTTCTTATAGGTTAGCTCAATGACTATTTGTCCTAATAAATTATCTGAAACAGATAATGAAATATACCAAATTATTAATGCTGAAAAAAAGCGTCAGCATGATTTTATCGAATTGATTGCTTCTGAAAATTTTGTAAGCCCGGCAGTATTAGAAGCACAAGGGTCAGTTCTTACCAATAAATATGCTGAAGGATATTTTGGAAAACGCTATTATAATGGTTGTGAAGAGGTTGATAAAGCTGAGCTTTTAGCGATAGAACGAGTAAAAAAACTATTTAATTGTAACTATGCTAACGTTCAGCCTCATTCCGGCTCTCAGGCTAATCAGGCAGTATTTTTAGCCCTATTAAAACCACATGACACCATACTTGGTATGTCGCTAGATACAGGGGGGCATTTGACTCATGGTGCTTCCCCTAACTTGTCTGGTAAATGGTTTAACTCTGTGTCCTATTCGGTGAATAAAGAAACTTTCTTAATTGATTATTCACAAATAGAGCAAATGGTCGTGCAGCATAAACCTAAATTGATTATAGCTGGCTATTCTGCTTATTCACGTCAATTAGATTTTAGCAAATTTAGGGAAATTGCTGATAGAGTAGGGGCATATTTACTAGCGGACATTGCCCATATTGCAGGACTTGTTGCTACAAACGAACATCCAAGTCCCTTACCTTATGCTCATGCTGTTACCTCTACTACTCATAAAACTCTGCGTGGTCCACGTGGTGGTATTATTCTTTCAAACGATGAGGAATTGGGCAAAAAGATAAATTCTGCTTTATTTCCTGGCATGCAAGGTGGACCGTTAATGCATATTGTTGCAGCAAAAGCAGTAGCATTTTTGGAAGCCTTAAAACCAGACTATCATCTTTATATAAAACAGGTTATGAGTAATGCAAAAGCTCTTGGTAACAGTTTAATGGCAAGAGGCTATGATATTTTAACTAATGGCACTGATAATCATATAGTATTAGTGGACATACGAAAATATGGTATAACTGGTAAGATGGCCGCAGATTCGCTTGAAAGAGCCGGCATAACCTGTAATAAAAATGCTATACCATTTGATACAACTTCACCGTTCATTACTTCTGGTATTAGGCTTGGTACTCCAGCATGCACCACTAGAGGTTTCAAAGAAAAGGAGTTTATAGAAGTTGGCGAGATGATTTGCAACGTATTAGATGGGTTGAAAGCTACGCAAGATAACAGTGATTGTGAGCAAGAAACTCGCAAGCAAGTTAAAAAGTTAGTAGATAATTTCTCGATTTATGTTTAAACTAGAAGTTAACAAGCTAATGGTTTTTCATATAAATACGAAAGATTTGTTGAATTTCTAAGTAATTTATCTAATACTAAACTAACTTATAAAACTTTAATTTTCTAGAATATGGTACAAGAAGCAATTAGAATATCTGAAATACAGGAAAAGAATCATAGCTTTAGTGAAATTGTGAATAAGTTGTCTTATCAAAAACAAAAACATAATATCTTGAAAAATAGTTTTGATTTAAATAATCAAGCAACTCTATTTGAAGGTGATTGCATGAAGTTATTAGAACAAATTCCAGATAACAGTATAAACTTAATAATAACATCACCACCATATAATATAGCAAAACTTACGCTATGAGAAAAAAAAATGGTACATTATGTTGAGTATAATTTACAAATGCCAAGAGGATAAAATTGCAAGCAATACCAGTTAATAGGACAGATTACTGTCAATTTCTAATAGTGAGTCAAAAGAATTATAGTTTGACCTACTATGCTGAACATGCCAAAAAATGTAGCCATGATGTTATTAATAGATTTTTAAAAAATGAAAAATATACACCTTCTTTGTTATGGGAACATATTAAGGATGATGTTATTTTATCGTCTAACGGATATACAATATTTGATGATACGGTGTTAAATAAAAGAAATACCAAGAAAATAGAAATTGCTAGATCACAGTACAGTGGGGCTACAGGTGGTATTACTACTGGTATAGGAGTAGTAAGTTTGGTATATTATAATCCGGATATTAATAAGTTTTGGGTAATAGATTACCGAATTTTTTCGCCCGAACATGATGGAGCGACAAAAGTAGAACACCTATTAAATATGTTAAATAATGCTGTGTATAGCAAAAAGATTCCTTTTCAAACTGTGCTTTTTGACACATGGTATGCTACGCATAAAATTATGCAACATGTTGATTCCTTGGGTAAATATTATTATGCTCCTATTAAAGCAAATAGAAACGTTACTAAAACTTCCTCTTCTAAGCCTTATAAAGCTGTTAGCAAGTTAACGTTTTCAGATGAGGAAATTAAGAGCGGAGTGGAGATTCATATAAAGGGCTTTGCAAAAGATAAGCATGTTAATTTGTTTAAACTTACTGTTTCTACCAACAGAGTTGATTATATTGTTACCAATAACAAAACTCAAAAATCTTCTAAAGCCGTACAAGATGAGTGTGGCTTTCGTTGGGTAATTGAGAGCATGCATAGAGAAATCAAGCAACTTACCGGTATAGAACGATGCCAATGCAGAAAACAACGCATCCAGCGTAATCACATTAGTTGTGCATTTTTAGTGTGGGCTTTTCTAAAAAGAACTGCACACAAAATAGGTAAGACGGTTTATCAAATAAAGTTAGGGCTTTTAGATCATTATATGCAACAGCAGTTACGTTCACCCTCTTTACGCTATTTAGAACCTTACATAGCGTAAGTTTTGATAGGTAAGGAATACGAAAAAAAATCAGATATTAATAAATATTATAATTGGCAAAAAAAAGTCATCAATGAGTGTTATAGGGTGCTAAAAGATGATGGACATATTTGTTGTGGCAAGTCGGTAATTATGTAGAAAATGGAGAAGTAATACCTTTAGATATTTTATTATATCCTATATTTTCAGAGTTAAAAATGAAAATGAGAAATAGGGTTATTTGGCATTTTGGACATGGGTTACATGCTTCAAAAAGATTCTCTGGAAGACATGAAACTATTATGTGGTTTAGTAAAACCAACGATTATTACTTTGACTTAGATGCTGTTAGGATACCTCAAAAATATCCTAATAAAAAATATTTTAAAGGCAACAAAAAAGGGGAACTATCTTGCAATCCAAAAGGCAAAAATCCATCAGATGTTTGGGATATTCCAAATGTAAAAAGTAATCATATAGAAAAAACGGAACACCCTTGCCAATTTCCCGTCGGTTTAGTTGAAAGGTTGGTTTTATCAATGACAAAAAAAATGATATTGTTTTAGATCCTTTTGTTGGTTCTGGTAGCTCTTTTGTTGCAAGTCTAAAAAATTCTAGGAAATGTATAGGTGCAGAAATAGATAAGAAATATATAAATATTTCAAAAGAACGAATTAAAGAAACATTAAACGGAACTATTAGGGTTAGAGAAATGAATGAACCCGTCTATGAACCTGAAACAATATAATATGAAAATAGTTTATGAATATTCTCATCTTGGGGGAAGACAAATTTTACAAGTTGATTATCCCCAAATTTTTCAAGAGGTTCATGAATCAATAAAAACGATAAATGACATAAAGAAAAATAAGGTTAGTAAAGAAAAAACAAGCGAAGGAAAGATGTTTTATTCGCCAAAAGAATTAAATAATGCTTTCACTCAACAGTTTAACTCAAGAGGGTTTCATGAAATAATAGACAAATATGATATTGTTATACCAAATCACGACAAGGTTATATCAAATTCATATAAACAAATAGATTTTGTAAAGGATAGAGTTTTAATTGAAGTTCAATTTGGCAAATATGCTTTTATGTTTTATGATTTGGCAAAATTCCAGTATTTTTTCAATGAAGGTAAGGCGGATGTAGGAATAGAAATAGTACTATGTCATAATTTACAACAACAAATGTCAACAGGTGTCTCTTATGGAGAACAACTTGTTTACGATATTGAACGATTAAAAAGACATTTTCCTGCTGTTCCTGTCTATGTAATTTTGGTTGATATAGGGGAATAAATATATAATCACCGAAAAATCAGTATCTTTTAACAATCCACCTGTAATTAAAACAGTTAAATCAGGAACTGAAAGTGTTATGCAATAATTTTTATAATCTTCTTGACAAGCTATAGAAAGTCGCTATTATCCGTTTGCAACGGTTCTAAAAAGGTAAAAATTATGAGTTTTAAAGAGTTATTAGAAAAAATAATAGGCTTAGTAGCGGTCTTCTTGACTTAAAGGAATATGATATAAAAGATGAAGAAGTTAAAAAATTAGGTGAAGTCCTTAAGTATAATGATAAAGTTTGGAATGTTAATTTAGCAAATAAACAGCATAATATCACCAATGAGGCATTTGAAAGTTTTGCAGAAAATATTAAGCTTAACGGAAGACCTATTGAGGTTGAATGTAATAACAAAGCCTGGAATTACTTATTTATGTTTATTAAACTCATTAACAGTAAAAAGACCTCTAATTTAAATTTAGACCAAAAAGCAAAAGATGCATGGTTTGCAAGCATGGTACTAGCAGGTCATAGTTATGACAGTATAGTTGAATATTTACTTAAACATACCGATGAGACCTATTCGTTTTCAATTAATGGACCTATTCAAGGACAGACTATTACTAACTATTATATGGATAGACCGAATATTCAAAAATTGTTATTCGAACATGGATACATTCCACGCGAATTACGTAATGATCTACAAGCTATTGTTAATGACTCTCAATCTGTACATAATAGTACATTAGTAAGAGCAACAAACTCCTTCATCAAGGATTTGTTAGAACAATTGAAAGCTTCTGATGAACAATTTGATAAACAATTAGATCAAGCTGCAAAGCAAACTATAACAAGAATAGCAGACTTGTCAAATATTACAAGCAAACCAGAATATACCCCCTTTCTATTGCCCAATTTACCTGAAGATAGGAAAAAGGATATTTTTGATAAAATACCAGAAGAAGATAAACTAAATTATCTACAAGATAACAAGAAAGCTATGCAAGCAATAATAGAAAAAGCGGTCAATATCTTAAAGAATCTTTATGTAAAAACTGATGTTGATGGTAAATATGATGGAACTTATGCTAATTATAGTTATTGTTATGATTACCTGCATGGGAAGAATCTACAGTTACCTAAAGCGATAGGAGCTGTTAAGCTATTCATTGATAGTAATTATCCTAATAAGCAAGAAATACAAGAATTATGTGTTAGCTTTCTATCTACATATTTCACTATAGAGACAGATGAGTCAAAAGTTTTAAGTATTCTAACTAAAATTAAACAACTACTTAATAAAGATGAACTAACAATAGAAGAGCTTAAAAGTCAAGAGGCATGCCATAATTTACTTACTAACTGTAATGCTACTCAGCAGCAAATAAAAGACTTGTTTCAAGATTTAAACCACTGTTCTGTAGAAGAGGTATGGAAGGTAAATAAAATGTCGGAGTTGGCTATGCAATTATATATAGCTGCGACAGCGTATGGTCCTAATAAGTCTGCTTGTAATCAAGGAACCTTCACTCAAGTAATCCATACTTTACCAAAGGTTAGCTCTCTATTTATAAATAACTTTACATCACGGGAATCTGAGACAAAAGAGGAGATTACTGACAATAATATTGGAGACTTTATTCAACACATTGTTGATAAGTTAATAGTAAAATGTGAAAAAAAAGGTCTATCCAAGGAGCTTTTAGAATTTATAGCGTGTGAGATGGATATGGATTTTAGCAAAACCACACATGCACAACAAAAAGTATTTGCTGAAATTAATAAGTTATTTTTGGAGAATATTAGGAACTATCTACCTGAATATGCTGAGCGTAGCCCTTTAGCGACAGAATACCAAATTATGATTAATGCACTACGACAAACTAAAAAGATGCAAGATTTTGCTAGTCAGCATAGTACCGAGCAATTAACTGAACAAGACAAACAATTTATTATGGAGATGAAACATCAACAAGAAGAACAAGCAACAAAATTGCAAAAACAGCAAGTTAAGGAAGTAGTTGAGGATATGTTAGATGCTTTAGGTCTGTCAGAGACATGCTCTAAATATTTTGATGATCCCATTGCAGCATACCAAAGCTTACTGGGAGAGTCTAGTAGTGGTTTTGACTCTGAAGGCATGTAATTCTTAATAATCGATCTCAAAGTCATATATGGACGAAGTCCATTGATGGGTTTGGACGGAGTCCATACCATCATTGCGAGGAACTACTTTATAACCTCAATTTCGGATTAATGAAATTAATCCAAAACTGAGGTTTATAGTAGTGACTAAGCAATCCATTTCTAATCACTTTTAAGGATTGCTTAGTTGCTTTCGCCTACTTGCAATGATGCCTTTTTTACATCCCCTTAATTTTTGCCATAATCTTTTTTAGAATATTTGAGGCAGTAAGCCCAAAATATGAGTATAAATCAGTAGAGGGAGCAGATAGACCAAATTGCTCCATGCCAAAGAACATGTCGTTTTCTCCAATGATTCGATGCCAGCCAAAGCTACTTGCAGCTTCTATAGCCACTTTTAAGTTACCCCTAGATAAAATATTTTGGATATAGCTAGGTTTTTGTTTAAAAAATAGCTCAAAACATAATATTGATATGACCTCAGCTTTAAAACCATGGTTAGTTAGCAGCTCTTGTACTTTTAGAGCAATTGATAATTCAGAACCCGTGGCAAAGATAGTAACATCTACTTTTTCTTGACTATTTCCTGACAATATATACCCACCTTTAGAGTATAAATTTTGTGAACTAATGTGGCTAACTATTTGATTTTCCCCATTTTGAATCTTAATAATTTGAGGGACAGCTTGTCTTGTTAAAGTAAGAACAGAAGGTCCTTGTTTATTAGATAGTGCAATTCGCCAGGACTCGGCTGTTTCTATATAGTCTGCAGGGCGTAGTACCATCATATTTGGTAAGCTTCGGAGGGATGCTAGATGCTCAACTGGTTGGTGAGTAGGGCCGTCTTCTCCTACACCGATTGAATCATGAGTCATTATATAGATTACTTGTTGCTGCATAATAGCAGAAAGTCGCATACTTGGCTTCATATAATCAGAAAAGGCTAGAAAAGTAGCACCTACAGGCAAAAATCCTGATAATGACAGTCCGTTCATGATAGAACCCATAGCATTCTCACGAACACCATAATGGATGTAGTTGCCGCTAAAATCATCTTTACTGATTACTTTACTATGATTATTTTTGATATTATTGGATAATGATAAATCAGCTGACCCAAAAATAATTTTATCAGATAGTTTGCTTAATTCTTCTACAATTCTACCGGATGAATTACGGGTTGCTTCATCTTTTACCGGGATAGGTATATTATCAAGAAAAGAACAATCGATATTAGGTCTAGCAAAATACGCTTTTTGTTCTTGACTTATATCAACAAAGTTTTCCTGCCAATTATTATAACTCACTTGATTTCTTAGCCAAGCGATGTCCCATAGGTCTTTTAATTCTTTTGGTAGTCCGAACTCTTCATCCTTAAAACCTAAATTTTCTTTTAGCAATTTAACTTCATCTTTGCCAAGGGGCGAACCATGGGCTGCATTTGAATTTACCTTGTTAATAGAACCTTTGGCAATTAAAGTACGACAGGCAATGAAGTAGGGTTTATCAGAATTTTTTGCCCTAGTTAAGCTGGCATTAATTTGCTCAAAATCATGCCCATCTATAGATTCGGTAATCCAACCCATGGCAGTAAATTTAAGCAAATGGTCTTCAGATACGGTAAGGTTGGTAGAGCCATCGATGGAAATTTTATTATCATCAAATAAAACTATTAGGTTATTAAGGCATAAATGTCCAGCTAAAGAAGCAGCCTCGTAGCTTATACCTTCCATTAGGCATCCATCTCCAATTATACAGTAAATTTTATGATCACTAAGATTTTTGCCCAATTTTTGTTGATATTTTTTTTGACCAATAGCCATACCCACTGAAGTGGCAAATCCCTGGCCTAAAGGTCCTGTAGTAGCTTCAATAGCTTCATATGCTCCATATTCTGGATGTCCAGGAGTTTTTGAATGTAATTTGCGAAATTGTTTTAAATCTTCTAAGTGAAAATTTTTATAATTTGTTAAATAATAAAAACTATAAAGTAACATAGATCCATGCCCAGCTGATAGAACTAGGCGATCACGGTCAAACCAAGTTGGATCATTAGGATTGAATTTAAGAAAATCAAACACTAAAACTGTCATCACATCTGCCATGCCAAGTACCATACCCGGATGCCCTGACTTGGCATGTTCTATGCTATCACTTGCTAAAACTCTAATACAGTCACTTAGTTTACAATATTCTTCTGAATATTTTGGTATTTTATTAAACTTCATTATGATAAATATCGCTTTTATGTTAAAAGATATATACTTTTCTAGTTTTAAGAATTGGAATATATTGATAAAAATTTTTTATGAATCTACATCAAAATAGATATTATGACAACAAAACTATTATCCGTTTTCTCGTGGTTTACTACTTTATTTCATCAATTACGGTTATCAATCAGTTCAATAAATTTTTACCAAGATGTTTATAGATCATATACAGGGTATGGAATTAAATACATATTTACTGTATCTTTTATATCATCATTGATTTTCTGTCTTTTTATATTTAATTATTTGTTAGCTTTGACGGATTATTTTACTGAAAACCGCTCTACAAAAAGCACCACAACTATTGAATATATATTAAAACAGTTACCGGAAATCTATTATGATGGTAGTAAAATTTTAGTTGATCAAGATGAAGCTATATATTTACTCGATGAAAATGGTAATAAAATTGCTGTTATAGACTCAAAGAATCAACTACCTTATAGCGAGAAAATTAAAGTTCCTATCCTCTTTAGTAGCAATAATATAACCCTTACTACGATTGAAATAACTGATAAAAAAAAGAGTGCATTTAGTATTGGATATTCTAAATTATTTACTTCTGATCAAAAAATTCTAACTGAAGAAGTCATTAAAAAGCATTTTTCTGAGATCCTTACACAAGCACCGAAGGTATTTATTTACATTTTAATGCCGATAATGATAGTCTATCGTTTTGTAATGATTTTATTCGAAAAAATCTTTATTATCATATTAGTATATCTGTTAACTAAGTATTTTGGCCCTAAATCCTCTTGGCAAACATGCACTAGGATAGTATTATTTTCAAGTGGAGTGACCATTTTATTACAACCTATTATTGTTATATTTTTACCAGCATTGAGTAGCATGCTATTTTTTATACAGATGTTTGCCTATTTTTTACTCTTTTTGGGGATGTTACAAATACGAAGTAAATAGGGAAGGGGGGCGATATAGCTCCTTGCAATGAATAAAAAGAATTTTTAACTTGCATAATGTAGGTTTATTGTATATACTTGTTTATACAATAACAATATTAATGATATTATGCAAACTCAAATCCAAAAATGGGGAAATAGCTTGGGAATTAGAATTCCTAAACATCTAGCTGATAAGTTACATTTTCAACAAGGTACATTTGTTAATTTAGAAACAGCTGATAACTATTTGATTATCAGTACAGAAACATCAGAATTAGATATATTATTGGATAATATTACAGATTCTAACTGTCATCATGAAATATTAAATGATGACATTGCTGTAGGTAATGAATCGTGGTAACATTCATACCTGAAAGAGGTGATGTAGTTTGGCTTAATTTTGAACCTCAAAAAGGCAAAGAGATTCAAAAAACACGACCAGCGGTAGTTCTTACTCCTTATAAATATAACCTTAAGAGTGGTCTTGCTCTATTTGTACCTATCACTAGTCAAGTTAAGGGCTATCCTTTTGAAGTGATAATAAACTTTGAACAAATAAAGGGAGCAGTATTATGCGATCAAGTACGATCTATGGATTGGAAAGCCTGTACAGCAACTAAAATTCTTACATTAGACAAAATACTCATAAATGTTATATTATCAAAATTAAGACTATTATTGTAGTTATACATTGCTATGAAACAAATATATAAATTTTACTCTCAAAAAGTAAAAGTTGCTTTGAGAATATTGCTTAAAACTATCCTATATGGGATTATAGCCATTAGGCTAATTTATAAACTTCTCTTAGGATCAGTTTCCAGCATTATTCAAGTTTACTCCATTATTTTAAATAAGTTTAATAAGTTTTTTTCTTTTCCACAAGTAGTGTTTTGTAGAAATACGATAATAAAATTCTGGATACTTAGCTTTATATACTGTTGCTTTCGGTAGATATCAATTTTCTGTTCTAGCTTTAGATAATAAGGTAACTAGACTAGTTACCTTATCTGAAGGAAAAAATCCTAAATTTGCTTTCGAAAGAATTCCTTCTTTACAAAAAGAAACTGTTCCTGTTGAACCTATACTCTTTCAACCATTAAGTGTATGGGAATCATTTGATCCAAAATATAATCAAGTGAATATTGAGATTTTCAAGGAGTTAAGATTTTTGATTGCAAATAAAAAGCAAAATTTAAAAGATATAGATCTAAGTAGTATTATTTTATTTGGTACAGGAAAGAATAAATATGATACTGATTTTAGTAAGTCTTATTTTCATAACATAAATTTTTTCAACGCCAATCTCTCATTAAATAATTTCCAAAAAAGTGAGTTTTCTAACGTAAATTTTTGGGGAGCAAAGTTGCTAGGATGTGATTTTGCCCTTTCTAGATTTACTAATGGAACTTATTTAGAATCTGCTGATTTTTCAGGAAGTAATTTGTGTGGAGTAGAATTTACTGATGCTTCTTATAATACTGCAATTTTTAATAATATAAATTTGATAGGAGTTGATTTATCTAAAATGTTAGTTTTTCATAATACTCATCAGTTTAATTTACAGGGGGCATATTATAACTCTAAACCTTTGACGGCAATGAGTGGTTTACAACTGGAACTGATTAATAGAGTAAACTCCTCTTGTTTCTCGATATATGTTTTCTAGAGGATTCCCTGCTACAAAATTTCCCGAAAACTTTAACCCTAAAGAACACGGTATGATTGATATTTTTGAAATCCCTGATGATAAGATAAAAGAATTTTTAGAATCCTATTAGTGCTAGGTTATAAGAACGAACAACCGTCATCGCGAGCCACGAAGTGGCGTGGCGATCCAAATAAACAGCGTGCTGTCGCAACTTTTGGATTGCTTCGTTGCCTAAAGTGGCTTCTCGCAATGACATGTCTAGTAAGTAAAAAATATAGGATGTTTATTTGAGACAGGATAGTATGCAAAGACTAGCAAAAGCGATTAGTACGGCAGGAATATGTTCAAGGCGTGATGCAGAACTGCTTATTAAAAATAATCAAGTAAAAGTAAATGGCGTTATTATTGATTCACCAGCAACCAATGTTGATGAAACTAGTGTTATTGAGGTGTCGGGAAAACTAATAAATCAACAACAGATCCCGCGTTTATGGGTATATTACAAACCTGTTGGACTCATTACTTCGCATAAAGATACAAGTGGTAGAGAAACGGTATTTGCTAGTCTTGCAAAGCTGAATCTGCCTAGAGTAATCTCAATAGGGCGACTGGATATCAATAGTGAAGGGCTATTATTACTAACCAATAATGGTGATTTAGCAAGAAAGTTTGAGCTACCATCAAGTAAAATAGAACGTGTATATAAAGTCAGAGCATATGGTAACCCAAATCTTTTGCTAAAAAATTATAAAAATATAGAAATTGATCAAATACGTTATGATCCTAAATCAATTAAATTAATAAAATCAGGCAGGACAAATTGTTGGTTTGAAGTAGTTTTGACTGAAGGTAAAAATCGTGAAATTAGAAAGATATTTGAATATTTCGGCTTGACTGTTAACCGGTTAATTAGAATTAGCTATGGAGATTTTTTATTAGGTAATTTGCAACCAAATCAGTATAAAGAACAGCCATTCGAAAAATTTAAGAAATTTTTATGATTAGAATTATAGCAGGCAAACATAAAAATCGGATCATACCTACCTTAAAAAACTCTAACTATCGTCCTTCCACAGGGAAAATCCGAGAGGCGATTTTTAGTATACTAACTTCAGGAGAATTCATTGATTGTAGGTTATTTAACAATGAATCTAAAGTTCTCGATTTATTTGCTGGCACGGGTAGTTTAGCTTTTGAGAGCTGTTCTAGAGGTGCTGGAGCAGTTACATTAGTTGATATAAATGCTAATTATTTACAGGTAGCAAAAGAGTTTGCTAGTAAAATAGGTGAGCTGGATAAAATGACTTTCTTAAATATCAATGCAGTAGCTCTACCTTCGGCTTATCACGGCTTTGATTTAATTTTTATTGATCCGCCATACGGTCATAATCTTGTATCGAAGGCAGTTAATGCTTTAAAAAAAGGTCAATGGTTAAAAGATGGTAGCATTATTGTAGTCGAACTTGCTAAAAATGAAGATTTTAGCGATGATTCTTTACAGCTAATTAAAGAAAAAATATACGGTGATAGTAAATTGCTTATTTTTCAAGCTATTCTATAATATATATTATGGAAAATAAAAAGCAAAGTAAAGATAATCAGCAATGCTTTCTATAAAGAAGCATCGCATCACCATAACTAAAAAACCGCATTCTCGTATCTATAGCATATTTGTAGATATCAGTTATTTCCTTATAACCAGCAAAAGCACAAACTAACATGAATAATGTAGATTTTGGCAAATGGAAATTGGTAACTAACATATCAACAATTTGAAATTTAAATCCCGGTCTAATAAAAATGGTTGTTTCAAATTCTCCGTCTTGTATTTGTCCATTAAGAGAATTGGCAATGGCGTTACCTTCTAATGCTCGTAAGCTGGTAGTTCCCACGGCTATTATCCGTCGGTTTTCTTTTTTTGCCTTATTAATCATATTTGCGGTTTTTTTATCTATATGATAATATTCTGAATGCATTTGATGTTGATCAATATCTTCAGTTTTAACTGGTAGGAACGTCCCTGCTCCAACATGCAAAGTAATAAAAGCAGTTTCAATATTTTTTGCTTTAATTAATGCAAGTAATTCATCAGAAAAATGTAGCCCTGCAGTTGGAGAGGCTACTGCTCCAGGTTTTTTACTATAGACTGTTTGATATCTATTATTATCCTCTAGTAAATTTTCGTGCCTCTTTATATAAGGAGGTAGCGGGATTTCACCGTATTTTTCTAAAAATTCAAAAACTGAGAGATTATCTAGAAAAAATTCGACCTCAACCTGCCCCATTACAAGTTTTTTACTTATAATAATCTTATTACAACCAAAATCAAATTGATCTCCTTCATTAAGTCTTTTTGAAGGCTTGGCAAAGCCATGCCAATAATTATCACTTATTGCCTTGTTTAGGTATAATTCGATTTTTTTGCCAGCTTTATTTAGTAGCAATTTGGCTTTAATAACTTTACTATCATTAAATACCATTAAATCACCAGGGCATAGATAGTCAATTATATCATAAAACTTGGTCTGCACTAAGTCTTTGTTTGGTGCTACTGCCAACAAATTAGACTCATCTCGTTTTTTTTCTGGTTTCTGAGCGATTAACTCAGTCGGTAAGGTAAAATCAAAATCAGATAATTTCATTGTACCTCTCATATAAATTTTGGGGCGATTATGTTTTAATATAATCTGCTCGTCAATGATTATTTCACAAATCCCTTGTGTTACTGTAATATTAGCTAGACAATTATAGGTTTCTTTTCTACTATTCTATACCAATTATTATATTTTAACCTATTAAAACAGGTTCTATGTGCTTATCTAAGGTTAAAATACTTATAGCAAAGGTGCTATTTGTAATATCTGCATTAGGGACTGTAATTATTATACCAGTTACCGGTATATGGAACTGGTGATTCATCTAGGCATAAGGCTGTAGAACTTTTTAATACTCCATTGGTTATTGAAAAACGAACATTTGAACAGTTTAAAAAACAGTTGGGTGTTAACCGACCCAATTCTTACCTAACTAATGTGGCTAATTTTTTTAACCGTAAAAAAACACAAGGGCAAAATGAATTCCCACTAGAAGAGTGGAATGTTGAATTTATTTCCTCTGAATTTTATGATGATATAGCTCCTGATGAACCTTATGTGGATATAGAAAAAACAAAAAAAATCAGGAGGATACAACCGATGGACAACAACCAATAGTGCCAGTAGCTAATGTACCACAAACAAGCAGGATTAGAAGGAGTTGGAGTAGGACATAATCCTGCCCCACTTCTATTTCCTAATAATGGAGTACCACCAGCAAGGGAAGATAGAGCTGCTGGAGTAGCACCGCCAGTAGGAGGAGCAGCAGCACTACCAGCAGGAGAAGGAGCAGCACCGCCAGTAGGAGGAGAAGCAGCACCGCCAGTAGGAGGAGAAGCAGCACCGCCAGCAGGAGGAGAAGCAGCACCACCAGCAGGAGAAGGAGCAGCACTACCAGCAGAAGCTATAGTGCCACAAGAAAAAGTTGAACAGATAGCAAGGGAAACAGTGGTATTAGCGGTAGAATTATTACAAAAACAAAAAGAAACAGTAAGAAATATTGCCTTAGCACTGAATGAAATAATTCTCTTGTCTCATGAATTCGCAAACTCATCTATTGATTTAAGATTAAGCGATTTAAGACATCTAAACAATCTTTCTCCTCCCGCTGCTGATGATGAAGATGATATTGTTCCTAAAAATGTGTGGGTTAGTGGTACGATAGGTATAACCAAATATACAAAACTTACGCTATGTAAGGTTCTAAATAGCGTAAAGAGGGTGAACGTAACTGCTGTTGCATATAATGATCTAAAAGCCCTAACTTTATTTGATAAACCGTCTTACCTATTTTGTGTGCAGTTCTTTTTAGAAAAGCCCACACTAAAAATGCACAACTAATGTGATTACGCTGGATGCGTTGTTTTCTGCATTGGCATCGTTCTATACCGGTAAGTTGCTTGATTTCTCTATGCATGCTCTCAATTACCCAACGAAAGCCACACTCATCTTGTACGGCTTTAGAAGATTTTTGAGTTTTGTTATTGGTAACAATATAATCAACTCTGTTGGTAGAAACAGTAAGTTTAAACAAATTAACATGCTTATCTTTTGCAAAGCCCTTTATATGAATCTCCACTCCGCTCTTAATTTCCTCATCTGAAAACGTTAACTTGCTAACAGCTTTATAAGGCTTAGAAGAGGAAGTTTTAGTAACGTTTCTATTTGCTTTAATAGGAGCATAATAATATTTACCCAAGGAATCAACATGTTGCATAATTTTATGCGTAGCATACCATGTGTCAAAAAGCACAGTTTGAAAAGGAATCTTTTTGCTATACACAGCATTATTTAACATATTTAATAGGTGTTCTACTTTTGTCGCTCCATCATGTTCGGGCGAAAAAATTCGGTAATCTATTACCCAAAACTTATTAATATCCGGATTATAATATACCAAACTTACTACTCCTATACCAGTAGTAATACCACCTGTAGCCCCACTGTACTGTGATCTAGCAATTTCTATTTTCTTGGTATTTCTTTTATTTAACACCGTATCATCAAATATTGTATATCCGTTAGGCGATAAAATAACATCATCCTTAATATGTTCCCATAACAAAGAAGGTGTATATTTTTCATTTTTTAAAAATCTATTAATAACATCATGGCTACATTTTTTGGCATGTTCAGCATAGTAGGTCAAACTATAATTCTTTTGACTCACTATTAGAAATTGACAGTAATCTGTCCTATTAACTGGTATTGCTTGCAATTTTATCCTCTTGGCATTTGTAAATTATACTCAACATAATGCACCATTTTTTTTCTCATAGCGTAAGTTTTGTATAATGGGAAATACTTGTTAAGTAGCTATATTGGTAGAACTAGTGCTGCAACTATTGGAGGCGATTTAGAATTATCTAATGGCAGCATTATTGGAGGAGCTTATAATTATGTTCTCTCTAATTTTGAATACAAGAATAGTACTGAGAAATTTACTGCCCACACCCACGTAATATTTATGTATGGTCAAACTAACTTGTCTAAGAAACTAATATTACAAGGATTCCTTTCCCTTGCTTCGGGTAATGTTTCTGCAAAATTACCAGTACAAAACCAGCTAGATAAAGCTAAATTTGCTAATAGCTCATATAGTAGCAAGCTAGTAGTTGCTTACAAATCAAAGGTTGGGAAAGCTTTAATTATCCCCCATATTGGGCTTAAATATGGGGGGCAGGATATTGCTGGATATGGGGCAAGCTTTGAAAGACAAAGTCTATCGGTAGCTACTAACAGCCGAAGATCTTCGGGGCTTATAGGATTTGAAGTAATTATGCTAATGAAGATTAGTGATACTACCCAAGTGATTCCTGGATTGCATATGGAAGTCGAAAAGTTTTTGCATAATAAGCAGCAAAAGCTTCATATGCAGGTCATGTCAGACCCAAGCAGTAAAGAGGAAATATTGCTGCTTGAAAAACCTGCTAAATACAACTACAAAATTGGCGGAACTATCACTATAAAACGTGGATTAACAGAAATCATGGCAGTATATAACTATTTAGCGTCTAATAATAAATATTCAAACCATCAAGGTTCACTTAAATTAAAATTATCGTTTTAGGCTCAACTATTAAACCAAACTCAGATTATATATTATCATTCGAGTATATCCACATCCACCTCTTCCTCAGGGCTATCAGCAATCAATGCGGTAGAAACTACTTTTTCTCCTTGTTCGGTTTTGAATAATATTACACCACTAGTATTACGACCAGTTATACGTACAGATTCAAGTTTACACCTAATTAGTTTGCCATTATTAGTAATTAACATCAACTCATCAGACATATCAACCGGCATTACTCCAACAACTAATCCAGTTTTATCAGACACATCCATATTAACAATACCACTACCACCACGGTTAGTAATCCTATATTCGTATGCGGAACTTCTTTTTCCAAAACCATTTTCACTAACGGTAAGAATAAATTCTTCTGAAATAGCCATTTCTAAAATCTGTTCTTTATTTAACTGTACACCAAATTCTTCCTGAGTGAATTCCTTGCCATCAGCGATTAACAACCTATTTTCTATAGGAATTGATAAATAGGCTTCCCTTTCCTCCATTGTACATGCTATGCCTTTTAATATTGTCATAGAGATAACGTAGTCACTAGCAGCAATCCTCATACCTCTTACACCATCAGAAGTACGGCTTTTAAATACCCTAACTGAACTAGCTGGGAATCTTATAGCTTTACCAGCTTTGGTTGCCAGTAAAACATGGTCTTCATCCTTACAAACTTTAACATCTATTAAATGGTCATTATCATCAAGCCTAATAGCAATTTTACCATTTGATTGAATACGTTTAAAGTCTGATAAATCATTCCTTCTAATGTTACCTTTGCTTGTAGCAAAAATAATATTCAAATTATCCCACTCATCCTGATTTTCAGGCAATGGCATAATATTATTTATACGTTCTCCTTCTTTTAAAGGTAAAATGTTGACTATTGGTCTTCCTTTACTCTGAGGATTACCAAGTGGCAGTTTATATAATTTTAAGCTGTATACCTGCCCGGTATTTGAGAAAAACAACATCGGTGTGTGAGTACTACCAACAAATATTTGAGTGGTAATATCTTCGTCTCTCATTGACAGCCCTGCCCTTCCCTTTCCTCCTCGTTTCTGTGCTCTATAGGTGGCAAGAGGTACACGTTTAATATAACCGCCCAATGTCACGGTCACAACCATTTCTTCTCTTTGGATAAGATCCTCAATATCTTGATCAAAGTCACCTAATTCAATGCTAGTAAGGCGGGGAGTAGCGAATTCATCTTTGATTCTAATTAACTCATTTTTTAGGATATCTAGAAGTTTCTCACGTGATGCTAGAATGTCAGTATAACCGCTAATCTCCGTAGCTAGTTCTGCAAGATCATTTTCTAATTTATTTTTCTCCATAGCAGTTAAACGTTGCAATCGCATTTCAAGAATTGCTTTTGTTTGTGTTTCAGTAAAATAACATTTACCATCATCTGCTATCATTGCTCTATCATCAACAAGTTTTACTAGATCTATTATAGATGACGCATCCCAAGTTCTTTGCATTAGTTGCTCTTTAGCACTTGCCGGATCATTTGAAGATTTAATTATTCTAATAACCTCATCAATACTACTAACAGCAATCATTAGTCCCAATAAAATATGTGCCTTATCACGAGCCTTATTTAACAAATATATCGTCCTGCGAGTTATTACTATTTCTCTAAAATTGACAAAAGCAGCTATCACTTCTTTTAAGTTCATAACTTCGGGTAGCCCATCTCTTAGAGCTAACATAATTACACCAAAACTAGTTTGCAGCTGAGTATAGGAATATATTTGATTTAGCACCACTTCTGCTACAACATCTTTCTTTATTTCAATTACTACTCGAATACCATCTTTATTTGATTCATCTCTAAGATCACTGATACCTTCAATACGTTTTTCCTTGACCAGTTCGGCAATTTTCTCAACCAATTTAGCTTTATTAACCATATATGGTATTTCTGTAATAATAATAGCCTGCCTATTATTAGATATCTCTTCAATTTCGCTGCGCCCTCTAGTTAGAATACTACCCCTACCTGTTAAATAAGCTGACCTAATACCGCTTGTACCAAGTACGATACAAGCAGTAGGAAAGTCAGGTCCTTTAACTACTGACATAAGTTCTAATATTTCTACATCATTATTATCAACATATAGGCAACAAGCATCTATTATTTCTCCAAGATTATGAGGTGGAATATTGGTAGCCATGCCAACAGCAATACCATTAGTTCCGTTCACCAAGAGATTGGGAAACATTGATGGTAGTACCAATGGTTCTTTTTCAGAACCATCATAATTTGGCGTAAAATCAATGGTTTCTTTATCAATATCTTCAAGCAATGTATGAGCAACTTTAGCAAGTCTTGACTCTGTATACCTCATAGCAGCGGCAGCATCACCATCTCTTGAACCAAAATTACCCTGCCCATCAACGAGCGGTAATCTTAAAGAGAAATCCTGTGCCATTCTCACTAATGAGTCATAAATTGCAGCGTCGCCATGCGGATGGTATTTACCCATCACATCACCGACAGTTCTTGCTGACTTACGATAAGGTTTGTTAAAGTAATTAGATGCTTCATACATTGCATAAAGGATTCTGCGATGCACTGGCTTCAGACCATCACGTACATCTGGAATGGCTCTACTGACGATTACACTCATAGCATAATCTAAGTAAGAGCCTTTCATCTCATCTTCAATGCTAATAGATATTAAGTTTTGACGATCTAAATTAGTCACAGTTAGAACCTACATTTATTAAAGTAATATTAGAATAGTTTAAGTATATTACATATTCAGAAAAAAATCTATTGCTGAATGAGCGTAGACTAGCTGGAAAAGCTATTTTTTTCCAAGTGTAGCTATAACCCGAAGAACAGATTCCCCAGTTGAGGAAAAAAAAGGAATTAAATAGATAGGGTCAAGTTTAAAAGCTCGAGACGTCATTGCGAGGAGCTGCGATGCAGCGACGAAGCAATCCATTTTTAATCACTTTTATGGATTGCTTAGTCGGCTCATGCCTCCTCGCAATGACGCCATTTTACTATGGTTAGCTATACATAACATCTTTTTTTAGATTGCCTGAATTTCAAATAAATCGGCAGGCTAAATAATGTTAAAATTCTTATAACATAATAATAACGGTAATCACATGCCATGGTAGCAAAAAATAGTACTATTGAAAAAACAATAGATATTGCTACGATATATGCCAAAATAACTTTCTCGGGACTATTAGATTGTTTATTTGTTAGAATAGATATTAAATACACAAATATTAATATAAAACTAATAAGATTTATTGTTAAAATCTTTGGATATAATTTTAAATATTTAATTGTCCAATTTTTTAAGTAATTCTTTTTAATATCCATACCATGTTTTTGAGCTTCGTTAAGTTCAATAAAGGCGTAATGATGGAATCCCCAGTTTTTCATTAACCAAAACTTACGCTATGAGAAAAAAAAATGGTACATTATGTTGAGTATAATTTACAAATGCCAAGAGGATAAAATTGCAAGCAATACCAGTTAATAGGACAGATTACTGTCAATTTCTAATAGTGAGTCAAAAGAATTATAGTTTGACCTACTATGCTGAACATGCCAAAAAATGTAGCCATGATGTTATTAATAGATTTTTAAAAAATGAAAAATATACACCTTCTTTGTTATGGGAACATATTAAGGATGATGTTATTTTATCGCCTAACGGATATACAATATTTGATGATACGGTGTTAAATAAAAGAAATACCAAGAAAATAGAAATTGCTAGATCACAGTACAGTGGGGCTACAGGTGGTATTACTACTGGTATAGGAGTAGTAAGTTTGGTATATTATAATCCGGATATTAATAAGTTTTGGGTAATAGATTACCGAATTTTTTCGCCCGAACATGATGGAGCGACAAAAGTAGAACACCTATTAAATATGTTAAATAATGCTGTGTATAGCAAAAAGATTCCTTTTCAAACTGTGCTTTTTGACACATGGTATGCTACGCATAAAATTATGCAACATGTTGATTCCTTGGGTAAATATTATTATGCTCCTATTAAAGCAAATAGAAACGTTACTAAAACTTCCTCTTCTAAGCCTTATAAAGCTGTTAGCAAGTTAACGTTTTCAGATGAGGAAATTAAGAGCGGAGTGGAGATTCATATAAAGGGCTTTGCAAAAGATAAGCATGTTAATTTGTTTAAACTTACTGTTTCTACCAACAGAGTTGATTATATTGTTACCAATAACAAAACTCAAAAATCTTCTAAAGCCGTACAAGATGAGTGTGGCTTTCGTTGGGTAATTGAGAGCATGCATAGAGAAATCAAGCAACTTACCGGTATAGAACGATGCCAATGCAGAAAACAACGCATCCAGCGTAATCACATTAGTTGTGCATTTTTAGTGTGGGCTTTTCTAAAAAGAACTGCACACAAAATAGGTAAGACGGTTTATCAAATAAAGTTAGGGCTTTTAGATCATTATATGCAACAGCAGTTACGTTCACCCTCTTTACGCTATTTAGAACCTTACATAGCGTAAGTTTTGATTAATATCCGGATTATAATATACCAAACTTACTACTCCTATACCAGTAGTAATACCACCTGTAGCCCCACTGTACTGTGATCTAGCAATTTCTATTTTCTTGGTATTTCTTTTATTTAACACCGTATCATCAAATATTGTATATCCGTTAGGCGATAAAATAACATCATCCTTAATATGTTCCCATAACAAAGAAGGTGTATATTTTTCATTTTTTAAAAATCTATTAATAACATCATGGCTACATTTTTTGGCATGTTCAGCATAGTAGGTCAAACTATAATTCTTTTGACTCACTATTAGAAATTGACAGTAATCTGTCCTATTAACTGGTATTGCTTGCAATTTTATCCTCTTGGCATTTGTAAATTATACTCAACATAATGTACCATTTTTTTTCTCATAGCGTAAGTTTTGGCTATTACAATACAACAATCTCGAATGATATATGATTGTAAGAGTGCTGTTAATCGCCTAGAGCTAAAAAATATTTATGGCAAGTCTTGGGATAAGTTAAAACCTAACGAGATGTCGATGATTGAGGATATGTATTGGAATGGTGGTAATAAGCTAGTAGGTAAATATACCAAGTTTTTTAAACATATGATCCTTTATACTGAAAGTTCTAGATTAAAATATCTTATACAAGGATTAATCAAGGTAAGAGAAAATTCTAATAAAGAGAGAATTAGGGGTATTCAAAATCGTAGAAATGTACAAAGTGAAATAGGTGACTCGTCCAAATGTTCTGCTCCGGCGATAAGGACATGATATAACTTTTTTTCACAGCTACCTCTTGTAAAATAAACGAGAAGACATTATATCAAAACTTATCAAGTTGATTTATTAAATTGGGATTAGGAGTGTATATGGCAAAGATCATAGGTATAGATTTAGGAACAACAAATTCTTGCGTCGCGGTAATGGAAGGAAAAGAACCAAGAGTTATAGCAAATGCTGAAGGAGTTAGGACTACTCCTTCAATGGTAGGATTTGGTAATGACGGTGAAAAATTAATTGGCGATCCAGCAAAACGTCAAGCTGTAACCAATCCACAAAATACTTTATATGGTATTAAAAGATTGATAGGTAGAGGTTTCTCTGATCCTATGGTAAAAAAAGACCAAGATCTTGTACCATACAAGATAGTAAAAGCTGCTAATAACGATGCTTGGGTTGAAGTTAAAGGAGAAAAATATTCTCCTAGTCAGATTAGTGCTTATATTCTACAGAAAATGAAAGAAACAGCCGAGAATTATCTTGGTGAGAAGGTAACACAAGCAGTCATTACTGTACCGGCATATTTTAATGATGCACAACGTCAAGCAACCAAAGATGCTGGTAAAATTGCTGGTTTGGAAGTATTAAGGATAATCAATGAACCAACAGCAGCCGCTTTAGCATATGGTTTCGATAAAGCTGAGAGCAAAATAATTGCAGTTTATGATCTTGGTGGTGGTACGTTCGATGTATCAATTTTAGAGATAGGTAACGGTGTATTTGAAGTTAAATCTACCAACGGCAATACTTTCCTTGGTGGCGAAGATTTTGATTCTAGAATTCTAGATTATTTAATTGATGAATTTAAGAAAGAAAGTGGTATAGATTTACGCAAAGATCCTTTAGCTTTGCAACGTCTGAAAGAAGCTGCTGAAAAAGCTAAAAAAGAATTATCATCTGTACCTCAAACTGATGTTAATTTGCCATATATTACGGCTGATAGCTCAGGTCCTAAGCATTTAAATATAAAATTTACTAGGGCGAAATTAGAATCCTTAGTGGCAACGTTAATTGATGATACAATAGAACCATGTAAGAAAGCTTTAAAAGATGCTGGGCTAAAAGCTTCGGATATTCAAGAAGTAGTACTTGTTGGTGGTATGACTAGAATGCCAAAAGTTATTGAGAAAGTAAAGGAATTCTTTGGTCGTGAACCACATAGAGGAGTTAACCCTGATGAAGTCGTGGCTCTAGGTGCTGCTATTCAAGGCGGGGTATTAAATAAAGAAGTTACTGATATATTATTGCTAGATGTCACCCCTTTATCTTTAGGTATTGAAACTCTTGGTGGGGTATTTACTAGGCTGATTGATCGTAATACTACTATACCGACTAAAAAGAGTCAGGTATTCTCTACTGCTGATGATAACCAGCATGCTGTAACGATTAGGGTATTCCAAGGTGAACGGGAAATGGCATCTGATAATAAGATACTTGGCCAATTTAATCTTGATGGCATTCCGCCTGCACCACGAGGATTACCGCAAATTGAAGTAACTTTTGATATAGACGTTAATGGTATAGTTCATGTTTCTGCCAAGGATAAAGCTAGTGGTAAGGAACAAAAAGTAACTATTCAAGCTTCTGGAGGTCTTAGTGATACAGAAATTGAACAAATGGTAAAAGATGCAGAAAAAAACGCTGAGGATGATAAAAAGCGTCGTGAATTAATTGAGGCTAGAAATAGTGCTGATAGCTTAATTTATTCAACTGAAAAAACTCTAAAAGAACACGATAGTAAAATATCAGCTAGTGATAAACAAGAAGTAGAAAATAGCATAACAGAGTTAAAAGCAGCTTTAGAGTCTGATAATCTTGAGCAAATTAAAGCAAAAACTGATGCTCTTATGGCTAGTAGTATGAAAATAGGAGAAGCTATGTATAAATCTCCGTCAGGTGACGATAATAATGCGGAATCTGAAGCAAGTAATGACGATAAAGTAGTTGATGCTAATTACGAGGATGTAAGCAATAAGTAATTACTAATGAATGTAGATTGCTTCGTCGCCGCTAAAGTGGCTCCTCGCAATGATGATGGATGAAAATACTTCCGTCATTGCAAGACCACATGAGTGTAGTGGCAACCATAGTACCCTACATTTTTCTATAATCGTCATTGCAAGGCTCTTTAGATGCCGTGGTGATCCAGGTAAACAGCGAAGCTGTTTTTTTAGAGTAAAGCTTCGTGTACCCTGGATTGCCGCGTAGCCGCTTTCAGCGACTCCTCGCAATGACGAGTAACGCTATTCGAGTTAGCTAAAAGTAAAATTTAAAATAAGATATACTTAATTATGTCGACAAAAGATTATTACCAAATACTTGGGGTTAGTAAAACTGCTACCCAGGAAGAGCTAAAAAAAGCTTATCATAAATTGGCGATGCAATATCATCCTGACCGTAATACACAGGATAAACAAGCAGAAAAAAAGTTCAAGGAAATAAGCAGTGCTTATGACATCCTAAAAGATGAACAAAAAAGAGCTGCCTATGATCGTTTTGGACATGATGCCTTTCAGAATTCAGGTGCAGCATCGTCAGCTGGAAGACATAACAATAGTGGACCTGATATAAATGATATATTTGGTGAGTTTTTTAATGATTTTATGGGCAGCGGGACAAGAAGACAACGACCATCAACTACTATTAGAGGTTCAGATCTAAAATATGATATCACAGTTACTTTGCAAGAAGCATTTCGTGGTATCGACAAAAATATTAGTTTTACCAGTGAAGTAAAATGCCAAACATGTAACGGCAACGGGTCAGAAAGTAATGCCGGAATGACCAAATGTGACGCTTGTGCAGGACAAGGGGTTACCAGAAGACAACAAGGCTTCTTTACATTAGAACAAACTTGTGCAAAATGCCAAGGTGCAGGACAAATAATTAAAAATCCATGCAAAAAATGTCATGGTCAGGGGCGTTACTCACAACATAGAAATTTATTAGTAAATATTCCAGCTGGTATTGAAGAAGGTACTAGAATAAGGCTTACTGGTGAAGGAGATGCCGGAGTGCGAGGAGGAAATAACGGGGATTTGTATATTTTTGTTACTATTAAACCGCATGACCTCTATAAAGTTGATGGAATTAATTTGCATTGCAGACTACCAATTAGCTTCATTAAAGCTGTTTTAGGTGGAGAAGTAGAAGTCCCAGATATAGAAGGTGGTAAGGTAAAATTACAAATACCCGCTGGCACACAAAATGGCGAACAACTTAGGTTAAAAGGCAAAGGTATGTCTAAGGTTAGATCAAGCATTAGAGGTGATATGTTTGCTCACATACATATTGAGATACCAAAGAATCTTACTAAAAAACAAAAAGAATTACTAGAATTGCTGGATAAAGAATTTACAAGCGACAAAGATGAGGATGATGCTAGTTTTTTTAATAAAATGAAAAACTTATGGTCATGAAATTTTATCCATTTTACTCGATAATCAAGTTTTTCCTTAACTGTCTTCAGATTTCTTATTTAAAGCAATTAAATAAACCTCTACTGACTCTTTACGACTAGAAGATGGTTTAAAATGCTTGACCTTATGAAAATTAAGTTTAACTCTGTTTAGCACATTATTCTCCGTACCACCTCGAAAAATTTTAGCAATAAAATGCCCACCCGGTCTTAAAATTTTTAAGGCAAAGTCAATCGCATGCTCACATAAGTCAAGAGTCCGAATATGGTCAGTTGTTGCATGACCCGTCGTGTTCGCAGCCATATCACTCATTACCACATCAGCACTACCATCGAGCATCTTTATAATAATCTCTTTTGTATCTTCAGCATAAAAGTCTTTTTGCAAACAATGTACACCAATAATTGGTTCGATGTCAAGTAAATCAACTGCAATTATCACGCTATTATTACCACGTGACTCATCAGATTTAATAATTCTGCTAGCTACTTGACTCCATCCACCTGGTGCAGCACCTAAATCGACTAATTTCATCCCTGGTTTTAACAGATTAAATTTTTCATGGATTTCCAGCAACTTATAAGCTGACCTAGATCTATAACCATCAAGCTTTGCTTTAGAAACATATGGATCATTTAATTGGTGCGTGAGCCACTGTTTTGACGAATTTTTACGCTTTTTTGTAGTTTTAATGGCAACAAATTTACCTCTAAACCCTAATATATTAGATGTCATGACACATGATCTCGCTAGATTTTTTAGCAATTCTATCCAATACAGAATTAACAAAACCAACCTCATTTTCATTCAACATATCACTTGTAATGTCGGTGAATTCATTAATTACCACTTTACTTGGAACATTTGGAAGAAATTGTAATTCACAAATTGCCACACGCAAAAGAGCAAGAAGCAGAACAGGTAAGCTAGTAATTTGCCATTCCGATGTCAAATGCCTTGATATCATCTTATCAATTTGAGGTAAATTTACAACTACAGACTTTACTAACAATTCAAAATAACTTATACTTAACTTCACTTTTATTGGTTTGTTTAAATTATTAGCTACTCGCTCACTTTGATAGAATTGAATCATTTGCTGTATGACTATATCTATGTTTTGATCAGGACTCTCCGGTTTATACTGATAAATTGCCTGCACCGCAGCAATACGTGCTATCGTTTTGGTACTAATTTTGGTTGAGGTCATAAAAACTTTGATGTATTGGTAACATATTTAATCTATTAGCTATAGCAAAAAAGCATAACTTAGTAAACCTATTTAAAAAATAATGAGTTGTATGTTATCAATATTCGGATTTATTCTAACAATCAGCTTATTAGTCTTTATTCATGAGTTTGGGCATTATTACATAGCTAAAATATTTGGAGTAAAGGTTGAGGAATTCTCGATAGGTTTTGGTAAGGAACTCTTCTCTAAAATAGACAAAGATGGCGTAAAATGGAAAATTTGCACCCTACCCTTCGGTGGTTACGTTAAAATTTATGGATTTGACCCTGCAATACTTAAAGATGTACAGGGTAATAGACCTATAGCTTTTCTTAGCAAGCCTCTTTGGGTTCAATTCTTAATTATAGCTGCTGGACCTATAGCTAATTACTTGTTAGCCATTCTCATATTCACAACTATTTATTTTTCTCATGGTCAAGTAGAAATACCTCCTATAATTGGTGAAGTGGTGGCTAATTCACCCGCTGAATTAGCTGGGCTTATGGAAAATGATAAAGTTATTATGATTGGCACTAATAAAATCGATAGTTTTGCCGATTTACAGAAAAATATATTCATGAGGGGGACTAAACCCATCAATCTTTTAGTTGAAAGGCATGATGAGATTATTGATATTGTTATAACTCCAAAAGAGATTAGTCAAAAACTGGATAATCAACCTGAGATAAAAAGACCTTATATAGGAGTTATTGCTAAGAATGAACCTATTTACATTAAAATGAATATTTTCCAAAGTATATATCAAGGTTCTGTAGATGTTGTTTATATCTCAGGTTTAATTTTAAGACACTTTGGACAAATGCTAATGGGAACAAGATCGTTAAATGAAATTGGTGGACCAATTACCATTGCCAAGGAATCAGGAAAATCTTTAGAACAAGGGGTAGCAAATTTTGCCCTATTTGTTGCCATGATATCAATTAATCTAGGTCTACTTAATTTGCTACCGATTCCAGTTCTAGATGGTGGACATTTAGTATTTATAATATATCAAATAATTTTTAGAAAAACACTTAGTGGAGCAATAAAAAATGCTATACTAAGATTAGGTATGGGGATAATTATTTTTCTTATTGTAATTTCCTTGTCAAATGATATAAAAAACTTAGTATTTTAAATTTCAGTATGACTTATAAAACCAAACAAAAGAAGGTTCTTGTGAAAACAAACTTCAAATCAACTATTAAACTAGCTATTTTGGCAACAACTGTTTTATATAATACATCAGCTTTATCGGCTGAGTATATTAAAAAAATAACTATTCAAGGTAATAAAATAATCGAAAAATCGACTATTGAAAATTACTTAAAGCTTCAAGTAGGAGAAGAATATAATACATCCAAAGGAGATGAAGCAATCAAAAACCTTTACTCAACGTCTTTGTTTGACAATATAAGTATTACACTAGTCAATGGTGGTAATTTGATAGTTACTGTATCAGAAACTCCGTTTATTACTAAAGTAGTGTTTACAGGTAATTCTAAAATCAAAACATCCTCATTATCAAAAGAATTGCTTACCATGTCTGGTGAATCAATGAGTCCAGCTAAAATCCAACTAGATGTGGAAAAAATTAAAGAGATATACAAACGTTCAGGTCGTTTTTCTACAACCGTAACGCCAAAAATTGAGAGACTTGAGAATGACAGAGTAAAAGTTACTTTTGATATTGCAGAAGGACCTAAAACAACTGTTAAAAAAATCTATTTCAGTGGAAATAATAATTACCGTAGTACAGAACTACAATCTGTTATCCTAACAAAACAGTCAAAATGGTTTAACTTTTTAGAAACAAATGATACCTACGATCCAGACCGCCTAGAGTATGATAAAGAATTGTTAAAGGAATTCTATCAGTCAGTAGGATTTGCCGATTTTCGTGTTATTTCTGTTACAGCAGAACTCAATCCAACCAAAGAATATTTTACCATTACTTACTCTATTGAAGAAGGGGCAAAATATAATTTTGGCAACATTACTATTGACAATAAATTACCTAATATTGATATAAATGAAATTAAAAAATATATTAATGTTAAGTCGGGTGATACATTTAATATTAATAGTTTAAATAAAATAGCAAATAAAATCTCTTCACATTTTGCAAGTAAAGGTTATCCAGGAATTAATGTTTACCCTGATATAAGTAGTAAAAATCCTGATAATACTGCCGATATTAAATTTGTTATAGATAAGGCAGAAAAAGTATTTATTAATCAAATTAATATTACAAATAATCTAAAAACTGAAGATAAAGTTATTAGACGAGAATTTAAAATTTCTGAAGGAGATATATTTAACCGTTCTTATATAGAAAAAGGTCATCAGAATCTACGCAATTTGGATTATTTTGAAAAAGTACTTATTAACGTTACACCAACAACACGAAAAGACAAATATGATATTAATATTGCCGTTGAGGAAAAATCAACATCTTCAATTAGTTTTGATGCTGGCTATAACACAGCGGGAGGACCATTTGGACGTATATCATTTTTGGAACGTAATTTAATTGGTACTGGAAAAGTGTTAAATGCTGGAGTACAAGTAGGAAAAAAGAGTATTAGTTACTATGGTGGCATAACCGAACCTCATTTTCTTGATAAAGATGTATCGCTAGGTTTTAATGTTTTCAATAATTATAGCGGTCGTGGGACTTCATTTCTTTCACAAGGAGATCAAAATTATACGTTAAAATCTATAGGACTCAAACCTTCTCTTGGTTATGATATTGCGGAAGACTTAAGTCATGAAATTGACTATACTCTTAAGAGAGATGTATTAAGCTCTCCAGGCAATTCAAGTTCTATATTCTTAACTGAACAGATGGGAAAATTCATCACATCAGCCATCGGACATACTATCACTTATGCTCAGCTTGATAGTAGTATTATTCCTAAAAATGGTTATGTTATTAGCGGCACTCAGGAATTTGCTGGTGTTGGGGGTAATAATAAATATTTAAAACATGAACTAGACGGTAAATATTTTAAATCTTTTATCAATAATAAATTCACTTTAAAACTTTCAAGTAGTGTCGGTGATATTATGGGTGTAGGAGGTAAAACTGTAAGAATTTCTGATCGGTTTAATTTGGGTGATTATAGCCTTAGAGGATTTGCTTCTAGTGGAATAGGTCCTAGAGAAAAAACAACAAATGAAGGTCTTGGCGGAGAAAAATATTATACATTTTCAACAGAACTCAACTTTCCAACTGGTTTACCAGAAGATTTTAATTTAACGGGAGCTGTTTTTATGGATGCTGGTAGTCTTTGGGGTGTAGGATTAAATTCTAAAAGTATTTATAAATCTGATAGTTTTTATAATGATAAGTCACTTCGTGCTTCTGTTGGGGTGGGTTTTATATGGGTTACTCGCTTTGCCCCTATCAGAATGGATTGGGCTTGGTCAATTAAAAAGAGACCTTATGATGAAAAGCAACTTTTCCATCTAAAGTTTTCTACACATTTTTAATATTGTAACCTGAGTTCGATATAATATAGTAAAATCCTATATAATTAAGAGATTAAATTTAAAAAAACTTGTAAGCTCTATATGAAATTAACAAAATTATTATTTTATACCATCACTACCTGCTTAGCTTTATCTAGCTGTAAAACTAAGAAGATAGATGAAGATTTAATTGTTCCAGCTCCTGAATTATACAATAATGGCATTGTTTTACTGGAAGAACAAAAATATTTGAAAGCTGCCGAGGAATTTTCTAGAATTTTTTATCAAGACCCTGGTAATAAAATGACTCCTCAAGCTGAGTTAATGCAAGCCTATTCTTTATTTTTAGCATGTCAGTATGAGGAAGCGGTAGATGTACTTGATACTTTTATTAAGCTTCATCCAATGCATGAAGATATTGCATATGCGTATTACCTAAAGGCATTATCGTATTATATGCAAATCTCAAATGTACAGCTTGATCAATCAAGAACCTTTTTAGCTAAAGAAAGTTTTGAAGATGTTATAAAACTTTTTCCTAAAACAAAATATTCAATTGATGCATCTTTAAAAATTGATTTAGTAAATGATCATTTAGCCGGTAAGGAAATGGATGTAGGTCGTTATTATCTCAGTAAAAATAACCCGATAGCTGCTATCAATAGATTTCAGCTTATTGTGGATAATTACCAAACTACATCACATATACCAGAAGCACTTTATCGTTTAGTGGAAAGTTATTTAATGTTGGGACTTAACGTTGAAGCAAAGAAATATGCTGCAGTACTTGGTCACAACTATCCGGATAGTAACTGGTATAAATATTGTCAACCGTTTATTAACAACTTTCCAAAGGGACCAAATAAAACACCATCTCAATAATAGAATTTTTTCACAATTCTACTTTTGCTGGTAAATTTTACGTCGCTCTTGGACTCAAGTCCGTAATGCAGACTTTCATATTGCTTACGGTTTTTTGCTTTTCTTGCCTCTTCTACAAATTCTCTAGCATAAGTATCTTATTTAGGCTCTATATATGGGTTTATTGCAACAGCTTCATTATATAGAATAAAGCCTTTATCATTCATTATTTAACCCGAGTTGCCAATTAATTATACTGGCAAAAGCTATATTTAACGCTGGTTTCATGTGAGGCTCGATACTAAAACATTTTTAATACAAACATATTTCTAAAAAATATAGTTTTTATTAAGTGTTTTAATGTTACAAATTAACTTCAAATGTTCATAAAACCTAGCTCTGCTCTTATAAATTAATTGGCAACTCGGGTTATTTAATAATCTAGGTATTTTTATGAAGCAAAAAGCTTATTTTCTATATTTTATTTTATTTCCCTGCTTATGCTAAGAAAGAATTATATACTATATGGCAGGATAGTGTAGTAGTTGACGATCCACTTATAGAGGCACTAATTGATAGTAAAGCAATGCAAAGATTAAAATTAATTGATCAATCTGGACCTACACCTTATATAACCCCAGTTGCCAATTAATTTTGTATATCAAAAAGTTCTATAGGAAGCAAAGTTTTGATAGAAGGTTTGTTTTCTAGCAACTGATAATTGATTAGGCAGGATAGCATATGACTAAATGCATTTGTAACTGATCTATGTCTAGAATGCTCTAACTTATCAAGAAATTTAAGTTTGCCTATTACGGTTTCTATCAGAGTTCTTTTGAGCAACATAACCTTATCTATAATAGGGATTAATATATTTTTCATATTCTTTTTAACCCGAGTAATAAGTTGGATGCCTTTGTCATACAAATCATCAAATAATTCTTTAGATATATAACCGCGATCGCCAAAAACTTTGCCATATATACCAAATATCATTCCTTTAAGTCCTTTCCTATCATCCTTATTACCACTGCTGAAAGATACCTTTATCAGATTACCTTCGGAATCTATGATTAAATGTAACTTTAGTCCATAAAACCACCCCTTAGTGGTTTTTCCTCTTGCCGCTATTCCTTTAAAAACCTTATGTGAACTTATACGATAATTCTTACATACGGCTATACCTGTAGCATCTACAAAAGACAGACCTGTGCATTCAGCAAGCAAATGATTCAGTAATATTGCTAAATAAGGTATACTTCTACCTATCAATTTAGTAAAATGTTCATAACTAACAAGTTTAAAATCTTCTGTATAATTATGTAAGATTACTTGTTTGTAATAATGCTTAAAACAATCACAATATGAATCATAGTAACCAATTAATATGGTTAATACTTCGCTTATTGATAAATAATTACTTACACCAGGTTTAAATTTACTACTATTAATTGTAGGCAAATTATTTTCCAAATTCTTTATAAAATCGTCGACAAAACAGTAAATTGCGGTAAAATCTTTTTTCATAGGTTATTTTGTTATTGGTTGAAAAAGATAAAATAACCTATGTCCCTTTTAAAATCTACCTTTCATCTCTCCTATTTAATTGGCAACTGGGGTTATATAGGGTTACTTCCATATTTTAGTAGATATGATCATAGTATAGGGGTGTTTGTATTACTTCAAAAAGCACAAGTATCAAAAATTGAACAAATAGCTGGTCTATTACATGATACTTCCCACACTGTTTTTTCTCATTTAGGAGATAATTTATTTTATCAAGAGCAGCAAGAAAAGTCTTATCAAGATACGATTCATTTATGGTTCTTACGTTCTATGAAAATAGATGAAATTACAAGTAGATACAATATTGCAATAAAATATCTTGACAAAACTTACGCTATTTAGAACCTTACATAGCGTAAGTTTTGTTTAATTAAAGAATTATGGGGAGTGCCATTTAATACTGTAGTTTACGATTATTTTCATAAAATCTTAAAACGTGCTATAGAAATAAAACTAGTTTCTAAAGATGAGTTACATTTTAGTGTGGATCAAAATGTGATGCAAAAAATAGAAAATAGTAATGATAAAATTATAAAAAAATTACTAAATAAATGCAAAAAAGATGTAAAATCTTTTAAATTAGCTAAATATGGTAAAGGACAAATCAATATAAAGCCAAAATTTAGAGGTATTGATCCTTTAATTATTGATAACAACAAATATAAAAAATTATCTCAATTAGATGCAGACTTTTCAAAAAAATTTAAAGAAGTGCAAAATTGGTGTAAAAATGGTTATGGAATTAACCTTCCTAATTTAGAGGATTAAATTTATTAGACACGCGAATTCGGGATAAGAATTAGTTAATTCTTATCCCGAATTCGCGTTAGACGGTATCGAGTGACCTAGATGCCCAAATTAGCAACAAAAGTAGAGTTATACAAGAGGCATAATGTTACAAAGTCTTTCGGTAAAGAATTTTATTTTGATAGACGAATTGGACATAGAGTTTGAAAAAGGACTATGTGTGATTACCGGTGAAACTGGAGCTGGTAAGTCTATTTTGCTAGATGCAATTTTGTTCTCTTTAGGTAACAAATTCTCTGATAATGTAATAAAACATGGATGCGATTATTGTACGGTTGCTACAACATTTACTCTCAATAATGATTTAAAAAAGCTTTTGGAACAATTTAATATTGAGTGTGACCAAGAATTACTGATAAAACGTATCCAAAAATCTGGTAACCGCAAAAAATTTCTTATAAATGATCAAGCGGTGACAGTAAATACCTTACAACAAGTAGCAGATTATTTATTTGAACTTCATGGACAAAATAGCCCTACTACCCTTCTTACCCCCTCCTCCCATATTAATATTCTAGACGATTATGGAAACCTTCTAGGTTTAAGAGCTGAATTATCCGAGCATTTCAATATTTTATAAGCAACTACTAAAGAAATCAATAAAGTCACAAAAGATAAAGATACTATAGAACGAGAGATAGATTATTTAAATTTTGTAACCAAGGAATTAAAAACTCTTGACTATCAAGTAGGAGAAGAAGAAAAACTTACCACTATAAGACGCAGTTTACAAAATCGTGATAAAGAAATACAAGTAACTCAAGATATATTATCACATCTTGAAACTCCTGAAATTAATAAGTCCATTACTAATGTTCAACGTTTAATAGCCCGTAACTTACAGGAAAATGAAGAATTTGCCTCTATTTCATTAAATTTAGATGATTGTTATAATAGTCTAGAAGAAGCACGTATAAAATTACAAAACATTATTAATAACTTCGATACAAATGAATTTAACTTAGATGAAGTGGAAGAAAGGTTGTTTAAAATTCGTGACATAGCACGAAAGTATAATATTTCTTGCGATAAAATACCTGAATTTGTTGACAATTCTACCCAACAATTAAATGCCCTGAAGGATAAAATTAATAACGTTAAAATCCTAGATATTAATAAGCTAGCTGGTCATAAAAAATATTTTGAACTAGCTGAAGCTTTATCGCATCAGCGTTCTAAAGTAGCCAAAAACCTAGAGTTAGCTATGCAAAAAGAGCTTGAACAACTTAAAATGGAAAAGGCAATTTTTAAAGTAGAAATAGTACCTAAGGATAATATTGCAAACCAAACTGACAATAAACATTTTTTGGAAGACAGGGATACTTCTCAAGTAATGTTATGTAGGGTATCAGATAATGGTATCGATAATGTGCGTTTCGTTGCCTCAACTAACCCTGGTATGCAACTTGCTCCTATTGATAAAATTGCTTCTGGTGGTGAATTATCAAGATTTATGTTAGCACTAAAAACTTGTCTTTTTGATAAACTACTTAAGGAAACTATTATTTTTGATGAAATAGATACGGGAATTGGTGGTATCGTAGCCGATAAAGTAGGAGAAAAACTAAAAAAGCTTAGCTCTATTGCCCAAGTTATCGCAATTACTCATCAACCGCAAGTGGCAGGTAAGGCAGATCAGCATATTGTCGTTAACAAGCTACAATTGAATGAAAGTACTAAAATTACTATAAAAAATCTAAATCTTCAAGAGAGGCAAGCTGAACTTGCTCGTATGATCTCAGGCAAATCTATTACCGATGCGAGCTTGAAGGCAGCTAAAGAGCTTCTACATCCTTAGCCGTCCTTCCCCTTAAGCAACCACCTTTTTCTTAATTACTTTATTAGGATTTACTTGAAGTTTTTCTTTAATTCTAGCTGCTTTACCACTTAGATTTCTTAAATAATATAGTTTAGCACGACGTACTACACCATATTTAACAACTTCAATCGAATGTACAATTGGTGAGAAAATCATAAATCGTCTTTCTACACCTTCACCATGACTGACCTTACGAACTACAAAAGAAGATGCAACACCACTATTCCTTCTAGCAATTACTACACCTTCATACATTTGAAATCTTTCTAGTAATTTTTCCTTACCATCTTTCTCAACTGTTCGGTCAATTATCTTTACAGTAACCTTTACAGTATCCCCTGCTTTAAAGTCAGGAATCTTTTTATTTTCCGTTAGTTTCAGAATTTGCTGTTGTTCAAACTCTTCAATAATATTCATTACCTTAAACTCCTATAAATATTTAATAAATCCGGCCTACGTTTTTTAGTAATCTCTAAAGATTGCTTGCTTTTCCAATCTTTAATTAATTGATGATTACCAGACAACAAAATACTCGGAACCTCTCTATTTTTCCACTTTGCCGGTCTCGTATATAGAGGACATTCAAGCAATCCAGCGAACTCTCCATTTTCCTCAAAAGATTCTGATTGCAATGTGTCTTGATTCAGTAATACATTCGGAAGTAATCTAATCAAGCAATCAAGAATAGCAAGAGCTGCCACCTCACCACCAGATAAAATATAATCCCCTATACTAATTTCCGTCATATTATACTCTTCAATTACACGTTCGTCAACCCCTTCAAAGCGACCACATAAAATTATTATTTGCTTTTCTTGTATAATTTCACGAGCAATATTTTGGTTAAATAGCTTTCCTCTTGGTGAGGGATAATATATTTTGGCATTAGGATTTGAAGACAAAACATGATCTATACAACTACCCACCACATCTGGACGCATTATCAGTCCGTTACCACCACCATAAGGCTCATCATCAACATTTTTATGCCTAGTTAATCCAAAATCTTTTATATTAACTACATTATAAGACCATATACCCTTTTCTAAGGCTTGCCCTGCAAGGGAATATTGCAAAAATCCAGGAAACATTTCTGGAAATATGGTTAATATTGATGCATGTAATGAAGACATTTAATAAATATGATGAAATTTTAAAATAAAAAAATTGATTTGACTTATATTATAGTTTATATAATTAGGCAATATGAATCCACTAACACTTTATTGTTAATCTTCATCATTTATTTTTCGGAGCATGGCGCAGCCTGGTAGCGCATTTGGTTTGGGACCAAAGGGTCGGGAGTTCAAATCTCTCTGCTCCGACCACTTTCTTATTATATCTAACATTTAATACCTCCTTTACTATTAAACAAATGTGGGCTGATATGGGGTATCAGTCTAAAGATTTAAAGGGTCTCATTAGGAAAAGTATAACATAGATTTAGAAATTGTTAAACGACCAGCGTGCAAATTTTGGATACCAGAAAGTACACCATCAGAACTATTGCCAACAAGAGAAGTTGGGTTTAAAGTACAGCCAAGGCGATGGGTTGTTGAGAGAAACTTTGCCTGGATAAATAGAAATAGAAGGCTCTCCAATGAATATGATTTTCTTACTGATTCTAGTGAAAATATAATTTTTTTGGCTATGAGTCGATTACTTCCTCGTAGGATATTTATTTCTATTACTTAGTTTGCGGACAAACTCTCAGATACATCCTTTACTCATGAAGCTATATGTGAAAAAATTGTTGAACAAGGTGGATAATTTGTGCTTACTCTTAAAGCTAATGAAGCTAATTTACATTACCATAGTACACAAACATTTGATAAAATACAGGCAGAAGGTCAGGAAATTAAGAGTTTTGCAGAGAATATAGATTTACAGCATGGGAGAATAGAAAGAAGAAAAATCGAGATAATTGATATGCCATTTGGATATTTAAATGGCATATCAAGCAAATATGCAAAATTACCCGAAAAAGAGAAAAGAAGAACAAGGCTAATGGCTGTAGAAACAGAGAATGTATTAATGATTACTAGCTTAGAGAAAAAGTCTAGTCCAGAAGAATTGTTAAAATTTAACAGAAGTCATTGGTCATGCGAAAATAATTTAAACTGGATAAAAGATAAGGTTTTTGAAGAAGATAAGTCAACTATTAGTACTGGAGAAGCTCCGTTAATAATAGACCTCTTTCGAAACTCGCTTGTGCTGAGGGATTTGAAGGAGACGCGGAACGCAGAACCGCAGCGTACTCTAATGTACGTGAGGATTCGAGTACCGCATCGACGTACAAATCACCAGCAGAAGTAGAGTTTCGAAAGAAGTCTAATGTCATTATTGAGGACAACAACTCTTTCTATAATAGCTCTATTTTCAAACAAAATTACTGAAACTAGAGAAAATTTTAACAATTATAGACATAGGTTATTTAAATTATTCCCAACTTAAAGTTGGAATTTTTAAACTGCCCTGATTGGATATAGACAAAGGAGTGTTTTACATGACAGCAATATTATGGTATACTGATGCCAAAATGTAATCAGTCACCAAATTTTCATCAATTGACTATAAATATCAAGTTTATAACTTACAATAATATATTATGAATTTTATCGATGAAGCTAAAATATACTTAAAAGCCGGTGATGGTGGTGATGGGGCGATTAGTTTTCATCGAGAAAAATATATTGATATGGGTGGACCTGATGGTGGTGATGGTGGTCGTGGTGGTAGCATTATTTTTAAGTGTAATTCTCATCTTAATACTTTAGTAAATTTTAGGCATAAACTGCATTTTAAAGCAGAAAATGGTGAGAATGGTAAAGGCTCAAACCGTAGTGGGAAGTCTAAACCTGCTTTACTCTTAGAAGTACCAGTAGGAACACAAATATTCTCAGAACATGGCGATGTTCTACTATATGATTTCACTTCTGATGAACAAACTTTTGAAATTCTTAAGGGAGGCAAAGGCGGGCTTGGTAATAGCCATTTTAAGTCATCTACCAATCAAGCTCCGCGACGTAGGACTGAAGGTGTTGTTGGAGAAGAGATGTGGGTAAATTTACAACTCAAACTACTTTCAGATGTTGGTCTTATAGGTCTACCTAATGCAGGAAAATCGACTTTTCTTGCAACCACGACATCAGCAAAACCTAAAATTGCTGATTATCCATTTACCACACTAAACCCTAATCTTGGTGTGGTTTATGTAGATGATGAAGAATTTGTGATAGCTGATATCCCAGGTTTAATAGAAGGGGCTCACTTAGGACATGGACTCGGTGATAAGTTCCTAAAACATATTGAGAGATGTAATTTATTGATTCATTTGATATCAGCAACAAGTGATAATTTGATTGCTGATTATAGAACTATTAGGAACGAGCTTGAATCATATTCAAGCTTATTAAAAAATAAGCTCGAAATAATTTGTTTGAATAAGTGCGATGTTTTGTTAGAAGAAGAAATTAAAGACAAAATTATAGAATTGCAAAAAATTACTAGTGAGGAAATTTTTGTAGTGTCTAGCTATACAAGAACTGGATTAAATAGGGTAATTAAAAAAGCTCTTGAAAACGTAAAAAACACAAATCACCCCAAATTGGGGTAAATTAGACTTCTCCCATATATTTTTCAAACTTATTTTTCTCATCCCGATATTTATCTGCATCCGGTAGGGCTGGTTTTCTAACGGCAATATTTGGCCAAATGCTCGAGAAAAATTTCGCTCTCTCTATCCAGTCAATCAGCTGTTCTGACTCTGGCTTAATAGCTTTAACCGGACACTCAATCTCACACACTCCACAATCAATACATTCATCAGGATTAATTACCAACATTAACTCCCCTTCATAGAAGCAATCGACAGGACATACTTCTACACAATCAGTATATTTACATTTTATGCATTCGTCGGTAACAACATAAGTCATAAATTGTCATACTCCTTGAACTTGGCGATTAAAACGCAAGATCTCAAACCCAATACTAATAAAAAATACAGTATAGCACTTATCAACATTAGCACTAAGGGTAATAACATAGAATTATCAATTGTCGGGCTACCTAGCCGTAAAACACTTGCTGGCTGGTGTAAACTATACCAAATATTTACCGAAAATTTTACTATAGGAACATTGATAAAACCAATCAGAGCAATCACCGAAGCTGGTTTTTCAGTACGGCTTATCCTATCACCACTATTTACCACCACGATATAACTTAAATAGAGCAAGAATAGTACGAACATTGAGGTAAGTCTAGCATCCCAAACCCACCATGTTCCCCAAATAGGCTTTCCCCATAATGCCCCCGTCACCATACTAATCATGCAAAAAACTGCACCAATAGGGCTACTGGCCACCGCCATTAAGAACGACATTTTAGTCTTCCACACTAGGTTAGACAAACTACAAATAGCTATAAATGTGTAAATCCCTAGTGCCATCCAAGAAGCTGGTACATGAACATACATAATCCTGACCATATCACCTTGTTGGTAATCTGGTGGTGAGACTATCAAGGCTTGATATAACCCCACCCCCATTATTACTAACATTGCAACTAGCAATAATGGTAGCATGGTTTGCACTAACTTACTAAAAAAATAAGGGTTTAGTAATTTAAACATTTAGACATTTGATTAATTATTTTTAAATATTGATTATAAAATAAATCACTATTGATGTTAGTCACTTGCCAATTCTCACTTTCAATTGCCACTACTTCTACTTTAAAATTTTTATAAAGAGCAACATCTTGATCGAGACTTAGCAATAAACATTTACTATTGGACATGCTTAATAAATGCTCAAGATTACTAATATATTTGAGACTCTTTTGATCAGAGCTATATAATTTTGCAACTCTTTTTTGGCTATTATCAAAAAAATATTCTAAACTATCACTAAGCAAGATCACATCTGTTAAAGACGCTAATCTTTGATGTTTGATTTTCGCAAGATCGCCTATTTGTTTTTTTGCCTCTTCAAAATTTTGGTAAACAGCTGAACTAATCTCAGGAAATCGTTGAGATAATATCTGAGATAATTGTTCCAATAGTATTTTTACATTATCTAAATCAAGCCAAATATGCCAATTATCGTAGGAGTCATTACTAATAATTTTTAGCCTATCAAAATTACTAATTTTAATGACATTTTTACTATGACCATTCATTAATTTGCCAGCAAAGCCATCAAATTGCTCATCTATATAAAATACAATATCTGCATCTTTGACTTTTTTAAGATCACTAGGTCTCAAATTATAGTGATGTGGGCAATCATTGTTATTGGCAATAGCAACAATTTCTGCTTGCTCTTTCACTAACATCGCTATAATGCTTGCTAGTGGGGTTATGCTAGTAACAATTTTTATCCTACCTACGTTAGCAAAAGATACCTGACTAAGTAATATCATAATTATAGCAATAAAAATGCTAGCACTAATATTAATTTTCATTTTTTTCTTAATTTTCACCGTTATTTTTCAATGTCTTGGATGTTTTATTTTTTTTTCAAGTATACTATTCTACTTTGGGAATTATTTATAAGCACTATCATGATCTGTATGTAAAGTTAGTAAACGTAAGTAAGATTCTTCTCTTAGAGCCAATGCTCGACATTTTTGTGAAAACCTAAAAGAGTAAATCTGATGCTTATTTTTAGTTATTTTGGACACGATTACTTCCCATTTTAAACCTTGATTCCTATATAACTCATCCCAAGTTAAATGACTTATTTTTTTTAACACTTTAATTAATGCTAATTGATTATTTTTTTCAAGAGCAAACAAATCTTTTTGAAACTCTAGATTATTCATATCTATTTTTATTTTAGACATGTTCAATTTTCTCAACAATTTCTTGTAAGTTATCTTTTGGTTTATTTCTTTCTGCCCACGATAATGCTTTATCTAGTTTAGTTAAAGTATCTCCTTGAGATAACCATTTTTCTGAGGTTGGAACAAATTCTCCTGTTTTAATGATCCATGTGCCATTATCTAATTGTTCGATTAATACCATTTGTCCTGCAAATACTTTGCCAAGCGATAGTTGACCGTTACTACCTATTACTTTCACTTGTTGATTTTGATTCATAATATTTTCCTAATTTAGTACCTTAGGAATTTATTATACGATAATTATACTATTTTATCAATAGAGCCTAGGCTGTCGGAAATAACTAATTCAAGTAATTGATTCTTATTAAGTGTAAAATCACTGGCAATCCAAGATTTCTTTAATTTATCTATCACTGTGCCAATATCTTTACCATGAATATTTATTTTCTGTAAGTCATGCCCATTTATAGGAAATATTGGACGGGGTTTAGAGCTGTATCTATCTAGAAATTTCTTGGTTACCGTTCTATCTACTTTGCCTAATGATACTAGAACACTTATATACTGCAAATAATCATCATTTTTATCATAATTTTCCCACCAAATTTCTCGTAATGTAAATTCGTTGATTTCTTTATTAACAAATCCAAGTATAGTAATGATTTTGAGGGCGATTTGCCGAGAAAATTTTAAATTTAGTAAATCACTTAGTGGTAAGTTCTTTGTGTGGTAAAATAAAAGTGAATACCTAGTGTAAGGCTCTAAAGAACCAAAATTAATTGCTTCTGACAAATATTTTTTATCAAACTGGCTCACTGGCAATATTATTTGCAATATGCCATTATCAAACATTTGCTGCAAAATATTAGGACTATTATCTGAGATAATTAACTTGTCCATCTCCCATTTTACCCGTTCCTTTGATAATAATTTAAGATTTTCTTGCAATTTAATACAGGCATCTAGCCCATTACGATCTAACTGTCTTGCATAATAACAGGAAAAACGGAAGAATCGTAAAATACGTAAAAAATCTTCTTCAATTCGTTCAAATGGCTGTCCGATAAATATTACCTTAGATTCTCGTAAATCATCTATCCCACCAAAATAATCATAAATTTTATGCTCAAATGGACAATAGCTTAGTGCATTAATAGTAAAATCTCTTCTAGTAGCATCCTCCATAAAATCATCAGTAAAAATAACTTCTGTGTGCCTACCATCACATTTTATATCTTTTCTAAGTGTAGTAATCTCAAATTTCTTATTATTTAATAAAGCCGTAACTGTGCCATATTTTATACCAGTTGGGATAACATTAATATTGGCTGTTGACAAAATATCTGTTACTTGCTCTGGTAATAAATTGGTTGCTATATCAATGTCGTAGTTAACAACACCAAGAATAGCATCCCGAACAGCTCCTCCGACAATCCTTGCTACTCCGCCACCTAGTTTAATTATTGACAAAATTTCTTTGTAATAGCGTGATTGGATAGATAATTCTTTTTTTACAATGTACATTATAAAAACACCTTATTTTGTGTCATTATTTACAAGCATATTCTTGATTTCATTCAGTGTTAGCTTTTGTTTCTTTAATCGTTGAATTTCTATACATTGTTCAATCATTTCAGATGGGTAAAGCTGATAGCGTGATTTAGTAACATCAGCAATTTCAAGCAAGCCTTCCTTAGTCCAAAAACGAATTGTTGACACAGTTTCACTGACAGCTTTTGCAAGCTTACCAATTCTTAATAATTTCTCTGATAATACTACATCTGAAGAGTTTACAGAGTTTGCTGCTTTAAGATAAATATCAAGAGAACGATTGACTGCATTAAATATAATCTTTTCATAGGCTTCTTTTGAACCACCAAGTTGTGCAGTTTCTAGAGATGTTACATAAGGTAACCTCTCTTGTAGTCTAATAATAGCCGGTGGATAACCTGCTATTATTAGAATTAAATTCATCAATAATCGCGCTGTTCGACCATTCCCGTCTGAGAAAGGATGGATAGTTACTAGTCGATAATGTGCTTCTCCTGCAAGTGCTGCAGGATGCATATCTTTAGATGAGTTTAGCCATGCAATGAAATCTGCCATCAAGTTTGGTACTTTTACTGGATTTGGCATTATTACCCTTGAACCTGAAATACGTACTGCTACTTGCCTATAATATCCAGCATTATAATCATCGATACCCTTTAGGATGAGAGCATGAATTGATAAAATATCGTTTTCAGTAATTTCACAAATTTTCTTTTGCTGTATTTCATGGATTAAGTCCAAAGCTTGTGCATGATTTTTTGCCTCAAGATGTTCTACTAACGATTTTCCACCAACTGTTAAGCCTTTTTCAATTACCACAGCAGTTTCCAAACGCGAGAGAGTATTACCCTCAATAGCATTACTGGTATAAGTCAACTCTACCTTAAACCACTGCTCCAAGTTTTTAACCAACTCTGGAGTTAATGGTCTGATTCTATCCAGTTGCTTTTTTTTGTTGTCTAGTAGGTCATATTTCATATAGTAAAATATAAAGTATCACTTAATGCTTTTCAACAATTATTTTATCATCTATATTTAATAATTAGTCAATCCGTCAAAAGTCTAAAAACACAACATCTACTGTATTTAAATGCAAAAGGTGTCATTCCTGCGTAGGCAGGAATCTATAATACCTCGGGTTTTTTTAGGAACAATTTTAGATTCCTGCCTACGCAGGAATGACAAACATTGTTCTTTGGTTAAATTATAAAGTTCTGAAAATCCATAAGGTTTTGAACAAAATAAGGTAAAAATCTTATGGATTTTGATGTAATTTTTGACCACGAACATGTATCATCTCTTATATCTATAGCCTTTTTGACGGAGCAACTAATTAATTCCCTACTAAACTATTAGCAAATGCAGTCGGATCAAACGGTTTTAGATCGTCTACCTTCTCCCCTACCCCTAAAAAACATACTGGTAAGGCGAATTTTTGTACGACTCCTACCACTACACCAGCTTTTGCCGTACCGTCTAATTTAGTGACTATCAGACTTGTTATGTTAGCAATAGCGGTAAATTGTTCAACTTGGTTATATACATTCTGTCCAGTGGTCGCATCAATTACTAATATACTATGGTGAGGAGCTGTATCATCAATCTTCTTAATAACCCTAACAATTTTGGCAAGTTCTTCCATCAAATTCTTCTTGTTATGTAACCTCCCAGCTGTATCAATAAATAATATATCAACATCATTTTTTATTGAAGACTGCATAGCAAGATAAGCAACACTAGCAGGCTCAGCTGATTCTTCACCAGCAATAAACATTGAACCACTTTTATCAGCCCAACTAGATAATTGACTAACAGCAGCAGCCCTAAATGTATCACAAGCAGCAATTGCTACTTTTTTCCCCTGTCTACGATAAATGCTGGCTAGCTTGCCTATTGTCGTAGTTTTCCCTGACCCATTAACACCGCAAACTAGGATAACATTAAGCTTTTTATCATGTAATTCAAAATTTTTACTAGTTTTTACCAATAATTGCCCGATAATGTCAGCTAGCTGTTCTTTGATTACCAAACCACTTACTTCTTTATCAAATTTGATAGCTCTTAGTTTATCAACCAGCTCTATTGCCACAGAGGCTGTGATATCTGCAGATATTAACAACTCCTCTAATTCATTTAAAGTTTGCTCATCTAGTTTTTTTTTATAAAATATTTGGTCAATGCCCGAAGATATTTTATTTGAACTATTAACTAATACCTGCTTTAATTTAGTAAATATAGATGTCATTTTACCGCCGCTCTTTTAAGTCGATCATTGATTGCAACGCCAATACCAACCTCTGGGATAGAGGCAACGGCAATTGCTAATCCATTTAATTCTGCGTAATTATCCAATATTCTAAGACTGGCAAATAAGTTGCTAGCAGCGATAATTAAGTCTCCGGTTAAACTTAAATTAAGCGAAAAATTACCCTCAAGCTTACTATCAGCAAAATTAAGCCCTACCTCATTAGCTTCTAAACTCTCTGCATTCAATCTTACTTTAACTCTTGGCGAGTAATGTTTATTCATCATCCCCGGAGCTTTAATTTGCATCAAGCTGGATGTTTTATCTAGTTTCTTACCAATGACCTTCTCTAACGCTTCCAGCGTAATAAAACCATCTCGCAAAATAGTTAAGTTATTAGTAGTACTATCTACTATGGTTGATTCTATACCATATTGACACTTACAATCATTTAAATTATCCTCTAAAATAAAAATATCTTGGTCATTTGCAAAATGTTCCTGTACATGCTGTAAAGTCGTGCTACTAATATAACCTGATGGGTTAGCACTAGGGGCTGCTATCGGAGTAGCTGACTTTCTTATTAGCTCCAAAGCAATATTATGTGATGGTATACGAAGGGCAACCGTTGTCATCCCAGATAATACTGATTCCGCTATATTTGCCCCACTTTTTAATGGTACAACAATCGATAAAGGTCCTGGCCAAAATACCTCACTTAACTTAGTAGCATCTGCATTAAATTCTCCGATAGTTTTAGCTTGGCTCATGGTTGCCACATGAACAATTAGAGGATTTATGCTTGGACGCTTTTTTATCTTAAAAATCTTCTGACAAGCTTGTTCGTTACTAGCATCCGCCCCAAGTCCATATACTGTTTCTGTGGGGAATGCTACTACATTGCCAGATTTTATAAATTTAGCAGCCTGTCGTAATGTATCGCTCACCTTACGCATACCCCCATGACAATTTAAAAATTATCAAAGAAATCCAAAACGTCATTGCGAGGAGACGTGAAGCCGACGAAGCAATCCATTCCTGATCACTTTTTTGGATTGCTTCGTTGCCACTAAAGTGGCTTCTCGCAATGACGGTTGAACCGAAAAACAACTCCTCACAATGATGTTTAAGACACCAACCTAATTCATTTGTACTAATCATAAAGCACTAAATTTTGCTAATTTATCAAATAATTGGGTAACCATTCTGAGCAACAATAAACGATTATTGGCAATGTTATGATCTTGATCTTTGACCATAACATTATCAAAAAACTCATTGACAGGTTTTAATATTTCTAGTAACAGGCTAAGAGTTTTAGTAAAATCTTTTTCTGCAATATAGTGATCTATTTGTTTAGAAACGTTTTCTAATGATAAAAATAATTGTTGTTCATATTGTAAAATAAAAGCCTTTTGATCAACTTCTCCTTCTATATTACTACCTTCTAGTATATTATTTGCTCTTTTGTAAATAGTTAATAAATTTTCACCATCCACTCCAGCGAGAAACTTTTGTAAAGCACTGAGCTTTATTTCGCTAATCACTAAATCTCCTTCAATATCAAAATCAAGCACCGCATTAATTAACGATATATCATAGTGATTTTTAAAATAATATTTGGCTCGTTCTTCTAAGAACTCTAAAATTATCTGACTAGTTTTATTATCGCTAACCCGATTTGTGTCATTGCGAGGAGGAGTGAGCCGACGAAGCAATCCATTTCTAGTCACTTGTTTGGATTGCTGCGTCGCTACTAAAGTAGTTCCTCGCAATGACGTTTGTGAATTGGAAGTAACATTAGTAGGATTAGCTATACTCATTATGTTTTCTTCAGAGTATAGCTGAATTACATAGGCAACTAATTCCTTAATATCAATATTTAATTTACTAGCTAAAATTATCCTAATAATACCTAATGCTTGTCGTCTGAGCGAGTAAGGGTCTCTTGAACCATTTGGCTCTTCTCCTATTAATATCAAACCTACTAAACTATCCAGTTTATCAGCAATCGCCAATATTGCACTATTTCCCATTGGCAAATTATCCGATGGTCCTTGTGGTTTATAATGATCTCTTATTGCCAAGGCAATCTGATCATTTAACCCTTCGGCTTTGGCGTAATAATATCCCATAATACCTTGCAGTTCAGGAAATTCTCCTACCATTTCAGTTGCTAGGTCACTTTTACAAAGTCTAGCTGCTACTTGTAAATCCTGATTTCCTGGCATTAGATAATTACAAATATCATCAATTCTCTCTGTTTTTTGTTTGATACTGCCAAGCTTTGCATGGAAAGTTATCTGCTCAAGCTTTGGCAATTTTGATTCTAAACTATTAGATAAATCCTGCTGATAAAAATATAACGCATCAGATAGTCTAGCAGCTAGTACTTTTTCGTTGCCACTTATTATAACATTTTGATCATGTCGCATATTACTAACAAAAAGAAAATAAGGGGCAAAATTACCAGCTTGGTCAAAAGTGCTAAAATATTTCTGGTGGCTACGCATTGAGCTAACTAGTACTTCACTAGGTAACTGCAAAAATATCTCGGGTATTTTACCCGCCATAACAACTGGCAACTCTACTAGCCCTATTACTTCTTCTAATAATTTCTCATCCTCTTTTATCACTAAATTAAGTGAATTGGCTATTTTTGATAGCTGACTTTTTATTATCTCCTTACGTTCTGCTTGGTCAATAATGACATTACTCTCCCGCAGCTTATTCTGGTATTCAGAAAAACTGTCTATAGTAATCGGTTCAGGACTAAGAAATCTGTGTCCAAAGGTAATATTGTTTGCCGTCAAATGTCCATATTTAATGGCTAGTATTTCTCCATCAAATATACATAAAATATTCCTAAGCGGTCTAATCCAACTTATATCATAATTCCCCCAATACATAGATTTTGACCAAATATACTTACTAATTGCTTTAGGAATTATCTCTTGCAATAATACTCGTATATCGGTTTCTATGGTACTCTTTACTATTATATAATATAATTGCCCTTGCACTAATAGCGTAGATAATTTATTTTTCTCAATATTATTCGATCGGAAAAACCCTTCTATAGCCTGCTGCGTTGCCGAAACTTTCGGTCCTCTTATGGTAATTTCTTTTGGTAGTATAGATTTTGGTAAATTTGTAATATGTACAGCAATTCTCCTAGATCCAACATATAGCTGAACATCAGCAACTAGCTCGCTTTCCTGCAAGATTGTCGTAAATATGGTTTTATAGCTTTCCGCTGCATTTTTCTGCATCAAAGCCGGTATCTCTTCGCTAAAAAGTTCTAATAATAACTCACTCATATTAACTCTTCTTTATCTTCTAGTTCTAACCATTTATTACAGCACATTTTTGCCAAATTACGTATCCTGAGTATGTAAGATGCTCTCTCTGTTACACTAATTACCCCCCGGGCATTTAACAGATTAAAAAGATGACTAGCTTGAATACAATAATCATAAGCTGGCAAAGGTAAATCTGCAGCGATTAATTCATTACATTGTTTCTCACTATCAATAAAATGCTGAGATAATATGGCTATGTCAGCTAATTCTAAATTAAATTTCGAAAATTGTTTTTCAGCGGCAAAATCTACTTCACCATAGGTTAAAGCCTTTTCTCCAACCTGACCATTCCAGTCAAGATTTTTTACCTCATTGATTCCTTGTATATAAAGTGCCAGACGTTCTAAACCATAGGTAATCTCACCAGCCACTGGACGACAATCAATACCACCTATTTGTTGCATATAAGTAAATTGTGATACTTCCATACCGTCACACCATATTTCCCAACCAAGCCCAGCAGCACCGAGACTAGGAGACTCCCAATCATCTTCAACAAACCTAATATCATGTTTTTGCAAATCTATACCAAGACATTCAAGACTCTTTAAATATAGCTCTTGTATATCATCAGGAGAGGGTTTTAGTATAACCTGAAATTGATAATAATGCTGCATTCTATTAGGATGCAAAGCGTATCTACTATCATGAGGACGCCGAGAAGGTTGAACGTAAGCTACAAACCAAGGTTTTTTACCAAGAGTTCGTAGTACAGTAGCAGGGTGAAAAGTACCAGCTCCAACATGAGCGTCATATGGCTGCAAAATTGCACAGCCATAATCTTGCCAGTAATTTTGCAAGGTCAAAATAATTTGTTGAAATGATAATTTTTGCATATTGATAAATTTGTTTGTTTATTTTTTAACCCGAGTTGCCAATTAATTTATAAGAGCAGAGCTAGGTTTTATGAACATTTGAAGTTAATTTGTAACATTAAAACACTTAATAAAAACTATATTTTTTAGAAATATGTTTGTATTAAAAATGTTTTAGTATCGAGCCTCACATGAAACCAGCGTTAAATATAGCTTTTGCCAGTATAATTAATTGGCAACTCGGGTTTTTTAGACTCCGCTACCTTTGCAGGAATGACATCGTTTTTAGTTCTATAGGTATCATGACTTACGTTGGCTTTTTGATTCACGTTAGCAAAGCCTATACTGGAATAACACCGAGGCTGCTTAAGTTAACAAAACTTGTACAGTTGATAGAAATGGTTAAATCTTACTCCATGTTCCCATTGAATCCTGTTTATAACAATCAATTACCGGTGTTGCAATAGTTAGTTCATTTATTGCTTTAACTATTAGACTTAAATTATCCAAACCATCATATATTATAATTATTCTTTGAAAATGTGCAACATAGTGTTTGTTATTAAGAATTTCTTGTATATCAAATGGAGCCATGATTATTAGAATCGTAGCTTGATTAGGATTCTCTAACTGATGAGTAATATAGACTGGTTGTTTTTCTGGTAATGGATCAAGCTTACTACCATGCGGAATAAACTGTTTTCTAGAATAAGTCCATATCATCTTATTCAGTGACTCTTGTACCTCAAGATCCGGAGTTAAAACTACAATCCTTAAATTACTATGATAAGATTTTTCTACTAAAAGGCAGGTTGTTTTATATAGCGATCCTTCGGTAGTATGATAAAGACTAAATTGTTGCATGGTTATTCTCTTAATATTTAAAACTTATAGCTAACACGAAAAGCTTTAAGGCATAGTAATACCAATTCCTGAAATTAATTTATTCTAAGGAATTTGAAGGAGATACGGAGCACAAAACCGCAGCCTACAAAGACGTACGTGAGGATTTGAGCACCGGTATCACGTACAAATTACCAAAAGAAATTAATTTCGGGAATTGGTATAATAGGCAAATTCGGGATAAGAATTAACTAATTTTTATCCCGAATGGGGGGAGGTTATTAGAATCCCTCTATCTCTACCTTCCAAATCCTTATAAACTTGCTTAACCGTATAACCATAACTAATAAAAATTTCTGTAACAGCTGTCAATTGATTAAAACCAATCTCTAAGAATAATTTACCATTTTGTTTTAAAAATCCCTTGGCTTCTTTAGCGATTATGTAATATGAAGCTAATCCATTATCTTCAGCAAATAAGGCTAAGTGGGGTTCATATTTTAGGGTCTCAGAAGACATATAAACAGTATCATCAAAAGAAATATATGGTGGATTACTTACGATGATATCAAATTCTTGCTTTTCTAGATTATCAAACCAGTTGCTATTAATTATTTTCAATCTATCAATAACTTTATGTTTTATGGCATTTTGACGAGCAATAATAATAGCTTCGTTACTTATATCAGTCGCAGTTACATTGATATTATCATTTAGCATTTCCAATAATAAGCTTACAGCAATACAGCCACTACCAGTACCAAGCTCCAATATTGTTAGCTCGGCATTTGTTTCAATACCCTTTAATTTAACATTTTTTAAAATTGCATCTACAATAATCTCAGTATCTTGCCGAGGAATAAGTACTTTATCATTTATAATAAACTGGTAACTATAAAATTCTTTATATCCTACAATATAGGCTATTGGCTCTAGTAATATACGCCTATTAACCAAATCCTCAAAAATAATTTGCTCTTGTTGCGTCAATTCTTCTTCTGACCTTGCTAATAAATATTCAATAGGTTTATCAGTCGCATGTTGCATCAATATGCGTGATTCTAAGTTGGCTGATTTAATACCCACTACTTGCAACTTGCTAGCAACATAAATTAAGGATTCTTTTATATTCATGCAATTATTTCCATAATATCCGGCGGTAGGGGTGATTCAAATTCTAATAATTTATCACTTACCGGGTGGGAAAAACTTATATACCAAGAATGTAATGCTTGCCTCTTGAAATCCATTAATTTTTGTGGTACTATGCTATAATTATGGCTAACTTTCCTGCTATTCTTACCATAAGTTTGGTCTCCTACCACAGAATGTTTTAAATGACTCAGCTGCACTCTGATTTGATGAGTTCGACCAGTAGTAAGTCGACATTCTACCATACTTATAATACCATCAAAAAATATTTCTTCTGTTTTATAATGAGTAATTGCCTCTTTGCCACCAAATTTTAAAATAGTCATTTTTTGCCGTGTCAAACGGCTTCTTCCGATATTATTTCTAATAATTCCTTGTTGTGGATTTATAATACCCCAAACTAATGCTTTATATTTGCGTATAAGATTACGGCTTTCTATCTGACTGGCAAGATGTTGATGGGCAAAATTATTTTTGGCAACAACCATCAAGCCTGATGTATCTTTATCTAAACGATGAACTATACCAGGTCTTTCTAACCCTCCTATGCTAGATAAAGATTTTGCATGGTGTAACAAAGCATTTACCAAAGTATCATGATGGTTTCCACTACCAGGATGTACTGTCATACCAGCTGCTTTATTGATAACCATTAAATCTTCATCTTCATAGAAAATATCAAGTTTAATATCAGCTTCCTGCATTGTTAAAGGCTCAGGATCTTTAAAAATTACTGAAATAAGATCATTCTCCTTGACCTTAAAATCGGAATCAGAAATAATCAAACCATTAACTTGTACTTGCAAGCCATTTATGAGCTTCTGAATTTGGCTTCTAGATGTTTTACTGATGAGACCTACCAAAGCCTTATCAAGTCTAAACCCATCTAAATTTTTTGGTACGTTATATTCTTCCATCTACTACGAAATATTTTTTAAATGAATAAAATGACGCATTTTACACAAAAAATCAACCAACTAAAATGGTTGCAAGCAATTGGTATAGATTATTATTTTTCAGAATCAACTATTAATCAGCAAAAAATACATATTAATTCTAATATTAAAGCTAAGCCGATTAGTATTCCACCAGCTCTACCTAGCTCCAACAGTCCTGGTCATTCCAACACTCTTAGTCATTCCCGCAATTCTTCATGCCCTATATGGATTGCTTCGTCGGCTACGCCTCCTCGCAATGACGACAGTACTTTTACCCACACGTCATTGCGAGAAGGCACTTTAGTGGCGACGAAGCAATCCATTTCTAATCATTCCCGCAATCCTTCATGTCATTCCCGCACAGGCGGGAATCCATATCCTGCACAGAAACAGGATGACAGTATTTCCTTGTCTAGAACTTTGGCTAACTCAGCTAGCAGCCTAGAAGAACTAAAAAAACTACTAATGGATTTTGATGGTTGTGGTTTAAAGAAATTAGCTAATAAAACCGTATTTGCTGATGGCAATCCACAAAGTTCTATAATGTTTATTGGGGAAGCACCGGGTAGTAGCGAAGATGCACAAGGGATACCATTTTGCGGGGAAAGTGGTAAGTTACTTGATAATGTATTAGCCTCTATCAATATTTCAAGAGAACATAACGCTTATATTACTAACACTGTATTTTGGCGTCCACCAGCCAACCGCCAACCAACGCAAAAAGAAATAGATATTTGCAGACCTTTTGTTGAGAAACATATTGCTTTAATAAACCCAAAACTAATTGTTTTAGTGGGAAATGTCGCGGCAACCAGCTTACTTGGCAAAAATACTGGTATAAGTAAAATCAGACAAGAATATTATTTATACACAAATCAGTATCTTAGCAAACCAATTCAAACCACTTCTATCTTCCATCCTGCCTATTTGCTTAGACAACCAATGCAGAAAAAAACCACTTGGTATGATTTACTAAAAATCCATGAATATATCAATACAAGTGGGATATAGGGTGTTGTCAAACTACCATAGTACCCTACATTTTTATTTCACTACTGTTAAGGGGTCTTCCGAGCGTCATTGCGAGAAGCCGCTGAAAGCGGCGACGCGGCAATCCAAGATACGCGAAGCGTTACTCTAAAAAAACAGCTTCGCTGTTTACCTAGATCGCCACGGCATCTAAAGATGCCTTGCTATGACGATTATAGAAAAATGTAGGGTAACCCGAGTTGCCAATTAATTTATAAGAGCAGAGCTAGGTTTTATGAACATTTGAAGTTAATTTGTAACATTAAAACACTTAATAAAAACTATATTTTTTAGAAATATGTTTGTATTAAAAATGTTTTAGTATCGAGCCTCACATGAAACCAGCGTTAAATATAGCTTTTGCCAGTATAATTAATTGGCAACTCGGGTTAGGGTACTATGTCAAACTAAACACCCCTAGTTGCTTGTTTCACTCCTTTTCCTACAATGCTATCTTTTATTGCTACACCTAGATTAACAACACTTTTGGCAAGTTCTCCAGTAGCTATCGCATTGTTTAAAGTACCTTTAGCTATAGTACCAACCGCATGACATGCAGATTTTATCACATTCCCTACTGCATTTAAAATTGAATTATTTTTAACTGCATTAGCTGATCCTTCAAATATTTTTTCAACTTTCATTAATTGATCTTTGGCGAAATCTTTTAAGCGACCGGTAAGAGTTAATGAATCATTCAAGCTGTCTAGGGGTTTTTTATGATCTACACTATCAGCAAATGTCCTCAGTTTTTCAAATGAACTCATAAATTTCTCAAAAGCCTCTCCAGCTTTTTCAAATTCTAATTTCTCTACCCCAGAAAGAGCCTTACTAGTAGTACCAGCAAAAAGCCCACGGGCTTGTTCAAGATTCTTTTGTACATCCTCTAGTTGTTTCAAAGCTAGAAAAGTGTTAGGCATTTCTCCTATATGACTCTTTAGCTCTTCTGCAGACAAACGTTCTTGGGCTTCTTTTGGTTTTTGAGTTACATCTTCCTTATAAGACGGTAGAGAATCCACTTTTGGATTATTATCGTCACCTTTACTCATAATATCCTCTATTTTAATTATACTATTCACCTAGAAGCTATCATAAAAGTAACTGCACCGCAACCACTAAAAATCTAAATCAGCATAACAAGGTGGTGGGGTGAAACCTGGTATTTGGTCATGTAATAAGGGGCGGAAGCTAGGTCTAGATTTTATGATTGCATACCAATGACGAATAGACAGCCATTTGTCCCAATTAATTTCGCCAAAATAATCTAGAACCGATATATGACAGGCAGCAGCTATATCTGCACAACTTAAGGAATTTGAGGCAATAAAGCTACGTAGCTCCAATAAACTGGACATATAGGTTAAATGATGTGACAAATTAGTCTTTGCTGCTCTAAGAAAATCGGTTCTAGGACCACCTAATTGGCAGAAGGACCTTACTATTTTTTCATCGATAATAATTTTTGTTACTTCACGGTAAAATTTTTCATTAAACCAACTGAGTAATCGACGGATTTCGCATCTAATATCAAATTCTTCGTCCATAAAATTAAAATTTGGATATTTTTCATGAAAATACTCAGTGATCGGATAGATTCCTGCTATAATTAAATTGGATGCCTCTTGTAAGACAGGTGTCGTCCCCGCCGGATTTAAAGACAAGAATTCCTTATCCCGAAGCCAATAATCCTCCTTAACCATAGTAAACTGCACATCTAGCTCTTTTAAATACACCCGAACTTGACGTGATAATGGACAAATAGGATAATGGTATAATTTCCTCAATTAACTACCCTTCTTTAAACATTAAACCTAAAATGTACCACATCCCCATCCTGCATTTTATACTCCTTGCCCTCTAAACGCATTTTACCCATTTCTTTGGCTTTCACTTCACCATTAAAATTTATATAATCTTCATAACTAATAACCTCAGCCCGGATAAAACCTTTCTCAAAATCAGTATGAATAATACCGGCTGCTTGAGGAGCTAGCGTACCATTACGAAAAGTCCAGCCATGTGTTTCTTTGGGACCAACAGTAAAAAAGCTTTTTAGATCTAATAAATTATACATTTCTTTTATAATTTTGCTCAGACCTGTCTCCACAAGCCCTATACTATTTAAGAACTCAATTTTTTCTTCTTTACTTTCCAAAACCGCAATATCTGCTTCAATTTTTGATGAGATGAGAACATGTTTTGCCCCTTCTTCTTCAGCTTTTTTTGCTACAAGATCAGTAAATTTATTGCCAGTAATTGCATCATTTTCCAAAACATTACAAGCATACAAAACCGGCTTAGAAGTCAATAATTGCAATTGATCTAAAGCCTCTTTACTATAAGTCTTGAGCATGCTACGAACTGGTTTACCTATTGCGAGAGTTGCTTGAATCTCTTTTAATAATTCTACTTGCTCTTTTAAAGCTTTATCGCCTGTTTTCAAACGTTTCTCAGAATTTGTTAAGCGTTTTTCTACCGATTCAAGATCTGCTAAAATTAATTCTGTTTCTATTATCTCAGCATCATATATTGGATCGATCTTATTATGCACATGAGTAATATCTATATCTTCAAAACAACGTAGTACGTGCAAAATAGCATCAACCTCTCGTATGTGAGATAAGAATTTATTACCCAGCCCCTCCCCTTTACTAGCACCTTTTACCAAACCTGCAATATCTACAACTTCTATATAAGTAGGAATAATTTTAGTAGAATTAGCAATAGCTGCCAACTCATTTAGCCTATCATCCGGTACTGATACTATAGCAGAATTTGGCTCTATAGTGCAGAAAGGATAATTAGCCGCTTCTGCTGCAACACTGGAAGTTAAAGCATTAAATAAAGTTGATTTTCCTACATTTGGTAAACCAACAATACCACATCTTAGTGTCATAAATCTTTCCTTAAATAATATGCTTCCGAATCTTTATCATAGCCACTTCTTACAAACTCTAATTTAAAACCTAATTTTTCATAAAATGGTCTGGCCTGCCAATCGGTAGTATTTAAAGTCATAAATTTACAATTACGCTTTCGTGCTAGATTTTCTGCCTTGGACATTAGCAAAGTACCATAATTCTGACCTCGAGAATCTTCAGAAACCCATAACGTATCAACGTATAAACAACCATACATAAGTATACCTTTTATACCAGCAACAAAGTTTTTATTATTATCAAAACACGAGAAGGAAAAAGATTGGACAGCATCAAGATCCTTCTTGTTTTTAGCAAGTTCATCTAACCCATCCTGCATTATCTTTGAATATTGTGATCCATGTCATCTGCATAGACACAAGTTAATTGTTGTTTCATATTTAAACGATGCTCCTTTTAAACTCTTCCATTTCACCTGAAAGCAATAAACGGAAATTATTAATTATTACCTCAATGGAATTAACAATAATTTTATACTCTTCTTTAGAAAAAGCAGATAAGACGTAATCAGATACATCACCATTAGCTACTGGTCTTCCTACCCCGATTCTGATACGGTGATAATCATTTCCTACACACTGATCCAATGATTTTAAACCATTATGCCCACCACTACCACCAGCCAATTTATATTTTATTCTACCAGTTTCTAAATCTATATCATCATGTAAAACGAAAATATTTGGTGGTTTGATATTATAGTAAGAACATATTGCTTGTACTGCTTTACCGGACAGATTCATGTAAGTCAGAGGCTTTGCTAATAGTAATTTATGTCCCTCTATTGTCCCTTGTGCAAGTTCTGCATGAAATTTAACTTTGGTATTCCAAGAAATTTTATAATATTCTGATAAATAATCAATAGCTATGAAGCCAACATTATGGCGAGTATTTTGATACCCTTTGCCTATATTGCCCAAACCTACAACAAGTATATATCCTTTGTCTTCAGATTTAAGCATATTATAATATCATTAGAGAGCGATTTGTATACTCGATGAAAATCAAGAATTGTGTTGTCATTATCCAATATCTGCGGTGTTCACATACTATATGTACGCCTAGCACCTCGACCCACAACTGTTGAAAGTTAAAAAATCGTCTATTAGCGAAGCAGTGTTGTAAGGCTTAAACCGTCTATTAGCGAGCGAACGTACGTGAGCGTGGCAATCCATGAAACTTGTCATATGGGCTTCGTCGACCTACGGTCTCCTCGCTAATAGACGATTTTTAACTTTCAACAGTTGTGGGTGATATCCAAGACATAGTACCCTTATAGCTTCAAAAACAACTACTTTGCCGGCTTCACTTCCTCAGTTGCAGCTTCTTCATCTTCTGACTTACTACCCTTACGACCAATTATAGTAGCCATAATAAAATCATTTTTACTAGCTAGCTGGACTCCTTCAGGGAGTTTAATGCTTTTTGCTTTTAAAGACTGACCGATATGCATGTTGGTAACATCAATATTAATATTTTTAGGTATATTATTGACATCACATAAAAGAGTTATAGTTCTTTTTATTATATTGAAGAATCCACCTCTTTTAACTCCCAAAGCTCTTTCTTTACCCTCATAGACTACCGGTACTTCCATTCTTTGGGTTTTTTCCTCTAAATGGACAAAGTCAACATGCCTAACTATGTCAGTGATAGGATGCAATTCTACAGCCTTTGGTAACACTTTATGCGTTTTACTACCCACTTTAATTTGAATAACTGTAGAGATAAAACCGGGTTTTCTATAATGCTTAGTTATCTCTTTTTCCTCGATAGAAACGGCTAATACTTCTTTACCTGCTCCATAAACTATGGCTGGAACCATACCTTTCCTACGTAGATCTCTTGCGACTCCCGTACCAAATTTCTCCCGCATTTCTGCTGCAAGTTCTAATAGTTCACTCATCTTTTTCTCCTAAGAGCTTTTAAAACATAGATGATAGTACTAAATGCTAAAAAATTCAAGTATTAATTTGACAAGCAGCTTTAAAGCTGCTTACATAATGCCACAGGGTAATTTCAAAGTTGTAATCAATGCTAAAAAGATGCCATTTCCGCGTAAGCGGAAATCCATAATTATTTAATAGCCTTTCAGGCTATTTTGTATATTTCGCTAGCTACGCGGGAATGACATCTTTTTTGCTTACCCTACATTTTAGTAGAGTTAATAAGGAGGTATTTACATGTCGAAAGATAAAGATCAACAAATAGAAAGCGTGTTATCACAGGAAAAAGGTAAATTACTGGATACAATAAATTCTGTAGGGAATCTTTTAAAGGCTAATGAACAATTAGAAAATAGTAGACATCTACAACAGAAAGTGAAAGATTTAAAGAAAGAATACCCTTCTTTACCTTGGCTTAAAAGGTTTGTACATACTGTTACACAAGTAAAATATCTGTTTATAAAAAATGATGAGGAAATGGCTGAAGAAAAGAGAAGAATCAACAGAGATGTACTCAAAGATGTTGACAATACATTAAGAGATGTAGGTAAAAAAAACTTATCTTTACAGAAAATTATAGATACAGAGTTACAAGCAGGATTTGATAAGATCCTAACCAAAGAACTATCAGAGAAACAACTAGAACGGGTAAAAGGATTAAGAGAATCCTTAGTAAATTTGGGTATATCTCATGAAAAATTTAGCCAAATTGTACCACAAGTTTATAATGCTGATGAAGCAAAGGCACTACACCAAGAAAGAATAAGACTGTTACACGTACAACAAGACCTAGTTAAGTTGGTAAAGGCTAATGATAATATTAAAGAACTTCTTTCAATAAAGAAAGAATTAGCAGAATTGCGGGAAGAATTACCATCAACATGGCTAGACGGTCTTAAAAAAATTACTGCAAAGATCAAGCATGTTTTCGTAAATACTCCAGAACAAATTTTAAAAGATAACATAACCCACAATAATGAAATATTAAAAAGGGTTGATGAGGGATTAGAGATCACTGGTAAAAACATAAAAGATTCAACAGTAGCTAGAACAAATAAGTTACTGGAAAAACTAAAAGAACTTGAAGGTAGAGATATACTAAAGCTCAGGTCAGACAAAGTAGAAGCTTTAAGAAATGAGCTTGAAACCACTTTTATATCTGCAGTTACTGCTTCACAGCCATTGTCTATAAGCCAAGATTTAGCTCAATCTCAAACCATGTCATCATCAATACCTGAACGGATAATACCTAGACGCCCAGCACCACCTCCCCCACTTATGCGTACTACGTTGATGCCGAACCCAACTATTCATCAAGCAGCGGAAAACACTATAACAAGATCTCTTTCATCCCCTATCCATACATCATTACAGGATTCACAAAATATTCAGCATAGAGAAGAAACTAAACGGGAAGCATACATACCTGGTAAAGGTAAAGCACCATCTCCTCCATCGTTGCAGAACCAAGAGGGGCAGCAAGTAGCAGGAGCTGCTATTATACCTCCAGCTCCTCCCGTTACCGGGCCAAAATACACTACTGCGTCAAGCCCCACCGCCTCCTACACATTCTGTGCCGTTGCAGAACCAAGATGTTCAACAAGCAGTGGGAAGAGATATACCAGTACCACCACACCGTTGCCACCTACAGCTAATATACCTCCACCTCCTCCGATAGAAGGTTTACGTGCCACTCAGCAAGCAGCAGGAAATGCTATGGCAGCACCTCCTCCGCCACCGCCTGTAGAACCTACGGCAGGTCAAGCTCAGAAGGCAGCAGCAGTAGTAACACCGAAAGGACAAGGAGAAGATAGGGGAGCATTATTGGATGAAATTAGGACGGGGATACAACTTAAAAAGGTAGCACCCACAACAACCTATCCAGTACCTCCACCGCCTTCGCCGTCAGGTTCTGATCATGACAAAGCAACAGTAGCAACACCAAAAGGACAAGGGAACGAGAGGGAAAACTTATTGGCTGAACTGGTACTGAAGGCACAGATGAGGGAAAAAAATCTATCTGAATCAGGGGGAAATAAAGCACTAGAAGAACTAGAGGAAAAACCAAAAACACCACCTACTCGATCTCCTAGCCCAGTGGAGGATCTCTTTAAGGAGGCTATGGCAAAGAGGAGCTTGGTCGTTGCTCCTGATGAAGATGAACCTGAACATGCTGATCTTGTGAAACTTATTGAGGGAAAGATTGTTGATGAGAATACCCTTAAAACTCTTATTAATAAGGCTGGTGTTAAAGATGATAAGGAGCTAATTAAACTTATTAATGATAACGACATTTGGGATGATGAAGATAGGGAGAAAAAACGAGATGAAGTCATCCAGCAGCTAGAGAAGATTAAGGAAAATCTTGATAGAGGAGAATTGGCTGAGTTACCGTCTAACCCTGTTGCTAACGTTGATACGACAAAAGGACAATTCCCACCAAAGTTACAGTCAGCAGCAAAAGCTATTGGAGAAAATCTCCCCATGACTCCAAAAGATGGATACAAAACCCTTCCTCCTACTCCATCCCCCAAACTAGTTGGTATCAAAAAAGAGCCTAGTTCTAGGGAAGTATAGTAATTTATGCGAATTTGGGATAACATCTAGGCTACCTCATGTCTTGTATACTACTCCCGCGAATTCGGGATAAGAATTAACTAATTCTTATCCCAAATTCGGTGAAATTATAGATTGCTTCGTCGACCTACGGTCTCCTCGCAATGACGTATATGTCTATTAGCGAGCGAACGTACGTGAGCGTGGCAATCCATTTTGCTAAAAACATGATTTTAATCTTTTAAAATCATGTTTTTAGCTTTAGAAAGGTTTAAAATGCATTCGCGTTAGCTGCTTTAAGCATGCATCTTTCCTTATATTAAAGCCAATTCGGGATAAGAATTAGTTAATTCTTATCCTGAATTCTTATGTTATTGTTACTGATTATGACACATATAACAACTATTGATTATAATTTATGATTAAATTGTTGTCGATTATTTAAATATTTGGTATATTAGTTGATCTAGGATAAAAAAATAGCTTTATGAAAACTACCTTACCTAGTCGTTCACTAGTGATTAAAGAAAAGCTAGATAATATTGTTAAAGAAATCCTATATGTAGGCAAATCAAAAATAGCAATGATTATCTTATTTGGCTCTTATGCTAGAGGAGATTGGGTAGAGGATATAGAGAAGGTAGGGGATATTAGTTATTATAAGTATCAAAGTGATTTTGATCTTTTGTTGATTTTAAAGAACGGAGAATATGCCGGCTATCCAGCTATAAACCTACAACATAAGATAGAGAACAGGCTAGGTAAAAAATTCTCATTAGATGAAAAACCACCAATTACTCTGATACTTGAACCTATTAAACTGGTAAATAGGCAACTGGAAAAAGGTCAGTATTTCTTTAGTGATATCAAGAAAGAGGGAATTCTTTTATATGATAGTGGTGAATTTATACTATCTGAAGCTAAGGAACTATCATGGCAGGAACGTAGACCAATAGCTGAGAAAGATTACAAATATTGGTTTAAAAAAACTAAGGACTTTCTATTGCTTGCTCATTTGTGTTTGGATATAGAACAATTGAATAATGCAGCCTTTATGCTTCACCAAGCTACCGAGAGCTTTTATAATGCTATCCTGTTAGTTTTTACTGGTTACAAGGCCAAGTCACATGATATACTAGGACTTGGCGATAGGGCTAGAAGTCATCATTACGATCTCTATAAGATATTTCCACATGAACTCCTGAGCAAGAAGAGTGCTTTACGTTACTACGAAATGCTTATGTTGACGCAAGGTATGATCAAGATTATACAATTAGTAAAGAACAATTACTTTACCTTATTAACCGCGTAGAGGAATTAAAGATAGTGACTGAAAAGATCTGTCTAAAAAGGATTAATAAAATAGAAGTATACTCAAATGATTTGAAGAATTGGATTTGAAAATGAATGGTGAGCATGCGAATCCATGATATTTTCAAAAAACAATTCGTAGGAGCAGAAGAGTATACTGCTCGTAAATGAAGAGTTGGGTAGACAATAGTATAACTTCAAGAAGAGCTAGGCAGTAGCAAAGTCGAGCTGCTAGGCGTACATTAGTACGTGAGCAGCTTCGATCTTTAGACATGACGACGCCAATTCTTGAAGTTCACCGAGTATATAATCAAAAATTAAATTCTAATATGCGTATACCATCAATATTTAAGAAAATATTACTAATTATTCGCCAAAGTAGTCGTATAATTGTTAAATTAGTAATTATAGATCAATTAGTAAAATGGTATTTTATAAATTATCTAAGAGGTAAAATTGGTCTAACACTAGAAGTAACCAGCTTTTTAGATATGGTTTATATTTGGAATTATGGAATTAGTTTTGGGATACTTCGAAATTATTATCAGTATAGTAATATACTTTTTATAGTTGTTAACTCTGCCCTTATAGCATATTTGTGGTATATCTTATTAAAATGTAAGACAATGCCAAGCTTTGTTGGTTGTAGTTTTTTCATTGGTGGTGCTATTGGTAATTTGATCGACCGTTTTGTTCATGGGGCGGTATTTGATTTTATTTATTTTCACTATAAAGATTTTGGTTTTCCGGTATTTAATCTAGCAGATAGTTTCATTTCATTAGGTGCAATATTCTTATTACATGATTATTATAAGACCAAGAAAATTGTTGAACAACAACAAGATGTTGAATATAATCACGCTCGATTGCAAACTGAAGCGGATAGGATTCGTGAGCTTGATTCTAAGAAAAATATAAATTTATAAAGAGGATTGATATGTACTCAAATGATTTGAAGCATGGGGGAAACAAACAAGGGGGGAGCGAGTACAAGCAGTACAATAAGGTGTGTCAGTACGCGAATTCCCCGATAATATTTGCAGAAACCAATTATTTAAAGCAAAAGAGTATGCGTATAATTTTTTTGTTATTTACTACCTTAGTAACATTGTCTGCCTGCAATAAAAAAGTAAAAGAAACAATAGGTATAGTGACACCTGGTCCTGATGAGTATAGGGTACAACGCAATAAAACCTTAGAAGTTCCCCCTCACTATGAATTGCCTTCTATCGAAAAAAAAGATACAAAGAGCCACAAAATTCATTCTCCAAAAAATCTCAATGATGGAGAGCAAGCTTTAATAGAGGACATGGAAAATTAATGCTATTATTTTAATATTATATAATTTTTTTACTTAGTGGACAAAAATTTTGGTATATACTCGATTAAAATTAACAATTGCCGGGGTCTAAAACAAGGTGGGTGATAATAATAAAAGTGTTGTGTTAAATTTTGGTCCACAACATCCAGCTACCCATGGGGTATTAAGATTAATTTTAGAAATGGATGGTGAGGTTATCAATAAAGCAGACCCGCATATTGGACTGCTGCATCGTGGTACTGAAAAATTAATTGAGCATAAAACATACCTACAAGCTATACCATATTTTGATCGGTTAGATTACGTATCGCCAATGTGCCAAGAACACGCTTTTGCCTTAGCAGTTGAAGGATTGCTTGGCTGCAACGTGCCAAGACGAGCAGGGTTTATTCGAGTGATGTTTTCTGAGCTTACTCGTATCCTTAACCACATACTGAATATAACAACACAAGCCCTAGATGTTGGTGCTACTACCCCCCTATTATGGTTATTTGAGGAACGCGAAAAAATTATGGAATTTTATGAGCGTGTCTCCGGCTCTAGAATGCATGCAAATTATTTTAGACCTGGTGGGGTTGCACAGGACTTACCAAATGGTATACTAGAAGATATAAATATTTTTGTTCAGCAATTCTCAAAAAAACTAGAAGACGTCGAGACTCTGTTAAATGACAATAGAATTTGGAAACAACGCTTAGTAGATATCGGAGTAGTAAGTCAAAAAGAAGCTATGGATTGGGGGTTTTCTGGTCCAATGCTTAGAGGCTCAGGCATCGCATGGGATCTTAGAAAGGCTACCCCGTATGATGTATATGATGAGCTAGATTTTGATATACCAATTGGCAAATCTGGTGATTGTTATGATAGGTATTTGGTTCGTATTGAAGAAATGTACCAATCGCTTAAAATTATACAGCAATGTCTTGAAAAAATGCCAAAGGGTGCTATTAAAACCGATGATCCTAGAATTGCACCACCCTCAAGAGAAAAAATGAAAGAATCAATGGAAGCCATGATTAATCATTTTAAACTTTACACTGAAGGATATGATGTGCCAAAAGGCGAAATATATAAATTTGTTGAAGCACCAAAAGGTGAGTTTGGTGTGTATTTATACTCTGATGGAACAAACAGGCCTTATAGATGCCGGATTAAAGCCCCTGGGTTTGCCCATCTCCAAGGTCTAGATTTCATGTCAAAAGGACATTTGATGGCAGATGTGGTAACTATTATTGCCAGTCTTGATATTGTTTTTGGAGAAATTGATCGATGAATGATGAACCACTAAATTTCAGTTTTAATGATGAGAACTTAAAAAAAGCCCAAAATATCATTAAGAAATATCCTGAAAACAAACAAAAGAGTGCTATTCTGCCATTACTTGACCTTGCACAACGCCAAATGAATGGTTGGTTACCAAGAGGCTGCATAGAGTATGTAGCAAATTTTCTAAATTTACCTTTCATCCGAGCATATGAAGTTGCAACATTTTATACCATGTTTAATCTAAAGCCAGTAGGACGATATCATATACAAATTTGTGGGACTACTCCTTGTTGGCTAAGGGGTAGCGATAAAATTGTAACTATTTGTAAAAAAAAACTTGGTATTAACTTTGGTGAACTAACAAGTGATAAAAAATTTAGCCTTATAGAAGTTGAATGTTTGGGAGCTTGTGTCAATGCACCAGTTGTACAAATTAATGATGATTTCTTTGAGGACTTAGATGAAAAAAAAATGGCTGATTTAATTGATAACCTCACCTGACTTCTGCTGGTAATTTATTCGTGCTACCTCTGCTCCTCACATACATTTGAGTACGCTGTGGGTCAAGATTCCGTGGCTTCTTTAAATTCCTCAGCATAAGCAAGTTTGCCAAAGATATCTAGTGTTGTAGATATTGATGATTTGGTTAATTGCTATACTCAAATGATTTGAAGAATTGTTTTTTGAAAATATCATGGATTCGCATGCTCATGTACTATATGTATACCTATTACAATAGAAATTAAATTAGCATGCTCACCATTCATTTTCAAATCCAATTCTTCAAATCATTTGAGTATAGCAAAAAAAATAATATCGAAAATTGAAATAATAAATTCTTGAACAATATCACTACTGGTTTAAACTTTCACTCTTTAAAGATAATTATTTATTGACATCTAAACTACTTAGCATAGCATAAGAAATATGATATATAATTAAAGAGGTGTATTTATGCTACGCAAGGTGATTCTGAAGGAACTAATGAAATTGGATGTTTTAGGTACATTACAGCAACTAGTAGAATCAGCCAAATTACATCTGAAACAGGGCGATAAGAATAGCTGTATGACTGAGCTTGATAAACTAGAAGAGTATCTAGAAAATTTTCAAGATATTAGTATGATGCAATCAATGTTTGAAAAACATGCAATAGAACAAGGGCTAGAAAATGATGATATCCTAGAGATTGATAAACATAAACGAGATTTATAGCGGTAGATATATCTATAATAAGTATAATCTCAATTCTTATATCGAATTCAAGGGCAAATATACTCGAAGATTTGAAGAATAGGGACAATAAACAATGGGTGAGCAACCAATTATAGATAAACTACGTGAATACGCAAATTCCTCGCAAGTATTTACGAAGCCAATTCTTTAAATCATTCGATCCACATAACAACAATGTTAGTATTTTATTTTAATAATTTACTAACATGTCATGCACTTTTGACAGCCAATATCTCTTTAACCTCAGATGGTTAGCAATATCTCTTTTTTCCCTTCTAATTTGTTTATAGAACCGTGATATTGTTACAACCAAGATTTATTATTTCAATTTTCTGCATTATTTTTTCTTGCTATTAATTAACCAAATTATCAATATCTATTAGTATTAATAAATATATTAAGGTGAATAAATGATAGGATATCAGCAAGAACAAAGAAGCCTAACGAAAGAACAAAAAGAAGCTGTTGGATTGCTTTCGATAGGAACGTTCTTAGAGTATTTTGACCTGATGTTATATGTTCATATGGCTGTACTGTTAAATGAGTTATTTTTTCCAAAAGCCGATCCTCATCCTCATACTGCAGCAATTTATTCTGCTTTTGCTTTTTGTTCTACTTATTTATTAAGACCATTTGGGGCTTTGCTATTTGGTTGGATAGGAGATAATATTGGACGTAAGGCAACTGTTATTATTACAACTTTTATGATGGCTTTATCCTGTTTTGTGATGGCTACTCTTCCAACTTATGCTGAAGTTGGACTCATTGCTACTATATTAGTTACAATATGTCGAATTCTTCAAGGCTTATCATCTATGGGAGAATTTATAGGTGCACAATTATATTTAACTGAAATAACAAAACCACCTATCCAATACCCAGTAGTAGCATTAACCTCTGTCTTTTCTATATTAGGTGGTACATTTGCATTAGCTATTGCATCTTTTACAACCTTACATAATTTAAATTGGCGTATAGCATTTTGGTTTGGAGCAGGGGTAGCTATAATAGGTGTTATAGCCCGAACAACTTTAAAGGAAACTACTGATTTTGCTGACGCAAAAAGACGGGTAAAAAATATTTTAGGTGACTCAAAAAAAGACTTAAAATCTAATCCTATATGGAAAGGAATTGTAGAAAAAAATAGTGATAGGAAAAACATAATAGCTTTGTTTTTTATGGATTGTGCTTGGCCAGTATGTTTTTACTTTGCTTATGTTTATTGTGGTAATATTCTTAAGCAAGATTTTGGATTCAGCTCAGAACAAATCATTCATCAAAATTTTATTGTTTCAATAATTCAATTAATAGGAATGTTAGTATTGACTTTTTTAAGTTATAAAGTTTATCCACCAAAAATCATCAAAGCTAAACTATGCTTGTTTATAATTGTTATGTTATTTACCCCAATGTTAATAACAAAAACATCTAGTCATTATACTATATTTTTTATTCAATGTTGTATAATGCTATTTGCCTGTGACTATGTGCCAGCAAGACCAATAACATATACGCATATATCAATTTTCCGACGTTTTAACTTATTCATCTTTTTCGTATGCTTTATCACGTGTTATAATGTATATAATAACTTCATTCGGACTGGTGTATTTAGTTGAGTTTTTTGGCTATATAGGATTATTAATTATAATGATACCTGTGGTTATAAGTTATAGTTTTGGTGTAATGCATTTTGGTAGATTAGAGAAAGCGGCTGGTAATTATCTTGATAAGAAAAATTAGTTGCATTTAAATCAATATCTGTCAATACATTAATAGTAGTATATGTGTGTATTAATTTTGATACGCTAGGTAACCCTAAATATTCTGCTAGAACTATGAAATACCGTAAGGTCTCTTCTATAATCTTTTTAGCTTTCTCCGGTGATTTAGCACTAACCGTTCGTATATTATGTAATCTGTCAAATAACTTAACTAAAAGCACATCATGTTTCTTTTCTTTATATAACATTTCGACCATTTCCGCTGAACTAATCTTGCCATGAGGCTTAACCCTAGTCAAGTCTTGCACTTGACTAGCCACTTGACTGCCAAAAATATAGGCAATCATCTTTTCGGTAAGTGTTGTATCTTCAATGGTGTCGTGTAGTAATGCAGTCACAATCATGTCTGTTCTGAAATATTGTGGAAGCTCTAGGGCTGTGTACTGGGCCAAGCATATAAGCCACTTCAATCGGATGCGAGTAATACGGTTCACCGGACTGCCTCATTTGACTGCCATGATATTTTTTAGCATAGTAGATACCTTTTTTGACTTCATACATGTCTATTGGTTGCTTTACTTTTTCATTTAGCACAATTAACTTATTAAGCAACCTCTCAGCATATGCACAATACTGGTATTTTGAATTATCCCAATAGTTAATTTTTTCCATAGAAAACCATAATATTTTAATGGTAAAGTCATTATAAACTAGAATTTCGACTATTTAAAGCATTTAATATTTTTTATTTTTAAAAGATGCGTATTCTTTAATCCTGTTGTATAAATTACATATTTATGAGATAATACAACCAATTCTAGATGAAGATTTATTAGTCTTTCTAGGTACATAGTTCATAGTAGTTGTGGTTGGTTTATTCTGATTTGACAGATTCTTTGTTAATTCTAATGCTTTGGACTTTAAATCTTTTTCTTTAGAAGTAGCTTTAGCACTTTTTTCAATAAAACAACTCTGTATTGGCTTGCCTGATGGTAGTTTGATGGCGTGATTGAATTTAGTTATTTGCTCATTAAATACCTTTAGATCCACTCCCTCAGCAGGAAGTTGAGAATGAGTCTTTTTTACTAATTTTACTAGTGCATCGATTTTAGGTTGCATAGATTTAGCAATTATTGGTTTATTTTCAGGTTTAACCTTATCAGCACAGTCTTGAGGTGTAAGCTGTAGTGCTGCACCATACAATGAGATCTCTCATATAAGGATCTTTCTCTACACCAACACCTTGTCTAAAACACTTAAACAAGGAGAGAGGAGCTTTTTCACTACCTAAAGTTAATGCAAACCAAAATTCCATAGCAGCCATTTTCCAACTTGCATCTATTTTGCTTTGTGGTGCATCCTGATCTTCCATATCAGCAGCTAAGCCATAATAGTACTCTCCCCAACGGTGATGATGTTCAGAGGTAAGTTTATTTTGTGATGTTGATTTTGCCATAATAATACCTATTATTTATCTTTAAATCCTTTAATTCTGCTAATCTCTTCCACCTCTACCTTTGCTAGTATCTTTATCCTTTGGGTTATTAAGATTTATAGAATTCGTTCTTTGTAATTGAGTGTCCTTATTTTCTTTACCACTTAATATTCCCATATGTTTCTCTAACTTATAATCAGAAATTATTTGTTTTGTATCTAACTCTTGTTGCGATATTGGAACGGCTAGGCTTTTTGACGAGAATGCACTTCTAGCTTTCGAAGGTGGCGAAGTAATAAAAGTTTGGGGCTGTTTTTCCATTGGAGTTAACTTTTTAGCCATTTCCTCTGGAGTAACATCGTATATCTTATGAAATACTTCCTCCCAAAATTGTGCCGCATCTTCGTTACATCTATTGTTCTCAGCTAACTCTTTATTAAGACAAATATTGTAAGCATGTTGTTTTATTCCTTGCTTGTATGCTTTGTACTGATCTATTTTCTTATTAACTAAATTACAGTAATCTTCATGATGTTTTTTCTGATTAGCCAACAAGACTCTTTCCGGGTGATTCTCTGATAAATGCTTAACTTGTTCCTCACATTCCTCAATTTTCTTTATTTCATTAGAGTGATGTTCTCGTTCTATTTTAGCTAGCTTTTTAGTTAGCCGCATGTGTTTACACGAGCGTTTTCTTCTTTTATTTGTTCAGGTGTTTTACTAAATTTCTGCTTTTCTTCCTCAGTAAGTTTCCGACCTGCTTTTGTAGCTTCAAAGATTTCGTGTAAACTTTCATTATCTTTCCTTTGTCTATTAAGAGAATCATCATAAAAAGAATCAAAAGCTTTATAAATGCCTTGAACTTTATGCTCTCTATCAATTTTTTCTTGTTCTTTTGCTAATCTTATGCCCTCATTGAAATCCACAACTTGGATTTGCTCAGTTGTTTCATAATCAAGAGTTTTACTTACTGCAGTTGCTATTAATTCTAGTATTCCAATATCTATCCCTAGCTGACTAGCCATTAAAGCTAAACTACCAGCATCAGCTATAATCAAAGCTAATTGCGTCCTTGAAGTAGCATTACGTACCCTCCCCTCAAGTTTTTCATACTCTTTTTTAATGAAATTCCTCTTAGAAGCATCATTATCTAAATCATTGGTCATTTTATATTTCACCATATTAGGGTTTGGTTAACTATTTTATTATTAAAACTAATACTAAATTATTAGTCAAGCATTCTTAAATTGTAACTATTATTAATTTCTAATATTTTTTTATCTATAAAAACAATATCCAATAATTCACTAGCATGGGATATGTGAATGATGGTCAATAACTCTCTGATCTCCGTTGATATTTTAGCAACATCTCCATTATTTATAAGCACTATGAATAGCAGCAACACCTAAAGTAAGATTCTTATAACTAACATCAGTAAAGCCGACATCTTTTAGCATAATTGCAAAACTCTCCTGCTCTGGGAATACATTAATACTTTCCACCAAATATTGATAAGCTGATTCGTTGTTTGCTATAATTTTACCAATCTTAGGAATAATATTAAACGAATAAAACTGGTATAATTGCTTCAGACAATCGTATTCCACTTTAGAAAATTCTAAACATAAAAATTTACCCCCAGGTTTTAGTACTCGATATGCTTCTTTTAGGGCATTGTCAATTTTTGCCACATTCCTAATACCAAATGCTATAGTATAATAATCAAAACTATTATCAGGAAAAGGTAAGCTTTCTGCATCAGCAACGACATACTCTAATCCCTGTAATATATTACTATCAATAGCTTTGTGACGTGCTACCTCCAGCATATCATGATTTATATCACACATTGTCAACTGCACTAATATATTTTTTGCCGATGCTCGCTTTATTATTCTAAAAGCTATGTCACCTGTGCCACTTGCCACATCCAATATATTTGATTTTAAATTGGGAATTTGCCTAACAAATTCATCTTTCCATAAACGATGTACTCCCAAACTCATTAAGTCATTCATTACATCATATTTATTAGCAACACTAGAAAAGATATCTTTAACTAAATCTCTTTTCTGATCAAAGCTCACTTTTGAGAAGCCAAAATTTACTTGCTCAGATTGGTTATCATTATTTTTCATATTACTACTTAGTGCTAAGTTGTTTATATGTTATATTATGATATATAATGAATTATTAATAGTCAAAACTTACGCTATGAGAAAAAAAATGGTACATTATGTTGAGTATAATTTACAAATGCCAAGAGGATAAAATTGCAAGCAATACCAGTTAATAGGACAGATTACTGTCAATTTCTAATAGTGAGTCAAAAGAATTATAGTTTGACCTACTATGCTGAACATGCCAAAAAATGTAGCCATGATGTTATTAATAGATTTTTAAAAAATGAAAAATATACACCTTCTTTGTTATGGGAACATATTAAGGATGATGTTATTTTATCGCCTAACGGATATACAATATTTGATGATACGGTGTTAAATAAAAGAAATACCAAGAAAATAGAAATTGCTAGATCACAGTACAGTGGGGCTACAGGTGGTATTACTACTGGTATAGGAGTAGTAAGTTTGGTATATTATAATCCGGATATTAATAAGTTTTGGGTAATAGATTACCGAATTTTTTCGCCCGAACATGATGGAGCGACAAAAGTAGAACACCTATTAAATATGTTAAATAATGCTGTGTATAGCAAAAAGATTCCTTTTCAAACTGTGCTTTTTGACACATGGTATGCTACGCATAAAATTATGCAACATGTTGATTCCTTGGGTAAATATTATTATGCTCCTATTAAAGCAAATAGAAACGTTACTAAAACTTCCTCTTCTAAGCCTTATAAAGCTGTTAGCAAGTTAACGTTTTCAGATGAGGAAATTAAGAGCGGAGTGGAGATTCATATAAAGGGCTTTGCAAAAGATAAGCATGTTAATTTGTTTAAACTTACTGTTTCTACCAACAGAGTTGATTATATTGTTACCAATAACAAAACTCAAAAATCTTCTAAAGCCGTACAAGATGAGTGTGGCTTTCGTTGGGTAATTGAGAGCATGCATAGAGAAATCAAGCAACTTACCGGTATAGAACGATGCCAATGCAGAAAACAACGCATCCAGCGTAATCACATTAGTTGTGCATTTTTAGTGTGGGCTTTTCTAAAAAGAACTGCACACAAAATAGGTAAGACGGTTTATCAAATAAAGTTAGGGCTTTTAGATCATTATATGCAACAGCAGTTACGTTCACCCTCTTTACGCTATTTAGAACCTTACATAGCGTAAGTTTTGTAGTGTTAAAATGTAAAAATGCCAGAACTTCCTGAGGTTGAAACATTAAAACGTTGTCTAGAACAGCGAATAGTAGGGGCTACCATCAATAAACTCGATAAGAAACGAGATGATATACGCTATAAACTAAGTGATCAGTTAGAGTCAAATGTAGAGTCAGCAAGAATTGTAGCTTTAAGGCGTAGGGCAAAATATTTGCTAATAGATTTGGATAATTATTATTCCATTATTGTACATCTTGGCATGACTGGTAGGCTGACCCTACAACCTAGTGATTATAGGCTACAAAGGCATGATCACGTAGTTATATCTTTGACAACTTGCGAGAAATTAGTTTTTAATGATCCACGACGTTTTGGGATGATTTATAGTATGCTAACAAACCTCGCCCAAGAAAAATTTTTACTAAATTTAGGTGTAGAACCTTTGTCAAATGATATGTCTGATGAGTATCTAAAAACAAAATTATTGAATCGCTCTGTTCCGATAAAAAATTTATTAATGGATCATCGGATTATTGTCGGTGTTGGTAATATATATGCTTCTGAGAGCCTTTTTATTGCTAAAATACACCCAAGCAGACTGGGTAGTAGTTTGTCAAACAAGGAAATAAGTAATTTGATATTAGCCATTAAAAATGTTTTAACAAAGGCAATATCAGCAGGAGGTACTACTCTCAAAGATTTTGTTAGCGGTGATAGTAAACCTGGTTACTTCCAACAAGAATTACAGGTTTATGCACGAGAAAATCAAAAATGTCTAAACTGCGAGGGAATAATAAGGAAAATAAAACAATCCGGCAGAACTAGTTTCTATTGTTCTATTTGCCAAGAATGAGAGGTATAGTCAATTCAGGAGTGGATAGCAGGAACGATGGAACGAAGCCTCTAGATAATAGGCAAGCGATCGAAGACGACGTCACCAAATTCTCATCAATTGACTATAATCTAAAAAATCCTGTTTTATTTGCCCGTGAAATTATATAGAATAAACAATAAACTATGGTGTTTATTACCGTAATTATTGGGGTAATTGGTATGTCAAGATATAATGACACTACTAAGCCAAGGAAGTCTACAATTAAAGCTACGATAACTGAATTGATAATCATTTGTACTGGATTACTAGAAATCATCCTAGCAGTCATGGCTGGAATCAGCAAAATACTAGTAACGAGTAATGCCCCAACAATCTTAATAGTCAAGAATACTGATAAAGATAACAGTAACAAAAATGCCAATTCAATCGTTCTTACTTTCACCCCCTTAATTTGTGCAATATCTCTATTAATGACAATTAGAATAATCTGGCTATAGAAATACCAAACGAAAGAAATAACGAATATAAGTATAATTGATAAGGTTAATATATCATTTAAAGAGGCAGATAAAATATCGCCAAATAATAGGTTAGTGATCTTAATCTGTAGTGGGTACATATAACCTACTACTAAGGCTAAAGATAACATAAAACTTGATATTAACATTACCACGCTACTACCACCTGACCTATGTTTTAACGTAAACACCAAGATAGCAAATATAACGGCAACAACTAGTCCTGAATAAACAACAGGCAAATGGACAAGGATACTAATACTTCCAGCAAGTAAACTTGCGTGCGAAAGACCATCACCAAAATAAATATATTTTTTCCATAAGCTTATACAACCAAGAGGAGCAAAAATTAGACTGATTAGAATTATAGTCAATATTATTATAGTCATTTTATACGATTTTTGGTAGATCATTTGAGAATAGCATTTAGTGCTTCATGATTTTTGTGGTATATTAGAAATGGATTCTATAACCAGTAAAGAAATATGTCTACAAAATCTTCTATTAATCAAATAGAACTAGAAAAGTTTAGTAAAATTTCTAGCGGGTGGTGGCAGGAAGATGGAGAGTTTAAAATTCTTCATCAAATAAATCCTATTCGTCTTGGTTACATAATAGATAAGATAAAAGATCATTTTAATATAGATGATGATGTAGTACTACCTTCAAAATTAGATATTTTAGACGTAGGATGTGGCGGGGGATTAATTACCTCTGCTCTCTGTAAACTAAATGGCACAATTACTGGCATAGATGCACTACAAAGTAATATAGATATTGCGATGAAGCATGCTGAAGAAGAAAATTTGAATATACAATATCTTAAATCGACTGCTGAGGAATTAGTATACTCAAATAGCAAACAGTATGATGTGGTACTATGTTTAGAAGTTATGGAACACATAGACAATCCTAGTGATTTTGTAAAAAACCTTGCCAATCTAGTAAAACCAAATGGCATGATTATAATTTCAACAATTAACCGTACTGTAAAAGCTTATATGTTAGCTATTTTGATGGCAGAATACCTGCTTAATTGGATACCAAAAAAAACCCATGACCATAGTAAATTTCTTAAACCATCTGAAATTTATTCTATGTTTAGTAAAAATAACATAGAGCTTAAAGAGCTTAAGGGCTTAACTTATAATATTGTCAATAGAAGTTGGCAGTTGAGTGATGATATAGAGGTAAATTATTTTGCTTATTTAACTAGACCTCTTGCAGAACTCCCTCTAGATTAACTTTAAAGAAAATACTATGACTATAATTACTAGATTCGCCCCCTCCCCTACTGGCTTCTTGCATATTGGTGGGGCAAGGACAGCATTGTTTAATTATTTATTTGCCAAACACCATAATGGCAAATTTTTACTTCGAATTGAGGATACTGATAAAACAAGATCAACCGAAGATGCAGTAAATGCTATATTTTCTGGTTTGAAATGGCTTGGTTTAGACTGGGACGGTGAAGTGATTTTTCAGTCTAAAAGAAATGATTTATACAAAAAAGCAGCTCTGAAATTACTAGATGAAGGAAAAGCTTATTATTGTTTTACACCTCAAGAAGAAATAGATCGGCAGCGAGATAATGCTATAGCTAATAAACAACATTTTTTATTTCAAAGTCCTTGGCGAGATGCTGACCCTTCTAAATTTCCGAAAGGTTACCAATCCACAGAAGCAGTGATTAGGCTGAAAGCTCCAAGAACTGGCTATACAACTATCCATGATGCTTTACAAGGGGATGTTACCATTGAAAACTCCCACCTAGATGATATGGTGCTGTTACGTAGCGATGGAAGTAGCACCTATATGTTGGCAGTAGTAGTGGACGATCACGATATGCAGATTACCCATATTATCAGGGGGGGTGACCATTTAACTAACGCTGCTCGTCAAATCCTACTTTATCAAGCCTTTGGTTGGGATGTGCCACATATGATACATATACCATTAATACATGGTGATGACGGGGCAAAATTATCTAAAAGACATGGAGCTCTTGGAATAAAAGCATACCAAGATATGGGATATTTACCCGAGAGCTTGTGTAATTATTTACTAAGGTTAGGATGGAGTCACAAAGATAATGAGATTATTTCAAGACAACAAGCTATAGAATGGTTTAACATTGAAGGTCTTGGCAAATCACCTTCCCGTCTTGATTTTGCCAAAATGGATAATTTAAATGCTCATTATCTACGTCAGCTTGATGCTAAGCTATTAACAAAAATGATTTGTGAGAATTTGCAAAAAACTTATAAAATCACCACGGAAGAAACGGAATATATTAAGCAAGCAATGCCAAACTTGAAAATAAGAAGCACAAATTTAGTCGAATTAGCTGAACTAGCCAAGATTTACTTGATTAACGTTCCTATTATCTACTCTGAGGAAGCCAAAGAGATAATCAAGAATTGTAATAAAAATTTGCTAGAGCAAGTTATTGAGGAATTAAAGAATTTACAAAATTTTGATAAAGACTCAATTCAAATAAAATTTAAAGAAATAGCCAAGAATAATAATATTAAACTTGCAGATCTCATGCAATCCATTAGATCTCTAATAACAGGCATGACTGCTTCCCCAAGTATTTTTGAAATTATCGCCATAATTGGTAAAGAAAATGCTATTGCTAGGTTGAAATGTACTCAAATGATTTAATAGATTTAAATGATCCTATGAATGGGGACAATAAACAAGGGGTGAGCGGACTAGGTATACATGAAGTACGTGAGTACGCGAAATCTCCGCAAGTATTTACAAAGAAACAATTCTTCAAAGTAGAAGAGTATATATTTCACAACCTAGTTGGAACATATGCTATTACGAGAATTTTAGGCAATTATGGTACAGCTAAAGGAATCGCTTACTTTATAGAAGATAAAGGACATAGCTCACCTCATTCACGTATATTATACAGAGAGGATCTTGATGTTGAATATTATAGTAATACCAATAGGGTAAAAGCTTTTAAGGAGTATCTATACTCTCTAGAGCAAAACAGAATTGTTAAATATTTTGTTAATGAAAATAACAATGGTTTATTTTACCAATTACATTTTATCTCTAATATTCCTTTTCAGGATAAAGTTCAGGCTAAAGGTACACATCAATGCAACTTGGATATTTATCAAGCTAATTACACATTTTTAAATAAGAATTCTTTTGAACTGAGTTATAAAGTTTTAGGTCCTAACAAAAATTATACGATAAAAACTAGTTTTACTAGAATATCCTGAACTCAATATAATGTAACATTACCGTACCTTCAATGTCACCCTAGGGCAGTTTAAAGGTCTCAACTAATGACAGAAAATACTAAATGAGACCTCTTTCGGCTGGTGATTTGCACGTCGATGCGGCACTCGAATCCGTAACGGAATTAGAGTACGCTGTGGTTCGAGGTGAAGCGCCTCCTTCAAATCCCTCAGTATAAGCGAGTTTCGAAAGAGGTCTATTATAGAAACAAATAATTGTCATCGCGAGCCACAAAGTGGCGTGGCGATCCAAATAAACAGCTTGCTGTTTTATTTTTTGCCACTGCAACTTTTGGATTGCCACGTTGCCGCTTGCAGCGACTCCTCGCAATGACGGTTTAACAACAGCACTTCGCTAATAGACGATTTTTTATAACTCACAACTGTTGTGCCTTCACGGGAATGGCAGTTCGTAACTACAACTGTAATACTAGTTTCTTCTATTACCAAAGAATCTTAGAAGATGTAAGAACAAATTAATAAAGTCTAAATACAAATTAAAAGCGGCCATTATGGACATTTTTTGTCCTAACTCTCCACCTCCAGACATAAAATACATAGACTTAATTTTTTGAGTATCCCATGCAATAATACCCATAAATATACCAACCCCAATGAGAGACGTTGCAAAATATATAGCTGAGCTTTGTAAAAATATGTTGACTAGTGACACAATGATAAGACCAAATAACCCCATGATAAGAAATGACCCCATTGATGTCAAATCCCTATTGGTACTATACCCATAAAGGCTCATTGCACCAAAAACAGATGCACAAATAAAGAAAGTTCGAGCAATTGACTCTCCTGTATAGATAAATCCGAGGGATGCCAAAGACATACCAGTTAAAGCAGCATAAACCCAAAACAATACTTTAGTAGTATCTAAACTCATCTTGCCAAATCCCATAAAGAAGTACAAAGCAATTCCCACAGGAGAAATCATTACCAATGTCCCCAAACCGGTATAGCCCATGAACTGTCCATTTGCTTCAACTTGAAATAAAAGCCTAGTTAATGGCTCAAATGATATAGTAGCAAAAGCCATTACTCCAGTTAGCACAAGAGCTAAAGCCATATAATTATAGACTTTCAGCATGTATTCTCTCAGTCCGACATCATATGTTTTCTGAGTAGCAGTAAAAGTCTTTGTGTAATCAATCATAAGAAACCCCATGAATCATGTTATTATTTATACTATAATAGTATAAGCTTCATACCTTTTCTTTTCAAGAAGAAAATTGTGAAATATTCATTTAAGTTATCATGAAACGTTTATAAAAGCAAAGAAAAGATTAGAGAGGAAATTTTATAATTTAGTTTCCTAGATTAATATTTATTATTCACTAACACTATCAGAATTATCATCATTACCAGCAAGTTTCAACTCATGTATCTTGCCATCCGCCGCATTCATTTCGTCCCAAATAGAAATATTATAAATTTTAGTACTTTCAGCATTATTATTAGTACTTCTATTTTTAGGTAATTTATCTTCATTATCTTCCAAGTCAGCTAGATAACCCTTGTCTATATCATCTTTTATGTTTTTAGTTTTTTTGGGCATACAATAATTTATGTCAAATGTAAGATTTATAAAATTAAAAGTAGATATCGATCCTATGAGTTTTTATTAAGTTATCTTTTAAAACCACTAGATTGCCCATGTTTTTTGCCTGTATTGGGTGTATTGGGTGCAGCATTACTTTGAGATGTGGAAGCCATATATGGAGACATAGTTTTTCCCAGCTTTTGTACCTCTGCTTGCATTTTTGGGTTATCTTTATATTCTAGTGTAGCTTTTTTAGGAGCAACGGACAGATAATCTATCTGTTGTTGATACATCTTGACCATGAAGAATTGTCATCATTAGTGGGTCAAGATGTGGGTTATTATCACCTAAAACTGTCATCGTTAGTGGGTCAAAATGATCTCCAGTTATTGTACGCATTTCTGCCCCTTCTTCTAAACTAGGAGTAAGTGTGTCTACGAGATTATAATCTCGTAGATTTCTTGCCTGCATTCTCTGCTCTAGACTAGGCGAATCTGGAATATCATTAAGCCGTGCATACGCTCCTTTCACGCCTTCATTACCTGCTACTGATGTCAAAAGTGATTCTGTTACATTCTGAGCAGCAGCATTCTCTAATGGCAGAGCGTCGTCTACTCTTACTGTTGTGTCGAACCATTTCTCATCTAGTGGAGGTAGCTCGCCTTGTTGCACTACTTTTGATTTATTTGCTGATTCATGCTTGACAACAAAGCTGAATATATCAACACATTACTAACTTTGGATAGCATTGGCTTTCCGTCTGTATCAAGAGTACTCGGGTCAAATAAGTAAGGTTTCTTAGAGTCTGTCACTAAGTTCTTAAAAAGATCTTTCCACTTGGGATGTGGGAGACAATACATTCCCAAACTAGTTTATTAAATTCTTTCTGACTTTCTTTATCAAGACCATTGGAATCTCTAATTTTAATTATAGTATCAAATAATTTTTGAGCATGCACTGCTTTCTCATCATTTTGCTCTTTATCCACGAAGTTAATTGAGTGTACGTTTCCGTTCTGTTGTAACACTTTTGCAAAACGTGCAACAGCTTCTTCTGGAATATAATCAGCAGCAGCTAAAGAAATATTAGTAGTGTTATTTCGATTAAGAAGAGAGAATGGTAAATATAGCAGACCGTCTGTTCCAAATTCGTTACTATCTAAATTTATATCAATAATAGTAGAATTATTAGCAAGAAGTGTTGCAACTTTTTCAGCTCCTTTATCTCCTAGATTATTATTCGATAGATCAAGATCAGTAACAGTTTCATTATGATCAAAAGCGGATGACAAAGCTCCCATGCCCTCACTTCCAATTTGGTTATTACTTAACTTTAGAATCTTAAGCTTAGTACTATTCTGAATAATGCCTGCAACTTCCTTAGCTCCGTTATCTCCCAAATTGTTACTAGATAAATCAAGCTCGGAAATTGGATTTTCTATAATAGCCTCTAATATCTCTTTGTCCAATTGAACCTTACTATTAGATAAATCAAGAGCATCGACATTCTTTTTTCTTAGCTGTGTCATTAATTTTGCTTTTTCTTTAGGATTTGTAAGGTCTATGTTCTTGTAATTAACAGAAACTGATTTTGGTTTGAATATATTTTTCATAAGGAACCTTAATTAATTAAAACTAACTATAATTAACTATGCTTCTTATCACTTTGTCAAGATAAGATAACAAATACGACAAGGATAATTTAGGTTGTGTGAACATTTCTATCTAATGGTCTTATAGATCGTTATTTCCGTTCTCGAATTCGTAACGGAATTTAGTCCAAGGCAATTTAGTTATTTACATGATACAAAGATATTGCTATTTTGTCTACAAAAGTTAAAAAAATATGAACTAATTTTTAGGGATTTAATGCCTCTGTGGTGGAATGGTAGACACGGTAGACTCAAAATCTACAGCTCAAAAGGCGTGCTGGTTCAAAAGTCCGACCAGAGGTACCATCTATAATACCATTTCCCAAAACTAAATTAGCACTAGGAGTACGAGTGTCGAGCACCGGAGCGTACATACTAGTACGTGAGGAGCGGAGATCATGAAGTACGACGACGTGATGATTAGTTTTCGGAAATCGTATAACTTCAAGAAGAGCTAGCTGTGCGTACATGAGTAACGGAGCAACTTCGATCTTTAGGTCGCGGAAACCTTAATTCTTGAAGGTCTAGCTGAGTATATATACAGAAACAATATTTAGGCAATGAAGGTTAGTTACATCAAATGAGTACACATAACAATATTAATGATGTTGTAGAAATTACAGCACAAAGTGGTTCATCAATTTTCTCTATGATATCATCCACTGATATTATAGGAAAATCTGTTATGATAATTTTGGTAATTGCTTCAATTTGGGCATGGACAATAATTATAGATAAGATAGTTCATTTAGTTCAAATAAGAAAGAAAATTACAACTTTTGAAACTACTTTTTGGTCTGGAGCAGTTTTAGATCAGTTATATGAAACTATTAAAAGAACAATGAATAATCCTCTTGCCGCAGTTTTTGTAGCAGCTATGAACGAATGTAAACGCCAAAATCCTAACAACCTCACTGATGCACTTAAAATTAGCCATAAAGAGCGAATAATACAATCTATGTACTTGATAAGGAATCGTGAACTTGAAAGATTAGAGCAAAATTTAGGTTTTTTGGCAACTGTTGCTTCTAGTACACCATTTATAGGGTTATTTGGTACTGTTTGGGGGATTATGCATAGTTTTCAATCTATTGCAGCATCAAAAAATACCTCACTTGCTATCGTAGCTCCTGGCATTGCAGAAGCTCTACTTGCAACAGCAATAGGTCTATTTGCAGCAATTCCGGCAGTGATTTTTTATAACTACCTTTCTTCACAAATAATTAAGATTAATAACAAAATTGATGATTTCATTAATGAGATTAGTTCTATACTATCAAGAGCCATAGATGAAGGGAAAATGTAATGGCTATACAATTACCAAATTCAAATAACCAAAGATATAGACGTAATTTAGTCAGCGAGATCAACGTTACACCACTAGTTGATGTCATGTTAGTGCTATTGATCATCTTTATGATAACCTCTCCAATGCTAGTGTCCGGTATTAATGTTGATTTACCAGAAACAACTTCTAGCCCACTGTCAGGACAAGATGAACCGTTAGTGATTAGTATTAACAATAAAGGAGAATTATATTTATTGGAATCTAAAATAGAGAGACAAAATTTAGCTACTAAGCTAACTAATATTACAAAAGAAAAGAAAGATATTAGAATTTTTGTAAGAGGCGACAAAAATGTGCCATATGGCGAGGTAGTTAGCGTTGTATCTGAAATCCATGCAGCAGGCTTTTCTAAGGTAGCACTAGTTTCAAATATTAAATATAATGAAAAATAATAATATAAATAATAATATTTTTTCTATTTCTTTTATTTGCTCCGTAGTACTTCATTTACTAATAATATATTTCTTCTTATTTGGTCTTCCATCATTGTTTAAAAAATCTCCTGAAGAACAAGTAATAGTTTTTGAAATGTTACCAATTAATACTAAATCTAATATACCCAATAAAATAAAACAATCTGAAAAAGCTATAGAAAATCAAGATACAAAAAAAGTAGAACAAAGTAAACCTGATGATACAGAAGAGAAGAGACCCTTAGAGAAGCCTCTAGAGAAACTTCTAGAAGAAAAGAAACCTGTAGATACAAAGCCTATAGAAGAAAAGAAACCTATTGAAGACAAGCTTCCTATCGAGGAAAAGAAGGTTATAGATAAAAAACCTATAGAAGAGAAGAAACCTATAGAAGAAAAAAAGCCTGTAGAAACAAAGCCTATAGAAAAGAAGAAGCCTGCAGAAGAAAAAAAACCTGTAGAAACAAAGAAGCCACTCGAGAAAAAAAAGAAAATTCCTAATAAAAGTTACTTAGATTCTTTGCTTAAAAATTTAGAACAATCATCTGAAGGGTCGAGTGCAAAATCAAATAAACAAGCTAGGTCCAAAGAAAATAAAGAAACCCAAGAATCAAAAGGTCCTTACGATGACACATTGCCTCTTTCCATCAGTGAAATATCTCTAATTAAACAACAAATAGAGAGAGTATGGAGCAAACCTATTGGGATACAAAACCTTGAGCAGCTACGGGTAACTTTGTATATAGCTTTAAATCAAGATGGCAGTGTCAAAGAAGTAAAAGTCAAAGAAACAATATGCCCAAATATAACAAAAATAGCTTGTGACGCTCTATCTGACAGTGCAATGAGAGCAGTATGGCAAGCAAGTCCTATTAATAATCTAGACCCTCAGCGTTACAATAGCTGGAAAGAATTTAAATTTCTTTTTGATCCAAGTATGTAAAATATTTGCATAATTATTATATTTTTCAAGATTTATACTTAGTGCTAGTCAAATTTCCTTTATATTAGTATTAATTTTCGGATTTGGGATTAGGATAAAACCAAATAAAGAGTACGGCAAATAATAAAGATAGGTTTAGTAGTAAATTCCATTCTGTCATAGATATATCAAATAATTTAACTGCCGGTTTTGTGCAAGTCGCAATAGGTTGGCTATAAAATATTTCTTTAATATCTTGAATGGATAAGTGCTTTGGAATATGGATTAAAGTTGAACAAAGACTACTTGGTTCAAATATCCCTCTTTCCACTCCACTATGATAGCCTGCTAATATGCAAGCACCTAATAAATTTAGAACGATAAAAAATAAAGTATATTTGCTGATTTTCTTAATAAGAATCGCTACAACTGAAATCTTGATTATAAATAAATATGGGAATCTTTGATAAATACACAAAGGGCAAGGTGAAAAATGTAATATATATTCGACAAAATAAGCCAAAGATAAGGCAAAGATGCATGTACAAATTAGGGCTATATGTAAAACTCTAAAACTATCTTTGCGAATAAAATGGATAATAGAAGGGATGGTCATAGGTAAATACTAATTTCTAATCCTCTATTGTCTAAGAATATTATAAAAAACTCAAGAGATAAATTTATAAATTTAGAGAAAACCACGTATATTATACTCAATATGCGAAATCAAACTATATAGAAATGGATATTATAGATGTCAGAATTAGAAATTTTAGAAGATGCTGTTAAGTCAAATGCTTGGCCTTTTTTAGAAGCAAAAAAAATATTAGATCAACTGGGTGGAAAAACTCCAGCTAAAGGTTATGTATTATTTGAAACTGGTTATGGACCGTCAGGAATACCACATATAGGTACATTTGCAGAAGTTGCTAGATCTATAATGGTGCAAGAAGCATTTAAACAACTATCAAATATCCCAACTAAGATTATCTGTTTTTCTGATGACATGGATGGTTTGCGTAAAGTCCCAAATAATATCCCAAATCCTGATATGGTGGCATCACATATTGGCAAACCTTTAACATCTATTCCCGATCCTTTTGGCGAATGTGAAAGTTATGGACATTATATGAATGCTAAGCTTCGCTCATTTTTAGATAGATTTGGCTTCAAATATGAATTTTTTAGTAGTACAGAATGTTATAAATCCGGTTTATTTGATCAGATGATGCTTAAAGTCATAGACAAATATGATGAAATAATGGCTCTAATGTTACCAACTTTTCGAGAAGAACGACAGGCAACTTATTCACCTTTTATGCCAATTTGTCCAAAAACCGGTATTGTACTACAAGTACCTATTGCAAAGATCGATCGCTTAGCCGCTACTATTACCTATAAAGACGATGAAGGGAAGTTTGTGGAAGTTCCTGTGACAAAGGGACATTGTAAGCTGCAATGGAAACCTGATTTGGGTATGCGGTGGGCTGCCCTGCAAGTGGATTATGAAATGTATGGTAAGGAGCATATGCCTAATGCTAGGTTATATTCTGAGATTTGTCGAATTTTAGAGGGAATTCCACCAGTACAATTTTTTTATGAATTATTTCTTAATGAAAGCGGAGAGAAAATCTCTAAATCTACAGGCAATGGCATTACTGTTGATCAATGGCTGCAATATGCACCGGTGGAAAGTATGTCGTTATTTATGTACCAAAATCCAACAAGAGCCAAACGTTTACATTTTGATGTGATACCTAAAAATGTTGATGAATATATTACCTTCAATAAAAAATATCATTTAGAACTAGATCAAGTAAAGCGTTTTGCGAATCCAGTACATCATATTCATCACGGGAATGTGCCTAATATCGAAACTTTTGGCATTAGTTTTAGCTTATTGCTAAACCTTGCATCGGTTTGCAATCCTGAAGATAAATCGGTACTTTGGGGATTTATCAGTAAGTACGCCCCGAGTGCAACGAAACAAAATGCCCCGTACCTTGATCATTTGACAGATTTTGCCACTCGTTATTATAATGACTTTATTAAAACTAATAAGTGCTATTTAGTTCCTAATGATCAGCAAAAAATTATCTTACAAGAAATTATCGCTATGTTAAATGTTTTGCCGGGAGATATTACTTCCGAGCAAATCCAAGAAAAAATTTATGATATTGGTAATAAGCATGGTTATAATAATTTAAGAGATTATTTTAAAGAATTATATCAAATATTACTTGGGCAAACTGAAGGACCAAGGCTTGGGTCTTTTATTAAGCTTTTTGGTATTAAGGACTCTATAAATTTGATTCAACAGAAACTAGTTTAATCTTAAGTGTCGATGTAAGACTCGATAATCAAGTTTTTTAGAATTATTAAAAGATACGTCTATTAGCGAGGAGTCGCGAAAAGCGGCGTCGTAGCAATCTTTTGAAGTAATACTTGTCCCTACTTCACAACAAAATTGCCGCGTTGGCGATTCCATCGCTTCCTCGCTAATAGACGTATAAAGAAGCTGTATTTACTAACTTTCAACAGTTGTGGGATGATATTGTTTTGACGCTAGTACTACAACTGTAGTAGTATAAAAGATAAATTTTATAAATTGATATCAATTTGCAACTTAATTTTGTTTTTATAATCTTTCTCAAAACATTTTGCCATAAAATATGCTAATATTGCAAAGAACATAAGATATATGATTGGCAATAATTGAAAATTTAGGTATCTCATTAATATTAAACAAACAGAATTAGCACTGCCAGACATCAACATTGACCCAATATTATGACCAAGACTTACTGCACGATAACGATCATTGACAGCAAAAGCTTTTGTCATTATACCATGCGAAAGAGCATTGAAAGGAGCAACAAAACATGCTAGCATTAAACAAGAACCCAAAGCTAAATTAACCATCTGATAGTTAACGGATATAATAAATAATAGACTAGATACAATAGTACCAAATAAGCTAAACTTAAATACTAACATTTGACTAAGCCGATCTGCTAACAAGCCAGCAATAGGCATAGGAATGGCAAAACATATGGTTATTAAAACTGAAAATGTACTAATAATGAAACTAGTTTGCGGTAGGATCATAGGCAAATATTGTTTCATAAACATAACGGATATTTGATAAGTCGCACCAAATCCACCAGCAAGAAACACTGCCATCAAAATAACTCGCCACTGCTTCTTAATTAAAATAGCTAAGCTTTGCGTCTTCGTTTTACTGTCTTGATTCTTTTTAAATTCCGGTGTTTCATCAAATGTTCGGCGAAAATATAAAACGATTAAAGCTAAAGGTAAACTAAAGAAAAAAGGAATACGCCAACTCCAATCTGGAAAAATATGGGCATTAAAAAAATTGGTTGCCCCATTCCCTAGTAATAAACCTACAACCCCAGTACAACGAGTTATTGCTGAAGCTGTATATCGGTATTTCTCCCCTAAATGTTCGATAACATAAATAGCGGCTCCATCATATTCTCCACCTATAAAAAAACCTTGCATAAAGCGACACAAAGTCAAAATTATTGCACCCCACACACCAATAGATGAGTATTCTGGCAGGAAGCCTATAACCATCGTAGGTATTCCAATACCTATGATGGTTATACTTAATGCAGCTTTACGCCCATACAAGTCTCCGATACGCCCAAAAATCAGTGATCCCATAGGTTTTGATAAATATGCTATCGCATAAATAGCAAAAACATTTATTAGATTAGTTAGATAATCAGTATTTGGAAAGAATTTTGCTGCCATAATACCAGCAGAGAAACCATACAAACCATAATCATAATATTCAACTATTGTACCTAGAAATGCTCCGATAATTTTATTTCTTGTTTTTTTTTTCACTATATACTGCTCATAATTTAGTACTTTGTTTAAGAGCCTTCAGTTAACAATTTATTTCTAACTGAAGGTGCTAAGTTAATATTAAGCTCTTTTAAAGCTTTTTCATCAATATAATCAGGAGCATTCATCAATAAATCTTCCGCTTGCTGATTTAGTGGGAAAGCTATTACCTCTCTAACATTAGTTGAATCAGTTAATAACATAACCATCCTATCTATTCCAGGGGCTATCCCGCCATGTGGAGGGGCTCCAAATTTAAAAGCCCTGATCATACCACCAAACTTTTTATCAACAACTTCCGGGGAGTATCCGGCAATCTCAAAAGCTTTATACATTATTTCCGGTTTATGATTTCTAATTGCTCCACTAGATAACTCAATACCATTACAAACAATATCATATTGATATGCTTTGATGGCTAGTAAATCATCTACTGTTTTGGCTGATTCTAGCACTCCCATGCCACCTTGTGGCATAGAAAACGGATTATGGCTAAAATCTATTTTCTTGGTTTGCTCATTTAATTCATAAAATGGGAAATCTGTTATCCAACAAAACTCAAAACAATCTTTTTTAAGTAGGTCTAATTCTTCCCCTAATTTAGTTCGTAGCTTGCCAGCAAGTTTAGATGCTTTATCAGCTTTATCACTAGAGAAGAAGACAGCATCACCATTTTGTAGATTCGCTAAAGACTTTAAATTCAATAATTGCTCATCTGTTAGAAATTTAACAATAGGTCCTTTAGCTTGTCCATTTTCTAGAAACTGGATATAACCAAGCCCGCTTGCTCCCTCGGAAGTTGCAAATTCTGCCATTTTGTCAAAGAAGCTTCTAGGTAAAGCAGAAGCTTTAGGAGCTGGCACAGCTCTAACAACAGAGCCATTTTTTATATTTTCTTTAAAAATAGCAAAGTTAGAATCTCTAAATAATTCTGTAACATCTGCAATGATCAGTGGATTCCTAAGATCCGGCTTATCAGAACCATATTTTAACATTGCTTGTTCATATGGAATTTGTACAAAAGGTGTATTTGATACTTCTTTATCAGAAAATTTGCTGAATATCTCATACATTACCGGCTCAATGGTATTAAATACCTCTTCCTGCGTAACAAAAGACATCTCTACATCCAACTGATAAAACTCACCTGGTGACCTATCAGCCCTAGCATCTTCATCTCTAAAACAAGGTGCTATCTGAAAATAGCGATCAAATCCTGATACCATCAGTAATTGTTTAAATTGCTGAGGAGCTTGTGGTAATGCATAAAATTTACCAGGATGTAATCTGCTTGGAACTAAGAAGTCCCTAGCTCCTTCTGGTGAACTAGCCGTTAGAATCGGTGTTTGAAACTCCGTAAACCCTTTTTGTGTCATCAGATGCCGCACGTGAGCAATAACTTGCGATCTTAACATAATGTTATTATGTAATTTCTCGCGTCTAAGATCTAAGAAGCGATATTTTAGTCTAGTGTCTTCAGGGGCAGGTTGATCAGAATTGACTAACAATGGTAAATTTTCAGCATTAGACTCAACTATAAACTCACTTGCCAATATTTCAATTTTACCAGTCATTAACGAGTCGTTTATTGTTTCATCACTCCTTGCTATCACTTTACCTACAACAGTTATAACTGATTCATACCTTAACCGACTAGCATCATCCATTAAACTTGGATTTTGATCAGTAAATACCAACTGGCTTATACCAAAATGATCCCTAAGATCAATAAAGACTAAATTACCGTGATCCCTTCTTCTATGTACCCAGCCGGATAATTTTACCCTTTGCCCAGCATCCTTTAATCGCAATTCATTACAATTATGCGTCCTGTATTTATGCATTCTATATCTCTTAAAATGAAAGAATTATATAAAAATATCTCCATTAAGCAATAAGCTTCTTCATCCTTGCAAGCTAAATTTCTCTTAAAACTTGTAGAACAATATATCATGAAATTTGAATACACTAATACCATTTATGAAATAATTTTATAAAGATTAAAAAGAAACTTTGTGTTTTGTACCTAAATAATTAAGTTGTTTAGTTGAAGAAGTTCTAATACAAACATTATCTGGTATTTCTCCAAGAAATCTAGAAGGAGAGTATCTTATTATTTCATAAAACATAAAACGACTTTCTGCATAAGTAATATACAGGTCTTTCTTAGCTCTAGTAATACCCACATAGGCGATTCTCCTCTCTTCTTCTAGACCTTTTTCCCCCTCTCTTAGTGATCGCTGATGTGGAAACACCCCCTCTTCCCAACCTGGTAGAAAAACTAGATCAAATTCAAGACCTTTAGCAGCATGAAGAGTCATAATGCTAACAGAACCACCAAAATTTGATTCTAATTCCTCATTTTCCATTACCAAACTAGAATGTTCTATAAAGTCTTGAATATTATCGAATTCCGCGATTGCTCTAAGCATTTCATTAATATTTTCAATTCTGCCAGTTGCTTCATCTGTTTTTTCTTCTTGTAGCATCTCAAGATAACCTGATTCTTCTAGTAAAGACTTAGTGACATTAATAGCTGGGTCATTTCTATATCGTAAACTCCAATTATCGATATTACTAATAAATTTGTTTAGACTATCTTTGACTTTATTTTTAAAAATTTCTGCTTGTAACATCTGACGAATGGCAGCAATAATAGGTATATTATGTTCAACCGCATAATCTTTTATTTGTTTTAATGTGGTATTACCAATTGCTCTCCTTGGAACATTTATTATGCGTTCAAGAGCAAGATTGTCACTATGATTTAAAGTGATACGTATATAGGCAAGTAAGTCACGTATCTCCATTCGTTCATAAAACTTAAGACCACCTATAATTTTGTATGGTAATGCATTACTAATAAACACTTCTTCAAATGCTCTAGTTTGGAAACCTGCTCTAACTAATATCGCAACTAATCCTGCATTATACTTTCCCTCTGTAACTAACTTGCTAATTTCAGATACAACGAATCTTGCTTCTTCTTTATCATTCCAACAAGATATAATTTTAATTTTTTCTCCATCATTTTTATCAGTCCATAATGTTTTACCGTGACGATTCTTATTATGGTTAATTACACTTGATGCAGCTAATAAAATTTTTGAACTAGATCTATAATTTTGTTCTAATTTTATTATTGTAGCATTTGGAAAATCCTTTTCAAAACGTAATATATTACCGACTTCTGCACCCCGCCAACTATATATAGATTGATCATCATCACCAACACAGCAGATATTTTTTGAGCTACTTGCCAGCATCCTCGCCCAAAGATACTGAACAGCGTTAGTGTCTTGATACTCATCAATCAGAATATATTTATATTGTTCCTGATAATACTTTAATATTATAGGGTTTTTTATAAATAATTCATTATTGTAAAGTAGTAAATCCCCGAAATCTACTACATTAGATGCTAGTAAATTTTGCTGATATTCGTCATAGACAAATTGAGCCACTTTATGAATTGGTAGCTTAATATCAGATTCAGAAAGTTTATACGGCAATAATCCCTGATCTTTCCAACACGAAATAATAATATGTAAAAGTTTGGGAACATATTTTTTGGTATCTATATTTTTCTGCTTAACTATATCTTTAACCAATTTAAGTTGATCATCAGGGCTAATAATAGTAAACCTACTATTCAAGCTAAAATTCAAATGTTCTGCTTGCTGACGCAAAATTCTTGCTGCTATAGAATGAAATGTACCTATATTTAGCCCATAACAATCAATCATTTTGTTGATTCGATCTTGCATTTCTCTAGCAGCTTTATTAGTAAAAGTAACTGCTAGAATATTTTGAGGTAGAGTTAACCCTTGCTGGATTATGTTGGCTATTCTAGTCGTTAACACTTTAGTTTTACCAGTCCCTGCTCCAGCAAGCACAAGAATAGGACCATGTACATGGGACACTGCTAGCAGTTGTTGAGGATTTAATGAGTTTAGGAAACTTTGTTGTGTCATGATCTAGTACTACAATTGTAGATTAGTGGAGTTATAGTCAGATAGGTTGATATTTTGTTTATAATGATGTCAGAAACATCAAAAACTTATTATGCTAATTCTCAATTTTTAAAAATTTCCATAAGCTACACTTAAGATTCATTAGCTACAAGAGTTAATTTTTGGATTTCTTCTATACTCAAACCAGTAGACTCAGCAATGACGTCAATTGATAATCCAGCTTTAAGTAAGTTTTTAGCTATAACAATTTTCTCTCTAGCTTCTCCTCTAGCTTCAGCAGCTTGCAATTCATCTCTATCGTTATAAAGTTTTTTTTGGTAATAGGAGTAGTTTGCCCTCTCTTCTTTGGTCATTTTGAGAATGTTAAGCTTATCCGCTACTTGGCTCATATAAGGCGAATGATAGTTTGGTGGTACTTTATCATATTTCATGACATGTAGCCAGTCATCAATCTCTTTCTCTAAACGATCATTAAACAACCCCAGTTGCCAATTAATTTTGTATATCAAAAAGTTCTATAGGAAGCAAAGTTTTGATAGAAGGTTTGTTTTCTAGCAACTGATAATTGATTAGGCAGGATAGCATATGACTAAATGCATTTGTAACTGATCTATGTCTAGAATGCTCTAACTTATCAAGAAATTTAAGTTTGCCTATTACGGTTTCTATCAGAGTTCTTTTGAGCAACATAACCTTATCTATAATAGGGATTAATATATTTTTCATATTCTTTTTAACCCGAGTAATAAGTTGGATGCCTTTGTCATACAAATCATCAAATAATTCTTTAGATATATAACCGCGATCGCCAAAAACTTTGCCATATATACCAAATATCATTCCTTTAAGTCCTTTCCTATCATCCTTATTACCACTGCTGAAAGATACCTTTATCAGATTACCTTCGGAATCTATGATTAAATGTAACTTTAGTCCATAAAACCACCCCTTAGTGGTTTTTCCTCTTGCCGCTATTCCTTTAAAAACCTTATGTGAACTTATACGATAATTCTTACATACGGCTATACCTGTAGCATCTACAAAAGACAGACCTGTGCATTCAGCAAGCAAATGATTCAGTAATATTGCTAAATAAGGCATACTTCTACCTATCAATTTAGTAAAATGTTCATAACTAACAAGTTTAAAATCTTCTGTATAATTATGTAAGATTACTTGTTTGTAATAATGCTTAAAACAATCACAATATGAATCATAGTAACCAATTAATATGGTTAATACTTCGCTTATTGATAAATAATTACTTACACCAGGTTTAAATTTACTACTATTAATTGTAGGCAAATTATTTTCCAAATTCTTTATAAAATCGTCGACAAAACAGTAAATTGCGGTAAAATCTTTTTTCATAGGTTATTTTGTTATTGGTTGAAAAAGATAAAATAACCTATGTCCCTTTTAAAATCTACCTTTCATCTCTCCTATTTAATTGGCAACTGGGGTTAAATAGAAAAAATATCATTAACCTTTAAGAAATTATTGTTATATTCTTGTCACCTAATATTACAGGTTTTACTATAAATACTTATTCGGGGTAGTCGTAGAAATTAACCATCTTCTCGGATATTAATTGGCAATCATATTTTTCTAAAATATCTTGTCGAATTTTTTTACCTAGGTGTTTTCTAAGTAGAGGCATAGTGATTAATAGCTCCATAGCTCTTGCTAAATCTTCTGTATTTTGCGGTTTAACTAATAATCCGTTTATTTGGTCTTGTATTAATTCTCTACCACCTGGGGCATCAGTAGTAATAATGGCTCTACCATATGCTCCAGCCTCTAAAAGACTACGACTTAGCCCTTCACGGTAGGAAGGTAATACTGCAATATGTGCTTTTTTCCATATTTCTTCTATATTTTTCTGATAACCAAGATATTTGATATATCCTAGATTTTGATAGTCTTCTAATATTGATTGTGCTATTGATTGCTTATTATCTTTATCAGGTTCACCAACTAACCAAAAATCAGCATTTATACCTTTTTGTTTTAATATTTTTGCAGCATATATAAATTCATATATACCTTTATCAATAATCATTCTAGCTACCAATGCCACCACTATTTTACTACCTAGTGGTTCTAGAAGAAAAGGAAACTTTTCAGTTTCTATACCAACGCTGCATTGTTTAACAATTAAATTTTTGGGTGCTATAGCTAATTTTACCAGTAAAGCTAAATCATCATCGTTTTGTACAACAAATAACATACTTTTATAATACCCTATTATGGATATTATTCTAACGATAATGCTTCTAACTAATATTAGCAAAAGATTACTACTTATAAAAATTAAACCCATACCAACAAAAGTGTTAATAACTTGTGGTAAGCTCTTCTTTTTTGAGCATATACTGCATAAGAAGGCAGTTATACTCCCATAAAAAATTGGTTTTATAGTAAAATTATGCAATATATCCGGTTTCTCTTTATTTAATATGCTAATTAACTTGCTTAATAATACTAAATCAGTAAAAGGGTTGATACTTCCACGCTTTATTGAAATTGGAATTACTTGTAAACCATGCTGTTCTATCTTATCTTTGAATTCACTAATATTTGTTAACACTTTAACTTCATAGCCTTGCATTTTAGCAGTTAAAGCAATTGGTAGAAGATGGGCATAAAAGTGCCAATCTGTATTTGTAAAAATGATAATTTTTTTCATTTGCTTTTCTTAATAATAATTCTATAAATATACCTATAGAGCAAATACCCACTTAATTATATCATAAAAATTAATTGCACTAATAGCATATGTCAAATTATTTAGTTACTGGAGGTGCTGGTTTCATCGGCTCACATCTTGTTAACTTACTAGTAAAAGAAGGTAATCAGGTTGTAATATTAGATGATCTTTCAACAGGTAATTTCAATAATTCGTTTAATAAAAATGTTGAATTTGTTCAAGGGAATATCTTAGATCAAGATATTTTAGAAAAACTATTTAGAAATATTGATGGTTGCTTCCATCTTGCAGCGATAGCAAATGTACAGGAATCAATTGATAATTGGTATCACAATCATCAAGTGAATTTAACAGGAACTATTAATATATTTCTTCAGGCAAGTAAACAGAATATACCCGTTGTATATGCATCATCTGCTGCCGTTTATGGCACAGTAAGTGACTTTCCTTTACAAGAGAATGGTAAGGTAAACCCGCTTTCTCCTTATGCAGTGGATAAATTAGCCTGTGAGCTGCAAGCTAAGGTTTTTGGTGAGCTTAAATCTCTTAAAACCTGTGGTTTACGCCTTTTTAATGTTTATGGTAAAGGGCAACTTAGAGGTTCTGATTACTCTGGTGTAATATCAATATTTAAACAGAAAGTAGAAGAGGGTAAGGAGCTGGTTGTTTTTGGTGATGGTAATCAAAGTCGTGATTTTATACATGTTTCAGATGTTACCAATATGTGTGTTAGAGCCTTGTCTATTGCGAGTACCTCAGCCCCTATACTAAATGTTTGTACGGGACGTACCTACTCTATAAATGAACTTATTCAACTAATTAATAAGATTGCTATTGTTAAAGGAATAAAATATCTACCAACTCAGACCGGGAGTATAAATATTTCTGTTGGCAGCACAGAATTGGCTCAGCAACTTTTAAATTATATGCCAGTATATGAGTTAGAAGCTGGATTATTAGAGCTATTTAGTGTAAATTTATGAATTCAAAAGAAACCCTGATTTTAGTATCTGATATTAGGGGATGGGCTTTTGATAACGTCGCTCAATATGTTCAATCTTTGCTAAGCAACCAATATGATTGTCATATTATTTACAGCTGTGATTACAAAACATATAAGGATTTTTTAATCAAATTAAACCAATATACTTCTATTAAATTAATACATTTTTTCTATCGTGGCTATCTGACAGAATTACTAAGAAGCATAGCAGATAATTCTAGTAATAGTAAGGCTACAGGAGAAATATTAGTAAATACTACTATTACCACTAGCATACCTGATCATCTATTTATTGAAAGTGAAAGTGAAATATTAAAAAATTTACCAACTTTCCAATTTATTGATAACTACTACACTACTTCTAAAAGATTATATGATATTTATGCAAATATCATAGATTATCCAAAGCCTTGGCAAGTAATTTATGATAATGTACTAATTCATGATGCGGAATCAAGTCATGATGAAGATCATGCAAGTTTAGTTGTAACATGGATTGGTAATAGTTCTTGGGGAAGTTGGTATAGTAGTACTCCTGATTATAAAGGTCTAAAAACAGTAATTATACCGGCACTAGAACAGATTGATAAAGATGGAATTCATATCAAAAGATGTATAGTGGATAAAAATGAGCGAATACGTTCTAAACAAGAAATTTGGGAAATTTTAAAAAGAACAGACATTTTGCTAATAGCATCTGTGCAAGAAGGAACGCCGCTAACCATTATTGAAGCTATGGCATTTGGTTGTGCAATTATCACTACAGATGTAGGTATTGCTAGGGAGGTGTTACCTGAGGTGCAACATGAATTTATAATTAACCGGAATCATACAGGATTTATAAATGCAATAAAAAAATTAAATGTTGAGAGGGAACTATTAGCAAAGATTAAACAACAAAACTGTCTGTCTTATCAAGAAATCTTTGCAAATAAAACTCAAATGCAAAACTTATGGTATTCATTTGTAGAAGACTCAGTAAACAATCATGCCAAAAAACAGATATTACAAACAAAACAACAAATTTTAAGAAATATAGAGCTTGTTAATAATAAAGATTCTTCCTTTGTAACGTATAGACTACTCTCAAGACTCCTTTCCTTACCCTTTCTTAAGAAAATAGCACGATTTCTTCTAAAATATTCTTGGGTTAAGTTGTCTGTTAGACGAATAATTACTATATTCTATTCTTTTTTTTCAAAAAATGACTATGATAATTTTAAAAATTTTATAATCAAATATCAAGGACAAAATCAAGATCGATGTCATTCCAGCAACGGCGGAAATCTAGAACCGCTGCCTCTAGGGCAAAAAGATATGGATGATATTTATGTAATTTATCCTAGCATTTTTCCTGGAGTTGCTAATTCCACTAAAGGATTATTTGATAAAACAATTCCTTTTCCTATGGGAAAACTCAACGTTTTGATAAGTTATATTAACTCGTATTTACCTGACAAAGTTATTACTCAAATAGCAAAATTACTTATAAAGACAGGTATTAAAAACTTAATTATATCTGGAGGGCTTGATGTTCATATTCAATTAGTAGAGAAGCTACATGAAATGAAAGGGGATAATTGTTTAAATATCTACTATTTATGGCATGGTTCTCCTGCCCAATGGGTAGGTATTGGTCATTGCCAAACTTTTTATAAATGGTTGAATTTATATAAGCAGCATAAAATTAAATCCATTATCACTCTAAAAAATGGTCTAGAACAATTTCTTATAGCCAATGGTGTACAATCTTATCTATTACAAAACTTCATACCATTGCTGATAGAAAAAAAGATAATTTCCCGAGAAACTGGTAAATTTAAAATTGGTATATGGAGTACATCAAACATATGGATCAAGAATCTCTACCCTCAATTTGCGGCGATAAGTATGTTTAAAGATCGAGTTTGTTGTTATACTAATTTCTCTTTTGATAACAATAAATATGCTTCTTGGATGATGGAAGATGTAGAACTTAAAGTTTTTCCTGAGAATTTACCACATAAAGAATTAATAAAATTGATGGCAAATACTAATTTAACTTTATACATTACTAATTCGGAATGTTCCCCTATGATAGTTTTAGAAAGCCTAGGTTTAGGAGTACCTTGTTTAGTCGGTCCTACAGCGGATGTTTATGATGATGAATTTTTACGTGATATGTTAACGGTTAACCGTGTTGACTGTCCGTTAACTATATTTAATGCCGTAGAAAAGGTTCGACAAAATATTGATATAATCTGTTCTAAGCTACCTGACTTCATTAAAAAATATAATGAAAAAGCTCTTGTTTTAAAAAACTCTTTGCTGACAGTTATAAAAGATAATCATATGAATTAACTATGCTTAACTTCAACCACATTGGTTAATTTAATAATGAAGCTAGTAGTACTATTGATTTTATGCTATATTAGCTTTAATATTAATAACTCTTCTGCTTCTACGAATTGTTTTTTGAAAATATCATAGCCTAGCATGCTCACCATTCATTTTCAAATCCAATTCGTAGGATCATTTGAGTATAACTGAGTACTACTAATAACATAAATAATTATTATGAGTAACGATAAACCGTTAATTTCCTTTGACTATGCTATTAAGTACCTTCTGAAAGATAAAGGCGATTATGCTATAGTAGAAGGTTTTATCTCAGCTCTTCTTAAGACCAAGGGTTATAAGGACGTTAAAATAGTAGCCTTACTTGAGACCGAGAGTAACAAAGAAGATAGTAAAAGCAAAAGAAGTCTAGCTGATGTAATTGTAGAAGACGAAGATCACCATAAATACATTATTGAAATCGAGCGTAATGTTAAGGATTCTTTTATTCATAAGGCCTGCTTTAACACCTCAAGACTCATAGTTGATAACCTTGCTCAAAGAGAAGATTATACCCAAATAATAAAGATATTTCATATATCCCTACTCTATTTTCCTATAGGAAATGGTAATGGAACTATTTACCATGGTAAAACTATTATTCATGAGATAGAAACTAATGAAAGATTAAATGTGCATATTAAGAACATGGAGACTTTTGAGGTTTTTGATGCTACTGACATCCTACCAGAGTATTTTTATATATCAGTGCCTTTGTTTAACCCGAGTTGCCAATTAATTATACTGGCAAAAGCTATATTTAACGCTGGTTTCATGTGAGGCTCGATACTAAAACATTTTTAATACAAACATATTTCTAAAAAATATAGTTTTTATTAAGTGTTTTAATGTTACAAATTAACTTCAAATGTTCATAAAACCTAGCTCTGCTCTTATAAATTAATTGGCAACTCGGGTTTTTTAGAAAAGCCCACACTAAAAATGCACAACTAATGTGATTACGCTGGATGCGTTGTTTTCTGCATTGGCATCGTTCTATACCGGGTAAGTTGCTTGATTTCTCTATGCATGCTCTCAATTACCCAACGAAAGCCACACTCATCTTGTACGGCTTTAGAAGATTTTTGAGTTTTGTTATTGGTAACAATATAATCAACTCTGTTGGTAGAAACAGTAAGTTTAAACAAATTAACATGCTTATCTTTTGCAAAGCCCTTTATATGAATCTCCACTCCGCTCTTAATTTCCTCATCTGAAAACGTTAACTTGCTAACAGCTTTATAAGGCTTAGAAGAGGAAGTTTTAGTAACGTTTCTATTTGCCAAAACTTACGCTATGTAAGGTTCTAAATAGCGTAAAGAGGGTGAACGTAACTGCTGTTGCATATAATGATCTAAAAGCCCTAACTTTATTTGATAAACCGTCTTACCTATTTTGTGTGCAGTTCTTTTTAGAAAAGCCCACACTAAAAATGCACAACTAATGTGATTACGCTGGATGCGTTGTTTTCTGCATTGGCATCGTTCTATACCGGTAAGTTGCTTGATTTCTCTATGCATGCTCTCAATTACCCAACGAAAGCCACACTCATCTTGTACGGCTTTAGAAGATTTTTGAGTTTTGTTATTGGTAACAATATAATCAACTCTGTTGGTAGAAACAGTAAGTTTAAACAAATTAACATGCTTATCTTTTGCAAAGCCCTTTATATGAATCTCCACTCCGCTCTTAATTTCCTCATCTGAAAACGTTAACTTGCTAACAGCTTTATAAGGCTTAGAAGAGGAAGTTTTAGTAACGTTTCTATTTGCTTTAATAGGAGCATAATAATATTTACCCAAGGAATCAACATGTTGCATAATTTTATGCGTAGCATACCATGTGTCAAAAAGCACAGTTTGAAAAGGAATCTTTTTGCTATACACAGCATTATTTAACATATTTAATAGGTGTTCTACTTTTGTCGCTCCATCATGTTCGGGCGAAAAAATTCGGTAATCTATTACCCAAAACTTATTAATATCCGGATTATAATATACCAAACTTACTACTCCTATACCAGTAGTAATACCACCTGTAGCCCCACTGTACTGTGATCTAGCAATTTCTATTTTCTTGGTATTTCTTTTATTTAACACCGTATCATCAAATATTGTATATCCGTTAGGCGATAAAATAACATCATCCTTAATATGTTCCCATAACAAAGAAGGTGTATATTTTTCATTTTTTAAAAATCTATTAATAACATCATGGCTACATTTTTTGGCATGTTCAGCATAGTAGGTCAAACTATAATTCTTTTGACTCACTATTAGAAATTGACAGTAATCTGTCCTATTAACTGGTATTGCTTGCAATTTTATCCTCTTGGCATTTGTAAATTATACTCAACATAATGTACCATTTTTTTTCTCATAGCGTAAGTTTTGTCTAATCCGTGCTTATTGACAAGCAATAAAATATCTATAAATTGTTTATCACCATCTTTGTAGAATTCTAACTTACTTCGCACCTTACTAAATGTTGCTGGTAGTAAACTCATTAACTCTTTGAATGGTGCTCCATTACGTAAAGCAGCAGGTTTACGTAATGGAGCTGTTATATAGTGCCATGGATTATAAATTTTCTGATAGCGTTTAAAACAACGAACATGTTCTGCAATAATCTTGCTTTCATGTAAAATTACTATCTGCCAAGCATAGGATTTAATCTGTACACTAAGTCCCACATATTCACACGGAACACTATACATATTGCTGTCGTATTGTATTAAACTCAAAGATGATACGGTAGTTGGATGTAATCTATAACCGGTAAACTGCCCTCTATATCCTATTAAATATGCCTTCTCTTCCTCATATATTTCTAGAATCGTTTTTTTTGTAAACTTAGGATGTCTCTTAGTTTTAGCCCACTCTATAGACATTTCTCTTAGCTGAATGTTAATAGCTTCATAACTATCTCCTTTCAATATTGGAGTAAAAAAGTTACGCCTAGTGTCTCCTACTTGTTTCTCAACCTGTCCTTTCTCCCATCCCGATGCTGGAGTACAGGCAAGTGGCTCAAATAAGTGGTGAGAGGCCATTTGGACAAACTTCTCGTTAAAAATGCGATCTTTACCGATAAGTATTTTCTTAACAGCTGTCTTCATATTGTCATAAATACCATTCTTACAGCAACCAGCAAAAAACTTAAAAGCTTGTTCATGGGCATCCATAAACATTTCCAGCTGTTCATTAGGATAAACTACTACCAAAGAATAACGACTATAGCATAGCTTTATTCTCGCAGCTTTAACTCTTACTTTTACCCACAATTTTGGGAAAGAAATATAGATAATATTTCGATACTTTCTGTAAGATTTTCGTAGCCCCTCCATAATGTCATAGTTCCTGGTAATTTATCATTTTTTCTATTCATAAATCCTCCTAATTTACCAAGCCAAATAATAGCTTGTTTCATAGTTGGAGGTTCTTCAGGTATAAAAATAGTTTTATGCTCTCGAATATAAAGAGCTTGCCATTCTTGTGAAGTTAAAATCTTAGTACACACTTCTTGCGGATGAGATATTGCTACTTTTGATAAATATAAAATTTTAAATGCAATGATGCTTTTTATGGCAATTAATTTTTCTAGTCTTTCTTTTGTAGCTAAACGAGAATTTTCTATTTTACATCCAGATTTTAGAACTCTAAAATATTCTTCAATTCTCCATCTTAACTTATACCAATTTATCCTTTCAATCGCATCTTCAAAATTACTGACAGGAACATTAGTTAGCAAGAGACAATCAATTGCTTCCACTCCTTTAGGGGGGAATTTTTCTTTAGCTCTTACAACATAGAGCACTACTTTATCACTGATTTTGTGTTCAGTATTTTTTGAACCATATAATGAAAGGGTTCTAATTGGTATTAAACCAGACATATATTTTATTTCAATATTTGCCATTCTTGCTGCTTCATTGTTCTTTTTTGGAACTTGAATTACTATTTCTTTCTTTGCTGATATCTGATTTATATGGGTTTGCAAATTTGTTTTTCTTCCCTCTGTAGAAATAAATTTTCTATTTTGTCTATTACGAACAATAAACAAACTACCCTTTTCTTGACACGACCATAATAGTTCAAAGATATCTGCTTCTCTGTCACCAATAGTTATAACTTTAGTGTCTTTAGGTATAATATGCATAGTGTCCTTAAGTGCTGCTATCCACTTATAACTTTCTTTATCTTCACTAGAAGAGATATATTTTCTTCTTGATTTCTCTTGTGCAGTTTCTTCACGTATAGCACGAGCCCAACATTGTTGAGAAGATAATCCTAAAGGTAATCCTTCCACTGTAAACATCAAGGCACTATGCACAATCAGCCCCATTTTATGTTTTGTATAAGACTTTGAGACGCTACCGAGTCCTTTAGTTTTAATATGAGAATCAAAATCTAGGTATGTTGTATCCTGAACTGAAAATACAAACTCATTACCTTTAATCCTTTCTTGTGTTTCTTTATAATGTGAATGATAAATTCCCGCTGGATCAAATTTTTTATTGCTAAATAATCTATACGCTCCTTTAGCCTCTTTCCAACTTCTGCAACTTTGATTTATTGAACCAGAAGCTTTGCTTTCTATAAGTGAGCTAGTTTTAATAAGCCTTTTTATAAGTCTTTGATCTCCAAAGTTAACATGCCTAAATTCCCTTTCTAACCACTTATCACCTAAGTTGTAAGCATTAGATAATGCTTGTATATGCCTCATTCTTTCCCCTTCTTATATTTTAAGTATATAATTCAATATTATTTTATACTTAATTTTATATTTGTGGGTAAAAGTAAGGATTTAAATCAGGGGAATAAGACGGTAAGAATTTTAGTTTACTGCCAGCTTTTTCGATTAATTCTTTAGCCCTTTTGGATTTGTGAAAGCTTGCATTATCAGCAATGACAACCTGTCCAGGCTTTAGCTCCGGCACAAGACAATTTTCTATATAAGTTTCAAACACCTTACTATCACAGCTCCCTGTAAAGACTAGTGATGCGATTAAACTATTCCGATTTAACGCACCAATAAAACTTGTTCTTTCACTACGTCTCCCAGATTTACTTCCATTACAACGACTTCCTTTCATTGACCATCCATATTCATATGATTCATTATCATTCATGCCAGCTTCATCAAGATAAACTCGTTTCTCTATCGGCACTTTTTCTAATTCACTGAGAAAATCTTGTCGCTTTCCTTCATCTCTTTCTTTATACGCATATGTCTTTTTTTTCGAGTAATATTGAGTTTCTTTAATGCACGACTGATAGTCATTATACTTACAGTATTATCTAGTTTTTTTGCTATCTCTGTAAGCGTTAAAGAGTTATCTTCTTTTATTAAATTACCAAACGCTAATAAATCAGGGATTTTATGACCATACCCTTTCTGGTATCCTTCTTTTGCCTTTATATCTCCAGTTTGTTTCTTTAATCTAATCCATACATAGAGCATTGACCGACTAATTTTAAAGGTCTCGCATGTAAATGCTATTTTTTTATGTTTTTCATAATGTTCTATAACTCTAGAACGTAAATCATAACTGTATGGTAACGGCATATTTCTATTATATAATTTTTTTATTATCTATTATTATAACTAATATCTAACTATATGTTAACTGCTATAATTTGTGGAGGAGGTCATATAGCTATAGATTCTAGTAAACTTGTAGTTAAAGCTGCTACAGCACCAATAAGGTTAATACCTAAAGCAGGAAGCGTCTTAGCTAGTGTGGTAAGTGGTGCTGCTGAATTACGTGAAGGGAATAAAATAAAAGAGAAAGCAGTACTATTAAAAAGTATTAATTTAAACCCTGATGATAGACAAAGTATACTTAAAAAAGTAGCAGCAGAGGTTACTTTGAAGAAAGCAAAGGCAATTCAAGATATTAACTCAGATAACCAAGAACTACATGACTGGCAACAAGCAAGCATAATACAAACTGTTAAAAATAAGTTTATGTTTAATATAGATGCAGAAACCTATAAAACCCCACAACAAATTTTAGGTTGTGTAGATGCACTAAAAATTTTATGGGTTATTAGTAAAGGTCAAGTGAGTAGTAATAATACAGAAAAGCAAGAAGATGAAGTGATAAAGCAATTGATTGCAATACCAACTAGCTATACGTTAACTGTAAAATCATATACAATAGTCGGTAAGAAAGTTTATAGTCTGATAAAAATAGTATTATCAGATATACTAGGATGTTAGGATGAAGAAATAGATGTAGAGGATAATATTGCATCAAGTGATGTTGTGGCAACAGTAACAAGTACAAAAACTGTTCCGCTAGCAACAATAGAGGATTGTGATGATGTATCGCTTAGCGGTGGTAGTAATAGTGATATTGCAACTTCTTGATTATTTAGCGAAAAGCTTATTAGTAGGGTTAAACCTATATTTTGCAATGTAAAGACAGGTATGAAGAAGCTAGAGGTCACACTAGCGAAAATCTAAAAGTTTTTAAAGTTATAGTAAACATAAACCCGATGAGATTGAAGAGATTAATTATCGACAAACGAATACATAAAGTGGGAGAATATTAAAATGTTTCAAAAAGACGATGGTCAACAGGTCAGAATTGATAGTATAGAGGTAAGTGATGTACATGGGACGCAGCTTAAAGAGCTTCAAGATGGAATACAAAAGTTGAGAACTGAAATAAGGTGCAATGTTAAAATTAACCAACAAGATAGATAGGTAATGCAGCGACAAGTAGATACTATACAACAGAAGGTGGAAAACTCAGATACTGCGGATATAGCACAGATTATAGTAAAAATGAAAAATTTTATACATGAAGGGAAACTTACAAAAGGAAGACTTACGGACTTAGAAGAAGATATTGATAAAATAACCACATCATTAACCGAAGCACAGGAAGAAAACAGAGAACATTTTCAACAAGCTAGGCAAGATCGTGACGAAAAGCATAAAGAAATAAAAGGTTTGCAAATCAGTATAAGAACACAACAAGAAACATCTAGTGTAAAAATAGATGAAATTCATAAAAGTGTTATCTCACAAGAAACTAGCCAAGCAAAAGAACCAATTTGGTTTAAAGTAAGTGAGCCAGTGGAATCATTTACCGGCAGAACAAAGGAACTAGAAGACTTGTATGAATTTGTAAAACGTAGTGTGGATACAAAGCAAATAACAGTAATATCACAAATTACCTCTATTAGTGGATTAGGTGGGATAGGTAAAAGTGAGTTATCTAGAAAATATGCTCAACAATATAAAGAAGATTTCCCTGATAATAATGTTATATGGATAAATGCTGAAAATCTTGAGATTTCATTTCGTGACTTAGCTCAAGAGTTAAAGATAAGTGCAAAGGATGTAGATGGTCAAAATAAAGATATAAAATCTATTACTAGAGAAATATATAAGGTTTCATCGAAAAGAAAAAGTCTTTTTATCTTTGATAACGCTGATAAATATAAAACCACAAAAGAAGGACAAGGTATTGATGAATTTTTACCGCAATTGCCTCCTGATGCTAATAAACCTTATATTATTATTACCTCTCGCAATCAGCAATGGGGAAATAGCATTAAAGTATTATCATTAGGTTTATTTAGCAAAGAAGAAGCTATAGAATTTATTAAAAAGTCACTAAACATTAATAATGACGTACAAGATATAGGTATAGCAAAACTGGTGGAGACTTTACAATATTTTCCATTAGCCCTACAACAAGCAGTAGGCTATATTAGACAAGCAGATGAAGAATTAAAGAATATAGAGCCGGAAGAAACATATAAGATTAATGATTATTTAAAAGAATATGAGAAAAAAACAAAAGAGCTACTTGATTATGAATTTCCAGATGATAGTTATGATTTATATAGCAAAACAACTTTTACCACCTGGAAAATCACCTTTGATAAGATAAAGCAAACAAAACATGGAGAAAAGGCTTTAGAAATATTAAATATTATGGCTTATCTTGCTCCGGAAGATATCCCTAATAAAATGTTTTTAGAGCTAACAGATGAGGTTAATTTAAGAGCTATTATTCATCTGCTAAAGCAGTATTCAATGATAGGGATAAAAGCTGGTACGTCAAACATACATAGATTAGTACAGCAAGTAATAAGATTAGATTTAAAAGAACAAGGAAAAGAGGAGGAGATTTTTACAAAAACTTTCACAATATTGAAAGAATATTTTCCTTATGGTAGTGATACGTTAGAAGATTGTGCTAAAAAACGGCAGCTTTTATTACATTTAGAAAAATTTTTATTACACATAGATAATCAACTAAAAGAACAGCCTACAAAACAAGAGATAGAAACAGATTACCTTGAATATTTGTTAATATGGATAAGTGATGGGTACAGCACTTTAGGAGATCCACAGAAACAAAAGGAGTCATTGGAAAGAGCTTTATTAATACAAGAGAAGCATTACGGTTCTGACCATTTTGAGGTAGCTAGCACACTGACAAGCCTAGGTAACACTTATGGGATTTTAGGTAATCCCCAGAAACAAAAAGAGTTACTGGAAAGAGCTTTAATGATACAAGAAAAGCATTACGGTTTTGAGCATGTTAATGTAACTCTACTCTCGGCTGCTGAGCAAGGTCAATTAGAAGTAGTTAAATGGCTAGTAGAAGAAAAAGGGGTAAATATTAATGCTACAGACAATAATGATAAGACATCATTGGATTTGGCTACCGAAAAAGGGCACACGAAGATCAGTGCATATATCAAATCTAAAGAATTAGAAGGAAAAGGAAATATAGACGAATCTTTAGTGTCAATGCAAGATAACATTACAACAATTACTACGCCAGGCATATCTAATGTTATAGAGAGTGAAATTAAATTAGCTGGTGAAGGAAATTTAATAGCACCTTAAATGTGTTGCTTTTTCAGGCCATTATACATTGGGGAGGATGAGATTTGTTGGACAAAAGAAAAGGAATATCTTGAGCCGTATAATACGGAATATGAAGGCTATATGGGAAATTATGGCAATACCATGGATTATTGGTATAGATAGACGTTCAGCAAAAACTTCAAACTGATATTAAAAAGAATTAAATTATAAAAATCGATGTAATAGATAAAAAATATGAAAGAAGAAAACTTTAAGAATGATTATCAGCCAAGGATGTTAGTAGGTACTGATGATTTTAAGAAATTATTATTAAACAGTGATGTCTTTGTTGATAAGAGTCTACTTGTTAAAGACATAATAGAAGATAGTGGTGATGTTATATTAATCACTAGACCACGGCGATGGGGCAAGAGCTTGAATATAGATATGCTTCGTAAATTCTTTGAAATTGAAGTGGACGGAAAAGGTACACCTTTACCACCTGAACAGAAGGTAAATAACAAATTATTCCTTGGGGGTATAGTGGATTTAGGTTTTGATGAAACTAAAGAATTAAAGGCATTAAAAATTACCAATATAACCAGTAGCATGAAACGTCAAGGTCAATTTCCAGTTATTTCTATAAGTCAAAACTTACGCTATGAGAAAAAAAATGGTACATTATGTTGAGTATAATTTACAAATGCCAAGAGGATAAAATTGCAAGCAATACCAGTTAATAGGACAGATTACTGTCAATTTCTAATAGTGAGTCAAAAGAATTATAGTTTGACCTACTATGCTGAACATGCCAAAAAATGTAGCCATGATGTTATTAATAGATTTTTAAAAAATGAAAAATATACACCTTCTTTGTTATGGGAACATATTAAGGATGATGTTATTTTATCGCCTAACGGATATACAATATTTGATGATACGGTGTTAAATAAAAGAAATACCAAGAAAATAGAAATTGCTAGATCACAGTACAGTGGGGCTACAGGTGGTATTACTACTGGTATAGGAGTAGTAAGTTTGGTATATTATAATCCGGATATTAATAAGTTTTGGGTAATAGATTACCGAATTTTTTCGCCCGAACATGATGGAGCGACAAAAGTAGAACACCTATTAAATATGTTAAATAATGCTGTGTATAGCAAAAAGATTCCTTTTCAAACTGTGCTTTTTGACACATGGTATGCTACGCATAAAATTATGCAACATGTTGATTCCTTGGGTAAATATTATTATGCTCCTATTAAAGCAAATAGAAACGTTACTAAAACTTCCTCTTCTAAGCCTTATAAAGCTGTTAGCAAGTTAACGTTTTCAGATGAGGAAATTAAGAGCGGAGTGGAGATTCATATAAAGGGCTTTGCAAAAGATAAGCATGTTAATTTGTTTAAACTTACTGTTTCTACCAACAGAGTTGATTATATTGTTACCAATAACAAAACTCAAAAATCTTCTAAAGCCGTACAAGATGAGTGTGGCTTTCGTTGGGTAATTGAGAGCATGCATAGAGAAATCAAGCAACTTACCGGTATAGAACGATGCCAATGCAGAAAACAACGCATCCAGCGTAATCACATTAGTTGTGCATTTTTAGTGTGGGCTTTTCTAAAAAGAACTGCACACAAAATAGGTAAGACGGTTTATCAAATAAAGTTAGGGCTTTTAGATCATTATATGCAACAGCAGTTACGTTCACCCTCTTTACGCTATTTAGAACCTTACATAGCGTAAGTTTTGAAGTTTTAAAGATGTAAAGGGTAGCAATTACCAAGACGTTGAGAGCGGAATAAAGAATCAAGTTACTAAGTTATTTGGAAAACATCGTTATTTAAAGCATTATATAGCAGAAGATACAAATTTACTGGATGACGTACAAAAGGAAAAATTAAACCGATATTTTACAGGAAAATTTGATAAAGAAGATCTTAAAGATAATCTAGGCTTTTTAAGTGAACTATTATATAAACATTTTAATCAAAAAGTTTATATATTGATCGATGAATATGATACACCGATTAATAGTTCCTATATTAAATTTGGTGATAAATCAAAAGAGTTTGAACAAGTGCTTGAATTATTTCGTAGCATGTTTGGCAGCAGCCTAAAAGGTAACACTTGTGTAGAAAAAGGAGTAATAACTGGCATTTTACGGGTTGCTAAGGCTAATTTGTTTTCCGATTTAAATAATGTGAGTGAATATACTTTACTGGATGATGATTTTTCTAAGTTCTATGGTTTTACCCAAGCAGAAGTGGATGAATTATTAACCAAGGTGTCAACTAATACTGATCCAGAGAAGATTAAAGATTGGTATAATGGTTACACCTTTGGTGGAGAGGTCATTTACAATCCATGGTCAATAATGCAATGTTTAGCACACAAAGGTAAGCTAGATCATTATTGGCTTGATAGTGGTGGGACAGGTTTGATAGATAAAGTATTATTATCAGATGAAATGCAGGAAGATTTACAGAGCTTAGCTGCGGGCAAAATCATTATTTCACCTATTACCAAACAAATAAGTTTTGCTGATATCAATAAACCAGTAGGATTACTTAGTTTATTACTATTCAGCGGTTATTTAAATCCTACAGTTCAAAATTCAGAAGAAAATATATATGAATTGTCAGCACCAAATCGAGAAGTAAGATACATATATAAAGCAAGGATGCTGCAATGGGTGACCGATCAGTTAAAAATTGATAGTTCAAGATATTATTCATTTATTAGCTTGCTACCAGCAGGTAAAATAGAGGAATTTAAAAAACGGTTACAAGAATTATTACAAAATTCTACCAGTTTCCATCAGACAGGAGAGAGAAAAGCAGAATTATTTTATAGTGGCTTTATGCTAGGACTTGTTAACATGTTATCTTTTGCCTACATCATAACCAGTGAACAAGAGTCCGGCAGTGGACGAGCTGATATTATGATGATCCCAAAAACAGGCAAAGAAAATAATGCCATTATTATTGAGTATAAGATCGCTAAAAATAAAAAAGATTTAGCATCCGTTGCTAAAATAGGATTGAATCAAATTATAGATAAACAATATGACACTAAGATAAAAGAATATTCTCATGTCAAAAAAATCATTAAACTTTCTATAGCTTTTTGCGGTAAGAATATGGAGTTACAATACCAAGTTACAGAGCTTTAGTAATAGACCCTAAGCGTTTGAATAACTAATAATTTTACGTCTATCGTGGTTTTGAAATTGTCCACTACGCCCCACCATTCTTCAATTGTAGTGCATTTTACGAATGCGTTAAAACTGACTAGAATATCAAAAAAATGCATTCTTGAAGCGACTGGCACGAATGCATTTTAATCTATTATGGCTAATAATCTTAGCTAATGAAAGTGGCAGCTCATCGTAGCTACCTTAACACTGGTCTAGATAATGCTTTAAATATTGTCCAGTATAGCTCTCACTACAAGCAGCGATATCCTTTGGAGTGCCGGTAGCTACTATTCTACCGCCTTTATCTCCACCTTCAGGACCAACATCTATAATATAATCTGCTGTTTTGATAACATCTAGGTTATGCTCAATAACTATAACAGTATTACCCATATCAACTAACTTATGCAGCACTTTAAGCAATTTATTAATATCATCTATGTGCAACCCTGTTGTTGGTTCATCAAGTATATATAAAGTTTTACCGGTTGAGCGTTTTGATAACTCTTTAGCTAACTTTATTCTTTGTGCTTCGCCTCCAGACAAAGTGGTAGCAGATTGTCCAATTTTTATATAACCAAGTCCTACCTCATTTAAAGTAACAAGTTTTTCGTAAATTAGGGGTACTTTAGCAAAGAAACTCATTGCATCCTCAACTGTCATCCTAAGAACATCAGCTATAGATTTATCCTTATATTTAACTTCAAGGGTTTCTCTATTATACCTGTCTCCATTACAAACATCACATTTTACATAAATATCAGGTAAAAAATGCATTTCTATTTTAATCAGACCATCACCTTGGCATAATTCACATCTTCCACCTTTAACATTGAATGAAAACCTACCAACTTTATAACCCCGTGCTTTTGCAGTTGGTAGTTCAGCAAACCAGTCTCTAATATGGGTAAACGCACCAGTATAAGTTGCTGGATTTGATCTTGGTGTGCGACCTATTGGTGATTGGTTTATATCAATAACCTTATCAATATATTCAAGACCTTTAATTGACTTATATTCTCCTGGAGAGTGTTTTGAAGAGGGTTCTAAAAATTTTAAAGCTGCTTTATATAAAGTGTGAATTATTAAACTTGATTTACCGCTACCTGATACCCCTGTTATTGCTGTAAAACTGCTCAGAGGAATTGTAATGTTAACATCCTGTAAATTATTAGAAATAGCCCCAGTTAATGCTATTACCTTACCCGCAGGTGATACTCTAGTATTTGTTGGTACTTCAATAGATTGTTTACCGCTTAAATAGCTACCCGTTATACTATTGGGACATTGTTTAATTTCCTCAATTGTTCCTTGTGCTATTATATGTCCACCGTGAATACCAGCACCTGGTCCGACATCTATGATGTGATCCGATTCGTACATTGTTTCTTCATCATGCTCAACAACAAGCACTGTATTACCAAGGTCTCGAAGATTCTTTAGAGTTTCTATTAATCTAGCATTATCACGTTGATGCAAACCAATTGAGGGTTCATCAAGTACATACAACACACCACTAAGACCTGAACCAATTTGTGATGCCAAGCGAATACGCTGACTTTCTCCACCAGACAGAGTTCCTGATTCTCTAGACAAGGCAAGATAATCAAGACCAACATTCATAAGAAATTGTAATCTTTCTTTGATTTCCTTTAATATACGTTCAGCAATAGTCATTTGTCTTTTATTGAGCTGTTTGTCTAATTGATTAAACCATTTCTGTAGTTGTAAAATACTCATGGTAGATACTTGTCCAATATGCATATCAGCGATTTTAATACAAAGAGACTCCATTTTTAGTCTATAACCTTCACAAGATGTGCATTTGTACTCTGATTTATATTTTAATAATTCTTCTTTTACTAAGGAAGAATCAGCCTTACGCTCCTTTTCTTGTAAACTAGGTATTATTCCAGCAAAAGGTTGCTGTACCACCTGAGATTTAGAACCATCATGATATTGAAATTTTATAACATCGTCACCTGATCCATGGAATAATACTTGCTGTACAATATTTGGTAGTTCTACAAAAGGAGTGTCTAATGAAAATTCGTAATGACTCGCTAAAGCTTTTAATGTTTCTAAAAAAAACTTTGAGGATATTTTCCCCCAAGGTGCTATAGCTCCATCTTTAATACTAATTCTTTTATCTGGAACAATTAATTCTTTATCAAGACACAATTCTGTGCCGATACCCTCACATTTAGGACAAGCACCAAATGGGCTATTAAAGGAAAAAATTCTTGGTTCTATTTCAGTAATTTGAAAACCAGAAACTGGACAAGAATATTTTTCTGAGAAAATGATTTTTGAACCTTTAGTAAGGTTGGTTTCTAATCCATTTGGCAAGTCAACAATTTCAATATATACTATACCATCTGCTATTTTAAGAGCTATTTCTAAACTATCTGCCAGCCTGTTACCTAAATCATCTTCTAGAGAAATCCTATCAACAATTACTTCAATATTATGTTTTTTATTCTTATCAAATTTTGGAAGATTATCGATCTCATAAATTTCATTGTTAATAAATAATCGCCCAAAACCCTGTTTTTTAAGATCAAGCATTTCACGTCTGAATTCACCTTTCTGCCCTCTTATAATGGGTGCTAAAATGTATAATTTACTTCCCTTAGGAAGGTCACGAATAGCATCTATCATCTCCGATATAGTCTGATTCTTTATTGGTAAACCCGTTGCTGGCGAATATGGCACTCCTACCCGTGCATATAGTAATCTCAAATAATCATAAATCTCAGTTATAGTACCAACTGTAGAGCGTGGATTTTTAGATGTAGTTTTTTGATCAATAGCTATTGCCGGCGACAACCCAGAGACTGACTCAACATCAGGCTTATCCTGAAGATGCAAGAACTGCCTAGCATAGGAAGATAGACTTTCAACATATCTACGTTGTCCTTCAGCATAAATAGTATCAAAAGCTAGTGAAGATTTACCAGAACCACTAAGCCCTGTAATTACTACAAACTTATTTCTTGGAATATCAACATTTACATTTTTTAAATTATGCTCCTTAGCACCACGAACTTTAATATATTCTTGTATCATAATTTGTTATAAATTTTTAAGGAACTTATCAAAAAACTTGTAGCATTATAGGTTGTTTTGAATTACTATTGCAATAGTAATTTTTAAATAGGTAATGATCTGTGGCTGGTAGTTTAAATAAGGCAGTATTAATAGGTAATTTAGGGCGTGATCCAGAAATTAGGCACACGGCTGATGGTAAAGAGATAGCAAATTTCAGTATCGCTACTTCTGAAACTTGGAAAGACCGTGTTACTGGAGAAAAGAAAGAAAAAACCGAATGGCATAGAATAGTAGTATTTAACGAAGGTTTGGTGTCTGTTGTAAAGAATTATGCCAAGAAAGGCACTAAAGTTTATTTAGAAGGTAATTTACAAACTAGAAAATGGGTGGATAACCTTGGTCAAGAAAAATATACAACAGAAATAGTACTACAAAATTTTAACTCACAATTTATATTGTTGGATTCTAAAGGGGGGGGTACTCAAGCACCAGATTCTGTTGGACCAAAAAATATGGTTACTAATTTTGACCATAGTGATCTAGATGATGAAATACCTTTTTAACTGACCACCTTACATATGGCATTTAAAAGTTGTAGGGAGAACAACACAACGTCATTGCGAAATCACGTAGTGGTTGTGGCAATCCAAATTCATTGGATTGCTTCGTAGCTACTAAAGTAGCTACTCGCAATGACTCCAAGCTGCTTTCTCTATGGGTTTTAAATGCCATGCGTAAGATGAGTGATATAATTGAATAGTATCATTTTTAGTGTAGTAACAATTTTAATAGAGGTAATGATTATGCCATTAACAGAAACGATTATGCCATTAACAAATTTTTCTCCATATTTAAAAAATGGAGTGCTAGATTTAAATAAAGAGGGTAACAAATTCTCTAGTGGGAAAGGGGGGATCAGATGTTTTAAAGACATATTTGATATAGGACGGTTAGCTAAATTTATAGAAACTACCCCAGGTATTATGGAACTTAATGCAGTTATGTGGGGTATTGGTGAGATGGGCATAGGTAATTTCCGGTTACTAATGAACGCAATAAATAAGAGTGAAATTACTGCTATTAATTTTGAAAATAATAGCTTAAGTACCAAAATGGCAAAGGAAATATCTAAGCTTTCTAAGCTTATTAAGCTCAATCTAGGTGGCGGTAACATTGGTGATGAAGGAATAATAGAAATAGTTAACAGCCTCCATGGTCTTGAATATTTTGATGCGAGAGCAAATTATATAACTGATAAAGGAGCATATGCAATGGTTAAAGCTCTTCCTAAGATCAAAGCTTTTGGGATTGGTTATGGCAATGACATAAGTTGTGGAAGATTAAAACAAGTAGCTGCAGCCATACTACCTTTACTGTATTTGATGCATTCTCTTGTGCTTATAGTGATCAAGAACTATTGGGAATAGTCGAACTATTACCGCCTAATTGTGCACTTAAACTTGACCCACAACACTGGGTAGGAGGTGTAAATAACAATAATGACGCCCTTCCTCTTGTTGAAGCAGTAGGGGAAAATAATGACGCCCCTCCTCTTGTTGAAGTAGTAGAGGGAGATAATAATGCCCCTGCTCTTGTTGGAGTAGTAGGGGAAAATAATAACGCTCTTCCTCCTGTTGATCCTGTTGGGGTAGTAGGAGACATTTTAGAGGGATAGTAAAGGTAGGGTAATTTAAAAGTAGGGCTGCAGGCCTAATAGAGAAAGGAAAAAGTGCTTAATATGCACTCGATGTCATTCCCGCCGTTGCTAAGAATGACATCGATGCACAGCTGCCGAAAGTTAGAAGAGGAAGCTGTTTTAGGCAAGGAGATGTCATTGCGAGGAAGACCATAGGTCGACGAAGCAATCCAAAAGTTGCGACAGCACGCTGTTTATTTGGATCGCCACGCCACTTCGTGGCTCGCGATGACGGTTGTTCGTTCTTATAAACTAGCGCTACAGTTGTAGATTGAATAAATTATGGAAAATTTGAGGGTTTTCTTTACAATTGTTACTAAAATTTAGGTATAAATATGCAACTGTATCATAGTTTTAGTCATAATGGTTTCTAGTTTTTGAAATCTACAACTGTAGTATTAGATAAAAGAGATTCTTTATTTGAGGCAAGTTGTAGAACGTTTAAAATGATATATGAACATATATGTTAAGTGCTATAATTGTGACTTTTAAATTACCCTGAGTAAAGGATATAAAGAAAATGTTGACATTTTTTGATGTTACATCAATCTGCATAAATGTTTTTTTATGGACTAGGTTTATCTGTGGCTAATCTTGTTAACATAGTCACTAAGCCTAGAATTGCTCTACTTTTTGTATCTCTTCTGCTTTCTTCTTGTATTTCGTCTATAGAGAAAAGGGTTGAGGAGGCAGATAAGGTAGCCTCAATGAACAAGTTTGAGAAGAAACTTGTTAAGGATGGTGATTTTGTCATTACAACTTACCAACGTGTTTCAGATAAAGATAGTCCTTATGTATTTTATATTGAGGGGGATGGAAGTATTAGTATAGGACGCTATGCCATTGCAGACAATCCAACTCCTTCCAAGATTATGTTATTTAAGCTTGCTACCCTTGATACTAGACCTAATATAGTTTATATAGCTCGTCCGTGTCAATATACGCCAGTAGAACTTAACCCCAATTGCAGTCAAATCTATTGGACAGACAAAAGAATGGCTGAAGAAGTTATAGAATCAATAAATATAGTAATAAATAGTATAAATAATGGTAAACCAGCTAGTTTGGTTGGTTTTTCCGGAGGTGGTGGAGTTGCTGTCTTGGTTGCAGCAAGAAATAAGCATATTAAAGATATAATAACTATAGCTGGTAATCTTGATATTGAGAATTTCAGTAAACATCATCGGATATATGCGTTAAAGGAGTCATTAAATCCCATAGATTATGCAATAAAAATTAGCAATATTCCGCAATTACATCTTTCGGGAAGTAAGGATGCAATAGTACCGAGCAAAATTATGCAGGGCTATATAAAAGCTAGTTCTTCAGATTGTACACAGCAAAAGATTTTCCCTAATATTACTCATACCAAAGGTTGGGATAAGGTGTGGCAGGAGGTGTTAAAAATTAATCTTACCTGTGGGTATAACAAGAAAATTGGGACAAAATAACAAAGCCAATTCGATATAAGAATTAAGCTTACTCATGGGAGATTTTATGCAGAAGGCAGTAGTTTTAGTTAGTGGCGGTGCAGATTCAGCCACAGTACTAGCAATGATAGAAAAAATGAATTACGAAATTCATGCCATAAGTTTTAACTATTCTCAACATAATAATATTGAACTTGAGAAAGTTAAAGAGTTAGTTAAGAACTATAATATTAAACAACATAAAATTGTAAATATTGATTTACGTAGCTTTGGCGGATCAGCTCTTACTGATGATGCCATAGAAGTACCAAAATATAAAGATCATAGAGATTTAGGGGATAATATACCAATCACTTATGTACCAGCACGTAATACTATATTTTTAAGTTATGCTTTGGGATTTAGTGAAATAATAGGAGCCTTTGATATTTTTATGGGGGTACACGCAACTGATTATGCTAATTACCCAGATTGCCGTCCAGAGTACCTAGACGCTTTTGAGAAGCTTGCTAATCTTGCAACTGCGGTAGGAGTATTGGGTACACGAATTACCATTCATGCTCCCTTAATAAATATGACAAAAGGGCAAATTATCAAAACTGGTCTAGAATTAGGAGTAGATTACTCTAAAACAATTTCTTGTTATGATCCATTAGATAATTGGTTATCTTGTGGAACATGTCATGCCTGCTTACTTAGACTTAAGGCCTTTGAAGAAAATAATACAATTGACCCGATTAATTATAAAAGTAAATTCGCTTCTATACATGCTTAATAGTTTTATATATCATCAATTTCCTATGTTAGACCTAGACAACATAGTACTGAGAGAATTAACTAGTGATGATTCAGAAGACTATTTTGGTTATATGAATAAATTAGAGATGAGTCCTTTCTTGACAGATAACAACATTCCATCAACTATTCCACAAGCTGCTGATGAACTAAAATATTGGTCTAGCTTATTTCATCACCAAAGAGGGTTTTACTGGGGTATTTCCCTTAAAGATAATAATAAACTTATAGGTACGGCTGGGTTTAATAGTGTTTCTACAATGCATCTCAAAGCAGAAATAAGCTACGATCTTGATCCTACATTTTGGGGTAAAGGAATTATGCTAAAATCTATCAAAGCTATTTTAAGATTTATAGAATATGCTGGTATTGTTCGAATCCAAGCTACTGTAATAAATGACAACATACGTTCAATTAATGTTTTAGAACGATGTAATTTTGTCAAAGAGGGGTTGCTTAAAAAATATGAAATTGTTCAAGGAGTGCATAGGGATTATTATATTTACGCTAGAGTGCTTTAGGTTTCTGTAAAAATTTTTAACCTAAAACAAATCAGTTTGATGTAAGACATCGGTTTAATAGCCTACGGTGTCGTCCTTGCAAGCGTTATGTCATTCCTGCGTAGGGCAGGAATCTAGAAAAATGACCAAGATAGCTTGTGTTGAGTTATTTTAGCCCCCTGCCTACGTAGGGGTGACATCACCCCTAATGGCGATGATTACTTGAGCCTACTATTAATTTATTACATCAATACTTGAGGTTATAAATCAATATCAAAACGAAGTAAAGATAGGGAAATATCGACTATAAGCATAGAAATGAGGATTTTGGAAGTTCTTCTTTTGATAAACTAATTCATTTCCATCTATATCCACAATATTTCCACCACTAGCTTTAATTAATGCATGTCCCGCTGCAATATCCCATTCCATAGTTGGACCAAACTTGGGATAAATATCCGCTTTCCCCTCTGCTACTAAACATAATTTAATTGAACTTGGTATAGTAACTATTTCAGTAATTAGATGTTTCTTTAGGAACTTCTTGATATCTGAATTTGACGAACGTGAGCTAACAACAGCCCTATAATGAGTTTTAGGTAGAGCATCAAAGCTTGTTTCTACGCCATTTTGTTCAATTCTTAAAGCATTATTAGCATCTGTATAATATAATTTCTGCACGGATGGTTGATAGATAAAACCAATAATAGGCATACCATTTTTTATCAATGCAATATTTACTGTATACGTATCCTCACCTTTTATATAACTTTTTGTACCATCAATCGGATCAATCAACCAAAATTGATTGCTATCCAAAACAATTATATCTCTTTCTTCACAAACTACAGGAATATTAGGTGCTAGGTTCTTTAAACCATTATATATAAAGCTACTAATTTCCTTATCAGCATTTGTCACGGGAGAATTATCATCTTTATAAGAAACTATTAACCCTAAATCTCTTCTAATTAAAGCAATCCCACCAGCTTCAGTAATTAAACTTTTTAAAGACTTAATTAAATTAAGCATCATTTGTTATTTATCATTTGCTATTTGTTATAAATTGTTTAGCCTCATCATCTTCTAACCACTTTCCTGTTTTTAATAATATTTCCTGTTGAAATTTCACTATATCCTCCTGTGGAGTACCTTGTAATTCTGTAACGGCTAAATATTCTACCCCATAACAATCTAGATCAATTGTTCTTAAAAAATTATCTATGTTATCTAATTCACTTTTTTTATTCTCAAAGATTATAATGTTATTAGGTAAAATATTTGTGATACTCATAAACTCACGTAGTACCTGAGCTTTATTTAGATAGTCGGTAAATATTATACCTTTATGAAAAATTGGTGACCTTTTATCAGTTTCATCAAATTTTAATATTTCTTTATTATTAACTTTATCAGTAAATTTAATACCGAGTCTACTTAGCTGCTCATATTGCCATTCCTCATAATTTTTAATCAGTCTACATGCAGGGTTAATTTTAGTAAACCCAAAAACCAAAGCCCCTGAACTTTTCAATTTATCGATAAATTTTGGCCAACTAGCTTCTACTAACATAACTTGTCTTTGCAATAGCAACTTAGCAATTATCTCATCCACATTAGGATGATATTTTGCCAAACTTGCCAGCTCTTCAACAAACCCTCTATAAGGATTAGTATAACGAAACATCTTAGACTTAGGCGTAACTATTGTATCATCAATATTGATTAGCACTAAGCTAGATGCATCAATTTTTTCAAGTAAATTTTTTACCGTAACAGAATCTATAGAATAAGTGGGAATAATTATTGCATAAGCTGTATATGGTAACATGATAAAAATTAACAATAATTTTAATAAAAAGTTATTTTTTATTATCATACGGATTTACACTCTCTTGATTCTTAACTGTGATTTTGCCATTGCTTCTCTTTACTGCATTTACCTTATTAACCAATTCATTAAGTGATTTTTTTAAATCACGAGAATTGAATATTGATTCTTTTTGGTCAGATAATTTATAATTATAACCAATAAATATCACATTATCGTCATAATTTCTTAGTTGACTTTCCATTGCAGTCAACTCACTGGAATTTCCATCAACCATTATTAAAACTTTTGGCATAAACTTCACTTCTATTAAAAAATTTAATATCAACTGAAATGAAGCATTATTATTACTACTTAATATACCCTGATAAAACGTCGGATAAGTATTATCAAAAGGCTTCATATTATTAAAAATAAGATAATTATGTTGTGGGAAACTATTGGACAAATCAATATTAAATTTCTTTAAATACTCAGCCTCCCATATTTCTAGCTTCTTTATATTGTTAAAGTTACCAGTTAAACCATGATCACTCACAATTACTGGGCTACCTTTATCCATTATATTCTTTATAAAATTAGGCAAATTGACATCTAATAACTCATTTTTATACTCTGTAAGCAGTATTGTATCAAAATAAGCATCCTTTGAGGGTCTAACTGCTTTGAATATTTCATGTAGCTTAGATAATTCATTTTTATTTAATTGGATAATTGGAGAGAGAAATGATTTGAATATAACTTTTTCTCTACCCAAAACCACTAAGATATCTTTAGGGGAATAATTATTGCATAATTCTTCGTAGTCCTTATTTATTTGGTCTAAACTATTAACATCAATAATCTTGCCATTTGCTATTAAAGGTAATAGTAATATTATGTAAGAGAGGAGTTTATATGTTTTAAATTTAATTCTTCTAATTAGCATAGAAATTGCTCTTATTTTTTGTTTATAACAAAAGTAGTTGGTCTACATCGTTTTATGTCATACGCAGGTCATCTAACTCAATGTCATTCCCGCTTAGGTAGAGGAATCCATATTATCTAACGACCTTTGCAGGTTATTTTTTGGATTGTATCTTGAATATTAGCTCTTTATGGAGTTAATATGGTCAGGAAAGAGTGACACAGTTTAAATTAGATAGGTCCTTAAAGACCGAAGGTATCTTGATGGTCTCCTCCCTTGAATCACAAAGTATGATATACTCTTCTGCTTTGAAGAATTGATTCCGCAAATACTTGCGGGGTATTCGCATACTCACGTACTTCATGTACGTTTCGTTCACTCACCCCTTGTTTGTTGTCCTCATTCTCCAAATCATTTGAGTATACAAACGGTAGCAGAATCTTAGAGATCGAATTTACAATCATGTATCAAAACTTTGCAAAACAACCACTAATTATAGGTAAAGCAAATGACTAAAAAAAGCAAGATATTTATGGGAATAGATGTTTCAAAAAATACGCTTGATATATCTATGAACAATAGATATCTTTGGCAAACTCGCTTATGCTGAGGAATTTAAAGAAACCACGAAATGACCCACAGCGGACAATGATGTACGTGAGAATCAGAGTACCAGCAGAAGTAGAATTTCAAAAGATATCTATTGAATATATTTGCAATATTGTGGTTAATTGCATTATAATGAGGTTTATGTATAATAACTTTACTTTTATTGACTTATTTGCTGGGATTGGTGGTGTAAGAAGATCATTTGAGTCTGTTGGTGGTAACTGCGTTTACACTAGCGAGATTGATACATCGGCATTAAAAACATATAGAGCTAATTTTAGCTGTGATCATAAAATTGATGGTGATATAACACAAGTACACGAACAAAATGTACCCCCTCACGATATTTTATGTGCAGGATTCCCGTGTCAACCATTTAGTATAGCTGGGGTTTCAAAATGTTTAATAGTCTTTTAGGCTATTTTTTTAGATTCCCGCCATTGCTTAGAATGACAGCTCTGTGTAGTAACTACAGTTAGCTATATAGTCTTTAAATTACAAGATTGCTGAAATATTTAACACTTTCTAATAAGGCTGGATTCTCCCCTATTAGGCTTGGCTCTTCTCCTAGACCATGACTTTTATAAGGATGACCTAAGTCATAACTTCCATAGTGATGATGATCCCACTGCTTTATAGAAGTTAGTACGGTATCACTAATTTCATGTAATGTACTACTAATATATGATTTAAGTGCAGTCCACATAGCCCATATATTCCAACTAGAAATGTGACTTATAACCATGGGGCTTTCTACTAATTCTGTATTATTAGCTTCTAAAGACTCAATCTCAGATTTAGTGCTATCAATCACTGTAGTAGCTTCCGTACTATTTAGATAAGATGCTTCTGTAGCTACATCACAACCTCTATCATTTGGTGATATATCAGATTGATTACTATCAACAGTATGTTGTTCATTTAAAACTGTTACCTCTGTATTATCAAGATTATCGCTTGCTATATTAATAGAGCTAGTTTTTTCTTGTTGATCATTACAATCTTGAAACTCAGTTAGGGATTCTTGCATAGGGCTAGATTGCTGTTCTACATCATGTTGTTCTACCGCTTCTACATCACAACTTAATTGATCAGTAGCTATGTCTATTTGAAACTCTCTTGTTTCAGGATAAGTTATTGTTATATTTTTTAGCTCCCCAACATCAGTAATAGACTCTATCGTTTCTTCATAATTTTCTACTACATGAAATATCTCAGTAGGTACAGGTTGCTGTTCTATATCATAATCTAGTTGATTTATTGGCTCATCAAGATCTGTAATATGGTCTTCATCTTGAGACTCTATTGCTTCAAGGAAAGTTATTGATATATCACTTGACTCATCATTAATATCTATAGAATCCGTATTTTCTTCTTTAATATAAATCCCTTTTTCCTTATTATATGATTCAGTTATTCCTTTAGATATCTTTTCTAACTTTTTAGTAGAAGTATTGACCCATTTACTATACTTCCTAGTAAGATTTGCAGTAAGTTGTACTACAATTTTATCTTTATTGTTCTCTAAATATGTATCATTAAAATCAGCTAATACTGGCAATAATTTAGCTATCAGTTTTTTACTTTGTGTTGTTTTGGTTATTTTTAACTTCTGAATTGATAATAATATTATTTCCATAGAGGTAACAATACTATTCACAGAATCAGCAAATTTATGAATATTCTTTGAAGTGAACTTCTCCTGATCAAAATAACCCCTCTCTCTCTCCCTTTTTGCTTTGGTTTATTTCTACTGCAAAATGCTTAAGTCCGGTTCTATTAATGACTGTCTTAAAAGATGGAGACACACCATAACCATTTTTTAACATATAAGTTTGCACTTTATCAGGGATTGTTATATATTTCGTAACTTCCGAAGCAATATCTTTTGTACTAAATCTAGCCTCTTCATTCGAGTCTCTTAAAACTATCATACTAACAAGATCATCTTGTAAACGTCCAGTAACAATATCTGCGATTCCTTCATTAGTTGATAATTTTTTAATTACATCTGCTCTATATTGCTCTATTTCCTCTTTAAACTTATTAATTTTTTTTACACCCTCTGATGTTGTCTCTATTTCATCAAGTCTTTTCTTTATATCTTTTATCGTCATAAATAGACTTAGTGCACCTTTCTGCTCATTATATAATAATGAGTGACACATTATCTGAAAAATATCCTTTGTTATATCAACTTCACCTTGATTGCCAGCTACTGTGCTAAAAAACTCTTTACGTAAATATTTCTCAAAAACATGTAGACTATTTTCCCTCAGCTTACTAATAATATCATCCACTTGTTGTGGCGTTTTAGATACACCTAATTCGCTTGAAGATTCTGTGTTATCTACTTCCTTTGTTAAAGGAAAAGCTTCCTGAACAAGTGTAACTGTATTTACTGTTAAAACATCTTGGGACATGTTCTTATATTTTTCTATAAAATTAAAAAAACTTACCGCCGTATCAAACGGATATTACGATTTCGATGGATTATAACATACTCATTCAAACAAGCAAGATAAAAATATATCTTCTGCTTCTCAGGGCAGTTTCAAAGCCACAATCAAGAGTTGGTATATGTAGTAGCATTAACTATTAAGGATGTCATCACCCCCTGCGAAAGTAGCTTACTATAGGCTATTTTTTTAGATTCCTCACCGAAGCGGGAATGACATACTAGTGATCCACGCGGGCAAAACCTTCACGGGAATGACATTGAATAGGAACGGAAGCAAATTTTGACGACAAAATTACCATAACTCTTCTATTAATGCTATGGTATTAGCCCTTAGATCTAGGTCATAATCTATGGTGTTATTTATTATTCGTTTGATATTTGCAAATTTTGTTATCAAATAATCAGGGGAATTAGAACGCAATTGATTAAATATTTTATTCTCTAATTCATTGAATTCAATATCGATATTGAGAGATTTTTTAGTAATTCTATTAACTAGATATAGCATGCTACAAGCAAAATCTCCCCATAATTCCTTGTTTTTACTGGTAAACTCTTCGATAAGATCTAACTTCACTTTAGGATTTGCATAGTTAGCAATATACGTCGTAAATTTAACATATATATCGCTTCCCACTAAGCGATTTTGTGATTTTATGTTAATTTTAGCACATCTAGATCTTATAGTACTTATTATTCCGGCAGCCCTTGAGGTAATCAAGAAAATAAAACTATCCTTTGGCGTATCTTCTAAAAGTTTAAGACAGGAATTTGCTGCATTGAGATTCATTAGATCTGCTTGATAAATAACAGCTACTCTATATTTAGAGATTGATGATGTTCTATAAAAAAATTGCTGTAAATCTCTAATTTGGTCAATAGATATGTCTTTGACACTGCTCGTCACAGAATTATCCCTAGCTACTAAACGATAATCTGGATGATTTGTTAATTGAATTTTATCTACAATCAAACTGCTTTCTATAAATATAAGCAAATCTTCTAAAGCTTTTGCGGTATCATCAACATCAATCAACCAACTATTATAAAGCCTAGCCTGTTTGAATCTACATTCAAGATATTCTTTGATCATTCTGCTAATGGCATAATAAAAAATAGGTTTCTAGGCTTTGCCAACATGGGTCAGAAACCACAGCTGTCGAAAGTTAGAAGAGGAAGCAGTTTTAGAAGTCATAATGGCAGTTTAAAAGTTGCAGAAAAATAACCAAGGTCATTGCGAGGAGGTATAAGCCGACGAAGCAATCCATTCTTGGTTATTTTTATGGATTGCTTCGTCGACCTACGGTCTTCTCGCAATGACGTTGACCATATACAACTTTTAAACTGCCCTGCCTAAAACCTGCTCTACCTTCGAACTTTCGACAGTTGTGGGTCAGAAATGCCAACGTAAGTAATGATACTTGTATGGCAAAAGCGATGGCAATCCCTACGTAGGCAGGGATGACACTAGCTTTGTTGTATTGAACTCAGGTTACTTAAACTTGCACCCTTGGTAAAAACTATAATATTTTACAGAAGCAGGTTCTAAGTAAAATACGAACTTACGAATTATTACAAGCTTCCTTCATTTTCTTACTGGCTCTAAAGACTGGTTGTTTATAGGCAGCAATATGCATTTTCTCACCAGTTTTTGGATTACGACCTTCACGTGCAGCTCTACTTTGTATATGGAAAGAACCAAACCCCACTAGGTTAACGTCCTCACCACGACTAAGTGCTTTAAGTACACTGTCTACAACCCAAGTAAGGGCCTTTTCTGCATCACTTTTTGAATGACCTGCTTCAGCCATTAATGCTACTAATTCTCCTTTATTCATATGCTCAACTCTCCAAATAAATTGTTAACATTTCAGACATTAATGTATTTAGTATACTCAAATGATTTAGAGAATTGGATTTGAAAATGAAGAACAAGCGGGGCGTACATAAGATACGTTGTTACGTTCGTCCTTGATATTAAAAAAAACAATTCTTCAAAGCAGAAGAATATATACTAACATACCAGCAAGATTTGTTATATCTCGTTGGCTAGATTATAGCAAACACTAAATTGACTGCAACTGAGACTTCTTTAGAACTTTTGAATATATTATTTTATAATCTAATTTCAATAAAATTGTATCTATTTTACATCAAGTTAGTTTCTTATCCTGTAGTTAGGAGGATAGTATATTATTTTTGCTTAAATGAAATAATTAGTTGAAAATCATAATAGTTTATATATTATAACTTTCTTATTTAATATATAAAAAGGGAACTTTTATGATCACTAGACTATTCTACATATTATTTATTTCAATTTTTAGTTTAAATACTAGTGCTAATCCAACTCCATTGGGTTTTGAATTAAATAAAGCAAGTATAGCAGATGTAGAGCGAGTATATCAGATTACTAAAAAAGAGAGGAATCATTGGGATGGATATAATTATTATGTTAATGTTAGAGATGTCAAATTAGAGGGACTGACTGAATTATTAGTAATATGTAATGATGATAATATTATCCAAGCAATCATCTTAACGATAAATAACGATAAATTTACAGAGTTTTATGAGTTACTTGCAGAAAAATACAAACTCACCCATAGCCAAAACCCTAATTTAGGTAATAAGGAGATTAGATTTGCCGATGGTAGTTGTACTATTATATTAGATTCTCCATTCCTTAGCTTTAGTATGAGTCTTATATACATAACAGATGAGTTTCTGACAAAATTTAAAGGTAAGCAAAAAGAAGAAGAAAAAGTGAAAGGTAAAGAATTGCTATAATTCAATTATAGGAGGTTTTGAGGTATAAGCCCAACAAACATAAGCCACTGCAAGGGCATCTGCTTCATCAAAGTTACTGATTGCAATTGCTCCTGGTAGTAAAAGTTTAATCATTTGCAGAACCTGATTTTTTTCAGCATGACCATAACCCACTACAGATTTTTTGATAACATTAGGTTTAAATTCTTGAAAAGCAATATCATATCCTCCTATAAGTGATATGACTGCTCCTCTAGCATATCCCAATTTTAAAGATGAAACACTATTCATATTAACAAATGTCTCCTCCATAGCAACAATAGCAGGTTTATATTGTACTATTATCTTTTGCAAGGACGAGCTAATGAAAGCTAGCCTTTTATGCATTGCTTCGCTTGATTTAGTCTTTATAACCCCACTATCTAAATATTTCAGAGGATCGGTATCGATTACCCCCCACCCCATACCAGCTAAAGATGGGTCAATTCCTAGTATAATCAAAATTATTCCCCCACTAATAGATTTTTTGTAAAAAATTATCTAATTCTTCAATTCATTTATTTGAATATATTCCTTTTTAAAACTTTGATATAAAACTGGAATAACAAATATAGTGAAAAGAGTTCCTATACTCATTCCACCAACTATTACTAAACCAATAGAATTTTGAGCGGCTGCTCCTGCTCCAGAACTAATCACTAATGACATTGCCCCAAAAATGGTTGCTAGAGTAGTCATTAGAATAGGTCTAAGTCTTAAGCTAGAGGCTCTAGTTACAGCTTCTCTAACACTTAGTCCTTGGTCTCTTAAGTTATTAGCAAATTCTACTATCATAATAGAATTTTTTGTTATCAAACCAATTAAAGTGATCAAACCAATATTACTATACATATTAAGCGTATTACCACATATTAAGAGCATTAATACCCCTCCAGTAATTGAGAATGGTACAGCAATAAGTATTAATATAGGATCAGTAAAACTTTCAAATTGGGCTGAAAGCACTAAATAAATAAACAACAAAGCAAATAAGAAAGTAACAATAAGATTACTTTGTGATTCTGTCATTCTTTTAATCTCTCCAATATATTCTAATATAGTTGTGCTACTATCCAATAATTCATCAGCTATAGTATTTATCGAATTTATGGCATCGGTAATTTTTTGGTTTGGAGCTAAACCTGACGAAATCGTTACCGATCTAGAATTATTATAGTGGTTATAAGACTCAATAGACACTTTCTCAACCATATTAGCAACTACACTTAATGGCAGCAAATTATTAGTTGGTTTATTGGTTGGTATCAGTATCTTACTAAAATGATCGGTACTATTACGGTATTTTAGGTTATATTGCATAGTTATATCATACAGATTATTGCCCATTCTGAAATCACCAATTTTTCTTCCTGCTAGCAAATATTGCAATGTTACCCCTATATTTTCTAAACTCACACCAAACAGATAAGCTTTATCCCGGTTAACAATTACATCAATTGTCGGCATAGAAGAATTTAAATCACTACCTACATTGATAAAAACTGGATATTTCTTCATTCTATTAACAAATTTCTGTGATATTTGATCTAACTCTTCATATTCAAGTGAGGTCTGTAAAGTAAATTCGACAGCATTTCTAGCATCACCACTAACCAATGAAGGTGGATTTTGAACAAAAATCGACATTCCTGCTATTTGTTGAAATTGCTTATTAAGCATATTTTTTATAGCTTCTTGTGACTTTGATCTTTCTTTCCAATCTTTAAGAGGTACGAAAGCAAAAGCACTGTTACTACCTCCAGAGCCAATTATTGTCAAATAACCGGCTATATCTTTATGAGAACTAAGTATTTTTTCAGCTTCCACTACTGTTTTCTCTGATTGTTTAATACTAGAACCTTGAAGACCAGTGAAGAAAACTTGTAAAAACCCATCATCTTCCTGGGGAATAAAAATTTTTTTGACAAAGATCAAACTAACAACTAGTACAACTAAAGATAGTGCAATAATAAGTGAGAATTTCTTTTTATGATCAAGAGCAAGATTTAAATAGTACAAATACTTGCTTTGTACTAATTTAATGAACTGATCAAATTTAACTAAAAACCCTAAAGGAGGTCGATCATTTTTACCAATCATGCGACTTGCCATCATTGGCGTTAAAGTAATCGCCACAAAACCGGAAAATAAAACGCAGAATGCTAAGGTCCAAGCAAATTCAATGAATAACTTACCAATAAATCCATCTATCAAACCTATTGGTAAGAATACTGAAACAAGTGTTATAGTCATCGCTACAATGGCAAAACCAATTTCCTTAGATGCAAGAAAGGCAGCTTCTATAGGAGAATGCCCCATCTCATTGTACCTAAAAATGTTTTCTAACATTACTATTGCATCATCTACTACCAAGCCAATAGCTAATATCATTGCTAAAAGGGTAAATATATTGATAGAAAATCCTAAATAATACATAACAATAAATGTACCAATTAATGATATCGGAACAGTTACAAATGGTATGAGGGTGATTTTTACTGATGCCAAGAACAGATATATTACTACCATAACCAAAACTAATGCTTCCATGATAGTGAAGAACACTGATCTGATTGAAGCCCTAACTGGAATTGATGAATCATGGGCTATATCAATTGTTATACCTTTAGGTAGATTTTTTTTTATTTTATCTAGTGAATATCTAACCTCTTTGGATAAATCAAGTATGTTTGCCTTCGATTGTTTTATAAGACCAAGTGCTATCGAGTTTTTTCCGTTATATCTAAAAATTACCTCAGTATCTGGAGGGGCTAAATATATTTTAGCAATATCTCGTAACTTTAATATATTAGCATCTTTCACTTTTAGTATAATTTTTTCAAACTCTTCCGGTTTACTTAAAGAGCCATCTAATCTTACAGTAAAATCACGTGCAGCTGTTTTAATAATTCCTGCTGGATAATAGATATTTTGTTTTTTTACAGCACTCTCCATTTCTAACACTGACATTTTATGCTGATATAATTTTACCGGGTCTGGTTCTATACGCATAGAGTACTCTTTAGCACCATATATCTCAACCTGACCTATTGTTTCAAGTTTTTCTAAAATGGTTTTTACGCTATCTTGAACAATTTGGGTTAATTGTAAATCATCATATACATCACTACTGATACTTAAATACAAACTAGGGAAATTATCTGCATCCATCTTAGCAACATAAGGCATGCTCATACCTTGGGGGAATATGGAACTTATATTAGAAATTTTAGACCTAACATCGTTTAAGGCTGTTTCTATATCAGCCGATGATAGAAATATTAAAGTAATATGGCTGCTACCTGTAGAGCTTTGTGAAGTGATAGTATCAAGGTTCTTGACAGTTTTTAGTGCTTTCTCAATACGAGTTGTTATCTCTTTCTCCATATAAAGAGCATCTGCCCCAGGGTAATTTGCATATACTGTTATTACGGGAAAAGAAATATCGGGAATACCCCTAATTTGCAGTTTAGTAAGAAATACCGCCCCTAAAATAACAACCACTAGACTCAACACTGTTGCAAATACTGGACGTTTTATACATATTTCACTTAAGTACATATTATCAATAAATCCTACTTATGCAAATTTGGGATAAGAATTGACAAATTCTTATCCCAAATTCGGTGAAATTATCGAAACAATCAGATTTGAGACGGCTCTACATCTGATTGTTAAATTAATATTTTGCTAAAAACATGATTTTAATCTTTTAAAATCATGTTTTTAGCTTTAGAAAGGTTTAAAATGCATTCGCGTTAGCCGCTTTAAGAATGCATTTTTCCTTATATTAAAGCCAATTCGGGATAAGAATTAGTTAATTCTTATCCCGAATTGGGGTTACTCCACTCCAATTACTAGTCTTTTTTCAATAATTTTAGCTAATTTACTGATAATTATTACCATAACATAGTAACAAAGTCCTGCTATTAACATAGGGGTAAAATAAGTATAACTTTCAAGCGATACTAATTGAGCTCTACGCATTAAATCCATTTCACCGATCATTGATATAATCGATGATTCTTTGATTAAATTAATAAGCTCATTAACCAGTGAAGGTAAAATATTTCTTATAGCTTGAGGCAAGATAATATCTTTCATCATTAATTTCTCGGGTATAGCTAATGCTTTAGCTGCCTCAATCTGTCCTTTATCAACACTATTAATTCCAGCTCTAATTATTTCCGAAACATATGCCCCGGAGTTTAATGAGAAAGCTATGCTACCAGCAACGAAGACACCAAGCTTAATGCCAATTACACTAGGTAAACCAAAATAAATTATGCTAAGTTGTATAAGTAACGGAGTACCACGAAAAACAGATGTATAGAAATTAGCAAACAGTCTTAACGCACAACTTTTACCTACCTTACAAATTGCTAGTAAGATACCAATAATCAACCCTAATAACACTGAAACTATACTGTATTTCAGTGTTACTACCATCCCTTGCATAATAAAATATATAGAAGAAAAATCAAGTAATTGCTCAAACATCTAACACTCTTAAATAACCTCAATTTTGGAATTGTTCCAAACTTACTACCTATTCAAATTTTCGTATATTACGAGCAACCTCAATGGAAGAATTCATCATATTAGTACAATATATTTCAAACATTTTCCGCTGTAACAAAGCTAAATCTGGTAATCCCTTACATTTTAACAAATCTTTAGTAAGTACAACATTCTCCTGCATTCCTTTACTCATCGATGATAAGAGTTGATTAAATATATCTTCGGTTACTCTAATACGACTATTAACAACTGCTAAACTTTTAGAAATTGCAGAATTTACTATATCAGTATACTCTTTTGATAATCTCGATAATTGACTAACCAAATCAAATTTCATTTCAGAACTATCTGAATTGTCCTTTAATTGAATATCCAGGGGTAGTTTTTTATTCGAGTTTAACTTATTTTTGCCCATATTTTACCTATATTTTCTCCACTTTAATATAAATATACTCTAAATTGATACTACCACTAAGCATTATTATTGACGAATATGCCTTAAATTGCTAAGCTTTGTAATATCTAAACTACAACTAGACCGTATAGGGTTAATATCTATACCACCACGTCTTGTATATCTTGCATAAACAGTTAATTGATCGGGAGTACAAAACTTATTAATATCACAAAAAATACGCTCAACGCATTGTTCATGAAATTCATTATGATTACGGAATGATACTAAATATTTTAACAAAGAACTATGATCAATTTTCTTGCCTCTATAACTAATTTGTACTGATGCCCAATCCGGCTGGTTAGTAACTAAACAATTCGATTTTAGCAAATTAGAATATAGCACCTCATCTACTACTTGCGTATTGTCTTCAGACAATTTTGGCAAATTTTGGCTAGTCTCAAAATTAATAATTGTTACTTCCAACTTATCCAAATTTATGCCTGAAAAGAACTGCAGCTTTGTTCCCTCATATGATTCTAAATCTTTTATAGAAACAGTTACAGGTGCTTGAAATACCAAACTTAAGTCCTTTGCAATTAATTCTTTTACTTGGTCTCTATTATCAAACTTAGTATTATTAAAAGAATTTAAATAAAGCTTTAGTGATTTTGATTCTACAATATTAGGCGACTCACAATTTACCATGAACTCCAATATTTTTACTTCAGGTTTACCACTTGGGCTTAGCCAAGAAACTTCATAACAATTCCAAATGTCAAATCCATTAAACGGCAAAGAACCTACTATCTGTAAGCTATCTCTAGCAAATTTACGACTGATTGGGTGTAGTAAACTATTGTCATACAAATCTGCATATTTAGTTTGCTTTCCAAGTACGGTTTCAAGAAACATTATTTTATCCAGTAAGTCATATAGTTTGGATGTCCTGTATCATTCAACAAATATTTGAGACCTATAGCGATTCTTAATATAAACCAAACAAACAAGCATGCGTATAACACCGGACCAATTAGTATTATAGTGGTTATCATAGATATTATAATACCAATAAATCCTATGCAAAAAGTACGTAATATAAAAGTGTAATGGCTAGCTAAAAGTCCATCTTTAATATCCTTATTAATATATGCAAAAACTGCTCCAATAATAGGTAATAACGGTGCAACTACTCCGCACAGAAATAATATATAAATTACTATAAGGTTTGTTTTCCCTGCATTTATATATTTCTTAATCTCCTTATCCATGTTCATCTCTTAAATTTTTAACTACTAGATGCATTATACTACCATGTTTTATATAGTCTATCTCATTATCTGTAAAAACTTGTAATATTACTTTGATAGTCTCAACTATACCACTTTTTTTCTTTATGATACAATTAAGTTGCTCATAAGGCGTTATTTCATTACTCAAGCCGGTAATGGTGACATACTCAGAACCATCAAGTTTTAAGTCATTTACAGTAGAAGAAGCAAGAGCAAGCGGTAAAACACCCATACCCACTAAATTTGATCTATGAATTCTTTCAAAACTTTCAGCAATTACTGCTTTTACTCCAAGTAAACTAGTACCTTTTGCTGCCCAGTCTCTTGATGAACCAGAGCCATATTCTTTACCTGCAAAAATTACTAAAGGCACAGAATGAGCTTTATAATCCATTGCAGCATCATAGATACTCTCTTGATTACCTAGTTGGTTTATAGTTACCCCTCCTTCAATTCCGGGACACATGGCATTTTTTATCCTATTATTGGCAAAAGTACCTCGCATCATTACTTCATGATTGCCCCGCCGTGATCCATAAGAATTGAAATCGATAGGTAGAATGCCATGCTCAGTTAAATACTTAGCAGCAGGACTTGTTTTACTAATATTGCCGGCTGGAGATATATGATCAGTCGTAATAGAATTGCCAAAAATAGCTAATATTCTAGCAGATTCTATATTGTGCAAGTTACTAGATATATGTTCAATACCTTCAAAATAAGGAGGATTGTTGATATAAGTACTATCTTTGCTCCAATTATAAGTATCAGTTTTAGTTACTTTAATATCTCGCCACTCTTTATCACCTAAAAATACCTCACTATATTTGTCTTTAAACATTTTAGAGTTAATAGAGCAATCTATTAACTCTTTTATCTCTTGGTGGGTTGGCCAAATATCCTTAAGATATATATCCTTACCATTATGACCTTTACCTATCACGTCAGTTTCAAGATCAATGTTCATAGTACCTGCTAGGGCATAAGCAACGACTAAGGGAGGAGAAGCCAAATAACTAGCTATTGTTAAAGGGTGTACCCTTCCTTCAAAATTCCTGTTACCAGATAACACCGAAGCAACAACAAGATTGTTCCCGGCAATAGTCTCTTCTATTTCCTGCATAAGCGAACCAGAATTGCCTATACAAGTAGTACAACCATAGCCGACAAGATTAAAACCTAAATGATTTAAGTACTGGTCAAGTCCACTTTTTTTCAGATATTCCGTTACTACTTTTGAACCAGGGGCTAACGAAGTTTTAACCCATGGTTTTTTCATCAACCCAAGTTCTACTGCTTTCTTAGCAAGCAAGCCTGCTCCAATCATCACAGTAGGATTCGAAGTATTTGTACAGCTTGTGATTGCAGCTATTACGACATCACCATGCCCTATACTATATTGTTCATCAACAGGGTACTTTTTATCAATATCAACATCACCTCTAGTTAGAGAAGGTAGTTCAGTTTTAAAATTACTAGCAGCATTTTTTAGGTTAACCCTATCTTGCGGACGTCTTGGTCCAGCTAAGGAAGGTTCTAAAGTAGATAAATCCAGTTCTAATATATCAGTATATTCCGGAGTAATTATTGGATCAAACCATAATGACTGTAGCTTAGCATATTGCTCTACTAGCTTTATTCTATTTTGATCTCTAGCTGTAAAATTAAGGTATTTTATAGTCTCATTATCAATTGGGAAGAACCCACAAGTAGCACCATACTCAGGAGCCATATTTGATATAGTCGCCCTATCTGCCAATGTAAGGCAAGAAAGCCCATCTCCATAAAATTCAACAAATTTGCCGACTACATTTTTCTTTCTTAGCATTTGAGTAACTGTTAGCACCAAATCTGTAGCAGTAATCATTCCCTTTAAAGAGCCAGTTAACTTAAAGCCAATTACCTCTGGTAAAATCATTGATAAAGGTTGACCGAGCATTGCCGCCTCAGCCTCAATTCCCCCAACTCCCCAACCAAGAACTGCTAAACCATTAATCATCGTAGTATGACTATCTGTGCCAACTAATGTATCCGGATAAGCGAAAGTTACACCATTTTGTTGTTTGCTCCACACAATATTGGCTAAATATTCCAAATTAACTTGATGACAGATTCCTGTTCCTGGAGGTACTACTCTAAAATTATCAAATGCTTCTTGCCCCCATTTCAAAAATTCATAACGCTCTAGATTCCGTGCTACTTCCATTTTGACATTCTTAGCAAACGCATCACTTGTTCCATAATAATCAACTTGTACAGAATGATCTATGACAAGGTCAACCGGGATCAGAGGATTAATCTTTAATGGATTACCCCCTAGTTTTTTTATAGCATCACGCATAGCAGCCAAATCAACAATAGCAGGAACTCCGGTAAAATCCTGCATTAGTACCCTAGCCGGCATAAACGGTATCTCAGCGTCAGATTTTCTAGCCTTAAGCCATTCTTTAAATAGTAACAAGTTTTTTTTATTACCAGTTAGACGAAGGACATTTTCAAATAATATCCTTAAGCTATAAGGTAGACGCTTTAACTCAAGATTAATATCACTTGCCGCTTTATTTATATCAAAAATTTTATAAAGATTATCTCCTACAGACATTTCTTTAAGATAATCAGGATTCATTCCCGTTCCTCCAATTTTTTTAATCATTAGGGTTTACGCGAATTTGGTATAAGAATTTGTCAATTCTTATACCAAATTCGGTGAAATTATCGAAACAATCAGATTTGAGACGGCTCTGCATCTGATTGTTAAATTAATATTTTGCTAAAAACATGATTTTAAAAAATTAAAATCATGTTTTTAGCTTTAGAAAGGTTTAAAATGCATTTACAAAACCGCTTTAAGAATGCATTTTTCCTTATATTAAAGGCAATTCGGGATAAGAATTAACTAATTCTTATCCCGAATTGGCATACTTTGAGTATACACTTAAAAATACCTACCACTAAGCCTTTCATTTAACTTAACTTGAAAAAATAAATATTTGAAGTAAATTATATAAAAAATTTCTTAGAATCGTATAAATGCTGTCATTTGAACAACTCACTCTTATTATAGACGAAAAAACTATCTTCACTAATATTAGTATGACTTTTTTACCATCATCTATAGTTTATTTACAGGGAGCAAATGGTTGCGGGAAGACTTCACTACTTAGAATTGTAGCTAATATACAAAATCCAACAAGTGGCAATGTTTTGTATAGATCATTGAACTGTAAATATTTAAAGAAACCTTATTGTAATTATATTGGACATAATCTTGGATTAAAATCCCAAATAACTGTATTAGAGCATCTAAAATTTTGGTCTACAATTTATGATTCCCTTGAAGCTTTAGAATCTTCGATATACTATTTCAAGTTACATAATATTTTGCATGAGAAATGTTACAAGCTGTCTGCTGGTAACCAAAAGAAAGTTGCCTTAGCAAAACTCATTGCTTGCCAGTCAAATTTATGGCTATTAGATGAAGTAGAAGCAAACCTAGATCAAGAAAACAAAGAATTACTATATAACTTGATCATTTTGAAAGCAAATAATGGTGGAGTTATTGTGGCTACCTCCCACTCTAATATAGATATTAAGACAGCACAAATAATCAATTTTAAGGATTATAATTGTTAGACCTTAGTAACCTTAATTCGATATAAGAATTATTAATTCTTATATCGAATTGGCTTCTTATAATGAAAAATGCATTCTTGAAGCGGTTCTACGAATGCATTTTAATCTATTACCGCTAATAATTTTATTTTTATAAGTATAAAAATAAAATTATTAGCAAATTAATATTTAACAATCAGGTGAAGAACCGCTTCAAACCTGATTGTTTCTATATATATCACTGAATTCGATGTAACTTGTTACATCGAATTCAGGTTTAGTAAGTTCTTGTAATATCGATTTAAGACTTTTACACCCAAAATCCAAACTACACAAACAACAAGAAAAACAACCATCAAAAAACCAGCTAGATCGTTATGTACAGCATTTGGGAAAATACTGAAAGAGACAAATTGAATAATTGCTCCAGAAGATTTTCCTATTTTGTATCCAAGTACATCTACTGCTGCCTTTCCCTTAGTTTTCATTTCATTATCAAGAGGTATATATACCATTTCTTTAGTAGAATCAAACAATGAATATTTTACGCTTTTCCCTAAAACATGCCACAAACCACCTACAAAAACAATTATCATTAATGGAGAAAAATAACTAAGACCAGTCATAATTGCCAATAAAGGTTTTTCTAGTACAACAAAGGTAAAAAACATCATACCTGATAACAGTGTTACGATAGGGGTGATCACTGCTCCCCAAAACCAACCACAAACCCTAACTAAACTACTACCTAGAAAAGCACAAATTAAAGTAAGTACTCCTGTCCAAAAAAACACCTCACCAGTGTAAGATATAAATGCTTGGGTACTAGGGTATAATTGCTTGGTTTTAGACATCCATAATCCTTCAATTAGGTTGATTGTCATGGAATATGAAATCATTAATACACAAATAATTCCTAAATATTTAGATGTAAAAATTATTTTGCTGCTGTCAACTAACCCCAATTTTAGTATATCGGTTCTTTTATTTTTGAATCTAATATTTTTAGTAGTTTCTATAATTTTCAATTCAACAAATCTATGCAAGATTAAACAAATTAGGCCGGAAATTATAATGATTAGCATAAACGATTTAAGGAGAATTTCTGTTTTGTCGTTAAGATGGGAAAATAGAGGTAACAAAAAATGTTCACCTTTGGCAAAATATATAATTATACTGCCAGATATTAGTAAGTTAGTTTGACCAAATAAGGAAAAAAACGTATAAAATCTTGGAGCTTCTTCAATACTGGTAATCTTATTAGCAAGTTGCCAGTATAATAGTGTAAATACAATTACTGGCCACAACTCCCCCATTATATAAAATAACACAATACTCCATTTTCCCCAAATGATGATAAACCATTTTAAATGTGGAAGTACGGTAACATAATATTCTATTACTTCAGGATCTGGATGAAAATATTCCCGGTATGGAAACAACACAAAACCAAATAATATGAAGAATCCCAAGAAAAAAGATACTACTATCCTAAACACTTGCTCAGTTGTCATAATATTACAAAGTTTGGAGTAAAGAATGACAAATAAGACACCCATAGGCATCTCACCCCAAAGTTTTATAAAGCTTAAAACTTCCGTACTAATTAATGTCACTACCAAGCTATCTTTGATACTACGTACTAGATTTTGGTTAAGGAGAATACAAAACATTAGTAAAGCCATAGGTATAAACTTTACTAATTCGTTAGATCTAATAGGCCAAACAACGTGTCTAAATTTACTATTTCTAGCCCTATTCCACATATTGCAAGAAGAATTTACTGCATCCATTTAATACCCATGCTCATTTCCAAGCAACCTAAACTATAAAAAAAACCATGTCAAGTAGTTTTATAATTTAATACTCGATAATCAAGTTTTTTTATATCCCACTACCTACGCAGGGATACCCTAGGCTATTAAACCAATGTCTTACATCGATACTTGAGGTTATATTACGTTTCCAGCAATTGTTGTTTGTTTAGACTTGGGAGATGGCAAATGTTTTATATCGCTGTTAGATGTTCCATTTGGCACAACATGTTTAGATACACTATCCTTTATATCATTAATGACCATTTTACTATTCTTGCTTTTAGTACTCTTTGCCACATAACTGGTTGCTTCTTGACCTATTTTTCTAGCCTCACTTTGAACATCTTTTTTATGTTCAGGTAATTTCGTCCTCTCGTCAAAACTAACCTGATCAAACGTAGCTTTAGTAATTGCCTTCCTCTTAGAGTCTTCTGAAGTAAATTGTGCCTCAGTCAAATCCGTGCCTTTCATAGAAATATCTTTAAATGTTAGCCCACTTATATCGCCAACAATTTTAACATCATCTAAAGTTATTTTATTATTTGCATGATTTTTATTATATTGATTAATTGCAGGCAAAAGAGTTTTTAAAGATTTTGCATCAATAGTTGTCCCTTCGAAACTAATTTTATCTTTAAAAATAGCTCCTTTAAAAGAACAATTGCTAATTTCGCTATTTTGAAAAGAACGTTCTTTAAATATCGCATTATCAAAATTAAACCCATTAACTATAACATTTTTAGTAGGTATCGGATTTTCTTTGTCAAAAACAAAACCTCTGAAATCTTTACTTATTAGAGAATATTCTACAGTTTTTGAGATTGTACCAATATCAGTGGCATCAGCTTGCTGTTGCAGTAACTCACCTAAATCAAGTTTCCGTTCATCTATTTGCTCAGAACTCTTCTGAGAATCTTTCTCAGAAAAAGCAAAATGAATTTTGCCTAAAGATTTACTCCATTTTTGTCTACGTGTTCTCAGTGAGGTAAAACTTCTTTGTATTAGGAATCTAGCCCCTTCAACTAATGTGTCTGATACTATTCCTATTAATTTCTTGTCAGATAACAATTTGAATATCCCGAACATAACCATGTTATAATTACCAATCTTAAATTGTTCGGCTATCTTTGTTAAATCTGGTATCTTGTTGCTAGCTAATTCAATAATTTCCTGACCTTTTACTTTTAAATTCCTACCCACAACTGTTGTATTGAGAAATTCATCAACTACAGCACCAAATCGCTCAGCATTCTCGCCAAGAAACTTTGGAATATCTTTATCAATTATTTTCCTCACATCTGCATTTTTTGGTTTATTTATAAAATCTAAAATAGAATCTGCTACTGTAACAGCTTGAGCAATTTTCTCTTCTTCAGGACTATTTACTAGGTCTTGAATTTTAGTAATAATAGTTGTTACCCCCTCTTTATCTTTTAAAGTAGCATTAACCAAATCAGTTGCTATTGGTAATATTTGTGGAACAGTATCAATAGCTAACTCAGCCATCTTTAATACCAGCTCAGGTTTAACTCCAGCGGGATCTAGGGCATTTTTAATCTCTTGTTGCTCAGTTACATTTTTTGTAACTGCTAAAATAGTATCTTTATTTTGTTGTAAATAAGCAGGGATGCTCTTAGTTAATAGAGGAGTAATATTTTGAGCAACCCTACCTACATCATCAATTATATTAGACAAAATTCCTAGCGAAGCCTCATTACTAGCTCCATTTTGGTACTTAGCTAAATTACTATTAATTCCAACTAGCTCTGGAACTGCACTAAGACCAGTTGATACTATATCAACCATTAATGGTACTGTAGCATCTATCAATTCTTGTGGTACAGCATATCTTGCAATTTGGGGATTATTATTACTAATATTATTAACTATAGCCTTGATAGTTTCTGTATTTTCTCTAAGTAAATTTGGCAAATCCTCCTTTATATTTTGCTGGATATCTGCATTTTCAAGTAGTCCTATAAATTGTTTAATTACTCTTTCTGTAGCTTGATCTTTTAACTCAATATCAGCAGTTTCCTGAGTTATTGTTTGTATATCTTGATAAAGTTCCTTTATTTGTTCTAGACTTACCGCTTTCATGGTATTTTGTAGCACATCAATAGCTATAGGAATTACCTTCCCATAAAATTCAGGGCTCACATTAGCTAGAATTGGGACAATAGGTGATGCTACTACTTTATAAATATCCTCCTTTTCTAAATTTTGAGTATTGCTTTGAGCCAAAGATTTAGCATTACTCTTTAGTGTTTCAAGTAATTTTGGCAGAACTTGAACAGCAATATTGGCAATCTCTGTTTTATTTTTTGCTAAAACATCTGGCAATTTCTCCTTTAATGTTGTTAAGGTTGCATCTTGTAACAAAATATTAGGTAACTGTTTAATAATAGCAAGTTTTTTAGCTCCACCTTGTTTATCTAGGTGACTTACTTCCGAAATAGTTTTAGCCTCTTGCACTTTATCATCAGTATCATTCAATATAACTGGCTTTAAAGCTTCATATATATTACTAACCCCTTCATGGTCTGCTAAAACGTTACCAATAAGTTCTGAAAGTACAGGTACTATTTTTGGTAATAATTCTTTTCCTATTCCCAAGCTACTAAGCGTTCCCTGCAATTCTGTATTGGATTCAATGATTATTTGCGATGCTTTTGCTATATTTTCTCCATCATTAATTAAGAATTTAGATAGTATATCATTTTTTATAAGTACACTAATATCTATTTTATCTAATATTGTACCAAGTAAATCTTTTTTTACTTGAGGGTCGTCAGATAAAGCTCTGTCAGCAGTTAGCTGCACAATTTCTATAATATTTTCAGGGGTTTTAAGTATCTCAACAACGATATTTTTGACAATAGGTAATAATTGACTGTTTATATATTTTTCATCAAAACCAGCTTTCTTTAATTCTTGTAATAAAATAGCCCTATCATACTTGCCTTGTAGAGATTTTAAAGAATCAATTTTTTCTTCTAATTCTTTAATTTTAGATTCTTTTCTTGTTGCAAACGATTTTAGCTCTTGTAATTCTTTGTCTAGTTCCGGTAATTTCTGTATATCATCTTTTTTAGAGTTAAAATCTTTTTGTATCTCATCTATTTTCCCCAACTCTTTTAATGCAATCTTGGTAAGAATTGGAGCAAGATTTTCTACTAATCCATTAATTATTTCGACATTCTGAGTAAGAAATGTTTTTGTATCAGGATCTTGTAATAATTTTATAAAGAAAGGAAGGTTAGATGGATCGTATTTTTCTTCACCATTTAATATTTTCTGTAATTTCTCTATTTCCTTAGCATAAAACCCTCCTGAAGTTATAACACCAACAGTTGTTTTAGCATGACTTACTGCGAATTGTATACCCTCTATGGCAGCTTTAAATGCCTGACCTTTACCAATACCTTTTTCTTTTGTTCTAGGCTCTGCTAAAGGAGATAATATTTTCTCTAAACGAGTTTGATCTTTTAAAATATCGCTACATATTTTAAAAAATTTTTCTTTTTCTTCTTGATAGGAAAGTACTCGCTTTTGCTGCTGCTTTATCTCCTTTTTTTCTTGCTTTTGCTGTTGTTCTTGCTGCTTTTGTTCCTGTTTTGTCTCCTTTACTGCTTGCTGTTTGTCATGTGAGTTAACTAACTTGTTATAATCCTCTATCTCTTTGTTGCATGCATTAAGTTTTTCTTCCCATGACTTCAGTTGTTCTCTTGTCTTTTTTTCTTGAGGTTTTTGCCTTGCTAATGCAATTAACTCTTTATACTTAGTAATTTCTGCTAATAAATCCGCTTGCCTTTGCTCAACTAATTTTTTATATTCCTCTATTTTTTTTATCTTTTTTTCTATTTTTGCTGATTGTTTGGCAATTTTTTCTTTATCTTTGAGGTTCTTTATATCTAATACTTCTTTTTCTTTTTTATAAATATTTTCTTGTAGATTTTTCAAAGTATGATTAGCCGATTTAAAAACTTGCTTAACGGCTTTAGTAAAAATTGATACCTTATCATTTGTTTTACTCATATCTAATTCTCCTTTATTTATAGTTAACCTAAGAAGGTTTTAGCCATATGTTAATCTTAGCTTAACCTGAATTTGATATAACAAGTTACATCGAATCAGGTTATTTTAGACCCCACTACCCTAGGCGATGCACACAAAATTAGTAAGATGTATACAACTTTTAGTTAAACATCATTGCGAGAAGCCGCTTTAGTGGCGACGCGGCAATCCAAATTACTTATTATATTTTTGTGGATTGCTTCGTCGGCTCATGCCTCCTCGCAATGATGGTTTTTAACTTTCAACAGTTGTACTTCCATTATCCGAACGAAAAGTTAAGTTTGGAATATTATAGTAGTGAACTAAAAACCTACTGACAAAAGCACCTGCAATTACCGTAATAATAGAGTATTTTATTGTATTATAATTAGGATTATAAGCATAAACATCTAATAATATACTAAAAATTCCACCCCATAATATGAATATTTCAAAATTAACTTCTCTAGGTATATACTCCATATTCTTGTCATGCTTACAAATTAAATTCCGCAATATTATACCAGCACTAGAAGTCAAACACGCAAAACATGGTCCCCAAAACTCTAACGGTTCAATTCTTTGTACAATTACGGTTACAACGCCAATTATCATAAAGGATGCCTGCCCTAAAGAATCACAAATAACAAGAGTATTACTCCATATTTTTTGGATAAAACTATCCTCATATAACTGCTTATTATAATAAGCTAGGAGTTTAACGGTAAAGAAGCCAATAAGTACCGTTATAAAAACACGAAAAGTATAATATGGAGTCAAAACAAGATTTATATTATAACCATGGTGTACTATTATAATATCGAGTAAAATACATCCTAATAGAGACGGTAACATTGCTAATACAAAAGTACCAAACAACGTGGCATTTGTTTTAGAGGATATAGTGATAGCAGAAATCGCGAATGCTATACTCCCGATAACTCCAATAATATAACACCATTCTGAATCAATAGATTTTGGCAATAAAATATGATATATATAGCTTTTAACGATTTTTTTATATTCATCGCTATCGACAAATTCTTTTATTGAATCGTTAAACCGTGCAACTATGTTAGGAGTTACAGTTTTCTTACTGAACATTAAATGTACAGGGGTTTTAATACCAGTAGGGATTTCTTCTATTTGATCTTTTTTAATATAGTTTAATGAAAGAGCTACCCCTGAAATTCTGTCAGCAAGAAACCCATCAATTTCATTACGTAGCAACCCATGAAATAACTCTAGATTACTTCCATATTTAATGATAATATCGTTATTACTCACCTGATTTAGGTAGTCAGTCGTTCTTGCATCACCATAAACAGCTTTTTTAATTATACCAAGACGGAAATTTAGTAAACGTATCTGAGCTAAAAATTCATTTATATTACTAAAACTCAAATGTTTTTTTACTGAACGTAAAGTAAATAAGGAAATTTCTTCAAATCGATATGGAAGAGAAAAATTGGCAAAGTCTGCTCTCTCAGCAGTATAAGTAGCTCCCGCCACCATATCACTGTCACCATGCCCTATATTTGATATTGCTCGCTCCCACACAGAATCAGCATATTGTACGCCAATGCTAATTTTGCTACTAATAGCATTGATTAACTCAATATCTAAGCCAGTAACACAATAGTGACCATTTTTAGCTATATGACTAAATTGGTAGGGTTCTAGTGGATACCAATCAACAAGCAGATTATCTTTATCAGACATTTCTTCAGTACATTGAGTAAAATATTTGTCCTGAATATTAGATAGTTGATTACTACTATCCTCAGGATTAGCAAAGGTAAAAAAGTTTTGCACAATAATAATAATCGGGATGATACTTTTAAGTACTTGCATTTTGCATTAGTTCTCCTAATTAAGGTCTATTCCAAGTTTTTGCAGCATACATTAATATCACCGTCAAAGAACTTAATATTAAATTCTTGTTTTTTGCTTGCAACAACTTTTGATGTTATAAATTCTCCATTTTCTGATTTAATTACCGCAAAGCCACGTTTTAGTACAGTTTTATAATCTAGACTTGTAAGTAGCAAATTATTTAAATTTAATTGATGCTCATAATTTTTTAACTTAGTGCTAATAGATTTTAGCATATAATTAGATTGATGCACTAATTCCAACGACTGATAATTAACTATTTTTAGAGGATTTAATATTTCTATATTAAGTGAGTCAAGTTTTGCCACTTTAAATCTGAGTAGGTTAGGCAAAGAATCTGTTAATCTAAAACTGAGTTCATCAAGAAGTTGTTGATTATAGTCTATATAAGTAGTTATACTCCTAAAAATGTCAGTATTAGAGTTAACTGCTTGCTGTTCATATTTAACTAGCTGATTAATACGACTGCATAGTACATCATAATACGAACTAATTGTATAATGTAAATTAGAAAGCACAGGTACAGCAAATTCAGCTGCAGCAGTTGGTGTGGGGGCTCGCCTGTCAGCTACCAAATCGATTAAAGTATTATCCACTTCATGTCCAACTGCAGAAATAATAGGAATAGCTGAATTAAATACGCTCCGTACTACTACCTCTTCATTGAAAGCCCACAGATCTTCTATAGACCCCCCTCCCCTTGCAACAATTATAATATCGGGTTTTATATCTTTATCTAATTCATTAAATCCTGAAATAGCACTAGCAATTTCACTTGCAGCATTTTCGCCTTGAACAGCAACTGGCCATACTAATATATGAGATGGACAGCGGTCATTAATACGGTGTATAATGTCCTTAATTACCGCCCCAGTCATTGATGTAACCACCCCAATCTTATTAGGCAGAAAAGGTAGTGGCTTTTTTTGTTTATTGAATATACCTTCTTTTTCTAATCTCTCTTGCCGCTCCTTGAGAATTTGCATGATAGCACCAAGACCTGCAGGTTCAAGGACTTCTACCGATAGCTGATATCGTGAATTTCCTGCATACCCAGAAAGCTTACCTCTAGCTACCACTTCCATACCATCAATTGGTACAAACTTAATTTTTGCAAGTACAGGACGCCAACAAGTACAGGCTAGAATAGCTGTATTTTCTTTAAGATTAAAGTAACCATGACCAGAAGTTGCTATCTTAAGACCAGAAATTTCTCCCTTTACTCTAATATAACCAAAATTATTCTCTAGCAACTCCTTGATCTTACTAGAAATTTCAGTAACTGAAAATTCCTGATCTATTAGATTAGTAATAAAACTATCTTCTTCTAACATAATGATACACTGATTTGGATAGTGGGTTTTGAAAATGATTTTATATAAGCATTTTAAACTAATAAATTCAAGAACAAATAGACAATTAGTGTATTATAACCTCAAATATTGATGTAAGACATCGGTTTAATAGCCTAGGGTGTTATGCCATAACTGCGAAAGTTAAAACCCGTCATTGCGAGACCACGTGAGCGTAGTGGCAATCCACATTAATTAGATTGCTTAGTCGCTACTAAAAGTAGCTTCTTGCAATGACGCCGAGCTATTTTCTTCATAAATCTCTCCTTGTCAAATGTGCATAGTCGTCATACTTTAGTAAATCAATATCATATGGAAAGTTTTTATTCGTTACATAATATTCTAGTACTCGCATCATCCCCTGTTTATGACGATCTAAGTCTTCTTTCGTTAAGTCTATTTCCAAAGTTTGGATTATTGGCTTCGAGCTAGAAATTTTTACATAAGTAACCTGTTTAACGCTATGAACTTTCATAGCAAAACCACCTTCCTGTAACATTAAGCCTTCAATGATTAACTGCGGAGATAATCCAGCTTCTACATCTTTTTTACTCGGTAAGCTACCAGTCTTATAATCGATAATGACAGCTGCTCCAAGCTCATCTACCTCAATTCTATCAGCAACTCCAATTATTGTTAATTCTTGCCCTCCAATATTTAACAAAATTTCTCCTCTACATTCTGAATAAACATATTGGAAATCACTTCTGCGTTTTTCATCAAACTCAATAAAAGACTCAGCAATAGGAATAAATTTTATTTGCCAAATTTTTTGTGTATAGGCTGGCAGAATAGTATTCTGTAAAATATTATTACTAATTTCCAATATTAATCCAACTTTGTTATTTTCTAACTTATCATAATTTTTAGAATATTGTTCTAAGACCTTATGAACAAAACTACCAAATTCAGATATTTTAGGCTCCTGCCCTATCATATCCTTGCTTCTCAAATTCAAAATCTTCTTAGCATAGAAACTATAAGGATTCCGTACCAACATTTCTATATCAGTAACTGAGATTATCTCAGGAAAAATTGGACTATATACATAACCACTATGATTATGGCTAACCCAATTAGTATTTTTGACGTCATTGCTAAGCACTGTTGTAAGGCTTAAATCGTCATTGCGAGCGAACGTGCGTGAGCGTGGCAATCCATGAAGCTTGTCATATGGATTGCTTCGTCGACCTACGGTCTCCTCGCAATGACGATTTTTAACTTTCAACAGTTGTGGAGCGAAGCCCGAACGAAGCAATCCATTTCTATTAACTTCCCTAGATTGCTTCGTCGCTACTAAAGTAGCTCCTCGCAATGACGAACTAATGTTAGTTGGATTAGCTATAATTGACTCAACCATATTAACATTATTTGGTACATCCACTAAGTTATTTTCTGATAAATATGTTAAATAATTTTCTGAAATCAAACTTTTCTGTAAAATAAATTGCAATTTTAATAATAAATTTGATGGTAACAAACCAGCTTTACTATCTTGTCTTTTTGCTCTAGTAATTATCACTTGAGCATTATGCAAAAATAAATAGAAATAATATTGATGTATGGTATATCCAGTAGCAATATGTAATTTTTTAAGCGTCTGCTCATTAATCCACTGATTCACAGCTGATGACGAAGCTAAGCTCCCTTGATTAAAGTCGGCTAAAATTACTAGGTCAAATTTAAGTAACATTAAATCTTCAGCTTTACCAATAATTATATTTTTAGAATAATTATTATGTGCAAAATACTTACAACTAAACATTAAAGATTTAAGTAACTCTGGAAAGCATTTTTTATTACTTAATGTTAGATCACAATTATCTTTGATTAAGCTAGATAAAAAAGTTGATAGTTCAGTAGCCGGCTGTTCATACCAAATATTTGGATAAAGTTTTTCAGCAATCTTAATCGAGGATTTTAATATTTTAACAAAACTACTACCACTATTTGTATAAAGTAAGTCTATTAGTTTCTTACACCACTTTATTAATGCATCATCATTGGTTTTTTCTACTAAAGACAGCATCTGACTAGGTTGCCGTATAAAACGGTTCTTACCGCTCATTAATAGTTCTAATTTTGGTACTAATTTACAATTAATAAAAGGATTCTTTAATAGTAAGAATAACTTTTTTATATCAAAATCATTACATAATATTTCACTAACAGAAATTATTAGAGAACTAACTAGCGTTTTTGTTAAATTATCACCTAGTAAATCTTGAAATTCTAAAGAATATTTGGTCAAAAAATTACAGTAAAAACTTTTGCTTGTTTGATTATTAACAATAATAGCTATCTTCTTATCACTATACTGTTTGCAGATCAGGCTTATTTGTTCTGCTTCTTGAAAAATATCCTCAAGCTCAAAATATTTTATGCAATCTATAGACTCGCTACTTTTTAAATCTTTGACGTCGTCTTCGATCGCTCGCCTATTATCTATAGGCTTCGCTCCATCGTCCCTGCTATCCAATTCTCCTGAATTAACTATATCCTCAAAAATTATCTGATCCAAAATAGAATGATGTTGCTGCTCATTACCTAAAGGCTGAAAATCTGATAAATCTTTATTTAGAATTGTCAGTAATTTTTTTAGGCTATATAAATAATCTTCTTCAGGCTTATCATATTCTAATAGAGATATATTACTAATAGGAGGTAAAATTATAAAACCACATGGTGAATTAGCAACATTCTTTAAGAAATTCCATGATATAAGATTGTGACCTATGATACCCGCTACTATTAAATTGGTATCAGCTCTTTTCAACCGTGCTATCTCTGCTTCCATCATAGTTATTTGATAATTTACACGACCTAGCAATCCTAACAATTCTATCTGTTTTTTCCATTGGTGATGGGTATATTTAAGAAATTCATAAATAACATTCCAATGTTTTGATGGATTCATTTTTTCTATTTCATTTACAGAATCTATTGATAAATCATTACAAGCTAGCTGATAAAATAACTCTGCTATTGTTGAACAAAACTGTAAAGATTGTGTTATACTGAATTGTAGCTTAGGATAATTATGGATGATTTCTGCTAATATAATTCTCTCTTGCAAAAACGTTATAGGTTCTAGATTTTCTGATGTAATACCAAATATTTCCTCACCTTCAGCCATAATATTGGAAAAAGGGATAATATTCGGTAAAATCGCAATATTTTGCTTCTTAATCAAAATATTTTGTAAATTTAAACAAGCAAAGCCACTCGGCAATATAATTTTAAGATTGCTAATAGATTCTTTAGCAAAATTATCTAGAATAAAATCAGCTACTATATCCAAAAACGATGAAGACGGATTGACTCTATAAAGGTTCATTAAATTCCCTAATTATATCATACAAATATAATAACATAACTTGACAGCACTACTAATAGCTAAAACTCTTAAAAATCTTGTTTTAGTAAAACCGGCAATTAAAGGAATAAATTTGCCCCATAACGGTATTATCGTAAACCAAAGTATAAATATGTTATATTTTAAAAAAAATTGGGAAAATGATTGGTGGTTAGTATGAACCTGTTCATTTTTAGAATAATAAAAAATTTTCAATAATATCAAACCAAAGAAATAATTTATACCAGTAGCAAATAATGAAGCAATGGTAGCGACAGTAACTATTATTAAATTATTATAAACACCAAATATCCTCATAGAGTGAACGATTAATTCACTATCTAAACTTATAACTAAATTACCTACTAAACTATCAATAAATAATAACGAATATGCCTCAAACTGGTCCATAATTCAAACTGGTTTATAAAAATAATAGGTTTGACAAAATATTATCGATACTATAATTTGCTACCTTAAAATACAATATATTATAATTTAAATTTTCCTGTGAATAAAGCTTTATCCTTAAAAAAAACCACTTTTACTATGGTCTCTTGCCACCCTGTTTTTTGCTTTTCAATTTATATTAAGACTCTCAACTGGAATTCTTAGAGAAGAAATTATACAAAAATTTGCCATTGATACCATAGCATTTGGCACGTTTGCTGGATATTATTATCTAGGTTATGCAGGAACGCAATTACCAATTGGTATAATGCTAGATAAATTTAATTTTAGGATTGTCACATTCTTATCTATCTTAGTTACCTCTCTTGGTACTCTAACTTTTGTTGCTAGCACTGATTTTAATTACTTACTCATTGGTAGATTTATGATTGGATCTGGTTCTGCTGTAGGTTTTTTATCAGTAGCTAAGATTACTAGAAGCTCTTTCCCAACTAAATATCATTCCTTAATGCTTGGCTTCTCCTTTACCTTTGGCTTACTTGGAGCAGTATTTGGCATTACTCCAATGAAGCTATTATTTACACATTTTGGTTATGACGTAACTTTTAATAGTCTAGCTCTAGTTGGATTTATCATTGGACTAATGATTTTATTAGTAAAAACTGATGATATAAGAAGTAATTCTAATACTAGCGATCCTGAATCTTCAATATTGAAACTATTATTAAACCCTACTATTTTATTTATTGGAGTTTGTGGTGGTCTAATGGTAGGAACATTAGAAGGTTTTGCTGACGTATGGGCTATTCCATTCTTCAAACAAGTTTATCAAATGAATGATATGGAAAGTAACTTGGTTACCTCATTCGTTTATATAGGCATGTGTTTTGGTGGTCCAATACTTGCACTTATTGCTAATTTATCAAAATCATCTAACTTTATAATAATAATGACTGGATTGCTAACGGTAGCAATTTTTAGTATCCTATTATATTGTCCTTCATTAAATTTCTTTATTAGTAGTGCTCTAATGTTTTTATTAGGAGTTTTTTGTTGTTATCAAGTTCTAATTTTTGCTGTTGTAGGTAACCTTGTTACAGATAAATCTGCTGGACTTGCTATTGCGATAGTCAATTGCATTAATATGTCATTCGGACATTTCTTCCATAAAATTATGAGTAATTTAATATCTTACAACTGGGATGGGCTACTAAGTGAATCAGCTGTACCTATTTATAGTCGCTTTGATTTTATTATGGCAATTTCTATAGTTCCAATTTGTTGCCTTGTCGGAATCATCGGCTTTTACTGTTTGTCCAAAAAGTCAAAAACTCAAATATCAATCTATAGACCTGTGGAAAAGACTGTTTCAGCTTAAATAATAATTTTTATAAAATATTACTAATAAAGCTTAGTGCAAATTATAATTGTTGTATACTACATAAACATAACCATTTGTCCTAATAACAAAATGACCAACGAAACAATTAACAAAAATACTTTATTAATAATTGATGGTTATGGATTTGTCTTCAGAGCATACCATGTTCAGCCACCATTAACTTCTCCAAGTGGCTTAGCTGTTGGAGCATTGTATGGTTTTACCTCCATGTTGTTAAAGCTATTGAACGATTTTAAGCCAAAGCATGCTGTCATTATTCTTGATTTTGGTGGTAAGAATTTTCGTCACCAAATTTATGAGCAATATAAAGCAAATAGACCTCCTACACCAAAGGACTTGAATGATCAATTACCACTTATTCGTCTAGCAGCAAGTAGCCTAAATTTTCCAATAATTGAGAAAGCTGGTTGTGAGGCAGATGATATAATTGCCACTCTAGCCAATAAAGCAACTACATTACAAGAAAATACTATTATTATCTCTTCTGATAAAGATTTAATGCAATTAATTAATTCGCATACTAAAATGTATGACCCTATAAAAGCAAAATACATATCTGAAGATGACGTGATAGAGAAATTTGGTGTAGAACCAAGTAAGGTCAGGGAAGTAATGGCTTTGATCGGTGATAAGTCAGATAATATACCAGGTGTTCCAAGCATTGGTCCTAAAACTGCTGCAACACTTATAAAACAGTTTGGTTCGTTAGCAGAACTTTTAAACTCTCTCGATCAAATCAGTAACGATCGTCAAAGGGAAATCATTAACTCCTCAAAGGATCTAGCATTAATTTCCTGGCAACTAGTTGGTTTAGATTATAATGTTGATATAGACTTGGATTTTAGTTTATTGCAATATAGACCACCTGATAGTAGGCAAATCTCTAACTTTCTAGCAGAGTATGGTTTTAAATCTCTAAACAAACGAGTGGAAAATTTATTTCAAATACAAATTACCAATGAATCCTTGCCTATTAAGCAAATCATAGTTCAGGAGATATCTTCTAAACAACAGCTTGATTCTGTGATGATTAAAGCTGAAGAGCATGGGGTCATCAGTATTTATCTATCAGATCATCTAGGACAAAATCCTTCCATAATTTTATCTATTGATGATAAGTGCTACAACATTAAGTTTACAGCTAGAACCCCTAGCGATATGTCTGATTTACTTTCTGATGATTCTTGCCAAAATTATCTGCATCAATGGTTTATACCTGATATTCTCAAATTGCTAAAAAATAAGTCTATTAAGAAAATCACTTATAAACTAAAATCATTATTAAAATTCTTTGTAGATAGTGAAATAGCATCGATTGAAGATCTAGAACTAATGCAATATCTGATATCTGCTGGCAAACCTCAAAAAGACCCGTTTGATTCGGTGAAAAAGGATAATTTAGAAGCCATGGCAGAAATAATTACTGGCTTTAGTACTGATTATCAAAAACTATTGTTAGAGTTAAAGGATAATCATGCCTTAGCACTATACAAAGAAATTGATTTACCTTTATGCTATATAATAGATAAAATGGAGAAAGCTGGGATTAAAATCGATTCACAGTATCTTAAACAGCTATCAAGTGAATTTGGTAATGAAATTACTAAATTAGAGCAGGAAATTTTTACCATTACTGGGACAAAGTTTAACATTGCCTCGCCAAAGCAACTGGGAGAAATTTTGTTTGAGAAAATGCAACTACCCTTTGGTAAATTGTCATCAAAAGCTAAGTCTTATTCTACTAGTGCAGAAATACTTGAAAAAATTAGCGAGAGTGGTTTTGCTATTGCCGATTTATTATTAAAATGGCGTCATTTAACTAAATTAAAAAATACTTATACGGATAGCTTACCTCTGCAAGTAAATCCAATAACTAATAGGGTACATACCACATTCTTACAAACTTCAACTAGCACTGGTAGGCTTAGTTCTCAAGATCCGAACTTACAGAATGTGCCAGTTCGCTCGAAAGAAGGCAACAGAATCAGAGCAGCTTTTATTGCAGAATATGGGCATAAATTAATTTCAGCTGACTATTCACAAATTGAACTCCGAATCTTAAGTAGCATGGCAGATATACCATCCTTAAAGCAAGCTTTTGTTAATGGTGAGGATATACATAGTAAAACGGCTTGTAATATATTTAAAATTACTGAAAAAGATTTAACACTAGAACATAGGCGTAAAGCAAAAGCCATAAATTTTGGTATTATTTATGGTATCAGTAGCTTTGGACTGGCAAAACAGTTAAATATTAGCTCTTCACAAGCAGCAGAATATATAAAAAAATATTTTGAAGAATATCCAGAAATTCAAAAATATATGGAATATATAAAAAACTATGCCAAGGAACATGGTTATGTCCTAAACCTATTCGGACGGAAATGTTTTATTCCCTTAATCCATGATAAGAAACACTCCCTACAGCAATTTGCTGAAAGGGCAGCAATCAATGCTCCAATTCAAGGAACTAGTGCAGACATTATAAAAGTGGCAATGATTGATCTTGACCGTAAAATACGGAAATTAAAATTAAGAACCAAGCTAATTCTACAAATCCATGACGAGTTACTTTTTGAGTCTCCTATTGATGAAATAGAAGTAGCTACTCACCTAATCAAAACCACTATGGAGAACTCACCTAAATTAGCCATTCCACTTATTGTTGAAACCAAGGTAGGAGATGATTGGCTAAATACATATATCCTCAACTAACTGCACAAATTATTAAAACAACTTTTGAATTTGAAGAATACTAAGGAAACACACGAAATATGGAAGGTCAAGTAGCCTAGGATTAATTCTAGACTACCATTTTTTTTGCCTTATTTCTTCTTTTTCTTAGCAATTTCACACTCACAAGCGATGTTAGAAGCAACAGAATTCATATGTGATTTAACATCTTGAGAACCAGCGATTACCCCTCCTAGTGCCCAACTCATTTTATTAGCATCTATGCTACCTAACAATTTTTTTGTCTCGTTATCTTTTATATTAATTTTTGCGTTAAAGTGAGAGCTACCAACACCAAAACCAATTAGTGTACGCATAACAGCATTACCCTCAGAATACTTAGTTATTTTCCCATCAATAAGTATAGCCCTATCTGTAGAGTCAACATTCCGTTGAACTTTGTCGAATAATTTTTTAGATTTAATTGAACTTGCTATCATATCGGCAAATCTCTTACCTTCTGATATAACATGTGGATTATTAGAAGATTTGCTAGTACCATCCTTAAAATCATTAATAATTATGTAATCATAATTACTAATATCCACCCGACTCTCTGATGGTTGTGCGTTACGTATACTTGATGTACTACCACAAGATGATAGAATTATTGTTAAAATTAAAAAGATAATATTTTTCATAATTCCTCAATATAATTTAATATATAAAGTATATATTAACAAAAGATATTTAGCAAAGAAAAAATATCACAACCCCTCCCCTTTTTCAACTGGCTCTATTCCATATAGTGCTACCATTCGCTCAAGAACTCTTCCAACAGCAGGAGCTGCAGTCCAGCCAGCAGTAGCAAAGCCAAAGGATTCTTTTGTTCCTTTTGGTTCATCAAACATTATAAAAATAATATATTGGGGATCAATGGCTGGTAATAAACCTAAAAATGATGACATTCTGCTATTCTTAAGATATTTTTTCTTGCTATGCCCATCTGAAGTTAATTTTTCAGCAGTACCAGTTTTACCACCGACAAGATATCCTTTAACATCGGCTCTACGTCCTGTCCCTTCTTTTACCACCAAACGAAATAACTCACTCATTTGTTTAGAGGTTTTCTCACTAAAAACACGCGTGCCAACAAGACGCTCATCGTGCCTTTTGATTAAAGTCAGATCATATAATATCCCTCCATTTACTATTGGCAATACTGCTTGCATAAAGTGTAAAGGGCTAATTGAAATGCCATAACCATAGGCCATGACAGCAGTAGTAAGATCACTCCACCTCTTGTCAGATGGAAACAAAGGAGTACCTCTCTCTGGTAACTCAATTTTAAGCTGATCTAGTAAACCTAATTTCTTTAAATAATTTTTAAAATCATTCTTTCCAACTTCAAGCATAATTTGACTAACACCAATATTTGATGAATGCAAGAAAATTTCTGGAACACTGTGCCACCCTTGCCTTGGATGATAATCTTTGATATTAAACCCCCCTACCTTCATATAGCTAATATCATAAGCATCGTTCATTGCTATAGTACCAGTATCAAAAGCTACGGCCATAGTCAAAGTTTTAAATACAGACCCCATCTCATAGATACCAAGACTTGCCATATTAAATAGCTCTTCTGGCTTTGCTCTACTTGGATAATGTGGGTTAAAATCCGGCTTACTAACAATAGCTAAAATCTCACCATTATTAGGGTTGGCAATTATTCCCACTGCTCCTATTGCACTAAACTCCTTTAACGTCCTATCTATTTCTTCACTTAGAATATTTTGTAATCTTACGTCTATAGATAGTTCAAGAGGTTTTTTAAGTTGATCCGGCTGTATAAAGTCAGAATTAGTTAGAAACTTATCATAGGTTTTTTCTAACCCAGCAAGACCAACCAAATCCCTACCCACATATCCTATAATATGTGACAATAAATTGGAAAAAGTATAGATTCTTTTTTGTTCTTGTTCAAAACTAAAACCTGGCATTCCCAAATTTGATATCGCTTCTTGCTCTTTTGGCAATAAATCCCTTTTGATCCATACAAAACTTTTGTTACTTTGTAACTCTGCAAGTAACTTCATTTTATCAATCTCAGGCAAGATATTGGATAATCTTTCTAAACATTGCGAAGGATTAATTACTTTCTGTGGATTAGCAAACAATGAGGAGGAAGGTAAATTGACTGCTAATAAGTTACCATTACGATCTACTATCTCTTTCCTAAAGTCACTATTTTTTACTTGATATTCTAGCTTAACATAGCCATTGGTCGCAACAATTATTAAGCGATATAATAAACCACAAAAAAATATAGCAAAACAACAGCTAACTATTAATAATCTGATTTTGGTATTGTTAGCACCTACATCCCATAAAATAATACTACTAAAATTTCTTTTCATTTTAGTTAGAATATTTTTTATAAATGCTAATAAAAATATATTATTATCCATCTACATACTGCTGCTAATTGCTTACTAGTATGTCATTCTGCAAAAGTAGCGGATATATAATACTGAATAGTCTTTCAAGGTATTTTTTCAGATTCCGCACCGAAACAAGATAACATCTTTTTTGCCATGTAAGTACTATACTAATGTTGATTTTCATCGAATATACTCTGATTTTCTAGTTGAAACGGTTTGTATGTATTTATTATTAGCAATTGTTTTATAACGCCACTTAACATTGGTTTTACTAAAATATGAACCACCTACCTCGTTAGACTTTGCATATTTCTTACTCTCAGGTAGCAAAGGATCACTAATCATTTGCTTAACTTTAACAGTATCTAATTGCAAATAAAGTGATGCTAATTTTCTTAGTCTAGCAGGAGAAGTAAGGTATGATTGTTCGACTTTTAACACGTGAATTCTATCACTCTCACCAGTCAACTGTTTTGAAACCTCTCCAAGCTGATAATGCAAGGCAATAACCTGATCTTTAACTCTAAATAATCCATAAATAGAAAAAATTATAGTACATACAGTTATACAACTAAATATTCTAACTACCATATGTAGTACCATCTATTTTTTGTCCAGCCCTTAATTTTGCAGATCTTGCTCTTGGATTAAGTGCAACTTCCCTAGACGATGGACATAATGGTTTTTTTGTAAGAATTTTAAGCCATTCCTTAGAATTTTCTTCAGCTAGAATTTTTGCCGCATATTTAGACCTAGCAACTAATTTAGCAGAATTTGCTTTAAAAAAATTTTTAACAATTCGATCTTCTAATGAATGAAATGAGACAATTACTAGGCGACCATTTGGCACTAAAATATTCTTGCTATTACTTAGAAACCTTTCTAATTGCCCCAATTCATCATTGATATGAATACGAATTGCTTGAAAAGTCTTAGTAGCGGAATCAATTTTACCTTTTCTAAAACCTATACTACTACGAACAATATGGGCAAATTTTGCTGTATTGGTAATAGGCTCTAATAACCTGTGTTCTATAATATTTTTAGCGATTCTTCGAGAATAAGATTCATCGCCATATTTATAAATCACATCTGCTATTTCTTGTTCATCAGCCTCATTTATAAAATCTGCAGCACTATATCCCGTACTGCTCATCCTCATATCAAGTGGACCATCATGGGTAAATGAAAAACCCCTATCTCCAGAATCAATCTGCATAGAAGAAACCCCTAAATCCATAACTATCCCATCAAATTTCAACGAACCTAATTTTGAAAAACTTTCAGCAAAACCTGTCTGAATAAATCTCACTTTACCAGGATAATCATTTATTAATTGATTGGCGTAGGTTATAACATTTGGATCACGATCAATTGCCACTAATTGACAATTACAACAATCAAGTATCATCCGACTATAACCACCAAAACCAAAAGTACAGTCCAGATAATTCCCCCCATCTTTAGGACACAAGATTTCCTTAACTTCATTTAACAGAACAGCTGTATGAGATGATGCGGATTCTTGTATCATATATCCTTATTGATATTCTTAAGAGTTAAACGGTTATCTTGAGCAATTTGCCGAGCTGAAGAAAGATACGTTTCAAAATTTTGTGGCTGCCAAATTTCAAAGACCAATCCCTTCCCTACAAAGCAAGCTTGATCTGATATACCAGCGTGATCTATTAAAGATTTAGGTAGAATCACCCTTCCCTCACTATCAAAACTAAGCTGGATAGCTTCACCAAGAATGATCGTTTCGAAAGCATCTCGCACCTCAGAATAGGGATCTAAGGTTTGGATTATTTGACTTAGCTCCTCAAGCCTCTTCAAACTACAGCCTTCAATGCACTTATTTCTAAAAGACGGATAGGCAATAATCCCATTAAATGACTGACTAGACAAAGCTAATCTATAGCTGGCAGGTATCGAAACCCGACCTTTCTTATCAAGATTGTTTATATATTTTGATAAAAAAATATTCATTTACCCTTTACCTTTCAATAATTACCACATGGGGTATCAGATCCCAGCCTACACTGAGATGACAGCAAAATTGCTTAAATATTATCCCATAATTAAGTTATAACTAATTTTTGGTTATAATTGGGATAATTTGGGATTATATGGAATTTTTAGGATATTGTACTATAATTATAGAGTCAAGAAGGTTTTAAACAGTTGATAAACAAATTACAAATTTTTATCTATTGTGACTTATTTGACGTATATATGTGATTCAAAGAATTAATAAAAAAATATTTAAAAAAAGTGGATGACGAGTATTAGTGCAGAGAAAAACTTTACTATAATTATATTAGACCTCTTTCGAAACTCGCTTGTGCTGAGGGATTTGAAGGAGACGCCTCACCTCGAACCGCAGCGTACTCTAATTCCGTTACGGATTCGAGTACCGCATCGACGTGCAAATCACCAGCAGAAGTAGAGTTTCGAAAGAGGTCTATTATACTAAAACTTAATGAGCATTTTATGATTACACTACTTGCTTCAATAACGGGCTTTATTAGCTCAATTATTCCGAAGATTTTAAAAATTCTAAAGGATCAAAATGATAAAAAACATGCACTTAATCTTTTAGATCGACAAATTGAAATCAATAAACTAGGACATACAAAGCTACTGACAGAGCTTGATGCTTCAAAAGACATTGCTGAAAATAATACTTTATATTCAACATATAAATCAGGCGTTAATTGGGTTGACGCGTTGAATGGGTCAGTTCGCCCTGTCCTTGCCTATAGTTTTTTTATTATGTATGCCTACATCAAATATGTACAATATAGAACCATACAGAGTACGGCGATCCTTGTAGAATATCTTGATGTTTTATGGAATATAGACGATCAGGCTATTTTTGCCGGTATTATTAGTTTCTATTTCGGACAACGGATGTTTAACAAATTATGGAAACGTAAAATGTAATATTGCATATGTTCCATATTGCAATATGTTGCAATATGTTATATTGTAACTATGGAGTTAAGGACATTTAATTTATTTAAAGATTAGATATATGCTAAAAAGAATTTCGTGGCTTACTTTTTTTGTGCTTATCATATACCCAATTTTACTTGCATTTTTGGTTATAAAATATCACATTAGCCACAAGATAGGTATATTCGAAATAGGTTTGCTGATAGCCGGTTATTATGGTTCTAATATTACTGTTGGTGTTGGTTTGCATAGGCTTTGGTCACATCATGCCTTTAAAACAAATACAGCGGTGGAGTTTATTCTTGTTATAATGTCAGCCGCCACTTTACAAGGACCAGTATTGTCCTGGGCATCTAATCATTTCAAGCACCATGTTCATACTGATAAAGAGCAAGACCCGCATAGCCCACTAAAGTTTGAGAATAGAATTTTAGGGTTTTTATGGTCACATATTGGATGGATGATAATTGATGGAAGTTATAAGTCAATTGACCGGGTTACTATGGTTAAACTTGGTAGAAACAAATTGCTAAGATGGCAATTAAAATATTATTGGCAAATTGCTGCATTTATGAATATTGTATTTCCAGCATTAATAGGTTACTTAATAGGTGGTACTATCAATTCTGCATATGCTGGTTTCCTGTTTATTGGTATGGGGAGAGCATTGCAACAACAGGCAACTTTTTGTGTCAATTCTCTATGTCATTTCGTTGGTAGTAAACAATATTATAAAGGTACTGCAGGAGATATTTGGTGGATGGCTTTGTTCTTATTAGGTGAAAATTGGCATAATTTCCATCATGCCTTCCCATCAGATTATCGTAATGGTGCTAAGTGGTATCATTTTGATGTCCATAAATGGATAATATACGTAATGAGCAAACTTGGACTAGCTTGGAATTTAGAAGTTACTTCCAAAATCAGAATACAAGCCAAGATAAATGAGACTAGTAAATACCTAATAGAGGGACGCAAACAACAATTAAATTTACTGCAAGATAAAATTAATCAACTGGTAGAACATGTGTATGTAAAGCTTAATGAGCTTGATAATTCTTCTGTATCTATTAAAGCTCAATTACAAAAATCTTTTATGGAAATTCAGGAATCACTGAAGAAGCTTGCTGAACAGCTACATTCATCAATCCAATTAACTGAAAAGTCATCAGAAAGATTACTAAAAATTGCTAGTAAAAAGATTAAAGATCGAGAAATTGCAATTTATAGACTATATAACGAGCTAGATAGAAAGTATATTAGGAACTAATATATATACTCAAATGATTTGGAGAATGGGAACAACAAACAAGAGGTGAGCAGAGTATATGAAGTACGTGAGTACCGCTAAAATCTTGGATAATGACAACGCAATTCTTGATTTTCTATTCTAGAGTATATAAAAAATCATAGCAATTTTGGGTATCCAACCCACAACTGTTGAAAGTTAAGAAATCGTCTATTAGCGAAGTGCTGTTGTAAGACTTAAACCGTCATTGCGAGGGAATCGCTGCAAGCGGCGACGTGCAATCTTGTAAAGGAGTCTTGACTACCATGAAGATTGCCACAGTGCCTAACGGTGCTTCGCTAATAGACGATTTCTTAACTTTCAACAGTTGTGGTATCCAGCCTTTAACACATGGGTTAAAAATTTAATAGTAGACGAAGCAGCCATTCATTTTGGAAATACGATAAAAATACTTAAGGGTACTTATGCTGCACAATTAGGCAAGGCTGAGGACATACTTCGCAGCATAAGTAAATTTGAAAGAGGTAAATTATTATGCTAGACTTAAAATCTATTGAAAATATGAGCTTTGAAGCTGCCTTAGCTGAACTAAAAGAAATTGTAAAAAAAATTGATACGGGAGAGGAAAGTTTAGATTCATCAATTAATAGTTTTGAAAGAGGGGTCTTACTAAAAGATCACTGTGAAAAGAAACTACAAACCGCTCGCTTAAAGATTGAAAAAATCACTAAGCTGCCAGATTCAACCATTGCTATAGAAAAGGTAGAGTCCTAATTTATAGTCAATTCAGGAGAATTGGATAGCAAGAACGATGGAGCGAAGCCTATATATACTGCTCGTAAATGAAGAGTTGATAGAATCAAAATCATGATAGTAGCGGGAATTACCAAGTCGAGGAGCGAGCGGAGCGTACATATAGTCACACTACTGGACAAAAGAGATGGAATGGTTGAAAGAGCTAGTAAATAGAGTATTTTAGATTGAATACAAAAAAAATCTGTGGTACTCTATTATGCAATGGCAATAAAAATAGGAGCAATTGGAGAGCAAGAGCAACCGATAAAAATGAAGAAAATGCTAGGATGTAGGAGTTATTCTGTACTACAGTTAGGTATAAGATCAATTAAACAAGCTTATAGTCGTTCTAAGCAATTTTTTGATTTCTTAATCATAAAATTGTTTAAGTTACACTTTGTACAACCAACCTAACCTTTTTGTTCAGTCAGTGTGACATACAGTATGTGCACACCGCAGATCTTGGATAATGACGACGCAATTCTTGATTTTCATCGAGTATAATAGGCAAGCGAACTAGGTGTACATTTAGTACATGAGTACGCGAGTTCCTGATATTTTCAAAAAACAATTCTTCAAAGCAGAAAAGTATACCCCGTTCAATCACCCCGTGTCTGTTGTTGTTCCCGTTCTTCAAATCATTCGAGTATACTAGTTACATGCGAATTCGGGATAAGAATTAACTAATTCTTATCCTGAATTAGGGTAGTTATCAATAAAGGTACAGTCTCTAATATCTTTACCTTATCTTCTAGTTCTACTAATCCACCTATTACTTCACCCAATTTTGCATCAAACTCATCTATTTCATCTTGTAAAAATTTAATGTGTTTTTCTATACTATCTTTATCTATACCATCAATGCTATGATGTAATCTCTCTTTTTCATTGTTAAGTATTAGTACTAAATCTTCTAACCTTTGTTGATATCTCTTCAAAGTTTCTGATTCAGTTTGATATAGATAATTTGCTGTAATCTGCATCTTAATATACAAAACTTACGCTATGAGAAAAAAAATGGTACATTATGTTGAGTATAATTTACAAATGCCAAGAGGATAAAATTGCAAGCAATACCAGTTAATAGGACAGATTACTGTCAATTTCTAATAGTGAGTCAAAAGAATTATAGTTTGACCTACTATGCTGAACATGCCAAAAAATGTAGCCATGATGTTATTAATAGATTTTTAAAAAATGAAAAATATACACCTTCTTTGTTATGGGAACATATTAAGGATGATGTTATTTTATCGCCTAACGGATATACAATATTTGATGATACGGTGTTAAATAAAAGAAATACCAAGAAAATAGAAATTGCTAGATCACAGTACAGTGGGGCTACAGGTGGTATTACTACTGGTATAGGAGTAGTAAGTTTGGTATATTATAATCCGGATATTAATAAGTTTTGGGTAATAGATTACCGAATTTTTTCGCCCGAACATGATGGAGCGACAAAAGTAGAACACCTATTAAATATGTTAAATAATGCTGTGTATAGCAAAAAGATTCCTTTTCAAACTGTGCTTTTTGACACATGGTATGCTACGCATAAAATTATGCAACATGTTGATTCCTTGGGTAAATATTATTATGCTCCTATTAAAGCAAATAGAAACGTTACTAAAACTTCCTCTTCTAAGCCTTATAAAGCTGTTAGCAAGTTAACGTTTTCAGATGAGGAAATTAAGAGCGGAGTGGAGATTCATATAAAGGGCTTTGCAAAAGATAAGCATGTTAATTTGTTTAAACTTACTGTTTCTACCAACAGAGTTGATTATATTGTTACCAATAACAAAACTCAAAAATCTTCTAAAGCCGTACAAGATGAGTGTGGCTTTCGTTGGGTAATTGAGAGCATGCATAGAGAAATCAAGCAACTTACCGGTATAGAACGATGCCAATGCAGAAAACAACGCATCCAGCGTAATCACATTAGTTGTGCATTTTTAGTGTGGGCTTTTCTAAAAAGAACTGCACACAAAATAGGTAAGACGGTTTATCAAATAAAGTTAGGGCTTTTAGATCATTATATGCAACAGCAGTTACGTTCACCCTCTTTACGCTATTTAGAACCTTACATAGCGTAAGTTTTGTATAATTGCCTTCATCTTATTTGTGCAAGACTGTTTTTTCCAGTATCTTCTGTAATGCACTATTCTCTTTGGGTATGCTAATTCTCCTAAACTCATCAAGTAACATTTTTACACCCATTTCTACTTCATCTAAATGAATGGTCATGTGCAAAATATGCTGTTCTTTCTTGGTAGTTAACCCGAGTTGCCAATTAATTATACTGGCAAAAGCTATATTTAACGCTGGTTTCATGTGAGGCTCGATACTAAAACATTTTTAATACAAACATATTTCTAAAAAATATAGTTTTTATTAAGTGTTTTAATGTTACAAATTAACTTCAAATGTTCATAAAACCTAGCTCTGCTCTTATAAATTAATTGGCAACTCGGGTTAGTTAGAGTGGTTATCTCTTTTAATTCTTTATGTAACAAAATTACTTCTTCTTTGGCTGTAATGAAACTATTTGAGAAATCCTGACTCATAAGCCAAATATTGGTACATGCCAGCCTAATACTATATAACCACTTAATACAAATTACTATCAATAGCATTTCAATAATGATTAAAATACTTGAAGAAATTGCTAATAGTTGAATCATTTCATTCCTCCTTTTATTGCCTTCCACGAGATAAGCTATACATTCGAATGCTCGATTGGTATATACCCTTCGCCTTTCAAGTGTTGGCGTTGTGGCACGATGGGACTTCGCGTAGAAACAACGGTTTGACTACGCTCCATTCGCTCGCCACTCGTACGCCTAACCAACTCTTGAAATTCATCAGGTATACTCAAATGCTTTGGAGAATGGAGACAACAAACAAGGGGTGAACGAACGCAAGCAGTACGTGAATTACCCGATAGTATTTGCAAGAACCAATTCTTCAAAGCAGAAGAGCATATTCAAGTATACTTTTTTGATTGTTTATTACTTAGTAATGCCACTTTTACCTCTAATGTCTTTATACTTTCTCTTTGCTGTAATAAAATTTTTATCTTTTTTATTATTGTTATTTTATCCTACTATTCTTGGATATAACATTCTCTTGGTCTAATTTTATGGGTACATAGGAATTCTCTTTAATTTTAGAGATGTGTATTTTTATATAATACAATAGATATTATAATATGCAAAGTGTTTTTAATAAAAAAATTTGTGATTATATTAAGTTTATTGAGAATTTTGCTAGGTGCTGTGAACCTAGTTTGCCACCATAGTACCCTACATTTTTATTTCACTACTGTTAAGGGGTCTTCCGAGCGTCATTGCGAGAAGCCGCTGAAAGCGGCGACACGGCAATACAGGATACGCGAAGCGTTACTCTAAAAAAACAGCTTCGCTGTTTACCTGGATCGCCACGGCATCTAAAGAGCCTTGCTATGACGATTATAGAAAAATGTAGGGTACTATGCACCTTCTAGCAGAGATAATTTTTGGAATTCATTGGAAGATATAGTATTGTATAGTAAACTTTGTTCTAAAAACCAAAAATCTTTCTAGGGTTTTTGGCAAGTTCTAAAAACATCTCTCGTTCAAATTGCAATAATTTTTGCTCATCAATTTGTTGCATGGAAATGATATCTTGAAACTTTGACAATAGCCATCCTTGAAAATTATCATACTCAGCTATACTCTTCTGCTTTGAAAAATTGGTTTCTGCAAATTCTTCAGCTAAAGTAACTTTAGATAAAATAACTTGCTTGCTTACTTTCTTTATTTTTTTTGGCAAATCCAAGGCAAAAGCCTCTTGCAGTATTAAATGTTTATTCATATTTACTTGCACGTTAGTAATATCATAATCAGCTATAAAATAATCAGCAGAACTTGATTTATTTGGTAATAGGATATTTCTTAAATTTTTTACCAACTTACTTTTATCGCTACTTGCACGATAAAACATTTCCTTAATGCCTCCCCAACTTGGAACTAAGCCAACCGATACCTCAACAAGACCAGCATTTAATTCCTGATTAGCTACAATAAAATCAGAATGTAACAATATTTCACAACCCCCACCTAACGCAGCACCTAAAGCACAGCTAACAATATTAATATGCGAGTATTTTAACCTTATCATGGTTTTCTGACCAAGTTTTAAGAAATCTTCTAATTTAGCAAAATCTTGATTTTTTATACAGGAAGCAATGAATTTTAAGTCAGCACCAGCTGAAAAATTATTGGTTAATGGCATAATATATAGTGTTTGCTTCTCATTTTCTGCAATATCAACAGATTCTAACAAAAGTTTAAAAACATTTTCATTGAGGCAATTCATTTTAGTGTTAATAGTAAAAACTAACCTATTTTTATACAGAACTAGTTGAGCCGAATCATTCTTCAATAAAATCTTACTTTCTTCTAATCTGACTCTAGTCAAATGAAATTGACTCAGTTCAATAGTTTCATAGGAACTATTAGCGATATATTCCGGTAATGTTAAATTCATTAGCATTGCTTGTTTTTTAAGCCACTCAAATCCTCCTCCTATGTGATTAATTAACAACTCAAAAGGACCAATTTTCCAACTATAACCAAGCCTCATAGCTGTATCTATATCGTAAATATTATCAGTAACCGATGGAATTAAAGATGTTATATATAAGTAAAACTTCACTAGTATCTCATGAAAAAATTTACCATAGCTAGAGTTGCTATTTAACAACTGATCAATAGAACTATACTCAATCTTTGGCTCTTCAAATGCCGCATAAGTTAAAGTTGTAAAATCTATGACTTCTTTAGTTTTTATGCCATTTATCTTTGATATACGGTAAAAACCTCCTAAAGCTTTACGACCAATCAAGTTATTCTCTATCATCTTATCAAGGATAGAAGATGCTAAGTAAACTTGGTGATAATCATCATTATTCGGTAGGGAATTAACTAGTGATGTAGAAATTAATCTCATTACGTCGTGACCTATCAAATCATATAAGCCAAAGATTCCTGTACTTGGTAATTTAAATAAATCAGTAAAAATTTTATCGATAATTACTGGACTTAAATTTTCATCTATGCTACTACAAACAACCAGCTCAAGTAGATAACAACCAACTCGATTTGCTATAAAACCTGGAGTATCGTGACATTTAATAATAGCTTTCCCTAAATCTCGTGTTAGAAAATCTGATATCCTCTCTATAACCCCTGAGCTAACCTCTGAATCCACGACAAGTTCAAGTAATTCCATATATCTTGGAGGATTAAAAAAATGACTAATGACAAATCTAGACCTGATGGTAGATTTTATAGAATCAGGCATTTGCTCTTTTAATTTCCTTAAAGGTAAGGTTGAAGTATTAGAAGCTAAAATAGCATCTTCTTTTAGGTAGGGTAGAATCTTCTCATATAGAAGATGTTTTATTGCAATTTTTTCAATAATAACTTCAATGATCAAATCACATTCTGTAATCAGCTTTAGATCATCTTCTAAATTACCAATGGTAATAAACGCTAATTTACTTGGATGCGATAAAGGAGCTGGTTGTTGTTTCTCTATATTTTCTAGAGCCTTTGTAAGGATTGCATTCCTGTCATTAGGGTCGTTGCTTACTACATCTAGTAAAACAAACTTGGTGAGAGGAATTAGCTATCAAGGAAGCTATTGCTAGCCCCATTACTCCAGAACCAATAACACATATTTTCTCTATTTTATCTTCCATCTTATTCACCAAACCTTTGTAACGAGCATCGCAACTATTATATCATGAATTTCTTGTACACTAAGAGTTGAGGCATTTATTTTTACTATTCTATTTGGAAATTTAGCTGATATATATTGAAATCCGTCATAGACTTTTTGATGAAATTCAATATTTTTGCTTTCAAATTTGTTATTATTCCCTCGTACTAATGCCCTTGGTAAGGCAATATTTGGATCTATATCAATAAAAAATGTAATATCAGGCATCACATCAGATATTAAAGACTTATGAAGATCATAAACTAAATCAATCCCTATATCTTGCCCTTGATAACAAGCAGTAGAATCTACAAACCTATCACAAATAACTGATATCCCACAATCTAGTTTAGGAATAATCCTTTTATGAACATGTTCATAACGTGCTGCCATGATTTGCAGCAATTCTGACATAGGTAGCAAATCTTGATTAACTAAAATGTCACGCATCTTCTCCGCAGAAATAGTCCCCCCTACTTCACGTGTTAAATCTGCTGAAATATTTTGTGATAGTAAATACTGGTATAACATATTACTTTGGGTGGATTTACCGCACCCTTCCCCACCCTCAAACGTAATAAATTTACCCTTTTTAATTGACATAGCTATCACTATTCATCTCATATAACCTTGAAATAGTTCTGTTAAATTCACCTTTGCGAAAACCATTCTGATATATTTTTATAGGTTCATCTTGCAATGTCATGAATAATACAACCTTATAAAAATAAGCATTATCAACAAAATTAATAAACCTAACCGCTAAGTCTGTGTTATCAGAACTTATTATATGAATATTTTCTACTATTATGATAGAAAATTTTTGGCAAATATTTACATAATCAACATAACCTAATTCTCTTACAAATAGCTCTTCAAAATCTGTTACTAATACTTTTTCACTAGCCATTTTAAAAGATATTTTACGTCCAAAAACTAGAATATCCTTAGACACTAATCGGTTATTACTATTTAACTTGCTAATAATATTCTGTATCTCAAGCTTATTATCTTCATTAATTGGGTATATTATACGTCTATTAGTCGTGTGTATAATTTTATCTAATCTATAATCATGATCACTATCCAAATGCATAACTTCAAACTTTTGATAAATCTCTTTAATTATTGGCAAAAAAGAATTTCTTTGTAAACCATCTTTATACAAATCTTTTGGCTCTATATTACTAGTAATGAAGATAAACACCTTATGTCTTATGAGTTCAAGGAGCAGCGGCCCTATTATCATAGCATCAGTTATGTCTTTAATTTCAAACTCATCTATGCATATTACTTCCGCCTGCTTTGCATAATTTGCAGCAATTCTTTTGATAATATTATTTTTAGATTGTGATTTATCTTGCAACTGATAAATATCTTTATGTACCGATTGCATAAAGTTTTGGTAATGTACCATTAATTTCTTAATTTGCAATATTTGGAAAAAATGTTGCATTAATACAGTTTTGCCATTACCTACATTACCATATAAATATATAGCTTTTTTTGCTAATAAACTGCTATTAAAGAATCTAAAAAACGACTTATCTTCAATTTGTTTAGCAAACTCTTTAATTCTGCTGAGTAAAAGCAACTGCTTTTCGTCAAATTTTAATTCAGGCAATATATTACATTCTCATTTTAGATTTAGTATAACCTGAGTTCGATATAAGAATAATTATTCCCCCTGCAAAAGTGATGTCATTCCTAACTAAAAGCAGGAATCAATGATACTTAATAGCCTTTCAGGCTATTTTTAGTCCCCGCCGTAGCAACACCGAGACTATTAAACTAATCTTCTATATCGAACTCAGGTGTATAGGTAAAATTAGAAAATAAACTAAAAATACTCTGAAATAAATAATAAATATATAACAATTTACACCAAGGCAACCTCATTAAAATATTACTCTAGTTTTTTCTAGCAAGAGTTCTATAACAATATAAATTTTACTGGTACTTTTTTGTCTAGTCATTTACAGTTTACACAACGATTTATAGGATATGTGAATATAAAGGAAGTAGCTGTCTATTTATACAACAACAAAATGCAAAAATATTCATCTTTTGTAAAAATAGATAAAAAATCTTTAGTAATAATTTATATTTTAGTTTAACCTATAAATTGAATATAAAAATATTTAGGGTTTTTTATGGAAGAAGAAGAGATTAATTATTGGAATAACTCAAAGTATGCACCTTGTCAATATGCTACTAGGTTACTGGACAAATTACGTAAGATGAATGAGGAAGTAAATCGACCAATAGATATTAACGAAGTCAAAAAAGCAATATATTACGCCAAGAAATATCATGGTAGCCAAATGCGGCAGTCAGGCGAGCCTTATTACTCTCATCCACTAGAGGTGGCGTATATGATCTCTGATTATCTTTACCGCACTGACATTCTTGTTACCAGCATATTGCATGACACCATTGAGGATACAAAACTTACCAAAAAGATGATTGCCTATATCTTTGGGGAGCAGGTTGCTAGTCAAGTAGAAGACTTAAGCAGGAACAAGCCTCACGGAAAGATTAGCTCAGCAGAAACATTAGATATATTACTTCAACAAGAAAAATATGATGTGGCATTGATTAAATTATTTGATCGAACTCATAATATACAAACTCTAGAAACTAAATCACCGGAGAAAGCAAAAAAAATTATAATAGAAACCCTTAGTAGGTTTATGAGCCTTAGTATGTATTTTAATACACCAACAATTGAGCAAAATTTTGCAGAATTATGTTCTAAAGTAATACATAATTATTATAAAACTAATAACTATTAGTTACAGTTATATTCTCCAACTTTGCAAAGTAAAATATCCCAAATCCATAACTTATTACTATAGGCAACATAATACATAGTATTCCTATCTGCCCCATATATTTTGTACAATATATAAAACCAAAAGATGTAACAATAGAAATTGTGGCATGTGCTAAGGCGTATACAATACTACTATAAGTAAAGCGTTTAAAAATAGGGAAATATTTATAAAAAATTGCACTAGCTGGAGCTGAGTCAGGTGCAAATAACACGATCAATAGTTGTATTATAAATAAATGTATAGGAGTGCTGACCCTATAAAGAAAATAAGGGCAAAATATTATAAAAGTAGAGAAAATTACCCACCTGACTTTAATAATCTTTAAAGGGTATATTCTATAACTTAAATACGCTAATAATAGCGTAGTGAATAGCTGTATTATTGAAATAAAAAAGTTATGATAAATGATATCTCCAATGCCATAACCAAAAGAATTCCTGAGTATATTACCACAATAAAAATACACAAAGTATGTTGGTACTGGACCAGCACATTGAATTAAAAAATAATAGAATACTGTTTTTTTCTGCACTTTTTCTTCTAAAATCGGATCACCTTTTAATATTTTTCTATCAATAAAATGGTTATCAAAAAATGTTTTTAATCGCAATTTTGCATTAGCAAATTCTTGTGCTTCTCTTAAGTTAGTTCTAGCAACTGTACCTATAGTGGCAATTATCATCCCAAACCAAAAAAGATAGCGCCAATTAAATCCATAGTTAGTAATTAAAAAACCAAAACCTAATGCAACCATTGACCCCAAGGAGGCACAAACCGTAATCAACGTTACAACTGGATATTGTATGGGTGGCTTTGTTATTTCCATTAAATATAACTCTGCACCCACTCTCTCACCTAAGGAAGATATACCTTGTACTGCACGACATATACTAATAATCCATGAAGCCGTAATTCCAATTTGTTCATAAGTTGGTAAGGTAGCCATAACAAAACACGAGGCTGCCATCATAAAGGTTGTAATAATGATAGTTATTTTTCGACCAATAGTGTCTCCTATCCAACCAAACAGCAATGCTCCAAATGGTCTAAAAACAAAAGTGATACTATATGCAATTGCAGTAAAAAAAGAGGCAGAATCTGGATCATTTTGGGGAAAAAACAGACTATTGAGTAAAACAGCCATATGTACATAAAGCATTAGGTCAAAATACTCTAAGAACGTGCCAATTGAGAGTAATCCAATAGCTTCTTTTTGTTGTTTAGTTAGATTGGTTTGAGTATATATAACTCTACCATCTGCTTGTACAAATTTGCTCATAGTTGTTTAAATCTTACTTATATATTATCTAGAATTATAATTATATATAACTGTTTTAAAAACCCCACATGTCAATTTGACATATGGGGCTATAATTTTAGGGTTTGATGCTACATAATTTCATAACACATATGGAGTTTCCATCTAGTACGGTATCTGCTTCCGAGTCAGACGTATCAGGACAAGTTTCGTACGAAGCATTATGCTGGGAAGAAGATGCTCCCTGATATGAGTGAAATTGTTGACAATGCTATTCTAATTGTCTATCAGCCCAACTTGAAGCAGACACAGAAATTTCTTCATCCTTGTTAGGATATTTTGTGGTGATTGCCTTAATAGCATTAACCCATTGCCCTACCTCTGAAGAAACATCAGTATAGACTCGTGTAGCATCCTTCTTAAATATTCCTAAACTGCACTCTTAAACAGATCGAGACTTACCTTGTCTTCTTCTTTCCCGTTACCTTTATCCCCATCATCAAAATCATCAACCATTTTATATTTTGCCATGCTATTAGGTTGATTTATGTTGCCATATTTTATATTAGAATCAATTCTAAAATAATAGTCAACTTATTTTAATAAAAAAATTAATTATTTTTCATAATATAAACAATATTCTACTCGTATGCGATACAACTTTGATAATCAACATCTCTTTGATCTCAGGCTATATTTTTACCAAATATCTCTTTTCTCCCTTCTAATTCTAATTTGTTTATAGAACCGTGATATTGTTACAACCAAGATTTTTCAATTTTCGATATTATAATTTTCTTGCTATCGTTCAACCAAATCTTCAATACTTATAAACATAAACACTATAATAAATATAAGGTTAATAAATGATAGGATATCAGCAGGAACAAAGAAGCCTAAAGAATAAATCTCCTACATTAATTAAACCGAACTCATACAATAAAAAAACCATGATAAATATAACATGATCAGTTATTATTTAGTGGTAGGATGGGTAAACTGTATATCGAATTGAAGCTTTGAATTTTAAAGACTTCGTACCTCAGCAAAGACCTATCCTGTTTTGGATAAAGACTACGAACGGATGTCATAAGGTTTAAACCTTGCGTATGAGTATGTAGCATATCCTATTATTAATATAAATCATGAGGCTCTATATGGCAACAACTTATATTGGTGTGGACGTTAGTAAAAAAACTTTAAATATCTATCTACCAGCTACCAACAAGGCTTTTGAAGTTACCAATGATCAACAAGGCTTTACTACTATGCTTAGCACTATTAATAAATACTATCCTGCCTTATCTGAGTTAATTGTTGTCTTTGAACCTACTGGTGGATATGAACATAATTTAAGAGAATTTTTAACAATAAATAAATTGCCTTTTGCTACAGTACACCCTAATAAAGTGCGTAGTTATGCTAAAGCTAAAGGATGGCTTGCTAAAACTGATAATATCGATAGTAAATTGTTGCATGATTATGCAACGTGCTTTGCTTTACCAGTGAATGTTACTTATGATAGTAATAGTCAACAACAGTTACATGCTTTATTAAAAAGAAGAGAACAATTATTACTATTTAAGAATCAAGAAATTGCTAGGCAGGATACTGAGTTTAATGCGGTCGTCATTTTATCTTTGAACCAGCATATTGCTAGTTTAACAGCACAATTACAAGAGATTGAGGATAGTATCAAAGAATTAATTTCTTAAGATCAAGAAATAAAGGATAAAATTGATCGGCTTACTTCTATTCCAGCAGTTGGCATTACTCTTGCTAGCACTGTAATATGTGAAGCACCGGAGCTTGGCAATATTACTTTTAGGCAGTTAACATCTTTAGTAGGTCTTGCTCCTTTTGCTAGAGAAAGCGGTAGTTATAAAGGTAGAAGAAGTATTTTTGCAGGTAGAGGTAATCTTCGAAGAGTTCTTTATATGGCTGCAGTAGCTGCCTTACGATGTAATAAGCGTTTACGTAATTTTTATGACCACTTAATTGCTAAACATAAACCAGCAAAAATTGCTCTTGTTGCTGTTATGCGTAAATTACTAGCTTTTATGCACTCTATTGTCAAAAATAATTCTTCTTGCAATGAAAATTTATGTTAAGTTATTATTTTCTTATTGACTTCCATTACGGATGCTCGTGTATTCTCAAATCCAATTCGTAGGATCATTCGAGTATATATATTGATATTAGTAGAATAATTTGTTATATACACTATTTGGATTAACCAAAATTATTTAGGCTACAGGAATAATTTTATTAAAAACTTATTATTAATTGCGGTCGTGGCGAAATTGGTAGACGCGCAGCTTTGAGGGGGCTGTTCTTAACAGAGTGGAAGTTCAAGTCTTCTCGACCGCACCAGTTTTCTATATACTCTCAACTTAGTTGTCTTAGAAAACCTAACATGTTAGAATACAAGTGACTCATCCTTCTTGGCTATTGAGGGTACTTTTAGAAAATTCAGTATATATACTCAAATCATTTGAGTATACTCGGTGAACTTCAAGAATTAAGGTCGTCGTATCTAAAAATCGAAGCTGCTCCGTTACTCATGTATGTTCTGCTGCTCGACTTTGCTACTGCCTAGCTCTTCTTGAAGTTGACCTTCGTACTAACTCTTGAAATCATAGCAGTATACTCAAACGAGGAGTTATGCAAAATCAATTAAAAAATATGTTGTCGGTTCATCAAAACCAATTTGACGAAACATTTGAGCACATTAATAATCTTCTGAATAATGATGAATTTGGCAAAGCAATAGAGATTATGAGTAATCTTCACTATGCAGATCTTGCAGATGTTTTAGATAATATAAATCAGAAAACATATAAAACAATTCTTCCTTTGTTACAGGATACACTAAAGCCTGAAACTTTAGTACAGCTTAGCGTGAACAGTAAACCACTTATAATGCAAATTTTAGGTGTACAGAAAAGTGTACAGCTAATTAATCAACTTGCTATAGAAGATGCTGTTGAAGTTATCGAGGATCTTGATGATCTAACAAAAGAAATGATCTTAAATAATCTCAAAGCAGAAAAAAGACAGCAAATTATAGAAGGCTGTACTTACCCAGAAGATACTGTTGGTAGGGTAATCGAAAGAAATTTTGTGTCATTTCAAGAAGATTGGACAGTAGCCACGGCTATAGATTTTATTAGACACAAACATATAGCACAAGATTTTCATGCTGCTATTGTACTCGACAGTAAATACCGACCTATAGGTAGTATACTTCTAAGCACTTTACTGAAGCATAAAGGGGATAAGTTAGTAAAAGATCTTATGAATCCTGAATTTAAAATTACCGATGTATTCACTAATTTAAGTGAGTTAAGTTTTATTTTTAAACAATATGCTCTAACAATTGTACCAGTGGTGAATAAAAGCGGCAAGTTAATAGGTACTGTTTCAATAGATAGTATGCTTTACATCATTGAACAACAAACCGAAAAAGATATAATGTCACTCGGTGGCGTTCATACTCAAGATACATTTTACAATCTATTTTATACTGTGAGACATAGATTCCCTTGGTTATTTGTCAATTTAATTACTGCTTGTATAACATCGATAATTATTAACCAGTTTAGTATTACAATCTCAAAACTTATAACACTAGCAGCTATTATGCCTATTGTTGCTTCTATGGGAGGAAATGCCGGCACACAAGCCATGACAGTGACAGTTAGAGCACTTGCCAACAAAGATATTCACCATAATAACGTGCTGAGAGTGATTCTTAAAGAAATAGCTGTATGCGGATTTAACGGCTCTATATTGGCCTTAGTTGGGGCACTATTAAGCTTAGCAATGCTTTCTGATCCAAATCTTAGCTTGATTTTCTCCATAGCCGTTATCCTAACGTTTCTCATAGCTGGTCTTTTTGGCTCAGTAATACCAATTACTCTACATTATTTAAATATTGATCCCGCCACTGGCTCAGGTGTATTCTTAACCACCATAACTGATTCATTTGCATTTTTTACCTTTCTTACTTTAGCTTATACCTTTTTGGTGTAAACTTGCCTTGAGATTATCGAGTTTAAAGTGCTACAAGAAGTATTGAAGTATTAGTTACTCACACCTTACGCATAACCCCTATGGCAATTTAAAAATTGCAGAAAAGTACAAGACACCATTGCGAGACCACGTAGTGGTCGTGGCAATCCACATTTATTGGATTGCCGCATCGCCGCTTTGCAGCTCTTCGCAATGACATTTATGCATTTTAAAAAACAAACTTTTCTATCATTAGTTGTGACTTTTAAACTGCCCTGCTTGAATGCTTATATGATGATGCTTGACAGCCAGTAACAACAAATAGAGATATGTGTTAATAATATCAAAAAGAAACGTAAAGTGAAAATATTTTATAATATAGATAACTTTAATAGCTAATAATTATTGATTTACAACATCTATATCTATATCTTTACCTGATAGACAAGCTATCATTAGCTGAATTAAATTAAACTAACTCACTTAAAGGAAAAATTTATGCACAAAGGTGAATTCATTGATTATATAGCAAACCAACAAAATTGTACTAAAGTTGAAGCTGAAAAGATTATAAATACATTTACCAATGCAGTTATTTCTATTCTTGCTGAAGGTAAAGACGTAATACTGATTGGCTTTGGTAAGTTTTACTCTAGTAAAGTAGCAGCTAGAGCTGGCAAAAATCCTAGAACTGGTCAGCCTCTTAAAATTGAAGCTTACGTTCAACCTAAGTTCTCTGCTGGTGAAAAACTAAAATCTGCCTGCAATGGACGTAAAGACTCAAAACCAAAAACTGCAAAGTAAGTAATATACTCAAATGATTTGAAGAATTGGATTTGAAAATGAATGGTGAGCATGCAAACTCATGATATTTTTAAAAAACAATTCTTTAAATTATTTGATTATACTCTTTTTGAGCTAACCATGATCAAAATGAAACATCGCTTTAATTTGTTACTCATACTTATTAGATTTTATCAATTCTTTATTTCCCCCCTACTTGGTGATAATTGTCGTTTTAATCCATCATGTTCAGAATATGCTAGATCAGCAATAATAATGCATGGTAATATTAAAGGATTATGGTTATTTATTAAGAGAATAATTAGGTGTAATCCTTTCTGTCAAGGTGGATATGATCCTGTGCCTAATACTACCCAACCTGAAAATTAATTGGAAGAGTATACTCGAATGCTTTGAAGAATTGTTTTTTGAAAATATCAGGAACTCGCGTACACATATATTAAATGTACACCTAGTTCGCTTGCTCCTCATTTTCAACTCCAATTTGTAGGATCATTCGAGTATATAGAGCTACTCATAAAAACAAAATCTTCACGAAGCCTAATTTTTCAAATCATTTTTGCTCAGTCTTTAATCAAATGTAGTAATTTTTCTTTTGCTTCTGCTTTAGCACGTAGGCTTGCATAAGTGTCTTGCTTACTGTCATCTGTAATATGGTTCACAAATACAATAGTCCTATTATCTCTTTGAATCCAACCAACAAACCATCCTTGCTGGAGGTCTAACTTCTTAGTTCTATTTTTATTAAGTTGAGAACCGTTGCCTGTTTTCCCATAAAGTTTCCAACCGCTTGGTAGTTCCTCCACAAAGAGTATATTTTTTGTCATTTCATGAGATTTAAGACTTATTGGTAATTTGTTATCAATAAGATTCTGTAAGAACACGACTTGCTCTTCAGGTGAAATTTCCAACGAACTGGATAGCCATGAATTCGTTAATCCATTGTTTTTACCTTTATCGCCTGAAACATTTTGATTCCCATAGTTAAATTTTATAACATAGTCTTTGAATTTACTCATCCCAAGCTTTTGCGTCAAAACTTGAGAATACCAAACACAACTATTTTGCATCCATGTTGTTGGATTGTGGGGCTGTTTCCACCTGTCAAGCCAATCTACATAACCTTCTTTAAATGGTAACTCAGGATGAGTTTCATCAACTAACAATCCTTTCATATCCCATCAAACTAATGGCAATTTTGAACGTTGAGCAAGGTGCATAGCGTGATGCACAATCACCTTCTTGTTTGATAATTTTATCATTTTCTTTAGCCAAAAAGCATTTGGTATCTGCCAGTGAGGATGTGTTAAACAATAACCCAATGCTTAAATATAAAATAAGTTTTTTCATTATACCTTCTAAAAATTTAAGTTTGTTTCTTCTTTTATTAAACCAATAAGCCTTATCGGAGCTTCTGTTGCCCCTCTTACCTTAATTGGCAGAGCTAAGATACAGCTTCCTGTTATAGGTAGATTTGCCAAATTAGCAACATTTTCAACAATATATTTGCCATTGCCCAAAAACAATTTATGAACAGGAAATCCATCTACTGGCCTGTCTGGTGACAAAGTGTCAATACCAAGTCCGCACACACCTCGTTTTGTCAGTATCTCCGCTGCTTCAATTGATATAGAAGGAAAAATGTGATTATTGCTATACTTTCCCGGATCACCCCAAAACTTTTCCCATCCTGTTTTGATCATCACAAAACTTCCCTCACTGATCATTCCGTATTGTTCTTCAAAATGTTCAATGTCCGTTAGGCTTAGACTATAACGCTCATGACAAAAGCTTGATACATCAATAACAACACAAGGAGCAACCAGCTGCAATAATGGTATTTGGTCAATGGTAGTACTACCTGGAATACAGTGTGCTGGTGCATCCATATGTGTACCAATCCCGGCATGCATTTTGAACTGCTGCACGCGAAATTCTTCATTTTGTAGACAGTCAGAATAATCCAATTTAATCTCAATATTAAACCCACAGCCTCCACTCCATGAAGGAATTTGTTCATCAAGAGTGTGTGAAATCAATAATTTTGTATGGAAAAATCATGGCTATCCCTTCTTCAAACTTACCAAAAAGAATCAGTTCGCAATATTCCTATTATAAAGAAAGTAATATAAACAACTATACATAAAACTATATATAAAGTGTAATTAAATACGTAACCTGTCTGCGATCTACTCACCAAAAAACCAAAGTAATTTACCGTTTTGGCAAAGCTATTTGGACCAAATCTATCTATCACTCTTTGATCCATCAAATTGCATAACTTACTTAAGTTAGTTACTAATCTTACTATCACAAAGTCATAAACCTCATCAAAATAATATTTATGTACCAACAGCTTTTCTATAAATCCTATTTTTATTTTTTCTTTGATTCTTCTATAAAAATAAAGCCCCAAAATAATACCTATTAGTCCTGAAACCATTGGTAATAATTTTATATAAAGAGGAGGATGAATTGCTAGTATTTGGTAAATATGAATGTTAAATATACTATCAAGGAAATAACCATTTGGTTTGTCAAAAAACAATATATAATAACCTATCATTCCTGCAAGAAAACTACCTGCCACTAAAAGACTAAGTGGTCCATTCATGATATGGGGTGATTCATGGACATGATTGATGTCAATAGTTAGTCTAGTTTTTCCATGAAATACTAATAAGATAATTTTCATAGAATAAATGGCAGTCAGGACTGCAGCAAGAATTCCAAGAATAAACACGATAGTACCGATACCACCGCTACTATATGCTAGCTCTAAAATAGCATCTTTTGAATAAAATCCTGCTAAAGGATAAATACCTATGAGTGCCAGTGATCCAATTAAAAAATTACAATAAGTAATTGGCATCTTATCTTTCAAACCACCAATCTTAAAAATATTTTGCTCATGACAAGCGTGAATTACACTACCAGCTGATAAAAATAATAAAGCTTTAAAAAATGCATGGGTGACTAAATGAAAAATACCAGCATTATAAGCTGACACACCACAAGCAAGAAACATATAACCAAGTTGGCTACAAGTAGAATAGGCAATAATTTTTTTTATATCATCTTGAACTATGGCAATAGTTGCGGCAAATATACATGTAATACCACCAATAATGGCAATAAAGTGCAATACCCCTATACTATATTCAAATAAATAAGAACATCTAGCTACTAAAAAGACCCCGGCTGTTACCATAGTTGCAGCGTGAATAAGTGCCGAGACAGGCGTTGGTCCTTCCATAGCATCTGGTAGCCATATATGCAAGCCAATTTGAGCCGACTTGCCCATGCATCCCAAGAATAATAGTAAACATACCACGTCAATTACTGTTGCTTTAAAACCCAATATACTCAATTGCATCTTAGATAATGACTCTGCTTTATCAAATACACTAGCAAAATCAACTACACCAAAATAAACAATAATGGTAATAATCCCAAGTATAAAAGCAAAATCTCCTACCCTATTTACTATAAAGGCTTTAATTGCTGCTTTATTCGCTGATTCTTTTTGATACCAAAAGCCAATTAATAAGTACGAACATAGGCCAACACCTTCCCAACCAAAAAATAATTGTACAAAATTATCTGCTGATACCAAAGCTAGCATAAAGAAAGTGAATAATGATAGAAATGATAGAAATTTAGGTAATCCATCATCATCCGCCATATAGCCAAGAGAATAAATATGTACTACAGCTGAAATCCAAGTAACCACTATGAACATAATAGCAGTCAGCTGATCAACATAAATTGCCCAATTTATGTTTATCTCACCAACCACTAGCCATTTTGCTAAAATTAGATGAATAACGACTTTGTGTACTGCTACATTATAAAATATCAAGCTAGCTAATATTGCCGATAAACTTATTGCAATAGTGGCAATAAAAGCTGCTTGCTTCTTGCTAAAACACTGACAAAACAAACCATTGATAATACCAGAGATTAAAGGTAACATTACTGTAAGTGTTGCTGCCGAAGCTATCATATCAATTAGCCCTTCATCTGATTTATATCACCCACTTCTATTGAGCCTTTATTTCTAAAATAAACTAGTAATATTGCAAGTCCTATTGTGGTTTCAGCAGCTGCTATTGTTAAAATTATTATACTAAAAATTTGTCCAGACATCTCATGTGTATAAGTAGAGAATGCCACAAAATTGATGTTTACAGCCAGCAGCATCAATTCAATTGACATAAGAATTGTTATGACATTCTTACGATGCATAAACAAACCAACCATCCCTATACTAAAAATGAGGGCCGATAAAGTTAAATAATGTTCCAAAGTAATAGTACTAATCATATTTGAGTCCTTCTATTCCCTTATTTAAATGTGGTTTGACCATTAATATGGAGTTATCTTTATTTTTAGCATACTGCTTAGCAATATCCTGTCTTTTAACTTCGCTGCGATGTCGAATAGTTAAGGTAATACAAGATATCATTGCCACAAATAGAATAATACCCGAAACTTGAAAAGGTAAGATATAATCGGTATATAGTATTTCCCCAATAGCATGAGTATTAGTTACACCTGATGTTATCTCAAATTGGTTATTATCTAAAATTATATTTTTAGTACCTAACCAAATTATCAGGACAAGATCAGCAAACATAATAAGTGCAACAGCAATACTTATAAATAAGTTTCTTTTAAATTGCACAATAACATCGGTAAAACGAATATTCAACATCATTATAACAAACAAAAATAATACTGCTACTGCCCCAACATATATAACAATCAATATCATTGCTAAAAATTCTGCCCCTAGCAAAACCATTAGCCCCGAACCGTTACAGAAAGTAAAGATCAACCATAAGACAGAATAAACAGGGTTTTTACTGATGACTACCAAACAACTACTTATAACCATTAACCCCGCAAATAAATAAAAAAACATCTCCATAATTATCTATATTTATAATCATTATGTAGCTTAATTGCTAATTCTTGTTCCCACATATCACCATTCTTCAATAATTTTTCTTTGTCATAAAGCAATTCTTCATGGGTAATAGTAGCAAATTCAAAATTAGGACCTTCCACTATAGCATCAACTGGACACGCCTCCTGACATAAACCACAATAAATGCATTTAGTCATATCAATATCGTACCTAGTGGTACGCCTACTACCATCTTCTCTTTCTTCTGCTTCAATAATAATAGCTTGAGCCGGACAAATTGCTTCACAAAGCTTACAAGCAATACAACGTTCCTCACCATTAGCGTAACGCCTTAATGCATTCTCACCTTTAAATCTTGGGCTTATCCTTCCCTTCTCATAGGGATAATTTATAGTTACTTTAGGTTTGAAGAAATACTTCAAAGTTAGACTAAGCCCTGAGATTATTTCAAATAAAAAAAAAGACTTCAGGTAACTAATTATTTTCATTTTATTATACACCAAAAATTTGTAGCACTAAGCATGTTTACAATTTATTTTTTCTTCCTAGAGAAGGTTTTAGGTATACTATATACACTCTTCTGCTCCTACAAATTGTTTTTTGAAAATATCATGGATTTGCATGCTCACCATTCATTTTCAAATCCAATTCTTCAAAGCATTTGAGTGTACTTAAAAAGTTCTATCTTTTAATAAATCAGCTATTGCCTGATAAGATTTCAGAGCTTTTTCTGGATCACTGGCAATCATTTCTGCTCCAAGTTTCTCATTATTATTCATATTCCATAAACGACAATTATCCGGGCTAATTTCATCAGCCAACATTACCATAAATTCCTCACCATTAAACACTCTGCCAAATTCTAGTTTGCATTCAACAAGCCTTATACCAATACCTGTAAATAATCCACTTAAAAAATCGTATGTTCTTATGGCTTTATGTTTTACTTCATCAATTTCTTGTTTACTTAACCAACCAAAATTTAGTATTTGGTGTTCATTAATTATAGGATGCTTTAACTCACTACTTCTAACTCTAAAATCGATAATTGGATGATCAAATACGTATCCTTCTTCCATAGAGAATTCTTTTACAAACCTACCGCAAGCTACTGTAGAAACTAATATTTGAACGGGGAAAATATCTACAGATTGTATTAATTGCTCACGCATGTTAATTTTTTCAATTAGGTGGTTATCTATTCCTACCATATCAAGTCTGCTCATTATGAAGGACGAAATATTATTATTCAGCACCCCTTTGCCCGAAATATCAAAAATCTCTCCGTTTTCTAAAGTAATTTTGTCAGTAAACGCCATAATAAAAGCAAAATCTTCTTGTGACTGATAAAGAGCTTTACTTGATCCTTGATATAACTTTTGTTTCATTTGAAAAAGATTCTATAGTAGCGGCTTTCACCTTTTGTACAAATTTAATATTTATTATATCAGAAGAATAGATTAAATAAATATTTAATACTAATCCAGCTAGCAGAGATTGCTATAAAAGCTATAATAAGTCCAACTATAGAGGTAATAAATCCAAGAACTATAGTTAATCCATCTCGGTTTAAAAGACCTAATGCCATTATTGTAATGCCTAGTGCAGGTACAGCGTTAGTTAGAGGTAAAGGTATTGATATAGCAATAGAGCAAATCAGCGATATTAAACCAATAAATTGTTCACAATATATAGAGGCTGCGAAACTAAATCTTGGTCGTATATATTTTTCTACAAATTTAATCTTTGGTACAATCTTGTCACTTATATTAATAAGTATATCATTGCTAATTTGATAGTTATTAATTTTGGATGGTAAAGAAACTTGTCTAAAACCAAGCAACATCTGCATAGATAGAATCATCAAAGGAATACCTACTATAGTAGTAAAACCTGGAAGATACGGCAGCGGAATTGCAACTGGTATTGCAAAAAAAAGTATCGTTAATAGAAGACCATTTTCATGAAAATCAACTAATAACTCACTAATTCTAGTCTTTTCTTTTTTTTCTTTTTGTCCTAATTTATAAAAAACACTAGATACTGTAGTTCTATCTAGTTGTTTATCTTTTGATGCAATGTTAAACATTTTTACTTAATTTTCTTGTAAATTATACTATATTTTAGATTATTAGAAAATAATTAATAATCAAAGAAATTAATTCCATCAATAATTTTCTTACGTTAGGTTATCTCAAAACTATGATTTTATAGTAATTGAGAAATGCACTACGGAATGTAGCACAATTGTAATGGATTTAGCAAAGAATATTTACTTTATTATCATTAGTTAACTTCAGTTTTGGATTAAAATTTTTAATTTTAATCCAAAACTGGCTAGAATATTCAGAAAAATGCATTCTTGAAGCGGCTGACGAGAGTGCATTTTAACTTTTTTTATCATTCAAGTTGACCATTTTACAAAAAGAGTAAGACCTATGAATAATAATTTACTTGAATTAATATCAATTACACAAAGTTTTACAAAAGATGATCATAGTACGCAAAAGATACTAGATAATGTTACTCTAAAACTAAAACCTAATGAGATAGTTGCGATACTGGGAAAATCTGGATCTGGAAAATCAACATTACTAAGAATTATCGCAGGTTTTACAAAACCAGTTAAAGGTAAAGTAATACTAAATAAAAAACCTGCTTTTCGTGATCGTTGTGATATTAGTATGATTTTCCAAACATTTGCACTTTTTCCATGGTTGACTGTTTTTGAGAATGTTGAGCTAGGTTTAAAAAGTTTTAATATTTCTGAGTATGAACGTCGCAAACGTGCATTAGAGGTCATAGATATGATAGGACTTGATGGTTTTGAGTCAGCATATCCAAAAGAATTATCAGGTGGCATGAAGCAACGAGTAGGTTTTGCTAGAGCATTAGTTCTCAGACCAGAAATTTTACTTATGGATGAAGCTTTTTCCGCTCTTGATGTTCTAACTGCTAATACCTTAAAGAATGATTTTCTTGATCTGTGGAGTAGTGGAAAAACTCAAATGCAGTCGGTGGTATTGGTAACTCATTCGATTGAAGAAGCAGTAACTATGGCTGACAAAGTGTTAATACTTTCATCTAATCCTGGGCGTATTGTATCAGAATTAGCAATTACCCTCCCTCGTTTACGTGATGTTCAAAGTATGGAATTTCGTACTATGGTAGATAAAATTTATGCTCTCATGGTATCAGCCTATGAAAAACCACCTTTGCCTGTTAGTAATAAACAGAAAGCTATTGTTGGCAACATCGATCAAAAAATTCATTTGTCGGTAAATGAACTGATCGGTAGCATTGAGGCACTTTCTGCATCGCCATACAAAGGTTCTGCAAATTTATCAGAATTATCTAAGATTTTTCACATTAACAATATGGGGGAAATTTTACATATTGTTGGAGCTTTGCAAATATTAAATTTTGCTAATGTTACTTCTGAGAGTATAAAATTAAATAAACATGGCAAGCTTTTTTTCACAAGTAGTTTAGAAGATAGAAAAAAAATGCTTGCTCAGCATTTACTTGACAATATTCCCCTTGCATCCTACATTTGTGAAATTTTACATCAACGTTTAGATCATAAAGCACCTCTTTCGCGTTTTAAGACACAGCTTGAGGATACATTATCTAGTGAAGATGCCACTATAACTTTAAAGTCTATAATAGGTTTAGGAAGATATACAGAAATCTTCTCCTATGATGATAATAAAAAGGTTTTTAGCTTAGATAATCCAACAGCTTGAAAGTCGAATTGTATATATCGTATAAGGTGATGTTATTGTATTACAATAGATATCTTCGGCAAACTCTACTTCTGTCGGTAATTTCATAGTACCCTACATTTTTTATGTAACCACTATTAAGAAGGGCTCTGACCGTCATTGCGAGGAGGCGATGAAATCGCCGACGTGGCAATCTAGGATACGCAAAGCGTTACTCTAAAAAAACAGCTTCGCTGTTTACCTGGATCGCCACGGCATCTAAAGATGCCTCGCGATGACGATTATAGAAAAATGTAAGGTACTATGCGGTAATTTGTACGTGATACCGGCTACTGCTGCTCCTCACGTACATCATCGTTCGCTGCGGGTCGAGATTCCGTGGCTTCTTTAAATTCCTCAGCATAAGCGAGTTTGCCAAAAAGATATAATATTTATGGTGCCGATAGAGGGAATTGAACCCCCGACCTACGCGTTACGAATGCGTCGCTCTGCCAGCTGAGCTATACCGGCAATAGGTTAGCCCTAGGTTCTTATAATACCATTTCCGAAAACTAATCATCATATCGTCGTACTTCATGATCTCCGCTCCTCACGTACTAGTTGTCCACACTACTGGACAAAAGAGATGGCGTGGTTGCAAGAGCTAGTAAATAGAGTATTTTAGATTGAACACAAAAAAATCTGTGGTACTCTATGTTACTAGCCGAATTACTATATAATCATTTTGAGATGAAAGATACAAGACTAAATACGTTCAAGGGCATAATAAAATCATTAATGTTGTGTCGAGGAAGCAAATATAAAAATATGGCAGAAGAAATAGAAGGAGATAAATTATTAGATTCAAAAATAAAAGCGGTATATAGATTTCTTCAAGAAGACAATATCAATATTGATGATTATTATAACCCCAGTTGCCAATTAATTTTGTATATCAAAAAGTTCTATAGGAAGCAAAGTTTTGATAGAAGGTTTGTTTTCTAGCAACTGATAATTGATTAGGCAGGATAGCATATGACTAAATGCATTTGTAACTGATCTATGTCTAGAATGCTCTAACTTATCAAGAAATTTAAGTTTGCCTATTACGGTTTCTATCAGAGTTCTTTTGAGCAACATAACCTTATCTATAATAGGGATTAATATATTTTTCATATTCTTTTTAACCCGAGTAATAAGTTGGATGCCTTTGTCATACAAATCATCAAATAATTCTTTAGATATATAACCGCGATCGCCAAAAACTTTGCCATATATACCAAATATCATTCCTTTAAGTCCTTTCCTATCATCCTTATTACCACTGCTGAAAGATACCTTTATCAGATTACCTTCGGAATCTATGATTAAATGTAACTTTAGTCCATAAAACCACCCCTTAGTGGTTTTTCCTCTTGCCGCTATTCCTTTAAAAACCTTATGTGAACTTATACGATAATTCTTACATACGGCTATACCTGTAGCATCTACAAAAGACAGACCTGTGCATTCAGCAAGCAAATGATTCAGTAATATTGCTAAATAAGGCATACTTCTACCTATCAATTTAGTAAAATGTTCATAACTAACAAGTTTAAAATCTTCTGTATAATTATGTAAGATTACTTGTTTGTAATAATGCTTAAAACAATCACAATATGAATCATAGTAACCAATTAATATGATTAATACTTCGCTTATTGATAAATAATTACTTACACCAGGTTTAAATTTACTACTATTAATTGTAGGCAAATTATTTTCCAAATTCTTTATAAAATCGTCGACAAAACAGTAAATTGCGGTAAAATCTTTTTTCATAGGTTATTTTGTTATTGGTTGAAAAAGATAAAATAACCTATGTCCCTTTTAAAATCTACCTTTCATCTCTCCTATTTAATTGGCAACTGGGGTTAGATAATAGGCGAGCGACGAGTGACGACGTTACCAAATTCTCATCAATTGATTATATCAAAAATTTTTGTAAGCTTTGCTAACATACGTACGTCAGAACCATCTTCTAAAGCCCAAACCCAAGAAAGTGCAGATTGGACAAAGCACCAATCGCTAATTCGCTCCGTATCTAAATCCAAGAGAGTTGCAAACTTAATGATGCGATTTGCAATAATACTTTCAACATCTTCTAAAGCAAGGAGTTCAGGGAGAGGATTACGAATAAATGCTGCTACCTCATATGCTTTTTCACCGATAACTCCTTTGGGATCAATAACCACCCAATTATCACCACTTTGCAGAATATTATCATGATGTAAATCACCATGAAGTAAAACTAACATTGACGATGTGCCTAGTAATTTATCTCGCAATTGTCTAGCTTTTTCTAAGTAACCCCAGTTGCCAATTAAATAGGAGAGATGAAAGGTAGATTTTAAAAGGGACATAGGTTATTTTATCTTTTTCAACCAATAACAAAATAACCTATGAAAAAAGATTTTACCGCAATTTACTGTTTTGTCGACGATTTTATAAAGAATTTGGAAAATAATTTGCCTACAATTAATAGTAGTAAATTTAAACCTGGTGTAAGTAATTATTTATCAATAAGCGAAGTATTAACCATATTAATTGGTTACTATGATTCATATTGTGATTGTTTTAAGCATTATTACAAACAAGTAATCTTACATAATTATACAGAAGATTTTAAACTTGTTAGTTATGAACATTTTACTAAATTGATAGGTAGAAGTATGCCTTATTTAGCAATATTACTGAATCATTTGCTTGCTGAATGCACAGGTCTGTCTTTTGTAGATGCTACAGGTATAGCCGTATGTAAGAATTATCGTATAAGTTCACATAAGGTTTTTAAAGGAATAGCGGCAAGAGGAAAAACCACTAAGGGGTGGTTTTATGGACTAAAGTTACATTTAATCATAGATTCCGAAGGTAATCTGATAAAGGTATCTTTCAGCAGTGGTAATAAGGATGATAGGAAAGGACTTAAAGGAATGATATTTGGTATATATGGCAAAGTTTTTGGCGATCGCGGTTATATATCTAAAGAATTATTTGATGATTTGTATGACAAAGGCATCCAACTTATTACTCGGGTTAAAAAGAATATGAAAAATATATTAATCCCTATTATAGATAAGGTTATGTTGCTCAAAAGAACTCTGATAGAAACCGTAATAGGCAAACTTAAATTTCTTGATAAGTTAGAGCATTCTAGACATAGATCAGTTACAAATGCATTTAGTCATATGCTATCCTGCCTAATCAATTATCAGTTGCTAGAAAACAAACCTTCTATCAAAACTTTGCTTCCTATAGAACTTTTTGATATACAAAATTAATTGGCAACTGGGGTTATTATAAGTTTATGAAAAATTATATTCCTCAAGGGAAAGTGGTTTTATCAATAGATAGAACCACTTGGGAATTAGGACAGGAGCAATTGGAGAGCAAGAGCAACCGATAAAAATAGACCTCTTTCGAAACTCGCTTGTGCTGAGGGATTTGAAGGAGACGCTTCACCTCGAACCGCAGCGTACTCTAATGTACGTGAGGATTCGAGTACCGCATCGACGTACAAATCACCAGCAGAAGTAGAGTTTCGAAAGAAGTCTATTAAGTTATTATTTTCTTATTGACTTCCATTACGGATGCTGAGGTTATAATATGTTTTTAAGATATAAGAACCTAGTCAATTTAACATTCTTGACCACTCAGGATCAGAAGCATCTTGAGGTGTGAGAATCTCTCTTTCATTATAACCAGTCAAATCAATGGAATATATACGATTTTTACCTGCTGTTTTGTTTCTAGGAGGCCAGCCTTTAGCAAACATAATTATCCTACCATTGGGTGACCAGCATGGACTTTCAACTAGATATCCACTAGTTATAATTCTTTCAGTATTCTCATCACCATAAGCAAGGGCTTTCATGACCCCAATTGTAAAACCTTCACCTTGAGATATTTTTGTAAACGCTATGTAATCTCCTCTAGGCGACCAACTTGGTGCAGCATAAACTCCTCCACCAAAACTTATACGTTCAATATTTGAACCATCAGAATTCATAATATATAATTGTCTTGTTCCACTTCGATCAGAATTAAAAACTATTTTACTGCCATCAGGTGAATAGCTAGGAGAGGTATTAATACCAACACCATGGGTCAACTGCTTAGTCGCCATATTATTCAGATCAATTTCAAAAATATGCGTAGCTCCCTTTCTTGCTATCGACATTATAGCTTTGTTTCCTTGGGGTGAGAATCTTGGAGCAAAGGACATACCAGGAAAATTACCAACCAATCTTTCCTTACCTGTTTTAAGATCACGAACATAAACATGTGGTTTCTGCTTGTGAACATAGGATAGATACATGATTTTATCTGCTTGTGGTGAAAATCTTGGAGTAAGAACCAAATTTTTACCATCTGACAGATATTTATGATTAGCACCATCATGATCCATCATAGCTATTTTCTTTACTCGTTTTAGATAAGGTCCACTCTCTGACACATATACTATTTTTGTATCAAAATAACCTAAATCTCCAGTAATTTTCTCATAAATTTTATCAGCTATTTTATGTGCTACTCTACGCCATAAATGTGTTGGTATTTCAAAAACCTCACCTATAAGATCTTTTTCTAAGCTTGCATCCCATAATATAAAACTAACCTTTAGCTTACTGGAAGATAGCTTTATAACTTCACCATTAATCAGAAGATTAGCATTAATGTGTCGCCAAGCAGCAAAAAGAGGCTTATGTTTTATCCCCACAATTTGTTCTATAAAAGAAGCAGTAGAAATTGGGTGGAACATGCCGGAAATCTTTAGATCATTAGATATTACACTAATTATATCAGCACCAATTACACTATTCGCACTATCATCTGCATCAAATTTATTAATGGCTATCGGTATTGGATCAACATGTCCTCGCTCTATAACTATAGTTTCTATGGCATAACTATTGAAGTTAGCAACTAACAACAGTATAACACAAAAATACCTGACCACTAATACCACCTAGATCTTTTTTTAACAATATTTAACATCAATTTGTATTTAGGTCCTGTCGCCAAAAACAACCTAAATACAAATTGATGTTAATAATAAAAGTTTGGTGGGCGATAGTGGATTCGAACCACCGACCTTTACGATGTCAACGTAAGGTTCTGATGGGCAAAACTATCACCACTCCCCCACACTTATTACCTTTTCAGGCTTTTTCTATTCTTATTAAAAATTTCATATGTAATTCATATGTAACTTCTCAGACAAATTTCCTGAAATTTGACCTACATAATAGTCTATTTTTAACCATATTACAAGGGGGGGAAATATGACAGAATCGTTAATTTTTCCGACAACTTAATTGAAAATCCTGATACTATTTTCTATAATATAGTCGGTAATTTTGTCCCGCCTGAGTGGCGAAATCTTACCAATAATTGTGGCAAACAATTAAGTAAAACATCTCGTCAACTTTTATCGTTGATAGTTTCTTGCACGAAAACTGATAGCTACAACAATACACAAGAATTACAAGAAGGCTATCATTTTTTCGAGAAAGAGCTAGGAGTTAGTCAAAGTAGGGTTAAACAATGTCTAACAGAATTACAGAAAAGAGGGTTTATTTATCATACTTTAATTACTACAATCAAATATAACATAAAATGCCGTAATATTTTATCTATCAAACTTCTTAAGAAATTTATAAATTTTCGTAAAGCTAATAATAATTCTTATCACTTTAATCACACAAATATCCAATCTAGCTATCAAAAAATTTTAACTCAACCTAGAGAAAATTCTAACTCAACTGAGAAAAAATTAAAAAAAAACGCATCTATATATAATATATCTATAATATCTAGATATGAAAAAAATCAAGAAAATTGTGGACAAACTGTGTCAGACCCTGAATCAACTAAGGAGCAAAACGTTAATTTACCGCTTGAGGTAACGACAAAAAGAGGTGAAAAAACTTTGTCAGATATTGATTCAACTACGGAGCAAAGCGTTAATTTACCGCTTGAGGTAACGGTAAACTCAGTAAATGAAACGTTACCCTGCAATTCCACAGACTGCAATTCTTCTGAGGCAACTCCAACTGATGACGAGTCAGATTACGATTCAGATTCTGATTCAACAGATGGCTATTCAGGAGGTAACGGGTCTGAGCAAGAAGCTAGTGGGAAATTGCCTAGGTGGCTCAGTGATATTACCAAACAGGCTAAAGGCTGGTATTCACCTAGGAAGCTAGAGATGTTTTACCCATTGAGCGGAGAAGATGCTGATTGGCTAAAAAGGCAAACAGGTCGTAATTACGAATTGAGTTACGTCAATAAGCTGTTGATTAAACATAGCGTGGACTCTCCTAATCGTCTCTTTCCCTGCAAGCAAGCAGTACTGAATTACATGAAAAAAACTTTGATTCATGAAAGGCGTCCACCAGAGAAGGTAAATAACCCAAATTTTAACTTCGATCTGAACAATGCTACCAAGGCAAGAAAGGCTTATTTGCAAAAGATAAAAGATAGTAAGGGCGTTAAACCACTGAATCAGTTGCAACGTAAGATTGTTGAAGCTTTTGAACATCAGCCTAGTACTGCTTATCAATTGCTGAAGAGGTGCAGTTTTTTTGGAGTATATGACGATGAATACAAGATTGATTTAGCAGATATCTCTTTGTCAGAAACTGATAAATTAAAATTGCTTGAGCAAGTGCAAGAGGTATATGGCAAAGATGTTCAGCAATTGCGTATTACCAACAAAAGAGAAATATCGGATTATCATTTAGAGCTAAGTGGGCTAAATCCAGAGTCAGTATGGTATAAAGTAAGGAAATATTTGTTAAAATTATACGGTGAACACTTGGACAAAGCTTGGTTTAGCAAGTTAGAAGCAATTGAAGAAGATACGACTTGCAATAAGCTTATTCTCAAACCAGCTACTGCCTTTATTGGGGATTGGATTAAGAATAAGTACAGCAAAGATTTGGAATATGCTTGCAGTAAACTGAATTATACTTTTGAGTTGATGAAAGTCGATAGAATGGCTGGGCTGTAAGCTATGGTAAATAGAACAAAAAACTAATTGTATTAGCGAGAAAAAAGAATGATTACAAAGAAGTTAATAATAATCAACCAATTACTGAAGGTTGAAAAGCACATATGAAATTGTAAGGGTTTAGAAAGTATGAGAGTAATGCGGTTTGTAAAGGTCAATCCTCTGCTGCAGTAGTGGAAGCTTGCCTCTAAATTGACTGTTTGTAACTTCAGCATCCGTAATGGAAGTTAATAAAAAAATAGGCAATCCTGCAAAAATAATGACAGCGGCTATTAGTGGAGCGTAAAAATATGTTATATTTATAGACATAAGAGCATAATTTGGAATAACTAAATATAAAAATTTAATTATAATACGAAAAATAGAAAATAAATTATTGACAGCAATCTTTAGTTGTAGTACACTGCGAAATATAGGGGGGTATTTTCAATTGATTAATTGGTAAAAAAACCTGGGGATCAGCTATAATAAGGGGAATTACAAAAAATTTTTACAGAAATATCTATATGATTAAACATTATGGTTTGTTTGGAAAATATTTAGCCAAATGTGTCAATTTAGCTCTAGCCATTGCGGTAGATAGAGCAGAAGGAGTGTTATATGATAGGGCAATTAACGGTTATGAGGAAGTGACTTATAACAAGGATAATCAGGCAATTGCTACTAAGAAAAAATATTGTTCTAAGTCATTGTTGGAATATCTTAAGGCTAATTCGCAAAAATATCAAATGAGGAAACATGATGTTAGTTACCATAGGAAAAATAGTAATGAAGCTGAACAATCGGCAAAAGCTCAGGAAATGGCAAAGACGATAGATGTAACTAATTTTGAAATAGAATCGTATGAAACAGAATATGCAATTGTCAAAGGGCAGTAAGACTAAAGTGATGAAAACTACTGGTACAGCTAAAACCAGCAAAGAGGTTTCTAGCTCTACGAGCATTAGGCTTCCTGCAAAAATCGCTTATGCTGAGAAATTTGAAGGAAACGCGGAACGCAGAACCGTAGCGTACTCAAGTGTACGTGAGGATTCGAGTACCGCATTGACGTACAAATTACCAGCAGAAGTAGAGTTTTGCAGGAAGCCTAATAAATTTCCGGTGGACTGGTCACCCTACCCATTTCAGCTACCTTTGTGGAGATATTTATACTCTGGTGGTAAGAAAGCTATAGCCATTTGGTATAGAAGAGCTGGCAAGGATATTATGGGTATTAATTGGATCACTGCTAGTGCCATTCGAGAAGTAGGCATTTATTGGTATGTCTATCCTACCTATAATCAAGCTAAAATGAGCATATGGGACGGTATGACATTATCGGGGCGTCCTTATATGTCATTTATTCCTAAAGGTATTATTGCTCGTAGTCAGCAATATAAGCAACGGATATTATTTAAAAATGGTTCAGTGATTCAGTTTGTTGGTAGTGACCGTTATGGTACTATCAGGGGTAGCGGTATTAAGGGAGCAGTTATCTCGGAATATTCTTACCATGACCCAAGGGCTATGAGCTGCGTTATAGAACCCATGGTAGTTCGGAATAATGCTTGGCTGCTTTACCTGTATACGCCAAGTGATAACCCAAAACTAACACATGGTGAGGAATTATATTTAAAATATCGAGATAATCCCGAAGTATTTTGTCAGATCAAAACTATCGAAGATACTACCGACAATGACGGGAAGCCTTTAGTTGACAAAAACAAGCTTGGTTCTGTCGATATGACTAAAGAGGAAATTCGTCGAGAGTTTTATTGTGACTTTGAAGCCTATCGTTATAAGAGAGCTGATCAAGGAGGTACTTTTGTTGAACAGTTACGGCTAGCTGAAAGTAGTGGACGTATAGGCTATGTGCCATATGATCCAGCCTATCAGGTTCATACTTACTGGGATATAGGAATTGTTGATTATACAGTAATTTGGTTTGTCCAAGAAAAAAAAGATTCCATCGATATTATCGACTTTTACATGAATAGAGGCAAAGATTTAGAGTTTTACTTGAATCATTTAAGGACTAGACCTTACCAATACGGACGCAATGTATTACCGCACGATATGAGTCGAAGACAAATGCCAACTTTGGATACTAGACTACAGCAAGCCAACGAAATAGCTGAACAAGTAGGATTCTTGCCTTTTGCCATTGGCAGGAAATATTTACGAGAGGAGATGATTACCGAGGCAAGAAAGCTGCTAGGTAAATGTCGTATCGATGCCAAAAAATGTCAACGTGGCATTAACACGTGGCATTAACGGACTATACGAGTTTGGATGCTACCAAAAGGGGAGTGCATTCTAGTGCCTCTAGAGCTACTGATATAACCGAGAGCTTTTGTTATATGTCCATGGACGTTAAAACTGGTGATGAACAGCAGCAGTCCCAATATGATATAGTGCAACATCGTAAGGTAATGAATGATTACAATGCGTTGGAAAGATGATGGGGCAGAAGAAGCAAGAATTGATGATGAAATAATTGAAATGGTAATTAAAATAATTAAGGCAAAATAATATATGTGGCCAATATTAGGTTTACTAGGACTTAGTGCTTTAGCGGTTGGTGCATCTAGGAACAGGTACATTACTGGAGCTGATACATCAAGACAGAAGCGTCTCTATAATGAGTCACGAGATCGTTATAGTAGTTATGCGAGTGAAGCACAAAATACTATCAATAATTTGTCGCAGCAATTGCAACATGCTCAGCAGGACTTATACTCTCTAGGGGAACAACAGTATCAAGCTAGCATGAGAAGCTATGAGATGCAAAACCAGCTTGATTACCATAGCAGACAATATGAGAGTGGTTTAAAAAACCTAGAGTCACAAAGATCTAGTTTGTCTGCATCAGCCAATCAACTGAAACAAGCTTTTGAAGCATTTAAACAAAAAGCTCCCGCCCTTGATTTCAAAATAAGTGAGGTAGAGCAATTACCGGGTCAGTTCCAAAACCTGTATGATCAAGTAGCCCAGCGAAGAGAAAGCTTGAAAGGTTTAACCGAAGAGGAAGCCGGTAGCCATATTACTCAATATCAGCAAGATGTTGAATTATTAAAAAAGCAACGTAGCGAAACAGAAAGCAAAATACGCCATTCGATGGATAGCATCACCAAAGAGCATCAACAGCTAACAAGGGAAAAAGCTAATCTTGGATATCAGCTTGCTAACTACCAATCACAGCAAAATCGATTGTTGCATGAGACTAGTAACTTTGATAATGCTAGACAACAATTACTCAGCATGATTGAACAATACAAACAAGAACAGAACAGACAAGAGCAAATCACTGCTAACTATACAAGGCAGCAATCGCATGCTGAAGGGCTGCAAAACCAGTTAAAAAGTTATGGGGCGGCAGCTCAAAGCCAGTTGGATAGCTATGGCAGAGATTTAGAGTGGCGAGCTGGTAAGTATCAAAAATCTGCAAGAGATACTGGGCTAGCACAAGGATTGGGGCTGACAGCTTTAACCTTTGGACTTGGGGCAGGCTTAGGTGGAATTGCTGCTAAGGGTTCAATACTTGCTGGGATAGGTTCGGGAATCAAAATGTTATCTCCGCTTGTTGGTATTGGTCATTATATGAACAGATCCGATATTAGTCGTAAACTTGCTGGTTTTGAAAGAATTAATCTTAACAACAATGATCCAAGTATAGGTGCTGATTTGTCGCGAATAGCAAGATACGGTCCATCAGGATTAGAAAAAAGAGCCATACCTGAGCTTGGTGGTTTAAAACAAGCCGTAGAACATTTTAACATGCGGTCAGTACCTAGACTAAAAGATTTACCGAAATTATCTGAGTCTCTTGGTAAGATAGTCTCACTTAAGGATATTGAAGGGTTAACCCTTGGCTTGCCTAGCATGACTGCCGCTAGCGGTAAGAAATATAATTATGAGGTATTATATGATAACGAGTTTATCAAGAATCTCAAGAAAGTGTCAAAGAAGCTTGGTACGCCATATTTAAACCCAAACTCAACCATAAGCCCAAACGCAACACGTACCAATTACAACACAAATATGGTGACAGCATATGGCTGATAGTGATTTAAACAAAAAGATTGAATATTTTGATAATCTCAAAACTAAACGAGAGAAATGGCATCATATATGGGATGAGCTGAAGAAATATGTTTGTCCGCAAACTGAAAGCAACAAGGTAATATTTGATTCAACTTCTATTTGGTCAAGGGAGCAATTAGCTTCAGGTTTGCAAAGCTTGCTAGTTAATCCAGCAATGAACTGGTTTAATCTTAGCATAGTAATTGAGGATGAAAATCAATACCAACAGCAATTAACATCAGCTGAACTGAACATACTAGCCCAAATGCTAGAAAAAGCCATAATGGATATATTCAACAATCCGGCTTCTAATTTCTATAATCAAATACATCAGTTTTTCCTAAATCTAGCTGCCTTTGGTACAGCGATATTCTATGTCGAAGAAGATCCAGCGTTAACCCAAACTCTATTTTTCCGTAATATTAATTTACAAGAATGTTACTTTGAGGAAGACAAGTTTGGTTTTGTCAATACAATGTACCGACTCTTTACCATGCCAATTAAAGCCGCATCAGCTAAATGGCCAGACTTTGCCGATTTTAAGGAAAGACTAGCCAAGAATCCTGATGAGACCGTAGAGATATTGCACATAGTTAGCCCACAAAGTCAGAATCAGAGTGGCAAAGGTGCAAAGAGATTAATGACAACACTTGCCTATAGTTCAGAATATATCCATCTCGCTGAACAAAAAATTATCAGTCAATCAGGTTATTCGTACTTTCCATTTTTTGTTACGCGATGTATTAAAGAAGAAGGTCAAGTGTATGGATATGCTCCAGCTCACCACGTATTACCTGATATAAAACTGCTCAATAGTTTAAGACAAATTACCCTGAAAGTAGCACAAAAACAACTAGACCCACCATTATTAGTGCCTAAGGATGGCTATTATCTACCTCTCTATACTACTCCGGGTAGTGTTAACTTTTACCGTAATGGCATAGCGGATAAAATAATGCCCCTAACTGGTATGGAGAGTATCCTGCCGACTGAAATCGAGCAGAATCAATGCCGCGATGCTATATTTAAAGCATTCTATGTCGATATTTTCAGAATGCAAAAGGAAAACAAAGAAATGACTGCCACTGAGGTACAAATTAGAACAGAGGAACAATATCGGTTAATGTCACCAATGGTTGGTAGAATCGAGACGGAATTTCTAAACCCGTTAATTATTGCGATATATCAAACTCTAATTAAATACAACAGAGTAGCGATCTTAGAGGGAGCAACTAGACCACCCGATATTGATATTGAATATGTATCACCATTATCAAAAGCTCAGAAATCATCAACCATATCTAGCGTTGAACAAGTATTGGGCTTCTTCCAAAGGAGTGGCATCAGTAATTTCTACCCTGAAATTTATGACAATATAAATTGGGATGAATGTTTTAAACTATTTTGTCAGTTACGAGGAACACCAAGCTCAATCCTCAAGAGTGAACAAGAAGTACTACAGCTTAGACAACAACGTAGAATGATGCATTTACAGCAACAGGTTCAACAACAAATGCAAGGGCAACAAAATGAAACTATCAATTAACTCGGAAGCAACTCAATCTCCACCCACAATAGTGACAAAAGAGCAATTAAAATCAATTTATTTGCAGATTTTTAGTGGAGAAGATGGTAAAATAATATTAGAGGATTTAGCTCAAATGAGTGGCATATATCGCAGCAATTTTGTTCGGCAAGAAAGTGAGTACACTGCCTTTCTAGAAGGACATCGGGCGTTGTTCCTGTATATATGCTCGCAGGCTTCAGAAGATGATGGAGTTGATAATATCGATGGTGCTAAAAATACTAATGAATTAGATAAGTAATAGCGATATTTAGTAACAATTAAGAGGTTATGTTATATGTTTTTATCAAAGTTTCTTGATCCTAAAAATGATTTTTGTTTTCGTAAAATCTTTGGTACTGAAAAGAACAAAGATATACTTGTACATTTTTTAAACGATGTTCTTAAGTGTAAAGAAAATGAGCAAATAATTGAGGTAACGTTTTTACCAACTATCCAAGACCCTGATATTGCTATTTACAGAAAGTCTATTGTTGATGTGTTATGTAAAGATCAACACGGTAATCAATTCATAGTAGAGATGCAGGTAAGTAAGCATCCAGGATTTGAAAAAAGAGCCCAATATTATGCAGCTAAAGCATACTCTCAGCAAAGACTTGAGGAAGATGAGAAACACAAGAAACTGGCAGTATACGCCAAATTAAAAGGAGTAATATTTTTAGCAATAGCGGATTTTGTGATGTTTAGCGATAGAAAACATTGGAAATCAGAACATCGTATTTTAGAGACAGAGACCTATGCCCATGATTTAAAAGATTTTTACTTTGTTTTTTTAGAGCTTGAGAAATTTAAAAAAACTATAGATGAGCTAAAGAGTATAGAAGAGAAGTGGATGTATTTTTTTAAGCATGCAGGAGATAGTAAATTAACATTAACAGAAATAGAGCATTTAATAGGTAAGGATGAAATTATTAGAAGAGCCTTTGAGGCAGTAGATCAAGCTAGCTGGTCAGAGGCAGAACTTAACACCTATGAGCAAATGACCAAAGCTCGTCTTGATAATTTAGCGGTAGAACAGCAACAAATTGAAGATGCTGAAGCTAGAGGTGAAGCTAGAGGTATTAAAGAAAATACTATAGCTACAGCAAAAGAAATGTTAATTGATAATGAGCCAATAGAAAAAATAGCTAAATATACAAAACTAACCATTGAAAAAATAGAACAGTTAAAAAAAGAAATAGAAGAGTTAAAAGAAGAGTAAGCCGATGAGCAAAGAAGGAACTGCTAATAACTATGAAATTAACCCTACTTCCTCTGCTAGCGATTGGCTAGCTAACATGCCTGAGGACATCCGCAAAGCTGAGTCACTGGGTAAATTCAAGGATGTCTCATCTTTAGCTCATAGCTATTTGGAAGCAGAGAAAAGCTTGAATCAGCGAGTTGCTGTGCCAAAAGATGACAGCTCTGATGAAGAGTGGCATAAATTTTATTGTCGACTTGGATTGCCTGAAGATAAGCGATATACTGATAAACGTTCCAAGGAAGATGAGGAGTATTTAACTCGTTATGAAGACATGTTTTACCAAAGCGGATTATCTAAAAGGCAAGGTGAGAAACTGCTTAATTCTCTGTATGGTTTTTCGCAGGATTTACAAAAACAGCAAAAAAATGCTATCGAGCAAACACGTCACTCTCACATTGGTTGGTTGAAAAACACTTATGGTGAAGGTTTTGACAGTAAGATGACAGTGATGCAAGCAGCTTTATCTAAGTTTGGTACTAAAGAACTGGCTGAATTAATTGAAGATTCCAATTACTCGCCAGCCTTAGTAGATTTGTTAGTCAGAACGCCCTCGCTAAGCGAGGGGCTTGACGGTATTGAGCAGCCCAAAGGGCTGCCATTATTAATTAAAATTCTCCTGTTTCGTCAGAACCTAGACTATCAAGTTGCTCTTGGTTCTTAATGTAGTGTTTGATCTGATTCTCTTCAAATCCCACAGTTGAGACCGCATAACCTCTAGCCCACAACTTCTCTCCATTAAAATTACGCTTTCGTCCACCAAACTGCCTAGCAACAGCTATAGCACTTTTCCCCTTGATATAACCTATTACTTCGGCTACAGAATATTTAGGAGGAATTTTGATGAGCATATGGACATGATCTTGTACCATATGACCTTCTATGATCTTACTCCCTCGTTGAAAAACTAACTCATGGAATACGTTTCCAAGATATTTTCTAACCTTCCCGTACAATTCTCTTTTTCGACACTTTGGAATAAACACAATATGATATTTGCAATCCCATTTAGAATAATTTAAACTTTCGTATGTTGTCATATATTTTCTCCTTTGACCGTCAAGCCAAAGAAGTTATATATGATAACTTCTTATTTTATACTAAATCTAAAGGCCAAGCCTTGATGGTCTCACTAGTCAAACTAGTGCCTTACCTATCATTGAGTTAGGGTTGGTGAAACTTTAAAATCCGACTCGTTAGTAACTGGTAAAGAGCTACCTACAATTAATAGCCGGGAAGCTGCATTATCAGAGATAGAAAAACTTGATTCTGATCCCGAATTTGTAGTAAAATTAAGAACTAAAGACCATACGGGACATGATCAAGCTGTTAAACGTATGCAACAACTATATAAAATTGCTTATGATAAAAAACAATAGACTTCTTACAAAACTCTACTTCTGCTGGTAATTTGTACGTCGATGCGGTACTCGAATCCTCACGTACTTTAAGTACGCTGCGGTTCTGCGTTCCGCGTCTCCTTCAAATTCCTCAGCATAAGCGACTTTTGTAAGAAGTCTAAAAAAATAACGTAACCAACCAATCATTAAAGTCATGATGTGACAACTCATTTTAAGGCTGCAACTTCGCAATAACCTATCATAAAAGAGCCACTAATGTCATAGATACCTGAAAGGTCGTTAGCTGCATAGCGGACAACGACTACATTTTAGTATAAATGATATCGCACTTTAAATATTGATAGATTATTTGAGGAGGAAAAATGGAACAAATAACAGATGGTCTTAAAGAACAATTTGCTAAAAATATCAGCCTAGTTATTCAACAAGAAGGTTCTAAACTACGAAAATGCGTTACTAATGGTACGCAAGACACTGAGGTAATTAGTTTTGAGTCAATGACTACCCATGAGGTAGAGAGTAGAACTAGACACCCTATTGACCCTGATAATCATCTACATGGACATTATGCGGATGCTAGACACCCTGCTAGGCTAGAACAAATAGAGTTTAAAATTCCAACTATTTCAAGACGCTTTTTGACGGCATCGAGCTATCATTGGAACGCTACCATGGATAGGAATGATAAGTTAAACCTATTAACCGATCCCACCTCACATTTTCCTAAAATGGCAGGTTGGGCAATGGGTAGACAACAAGACCGGGTAATTATTAGTGCTTTTGCCAGTCCAGTCAGAGCAGGACGAACAGGCAATAATGTTATTAACTTTGACGTCGCTAATAATGTGATACCGGTAGGAATTAGGGTTACTGCTGCTAATTTAACCTTAAATGCTCAAGCTGCAATTGCTGCCAACAGAGGCATCATTAATTCGAAAAGAGCCGGGTTAACTGTCGACAAACTAATAAAAGCTCATCATATCTTAAAAAAACGCTCCTTTGGTATGTATGATAAATTATACTTACTATGTTCAAGCAATCAAATCTCAGACTTACTACGCGATCCACAAATTACCAATTATGACTATAATAACGTTAAAGCTTTAGTAAGTGGTGAAGTTAATAGCTTCTTAGGCTTTACTTTTATTACTAGTGAGATGTTGGGTGGTATATTTGATAATACTGGGGATGCGGTTCAATCTAGATATGCTGTGAAGGATTGCTATGCCTTTAATGAAGGAGCTATAAGATTTAACACGGTCAGTGGTTCTAACAAGAAGGGTATTGAAGAGCTGGTACAATACCACTATGCCAAAGTATTATATTACAGTGAAGCCTTTGGGGCTAGCCGTGATAATGAACAAGCAGTAGTAGTAATTAAATGTTTAGAGAATTATGACCGAACCAGCCATAATGGCTTACTGTGGCAAGCAGTAGCCAACCGTCCTCACCAAAAAGGAATACATAGCATGACTGTGCCATGGCAGATGTTTGGTAATCAGTGTCGTAATATTGATGATAGTGCGAATATCAATGATAATGATTTAGCAGTAATAGCCAACAATAACTTAGCTACTACTAAAAAGCCACAAGTAGTAGTAATGAGAAGAGCAGGTGATGTTGCTGCTGATGGTGTTGATATTGGTATTGGTGGTGTTGGCATTGCTGGCGTTGATGTTGCTATTGGTGATGATATTGTTGAGGATGATAACTTTGGTGTTGTTGAGAGTGAGTATGAGGATGCATAGTTACAAAATTTATTCAATAATGTAACTACCGTGAAATATGAGATTATCAAGAAGGCAGTAGTACTACTTGGCTCAAATGTTGGTATTAGTAGCATTGGTGGTGGTAGAGTATCAAAAACTGAGGAATTGTGTGAGGAGTTTGTTAATCCTGCCATTGAAGATACTGTGCTAATAGTTAAATGGTCATTTGCCTTACGGAGAGTCGATAATATTGAAGGTAATAGACAAAACTTTACCGAAGTGCCGGACATTAATGATTGTATTAAATGTGCGGTAATAGTGCCATCTAATCTACAATTTTATACGGAAGCAGGTAAGATTTACTTCAAAGGTGGTAAACTTACCTCGCTTTTTTACTACAGCAGAAAGATTGTTGATAATTTACTAAATAACGATACGGCTATTTGGCAACAAGTGCCTGCTAGCTTTAAGTTATTAGCGGCTTTATCGTTAGCCTCACAAGTATCATTTGCTATGTATTCCGATAGTGTGTTTACTGATGGGTTAAAGAAACAATATTTAATCAAATTAGAAGAAACAAGAAGGATTTACGCGGTTGATTATAATCTGATTAATTCCGGCGAAGTATGAAAAAAAATTTTTCACATTACGCGTAAAAATAGCAAATAATTTGTTTACATGTAACCTTAAGCGGAATATTTATTATTAAAGTAACTACTAATAATTAAAAAATATCATGCAACAAGAGCAATTTGTATATTCGCAAAAAAACAACTTTTCAGGTGGTGAGCTAACGCCAACCATTGAAGGAAGGACGCGGAGCTAGCATTATATCAGAATGGTGTTAAAAAGCTGATTAATTTCATGCTATTGCCATCAGGTGGCATTATGCGTAGACATGGTACACAATTTTTCATTTGTTCACTGATAATGTGCCAAAGAAAATGGCAGCTGTGATGTTCTCAAGGAAATTATCCTACTTGCTGGTTTTTGAATCGCACCCGCTAGAGACTCGTTGCTTATTCTTTGTTGGTGGTGAATTGCTGTTAACTAGTAAAGTTATACAGGATGAAGGGCAAAATTTTCATTTTCGTCCTAAGGATTTTTCTTATGTAGTGTTTCAAGGAATTGCTTATATTTCATTTGGTGATAAGAGACCAATTTTTAAATTCTCCGTTGATCCACAAATTGTCGAGCAATTTTACCAACATATTGAAGAGGAAGCAAGAAAGAGACAGGCAGAATATGGTGAAAGAGCTGAGATAGCGTCCAGTAGCAGCTATGAGCTATCCAGCAATTTCCCTAACAAAACCCGAGTTGCCAATTAATTATACTGGCAAAAGCTATATTTAACGCTGGTTTCATGTGAGGCTCGATACTAAAACATTTTTAATACAAACATATTTCTAAAAAATATAGTTTTTATTAAGTGTTTTAATGTTACAAATTAACTTCAAATGTTCATAAAACCTAGCTCTGCTCTTATAAATTAATTGGCAACTCGGGTTAACAAAGATAAGATGTTTATCATTGAATCATTGAAATGTCAGGTTAACTATTTTTCGACAGGACGAAGTGACCAAAGAGAACGCTTAATACAAAAACCTTTTAATGAAGTAATCTACGGAGCAGAGGTAGACAAAATTAATGATGAGCTAAAAGCTATTCACCAACGAGCAGCTAACCTATCAACTGGGCAAAGCGATATCTACCAAGCCACGTCGGAGAAATTATATTGTACTTCAGTGGTTACTTTTGAAAACCGATTATGGTGCTTTGGGGTTAATAAAAATATTCATTCAATTTGGGCAAGCTATAAAGGAGATTTTAGTGATTTTAGGATGGCATATAGGACTTTACTAGAAGCTCGTAACCCGTTAAGTGCTTTTTCGGCAACCTTCTCTTCATCTACTTTTGATAATGTCCTATGGTCAGTGCCTTTTGCCGATGAATTATTATTAGGTACTAGTGACGGCATTTATTTAGTCAAAGAAGGAGATCGAGCTAAGGGAGAGTTTGTTAAAATCCATAAAGAGATTGAGCTACCTATATCACCACTGAAACCAGTAGTAATCGGTAAGACTATCTTTTTTGTTGAAGGTAATGGTTGTAAAATCAATAGTTTGTATTATTCACAAGAAAAAGGCGGTTTTCAGATATCAGACATCACTGCCTATGCTGAGCATATATTTGCTGGCGGTATTAGACAAATTGTCGGCTGTAATAGTCCATTTTCAATGATAGTGGCAGTGCTAAAAAATGGCTCTTTTGCTAGTTTCATCTATTCGCATGATTTAAAAATTATGGGCTGGTCACAACATTGGCTGGGTGGCAATGGTCAAGTATTAGGCATCACGCCAATCTATGCTGAGAGTAGCGATATGTTATATTTGCATGTTCGGAGAAGTGATGATACTGGTAGAAGCAGCAAGGAATATCTAGAAGTGCTGCAAACTCGTTATTTTTCTGCTAAGCATTTTGTTACTGATAAAGCAGTTTATGCTGATTGTCATGTGAATATTCAACAGCCCGGAGAGAATGCCGCCTACCGAACAATCATACAGGCATTAAAAGACGATAGTGATTATGAGTTTAGAGGTGATATAACCAAGCTAGAGCATATTGTACAAGCTCAAGCAGAAACTATTTTGAGACTTAAGCTCGATAATGTTGGTGATTGTTTTAAATACAAAAATAGGCTAGTTGCTAATTATGATGAACATAGAGCTGAGATAGAGAATTTTTTACAAAAATATTATCAAAATTATTTGCCTAAGATTATGAATATTTTGGCGGTATCTTTTGCCTATCATCGAATATTCTCGCGTATTTATGCAGAGTTAGACAATTTGTTTTTAAATAATCCTGAAAGCTTTGTGACAATCGAGCAATTATTATATGATGGGGAGCGACTTGGTGGTGATATTATTGAACTCGTGAAACTACTAAACGAAATAGATGTGCCGGATATTTTAAGAGATGGTGGTTTGATGGAATATCTGCCTAATAGTGCTTTTTCCTTTCGTCCAACTATTTGTGTACAAATAAAGAAGCTAAATACCGAACTAATTAGGTTCATTGCTGGTACGGTGCAAGATATTATGGCAACTGCTAAGCAAAATATTGATCTGCAATTTGAAATAAGTAGAGAAATACAAGAGATGCGACTAGCGGTTAGCCACATCAATAAAAAAATATTGCTATATTATGCCGAGCAGGATAGTGATAAAAAATCCGGTCTGCTAGTTAATTTAAAAAAGTTTTTTGCCAAAACTGGAGTGGATTTTTACTCGGAATTGCTAAATATCGCTCATCCGGAACTGACTAAATATATATTTGGTGAGCAAACCAAACAATTAATTGACCAGCAAATTATTGGATTTAACCAACATACTAGTAAACAACAAATAAATGATAAATTATCAACTATTACTAATCAATTAATTGATAAATTACAACAAATACATAATGATAACAAGATTTATGAGCTGACCAATTCAAAAAGACGAGAAGAAATAGTTGATTGTCTAAGAAATATCATACTCGATAAACCATTAAGTAAAGATGTTAGGGAATATATTCTGTCTGATAGTTTTAGTCAAACTATCGATAGGATTTTAGATGAAGTAACAAACAGAATTGCCCCGATAATGGGAAGAAGATCGTAAGTCTTCATTATCGTCCTCTAGAGCATCAGTATATAGCGAAGCAGATTATACTGACCCATTAGCGAGTAGAATATTTGAGCAAATGCAAGAACTCAAAGAAGGGCTAGCTTATTTGCAGCGTAACATTATTGAGTATTGTCAGTTAATTATGCCGAGCTTTCATCCAGCTTTACTGAAAGATATCCTTGAAGATGAGAAGAGTATAAAATTAGAGAAATATTTACTATTATCAAAAAGATATTTTCCAGTTTTTAAAAAACTATTTCCTGATATTGGTGGTTATGAATTAAGTAGTATAGCCCGTAACTGCTTGCCATCATTTCAGCAAATAAATATTGCAACTATATTGCCAATTTTTCAGAAAATTGTCGTATCTATCATTGGTGATGAGGAATTACATGATTTGAGGATTATCGATAATGAGCTGATTAAGCTAAAACATCCGGTAAGACATTTGTCGGTAGGCTTTCCTTATTCTTCGATATTACAGACTTTTCCCCTAATATTCCCGGATGAAGTAGAACACGCTCCGAAAAAAGATGCGGAACTTGGATTGAAGGTCTTTAATAGTAAAGGTGGCTATATTGAAGAAAGGCTTGATAATGGGCAAATAGACAGGCAACATATTAATAATAGATATGTGGATAGTGATGCGTTGATTAGATTGGTTAATGATAAAAAATATTTAACAACATCAACAGCTACCAAAGAGGTGTATGACTTATTTGCCACTCCTTACCAATCAGGCTGGGTGAATTTTATTATGCACGGGGAAATTAAAACTGATATTGATGTTACTTTTAAGGTTGATAAACCTTATCCAGTTAGTATACTGAAAATATATGCTAAGGCAAAAATCTTGCCAAATTATAAGGATATAGCTTAAGAAAGGAAAATGGTGAAAGGTTTTGCATTCGAACAAAGTTTGCCTTATTGTACGCTTCCAAATTATTTTAAGTGTTGGTTATAACTTGCTTGTTAGATTAAAGAATTGCTAAAAAAAATAACTAATTAAAGTCAAGAATTGTGGTAATTTATAAAAAGGAATCTTATGAAAGATAAACTTAGTCCTCCAATTTCTGTAAACCTATCTTGTAATAATGTACATCTTACAATTTTTGGTTTTGATCACCGTATGGAATATGATAAATGTCCTAAAGAGTATATGGATTGGCTAAAAGAAGCTAATATATTACTTCAAGAGGGGGAGCATGGTATTATTGGGGTAGAGCCATTTAGCCATAAGGAGGAGTGTGTTAGAAATGATGAAGATACATGGTATGAACAGTTAGATGAAGAAAAACAAGCTCTTGTACAAAAAATAGTAAATGAATATTGTGCAAATATTTTTTATGTTGCAAGTACTCCATCTGCATCTAGTTTATCATTTTCAGCTATATATCAAATAGTCGAGAATTTTGACTATTGGTATAATACTATTCATCCTAAAATTGATAAACTATTTAGGACACAAAGCAAGACCATTGTAGATTTAGATGTTGAAGATACGATACCATTGGAGGACTCTGACCCAAGGACATTCAAAATATTTTTAAAAATTTTAGAGAAGGTGCAGGAATTGTTAAAGCAAAACTGTGGAAAAGTTAGACCAGAATTAGAAGAATACTTAGCAGTTAAAGCAACACGTAACGATATTGAAAAGCTACGTAATGAAGAAAAAGAGTTTTGGCTCAACAAAGATAGTGACGAATATAACTCAATGGTTATTAACAGAAATCAGAAATGGTGTGAGCTACTAGGTAAAATTATTACACAAGATCATCCCGATGGGGAAGTTGTACAAATTGCTCTAGTTTGTGGTAAGCTGCATATACCAGGGTTAGTGGATTTATTAGGTGAACCTAATGGAGAGTTTTACCTAGAAGAGCTATAATTAAGCTCATTGCTTATTACGTATAGTTTAACCAAACAATATGGCGACATCAGTCAAGAGTACACAAACTGCCTGAAATAAACTAGAGAGATTATAACTTTTTGCTGATTTTACTATACTTTTATCCTCTTGTAGGCATCTCCCCTATTTAAACTATAATGGATGAAATGATATTAAAGCGAGAGACCCCTAACTAACACAGGGGTCTCCGACCGAGTTCCTCAGTCCATGTCATCCTTGCAGACAAGTACCAATCGTATAATGCCCTAATTCCCCGAAAGAATCGACTGCCAAAAGCAGATTTTTCAGCACATTACACAACTAATACTAATTATAGTGTAACATATTTTTCAGCTAGCTCAAACAAATTAAATGCTAAAAAGTAAAATTCTAGGTAATGATAAAAAAACGATAAAATAACTTAGTGACAGAATAATTAGTGATAAAATAATTTAGTAAGTAATAAAAAAGAAAAAACTATGTTTGATTTTTTAAATTTTTTCTCGAGTGGAGCAAGTATATTTGCTACAGGAGCATCTTTATTTAACACTTACGCCCAACTAAGAAGTAATAAAGAGAAAACCAAGCAGTCTTTATATGAACAGCAGCATTTATTGAGACAACAACAGGAAAATGTCAGGTTTGACCGTCAACAACTAATGGAAAGAACTGCGGAATATGGGGCAATATCAAGTTATCATGTTGATATGCTGAGACAAGAGCAGTTATATAATCGCCAACAGTTGGGCTATAATATCCTGAAAACTGGTATTGGTATAACTGGCACTGATTCAGCTGGCTTATTACTACGACATATGGCTTATATGGATGAGATGAAGGCAAGAAGCGTAGAAGCTGAACATTTTCACCAACGACCGAGATCAAACTTAAATACAGCAATGATTGACTTAAATAAGGAAGCAATTAACCGTAATATTAGTTCGATCAAGTCAGCCTCACCTTGGCAGAATCTTGGTACAATTTCAGGCGGTATATCTGACCTTGCTAAGATATCAAGAATTAATGAAGGAATAATAGAAAAGAAAAAGTGAAGTGATAAACAAAGATGAAATGGCAAGTTATAGCAGGGATAAGTCAGAAAATTAATGAAGAAGCTAAAGGCTATTTGATACGCAAGCTTGAGAAAGATGCTAGCGTAGAAATGCCGAATTTATGGGCAGACTTTATTAAAGATACCACTAACCACTTGCATCAATCACAGAGCAATATTGAAGTAGCTAGCGATAACAAAACTGGTGGTTTTAGTTGCTTGACGCAATTTGATGAACTGCATCCAGATTTCTCAGAAAACAACAAACCGTTCAGCGACTATTTTTTAGGCAAGTATGATCAGCGGGCTGTAGATTATCTGCAACGAGCTAAGAACCCACTGACCAAGCGTATGTTACAAGCTAAGATTAATGAATATAAAATATCTTTAGCTGGGCATATAAGCCATACAGAAGGCAAGCTAATTGATGGTAAACGTCACCATTTAGCAATTGAAGCTATCGAAAAGTTTAAGATTGCTACTTATGATAATCCTGAGTTTTATAGTAGTAATTTACAAGATAGCATAGTAGCTATTAGCTCTTTATCGTTACTGCCCCAAGAAAAAGAACAAATGCTGATTAATGCTAGACAATCTTTGGCATTTGCTGCGGCACTAGGTACTTTAAAACATTCGCCGGATGCTATATTAAATCCCAATATCAAGGCTGAATGGAAGGAAGATTTATCGCTTGAACAAAGGGTTAAGCTAGAGCATCAAGCAAATAATCTACTGCATCATCAGCAATTACTGAGACAACATCAATTTAGTTCGCTTATCAATGCCGATTTGCACAGTATCCTAAATACTGGAGAGCGTGTTAAGGGCATTGAAAACCTACTGCAAGCCAGCTTTAATGCTGGTGATCCACGATTACTGCAATTTAGAAGCCAAGAAGCTTTGTATAAGCAGGCTTTTGTTATCTCACAACAAATAAAACACTTACCATTCAACCAATGTCAGGAAATATTACAACAAATTGCCCCAAAAGGCGGAGATGTTGATTATGACAAAAAAGAGAAACTATATCATATTTTAGCTGAGCAGTTTAATAAACAACTTAAATTGGCTCAAACAGACCCGGCTAGGCTGGCTGAAGAAAACGGTGAAATACCCAAAGAGACATACCATTGTTACAACGTTTATTGCTTAGGAAACAATTGCAACAGCAAAAAGGCATCCCTAGTTACGATCAGAGATATTTAATGAACAAAGAACGTGATGAGTATTTAAAAAAAATTGAGACTAAAGATGTTAACCAAATTCAACAAACCACTGACAGTATAATTAGTCTGCGAGATGATGAAGGGGGTAGTAATCAATATGGTTTGGAGATACTGGAAGAAATCTTAAGGGATAAGGGGGATTTAGGGTTATTAACTCGTCTGTATGCTGAAAATAGACTTTACGACCGTAAGACTGCTTCAGCCTTTATACAGATGATAGTATTAGCTAACGAGCTATCATTAAAAAGTCAGCCTTTATTTACCAATCATGAAATTACAGAATTTAACAAAGAAATGAACGAAAATGGTATATTCAAACAATGGAGTAGCGATCTAGTAAGAAGTAATATACAAAATGAGACAGAGATTAATCAAATACGACAAGGCATAAAATATTTAGCTAAATATTACCAACATACTGAAGATTTAGATATTGACAAAGCAGTAAGAAAAGCAACAATCAAATTGATTAGTGAGGTCGATATGCGAATTAATAATATGCAAATACCCCGTCAAGTGGTGGTACAACGTATGATTCATGATTTGAATGCTGATAACATAGAGGCTAGTTTAGTAGAGATACAACTTGCTATTATTAATGGTAGTATAGCTTGTGATTATGGGACTATCGTAGCTGAGGGTAATGTTAATGACCCAACAGGACAATATACTGCCGCTGCAAAAGTACGCGAATCTTTACAACAAGGTAAATGGCAACTAACATCTGACAAAAAGAGTGTCTATTATACTTTCCCTACCAAAGATGGTCGGTATTTGCCGGTTGTAGCAAAGGATGGTAAAATATTAAAATTTGATTTGCTAGAGTTAAATAACCCTCAAGCTTTAGAACAACAGAAGCAAAGAATATTACAAGGTATCTCTGAATCATATACAATAGATTAGTATGATGAAAAATAATGACAGCTTAAATAATTACTCAAATGACCAATCACTTTACTATTCTATCTTAATACCGAGTTTTAGAACTAATAGTATCGTTGATTTATTAGGTAGTAGTAAATTAGATGTTTGGTGGGCATCAGCTAAGCAAGCTTATGCCGATAGTCCAAGCCTATCAACTTTATGGCAAGCTTTTGACCCACAATATGTTATTGATCCTGAACTGCAGGATATTGTTGAATATTTTAAAACTTACAATAATAAATTAACCAAGAAAGAGTTTGAGCAAAAATATGCTGAATCAGGTTTAAAGTATGACCCTAATTTTACCGAAACACAAGTAGAAGATATTTTAGAGAGGAAAAAGCAGCGAGAAATTAATGAATATATTATTGCTGCGGGTAAAGGCGGATTAGTTGAAGCTATTGGCAAATTTGGAGCTGAGATAGTATTTGGTAATTTATCACTAATTAACATTGCTGCTAGCTTCGTTCCTATTGGTAAACCAGCAATGTGGGCGGCGGCTAGCCTAAAATATGGCAAACTTCCAACAACATTAGCTAAGGGTTTGGTTGGTGGTGCTGTAGGTCAGGCAGCTATCGAACCATTTCTTTATAATGAGCGACATACTGAACAAAGACCTTATGACTGCTCGAACAGTTTGATTAATATTATAGAAAGCGGTTTATTTGGTGCAACATTGCATGGTCTTGGTTATTCAGCTAAATATTTGCGAGACAGATTGTATTTATATTCGAATAAGCTACGCCCTGAAATTGAGACCTTACATCCGATAGTTGATAGTCAGTTGAAAGATAATATTGACACTGTACTAAAAGAATCATCTCCTCAGGAGAATATAATAGAAACTGAGCAAGTTGATAGTCAAGTACCAACAAGTACCGATGCTAATATTGGAAACAGTTCTTTATCAAGGTTAGCTGAGTTACAAGCAAAGAAGTTACAATTAATTACGGCAGCCGAGCAACAATTTCCCTCATATTCTGCCCAGCAAAGGCAAATAGCAGAATTACAACAACATATGCATGATCAGTTTGGTACTAATGGCAAGACTGAAGCAATACCAAAATGGTTCTTGGATATTTTACTAGAGGAAGAAGGCAAATTACAGCAATTACATCAGGAGCATATTAATAACCCGGAGTTTCAGGAATATTTGATAGCAGTAAAACAATTAGATCAGCAAATTATCAATAATTTACGACGTCAGCAATGGGAAACTAAAGGCTATGATTTATCACCTGAAGAGTTATATATAGCAAGAAAGCAGTTAGAGGAAGGCAAACATATCAATCTTGATAATCCACAAGAAGCTGAATCTTTTTACCATGGTGATGATGAGAAATTTGATAATAACAATGCCACCCCCAATCTACAAGAACATCTAGCTTCTTTAGAAACTGAAATAGCCAATTTACCTGAACAACAAAAGGTTAGTTATCAAGCAGAAAGCAACAAGCAAGATGTTATTTACCAACGAACCGAAGAAATCTTACGTAAGATTAAGCAAGGGGCTAACCCTTCAGAACTAGAGGAATTATTTAAAACTCTAAGTCTCATCAATCCACAGCTAGTGGATGAGCTAAAAACTATCCATAAAGAGTTTGTCGGACAGAAAAGATTAGATTTGTTAGAGAGAGACAAAAAAATAGATATGTTCATTGATGATTTTAAGAAGGAGTACTTTGTAAAAAAAAGAAATAATGCCCTGAATTTAATCAAAATGGCTACCATAGAGAGATTTGTTAGAAATCATCCCAATAAGGTTGCTGCGATAAAAGAATATTTACGGCAAGTTGATTTACGGCAACAAACTATTGCTAAAGAGCTGTTATTTGGTCTTACAAGAGATTTAGAGAAAGCTGGTGTACTACACGAGTACGGCGATATTGCTTATGAAAAGGACGTAATACAGGAATTATGGAATATCAGCCATCCTAATAAAAAGCCGACTGGGAGTAGGAGGGCAATGATAGTTGCTCAAATAATCAATAAATGGCAAACAATCGCCATCAATAGAGCTAATCTAGCAGGTGGTTATATAATCCCGCTAGAGGGTTATATTACTAAACAACAGCATAATAGTCTTAAACTCCGAGAAGCTGGTTATGAGGCATGGTTGAATTTTATCTATCCGCTACTTGATCACCAAAAAATTGCTAAACTAAATGATAAAATAGATTATAAGGCAATATTTAATAATCTTGCTAGTAGTATTCATTTAAAAGATACTGACCAATATTTAAATATAGCATTTACTTACGTTAGAGGAAGTAACGTAGCTGATGTGGTGTCAGCTAGTAGGAAACTACATTTTAAATCGGCAGAAGCTTGGTTAACATATCAGAAGGAGTTTGGTAATTACGTACAAAATAACCTTGTTGACAAGCTCATTAGCCCTTTAATTAAAAGTCGATCCTTCATTGCTGATTCGATAGTTAGTAACCTTAATATACTAGGTCGGAGTATTGGGGTGATGGAGAGTATGGGTTGTAATCCTGAGTTAATGCTACAATCAATTAAAGGTACTTTTACCAAGGAGCTACAAGAGTCAGCAATTAAAGACCCAGCTATTTTAAAGCAATTAGCAGTACTTAGTAACCCAAACAGTTTTGTCAATCAATTAGACCTAATGCTAGGAGTTAAACCACAAATACCATCAGTTGACCGTATCCTTGGGGCTTATCGTGCTTGGAACTGTATGGCAAATCTTGGCAAAGTGGTACTTTCTTCAATACCTGATATGATAAGTTTTATCAGTGAGTTACAGAATAATGGCATACCACTAATGCAATCTTATACGAATATATTGCAAGTGGCGGCTACAGGCTTTAATGGTGAAAAGAAAAAGGAAATTGGCAGGTTGCTTGGTATCGCTGTAGATTCACTGCTTAGTCACAGTCATTCTCGTTTTGCAGGAGAATACCCAGTATCTGGTAGCATATTTAAACTTACCAATGCATTTTTTAAACTAAACTTTATGGAATGGTGGGATAATACTTGGAAATCTACAGTTGGTAATTTGTTATCGCATAATTTAGCATTACAAGTCAATAAGCCCTTTAACTTACTATATCATAACTTACAAACTTTGCTTAATAGATATGGCATTAATGAAAGTAATTGGCATCTTTATCAGCATTTAGTACAACAAATAGAGAATAAACCATATTTAATACCTGATATGACATTACTACCTGATCATTTGCTAGACCAGTATTTACAACAAAATAGTAATAGTATAGTCAGTGATCTCAATAGAACTAGACTTAAGCAGGATTTGACCAATAATTTACGAAGATATTTACTTGACCGGGTCGATACAGCTATTGCCACTCCGCATACTGCCGAAAGAAATGCCGTGTTACTCGGCAATTTAGGTGTTAAAGCAGGTTCGCCAGCTTGCCGCGGTAATTCAGTGTATAATGCAATTCAAAACTTTTGCCTATACTTACATTACTAGACCGTTAAAATCAGTAACCATCGATCAGATACCACTTCATCAACAAGTAGGTAGTGGCAATTTATTGGATTTAGCAACATGGAAGGATATTGCTAAATCAATGAGAAACCCAACTACTATTAAAATGTTGTTTCAATTATTACCGGGTTCTATAGGGCTTGGTTACTTATCGATCAATGCTAAAAGGTTATTTGACGGAAAAGAATGGATTGCACCAGATGAAGAAGGAGTATTTATGGCATCTTTATTACAGGGCGGTGGTCTTGGATTATTTGGGGATTTTTTCTTTAATGAGTATGATAGTTATAATAATCTGCTTAAAGCGTTAGCAGGAACGACAGGTAGTGACATCATTGATTTTGGCACAATGCTTACTTTAATCAAAAATGGCGAGTTGGATAAGGCAGAAGAATTGCTTAAAAAATCCCTTCAAAGACACATCCCGGGTAGGAATTTATTCTATCTACAGCCAGCTTTATGTGGTTTCCATGACTGCCATAGCTTGAATTGGTAGGAGAAAATTATAAATCTAATTTAAGCAGACATATGAAGTAATATTTTAACATGGGAAACATCAATATTTTTTTTGGCATTCCAGATATCATACTGCTGTTGAAGATTAAGCCAGTATTCAGGGTTTGTGTTTGGAAATGCTGCAGATAAACGAATAGCCATAGAAGAACTAATGTTAGATTTTTCGTTGATCAGAAATGATAAAGTTTTACGGGTAACTCCAAGCGATAGAGATGCTTCAGTGACAGTTAAATTTAAAGGCTCTAAATATAATTCTTTTAATATACTACCTGGGTGTGGGGGATTGAACATAATAACCTTGCTTTAATGATAATCTAAATAATCAACGTCATAGGCATCTCCATTATTAAAACGAAATATCAGACGCCAGTTGCCATTAATTTTAACTGACCAAAAGTCTTTCATATGACCTTGCAGCTTGTGCAGTCCAAGCCCTGGTAAATTCATGTTTTCTACCTTAGTTGCAGCATTTAAGTTAGCCAGTAACAGCCTGAGTTTTTTTATATGATCGCTCTGTATTTTTGTAGTATCGCCATTATTAAAGAAATTGTTTAGACCTTTATGGCTAAAAGTTTTGATCATATCCTAAACAATATTACCTTATGATAACTATAACATATAACGTTACAGTTATCAAGATAATTATCTAATAAAACTAAATTTACTAATGAACTTTATAGTTTCAATTTAACGGATATTGATTAAAAAAATAAGTTTATTATTGATGGCTTACAGTAGACAGCTCTAACATCCATGCTGTAAGCCATATTCTCTATGACTTACAGCGTAAAAGAAAATCTGCAGAAATTGAAGCTGATAACTCATTAAAATCCAAAGAACTAATTTGCCAGCAAATTAAAATCAAAGTTCAATACCCTAAACTTTCGGTATCCCCAGTTATTCCAACATCTTGTTCACCTGTTTCAGATAGTGGATGATTATATATATCATACTCTAGTTGTCCTACTTGCTGTTGCAATCCATAGTAGTCTGTCACAAACTGTTGCAGAACTTTATTTTCTGCTAACTCAGCGATTATAATCTCATATTCCTCAAATTTTGGCATTGTACTATTATAATTAAATAAGTAATCTTTGATCTTTTCTATAAATTGGTTGACTTGTGCTAAAATCTTTTGTTGTGCTATGGTAATATCCTGTGGTGCTTTAACATCTATCATAGCTGCTCCCAGTTCTGCAAGGCTCTCTTTTAATTCTGCTTTCTCTTCAACAAACTTTATTAATTCTTCAGTTAATGCAGCAATAAATTCTTGAATATTGCTTTCTGTAATAGACGTCCTTTCTTTTTCTTTTTTAGCCTCTTCTTCTTTCAATTTATTGAACTTATCAAGAAATATTGGGTTTATTTCAGTTGCACTATTAATAATCTGGCTCCATGTTCCTAAAATGCAAGCAGTCATGTCGTCATAAGTTGTAGCAGCCATGTATATTCTTGCTGCTAAAGCAAATTCTTTTTGTTCTCTCCATGTTTCTTCTATATCTAAATTACTAATATCTTTAAATAGTTCTGATATTATCTGAGGAGTCTTTTGTATAATAGGATTGCTTTCTAAGAATTTATGACAATTGCTAGAATTTACTAATACTTTTAACGGAACATCTATTCCCAACTTTTCTTGTATTATTTTTAGTTTATCTTTTACTAATTTCGGGAATTTTACCATTAACGTTACCAGCAATTCCCGTTTATCAGCAACCGGAATTTCCATAGTATCTATTAATGATTTAACAAGTCCCAAAGATTCAGGAATAGTAACTGTATGATCTTTATTATCATCATATCGTAGTTCATTTGTAGAATACCCCCTTACTAAATATTCTGCTGTTAGTGCTTTACTAGCTGTATCCATTATAGTATGAACAAATTTTTGATCATCTGGTACAGCTTGCCCACTCTTTAATGCATTTCCCATTGTGTCCCGCTTAGATGCATCAGTCAAGCTAAGTAATGCTAATTTAACTGTAGTATTAAAGAAATTAGTAGAGTCTTTTAATTTATTATTATATGCCGTTGCTATCTCTTGTAACGATTCTTTTGTACCTTTATAGTCTTCAACTAACTTATCTGTAATAAAATTCGTTAAATCTACTACTTCTTTTGTATGAATAGATTGCCTATCCTTTACTAAGCTGGGCAATATTCCGTCTTGTGGTTCTTGCTCTGGCACAATACCATGTTGAAAAAGGAATTTCTGTATCTTAGGTTTGTCATTATAAAAATGTAATAATGAGTGTCCTTCTAAGTCTCGTGAGTTTATAGCAAAGGGGTATTTTTCTGGATGGTTTATTATATGTTTTATCAAATCTTCTTCATATCTGACGTTATAATCATGCAGTGTAAACATCATATTTTTAACTTTTTCATGCGTAAGATTAACTTTTGGGTTGTTTGCATTTTGCATAAACTTAATGATCTCTGTGTCTTCTCCCTTAAATAAGATTTCACAATTAATCAAATTAGATAATTTTTCTATCACTGTAAAATTGAAGTAGCTATTTTTAATCTTAAGTTTACTAAGCTTAGGAAGCTTAGCTATTTCAACTTCCCATTTATTGTTTAAGAAATTATCGCTTATGTTTAGTTCAGTAAGATTAGTGAGTTTAGCTATTTCATCTACACCTGTATTATGTACTTTATTATTCCCTATGTTTAGATTAGTAAGTTTCAAGAGTTTAGCTATTTCAGCTGCACCTTCATCACCTAGATCATTATAGTTTTCATCAAGGATAGTAATATTACTATTATTTATCGGCTTTATTAATAATTTAATTTTATCGCTATTAATCTTACATTTTCCTAGCTTAAGTCCTGAGACACGTTCATTCCTTTGTATAAATGAACTAAATGCCTCTAAGCTCTTCTGATTACTTAATATATTAGACAATATCATTGCCTTGTCATCAAAATTTAGGTAAACACCTTCTGCAAATATACTAAAATCTGTTATCGGTGTTGTTGCCTCTGTTGTCGTTGTTGTTGCCTCTATTGTCATTGTTGTTGCCTAATTAAGATTAATAATTTTAATGAATGGACTACCCAACCCATAATTTTCTGCCGTATTAAACGGATTTATATTTTATGGCGGGGATACTATCAGATAAAATTAATATTGCAAGTATTATTTTTATTAATCTCTGTGGTTATATTATTGATCTGCAAATATTTCTAAGTGTTTGTGCTTTTTTATTGGTAAATTTGTTTTGTTATTGATTTTTAACATTAGTAGTCATAAAATTAATTCCTATTTTTGTCATAGATAATAGACGCTGGGGTTAGGTTGCATTGCTTTCCCTAACCTCAGTGTGTGACAACCACCACACGTGATATCCTGATTTAAGGCAGTTTTACCGGTATTTGCAAAGTAAAGGTTGTACTTTTACCCTGCTGGCTATTAACATCAATTGTGCCCTTTATTTCATGAATAAATTGTTTGACTAGACTTAAACCTAGACCTAATTCTAAATTTGATTCTGAGTTTGAATCCGTCGCTAATTCATCATCACTAGCTTCGAGACCATTTAATTGTTGATAGATAGATTGTCGCTGTTTTTCAGACATACCAACCCCTGTATCATGAACAATCAATTGTAAAATATCTTTGACTTTTTGTGTGTCTATAGTGTTTGTACTATTATACTCTCTATCCTTTTGTAATGTTTTAGTACCTCCAGGAAAAAAATAGGTGGTTAAGGTAATACCGCCTTGTTCAGTATATTTAATGGCATTGGTAATTAACTGGGTTAATATTGCCTCAAGTCGGTAACCGTCACCAATGATGATGGTTGGAATGTCCTTGGTGAAATTATTTGCAAACCTTATGCCTTTATTCTTAGAGGATAGCATTAGTTTATTAATAACGTTGTTTACTAACGTTTCAGGGTTGAATTTCCTAGAAGTTGTAGGGGCAGGTACTACGCTTGTGGTAGCAATTGAGATTGGGTAGCTAGTAAAATTTACTATATTTCTAGAGTAATACATTAAGTCCTTAGCATAAGCGACAATCGCAGCTATAGTACTCTTTTTGTTGTGTTCATCCTCGCATTCATATAGTACTGTAGAAAGAGCAAACATCTCACTACAAGGTTTGTTTATGCTAATGGATATAGTTCTTACAGAGTCTTGGTGGATAAAATTAGCTAGTCCTAGATTTTTTTCATGGGTAGATTTGTTTTCTTGTTGATTTTTAATATCGGCAGGCATAGAATTAACTCCTATTTTACTATCGTGAAGTAGACACTGAGGTTAGAGAAAAATTTTGCGATTGTAATCTAACCTTAGTGCTTAACATTTACATTATTGTAACGTCGTCTTAACAAATACTCTTATTTTTCCTCAGAGTACAGCGGTTTTTCCACGATTAGTAATTTTTTTATAAAATTTTTTAGAATAGTGTTAAACTAGAGACAGCAAGTAAAGATTATCATTGATAATTGATGGATAAATAGCTGAGAAGTAAGCCGTAAATTAGCTGTTCAACAAGCTGGCTAATGCGGTTAATTGAATAAATATCTAATTATCTACTTACATTTTAAGGCAAATATCAGCCTAAAATTGTATCAGGTTTTTTTGCACCAAACAAAGCTAATTATTTAGTAGAAGAAATGGTGTACTTTCATTAACTGTGATTTTTAAACCACCATTTTTACCAATATACTGACGATTTTTGTAGCATTTCTGTGATATTTATGATACAATGAGTAAGATATTTATGTACCTGAATAATGAATACTTACCATCGTGGCTACTACTAAAAATAAGCCGTTACCATTCTTTAATTGGGTTGGCGGCAAAAGAAAACTTGCCGATCAATTGATACAATATGTTCCTGATACTTTCAATAATTATTATGAGCCTTTTCTTGGTGGTGGGGCATTATTCTTCAAAATAAAAGATAGGTGTCAGAAATGTTTTCTATCTGATATTAATTTAGAATTAATTACCAGCTACAATGCTGTAAAAAAGAATCCAACGGCAGTAAGTGATTTATTTGCAACCCATAAAGGACATCCACTCGAAAAAATATTATTATCGTGTACAAAAACGTAATGACAGTAATGACCCGACTAGTATAACGGCTATATTTCTCTATTTAAATAAATATTCTTTCATGGGTATGTATCGAGTTAATAAGAGTGGTAGGCTTTGTTTGTCCTTTTCTTCTAAGAAATATAATAGTGCTAATATTGATAAGAAACTACAGCAATGTAGCAATTTTCTAAGTGATGCCTCAATTTACGTTACTGACTTTTCGTTTATCGAACCTAAGGAAAATGATTTTGTTTATTTTGACCCACCTTATTGCCAAGTCGGGGAAAGATTTTATACTAGGCTGCCCTTTGATAAGAATGAACAAGTTAGACTAAGAGATTTCGTTAAAGAACTAACTAGCAGAGGTGTAAAACTAATGATTTCTAATAGTAATACTGACTTCATCAGAGAAATATACCAAGACTTTACAATAAATACTATTGACGCCAAATATGCCCTAACCGGACAGAAGAAAATAACTAGAGAACTTGTAATTACTAATTATGTAAGGTAATTAGTAATTACACACTTTACATTGCCCTTGCGTTTTGCCTATATTTAAGCTCTCTTATCTGTTGTTCCAATTCTTCTATCTTTCTTTGTCGTGTTTCATTTTCCCTTCTATGTGTTTCCATAGATTTTCTAACTTGATCGTTCATAATATCACATATTTTGGTTGTGCTGATATCTTGATAACCTAAAGTTTCCCATATTCTCTCTTTATCCTTTCCAGCTTTACTCATCCAAATATCATGCGTCATTAAACCGTCAATACCAGTCAATTGGCAAATTTTCTGCCAACTCTTAATCGCCTCTTGTAAATGATTACTATTTTTACTATCAGGAAATACCCATACTGAATCAAGATTATTCTCCTTATACCTTCTTGCTAATATGGTTAGGGCATCTTTCACTAAATGAACTTTTTTTGACTGGTTGCACCATGTCATATCTTCAAAATTAATATCCTGCCATCTCATAGATAAAACCTCACCTTTCCTTGCTCTAGTGAATAACACTATTAAGAAAAAATCTGCCATTTTCCTATTTAGCTCGGCATTAATTACCTCAAAAAACTTTGACATTGCTTCTTTAGTACCGATAAATCTTCTCCTGATTTCTTTTTTACGTAGTTCAATATCTCCTGTTGGATTTTTCTTTTTTATAGCTTTGTTAGTACAATAAAGTAAAGTGGTTGTCATATGATGCCTACTTAAATTATGTTGTTGGTGTCAGTAGTGTTTTTTTTGTCAAAAATATTATCAGCTTTTTCCATAAATTCTCTAACAGGGTCTATACTTAATCGTGCATAAATTGCTGTTTATCTAGGGCTTTTATGGTTAAGAGCTTTACCAATAACATACTGACTTGCTCCAGCAATAGCCATCCAACTTCCCATAGTTCTACGAAGATCATGTAACTTAAAATCTTTAAGTTCAGCTTTTTCCCTAATCTTGTTCCATGCTCTTTTGGGATCTTCTAGGTGTCCACTTTTACTATTATGATCACTTGGAAACACCCAAGGACATTTGCTATGACGTTGCTCATTTCTTGCCTTTAAGATTTCCACAGCTTGTTTTTTTAAAGGAACTAAATAAGGTTCACCCTTTTTAGGGTTGGGTACATACCATGTGCATCAGCTAAATTGATATTATTCCATTGCATTGACAAAATATCGCCCTTCCTAGCTGCAGTATACAAATGTATAAGAATAACATCTTGTATTATTTGAGGTTCTTCTTTTACAACCGCAAGAAAGCGTTCTTTTTCTTCAGCTAGTAAATATCTATCCCTTGACTTTTCCGGATGTTGTATAATACCAGTTATCGGATTGTTTGCTACTATCCCCCATTCAACAGCTCTATTAAATATTCCTATGAATCTCTGAACACATTTATTAGCCATAGTTTTTTTGCCATCTTTGGTGAGGTCATTAAAAATCTTTTGTACATCATCTCTATTTATACTAGATAGTTTTCTAGTAAAGAGATGATCTGCTTGCCTATTAATATCAGCATCAACGTTCTTCCAACGCTTTATTTTGTGTTTGGCGTAGTCTTCAATATATTTTTTATAAAAAAATTCTTTAAAGGTCATTTCCTGTTTTTTCTCTTGTAACTCTTGAGCTTTTGGCAAAATAGGATTTATCCCTTTAGCAAGCTGGTTTTTTAATTCTGCTGCCTTTGTTCTTGCTTCTGTAATAGAAATATCATCAGGAGAAGGATTTAGTTTATTAGGAAAAGAACCTAATTTAATTTTGTAACGTGTACCATTAATTTTTTTGCTTAGAAAAAAACTTTTAGGTCCTAAATATGATACATTTAGGACTAGTCCTTTTTCTTCGGTATCTCTATAAACATGTTGGACAATTTTAGGGCGAATAATTTTGCCCTTACTATCTTTTTCTGCTTTAGGTGGAATAATTTTTTCTAGAATCTCTTTAGTAAAGTTAAATGAATTTTTTGCCATAAATACCTACCTTAAAATTATATTTATTAGGTGATAAAACTAACCTAGCTCAATCTAATTGTCTTAAAGTTAGTTAATTGAATTAACTAATTTTACACTAGTCATAATTAAATAATTACCGCTGATAGAAATAGTTTGCAAGAGTTAATTTATAAGAATGAGAATTAAAATAAGGAAGTGTTTAAAAGTGGTATTTTGACAACTTGAATTATATTTTTAGTAATTAAAACTAGGACAAGCAATTATTTTTAAAATTGTAAGACTCAATTTTAAGTTGATTTAATTCATTGTTGATGATAGAAATAATTAACTATTTTTAGTTGTATATTTTAATAATGAAGTACTTAAAAGTAGTATTTTGATATGTAATCGATATGTAACTTTTCCACCAAAAAAACCTATAAATTAATTGTAAATTGACAAGTAATAAAATTTTCTATACTATTAAAATTTAGTCTAATTAACCGGAGGAAACACTATGGATATAAGGTTTTTAACGAAAATATCACTAAGTAATTGGTGGGCGATAGTGGATTCGAACCACCGACCTTTACGATGTCAACGTAATGCTCTAACCAACTGAGCTAACCGCCCTTGCTTTTCTGATTTAATTTTATACTTAAAACAACAAAGTATACTCTTCTGCTTTAAAGAATTGCTTTTTCAAATACTTGCAGAGTCTATCGCGTACTCACGTAGCAAATGTACGCCTAGTCCGGTTACCCCTTGTTTGTTGTCCCAATTCTTCAAATCATTTGAAATATATATTAAGTTTTCATAGTAACATCTCTAATCTATAATAGCTTCAATTTCAAGTTTTATTTGCATTATTTTAAATATTCAGCTAGAATTCGGCATAAAATTATAAGTAAATGACCTTAAAATCTCAAGCTTTTAATATTAGCAATAATTTTGTAGTGGCACTGGATGGTCCAGCAGCATCGGGTAAGAGTACAATTGGTCAAATGTTAGCACAAAAACTTAAGCTTACTTACTTTCAATCAAGTATTGTATATAGAAGCCTTGCTATTTCTTGTATAAACCAAAAAATTGATCTTACTGACATAAATGGAATAATTGAATTATCCAAATCTACGGAATATGTACAAAATTCAGAACTTGATAGTGAGATTGTAGGTAATGTAGCATCAAAAATTGCTATTATACCGGAAGTAAGAAATAACCTAGGAAAATATCTAGGAAAATTAATAAAAACAACTCCTAGAATTATAATGGAAGGTAGAGATATTGGAACAGTAGTGGCCCCAAATGCTGACTTAAAGATTTTTATCAGAGCAGATATTGTTATTAGAGCAAAGAGAAGATATAAAGAGTTGCAAGAAAAAGGAGGAGAATATATATTTGATACAGTTTTGGAACAACTAAAAATAAGAGACAAACGGGATATAGAGCGTGATATTGCTCCAACTCTTCCCCCACAAGGAGCTTTAGAAATTGATACTTCTTATCTATCACCAAAAGAAGTGATTGATAAGATCATGGAGTTTATTTCAGTTAGGTAACATCAACATATTTTATGTGCCATAGGTTGTTTTATCTACATTTTATTAACCATTCATAGTTAATTTAGTTGAATTTGATTACTTAAGGCAAAGAACAACTTGCTTATGTAAATTCAAGTCAATTAACTATAATTTTTATACTAGACGGCACAACTAGTATTAGAGAATAATATGCAAAAATTTAAGAAAAAATTTGTTTCTCAGCTTGCTGAAATTAGCATTCAATCTCACGAAGATTTTGCACAAATGCTTGAAGCCGTAAGTACTAGTCACGTAAAAGAAGGTACTGTTGTCAAAGGTCAAGTAGTAGGGATTGCTAAAGGCATTATCATAGTTGATGTTGGATTAAAGAATGAAGGCAGAGTTCCTATAGAAGAATTTGCTCTAGTTAGTAATCAACCTTTACCAGAAGTTGGCGAGATAGTTGATGTATATATTGAGAAAATTGAAGGACGTAACGGTAGAACTATATTAAGTCGTGAAAAGGCCATTAGAGAAGAATCATGGGGACATTTAGAAATTGCATGTGCCAATAAACAGTTTGTTGATGGTGTAATATTCGGACGTGTTAAAGGTGGATTTACTGTTGACGTATCAGGGGTTGTTGCCTTCTTACCTGGAAGTCAGGTAGATGTTAGACCAATAAAAGATATTGCTTCGTTAATGGGTATCAAGCAGCCATTCCAAATTTTAAAGATGGATAAGAAACTTGGGAATATCGTAGTTTCTAGAAGAGCTATACTTGAGGAATCAAGATCTGAGGCTAGAGACGAAATGTTATCGAAAATTAAGGAAGGAATAATATTAGATGGTACAGTAAAAAATATCACTGATTACGGTGCGTTTATTGCTTTAGGTAATTCAGGTAATGTAGACGGTCTATTGCACGTTACTGATATTTCATGGAGCAGAATAAATCACCCTTCTGAAGTTTTATCTCCAGATCAAAAGGTTAGGGTTATAGTTATAAAATTTAATGAAGAAACTAAGAGAATTTCACTTGGTATGAAGCAACTTGATCATAATCCATGGCAAAGTATAAAAGAAGAATTCCCAGTTGGCAAAATAATGACTGGCAAAGTAACAAATATTGCTGATTATGGGGTATTTATTGAATTAAAAGATGGTATTGAAGGACTCGTTCATTCAAGTGAAATTAGTTGGGTAAAATCAAATCAACATCCTAAGAAAATGCTTACTATTGGTCAAGAAGTTCAATTCACAATTCTAGAAGTTGATACCGATAAACATAGAATATCTCTAAGTATTAAACAGTGTCAAGATAACCCAATTATTGGGTTTGTGCATAGTCATGCAATAGGTAGTATAATTAAAGCACCAATACGAAATATCACTGACTTTGGTATGTTTGTAGCACTTGATGACAACATTGATGGTATGATTCATGAAACAGATATAAGTTGGGAAGGCAATGGTACTGAGCTGTTAAAAACATATAAAAAGAATGATCAAATAGAGTGTAAAGTCTTATCAATTGATATTGAAAAGGAACGTATAAGCTTAGGTATTAAACAACTAAGCTTTGACCCCCAGCAAGATGAATTTGACATGTACAAAAAAAATATGGTCGTTACTTGCTCAGTTACTGAAGTTAAAGATGATGGGATAGAAGTTATTTTAGACGACAAAATACCGGGCTTCATCAAAAAAGCTGATCTTTCTAGTGAAAAAGCTGATCAAAAAACTGAAAGATTTGTCCCTAATGACAGAATTGATGCAAAAATCATTACCATTGATAAAGCATCTCGTAAAGTTACTTTGTCAATAAAAGCACTTGAAATAGAAAAGAGAGAAAAAGCTATTAAAGAATATGGTTCTGCTGATAGTGCTGCTAGTCTAGGAGACATACTTGGAACAGCTCTTGACGATAGTAAAAAATGATAAATTTTTTATTTAACTAATACAGCTACTATATCGCTTTAAACCTAATTGACTTATACCCGAATTTGATATAACAAGTTATATCAAATTCGGGTTATAGCACTTAACATATATGTTCATATTAGTGCTACAGTTGTAGATTGAATAAATTCTCTAACCGTCATTGCGAGAAGCCACTTTAGGCGACGAAGCAATCCAAAAGTTGTAACAGCACGCTGTTTATTTGGATCGCCACGAAATGGCGTGGCTCGCGATGACGGTTGTTCGTTCTTATAACCTAGCACTAATATGAACATATATGTTAAGTGCTATATTATATATATTGAGGAATTCCTATGGATAGTTTAATAATTCAGGGTGGTATCCCCCTTGAAGGTAGTATTAGTATTAGCGGAGCTAAAAATGCAGCATTACCGATTATGACAGCTGCACTGCTTACGGATAAGCTTAGTATTAATAATATTCCAAAGCTTACCGATATTCTCACAATGAGAAAATTACTTGAGAATTTAGGTAGTGTTGTCACTGTAACTGAGCATCAAGATCACTTGAGCATGGATATCGATAGCAGCAATATTAATAATTTTACTGCCCCATATGATATAGTGCGTAAAATGCGTGCTTCTATTTGGGTTCTAGGACCTCTACTCTCCAGGTTTTCTAAAGCTAAGGTTTCCTTACCTGGAGGATGTGCTATAGGGGCTAGGCAAGTAGATCTACATATAGCAGCTCTGCAAGCTATGGGAGCCAATATTAATGTTGATCATGGTTATATTAATGCTACGATCAAAGGCAGATTAAAAGCTGTACATTTTGTTTTTAAACAAATATCTGTTGGAGCAACAATTAATTCCATAATGGCAGCTACTTTGGCTGAAGGAGAAACGATATTATTTAACTGTGCTAGAGAACCAGAAATTGTTGATCTATGCCATTGCCTTAACAAAATGGGTGCAGAAATAGATGGAATTGGTACAAGCGAAGTAAGAATTATTGGTAAATCTTATTTAAAAAATACCAACTATTCAGTCATGCCGGATCGTATTGAAGCTGGTACCTACATGATGGCGGCTGCCATTACTAAAGGCAATTTAAATATTTATGGAATTAACAGCAATATTGTTGAAAATATAGTATTAAAGCTCATTGAAGCTGGCATAAAAGTTGAACCTATTGATAATGGTTTAAGAGTTTCTTATGTAGACAGATTAAATCCCGTGGATATCCATACAAGTCCATATCCAGGTTTTGCAACAGACTTACAAGCTCAGTTTATGAGCCTTATGACTCTTTGCAAAGGTTCTTCTATAATTACAGAAAATATTTTTGAGAATCGCTTTATGCATGTTCCTGAATTATGCAGAATGGGTGCAAATATAACAGTTAACGGAAAGAGTGCTATAATACGGGGTATACCTTTTTTGACAGGAGCAGAAGTAATGGCAAGCGACCTCAGAGCATCAGTATCCCTAGTATTAGCTGGACTTGCCGCCAACGATACAACAAGAATACACCGAATCTACCACTTAGATCGTGGATACCAAACATTGGAGAAAAAACTAACCAGTTGCGGGGCAAATATAGTACGAATTACTGGAGATAATGTTTAAAAAAACAGATAAGCAATTCTAATATGACCCCAAATATTCATCCATCAATAAGAAAGCTAAATATATCTGAAAAAGCTAAGATGTATTTTAATGAGCTAGAGTTTTATGAAATTATCGAAGATCCCATTGTTTTGAGTACTAAGGATAATCGGATTAATGAATATAGCGAAAATCGTTGGGGTTTTCAAGTTGATTACAACTTTAAACTATGTACAAAAAAAGAACTAAAAACTTTTTATGAAGCTGTAATTGCTGCTAGGGCAAAAGATTTAACAACAAATCATCCTGGTATAAGAATGATATTTTATACTTGGTATGATGATATGTCTGGTAATCTTTATTTCTCTTTAACCCAAAATCAATGGAAAAATTATAATATTAATGAAGTAACTTCTATAGACAATATTATCCAAGATTTTATTGATGGTCCCGATAGAGGGGTAATTCCAATGGTTAGGCTAGAAGTAGCTTAAGTTTTATAATACGGAATAAAAAAATGACTAAGCCCCTTCCTTACGATTTTTATAAATATAGGTGTATAAACATAAATGATGTTGTGGTAACATCAAGAATGCTTAGACGAAGATTAAATGTATTAAAGAAATGGTCTGAGAGTTTTAAGGATTTTTATCCTAATGATGTATATAAAGGTATATACTGGAACTTCAAGATACCGATTTTAGATAGTATCTTAAATAAAGATACAACTTTTGAAATTAGAAGAGAATGTATACAATATTTAGTTGATGCTGTTTGTCATATGCTAATAACTAAAGTGTACAATAATATAACAACTCCATCAAAAATTATGTGTCTAATTGATGTACCTAGAATGTTCGGCAGCGAAGTAACAGTATTTGTTGATAAGGAATATTATGAAAATTTTTTTATTCGTAACTCAAAAAAACACAAGCTAGTTTTAATTACAGATACGAATAGAAGCCTTATAAAAGAGTTTAATATTAAAATATCAGATACTGTAGTACTACAGGAGCAAGGTTATATTGAAACTATTAACGATGAAGATACAAAATACCAAGGAGAATTATGGTCTATTGGACAATTAGACTCTTGGTAAGTATTTATTTAAACTGTATAATACACGGAGTACCTTTTTTGACAGGAGCAGAAGTAATGGCAAGCGACCTCAGAGCATCAGTATCCCTAGTATTAGCTGAACTTGCCGCCAACGATACAACAAGAATACACCGAATCTACCACTTAGACCGTGGATACCAAACATTGGAGAAAAAACTAACCAGTTGCGGGGCAAATATAGTACGAATTACTGGAGATAATGTTTAAATAAATTTATTCTACTTAGGTAGAACTTCAAGAATTAAGATTCCCGTGACCTAAAGATTGAAGCTGCCCCATTACTCATGTACGTTACGCTGCTCGACTTTGCTACTGCCTAGCTCTTCCTGAAGTTATATACTCTTCTGCTTTGAAAAATTGTTTTTTGGAAATATCATGGATTCGCATGCGTGACTATACTATATGTACGTTCCGCTTGCTCACCATTCATTTTCAAATCCAATTCTTCAAATCATTTGAGTATACTATCGTCTATCAACTCTTGAAATCATAGCAGTATATCACCTCAGGAAAATGAATTTTCAATTTACGCAGCGAGCTTATCTCTCAATACTTCAATTAATTTATTAATTGCTTCGTCAGGATTTATATTCTCAAGAATTGCAAGCTCCCCAGCTAGCCTATTTAAGGCTGATTCATAAATAGTCCTTTCACTATAAGATCGGTCACTATCAACATTCTTATAGAGATCTCGTACCACTTCTGCTACAGATACTACATTACCAGAATTTATTTTACCCTCATATTCTTGTGCTCTTCTACTCCACATCCTATTACCTTGCTTAGCTTTACCCTGAAGCGTTGAATATATTACAGCTAAATCAGTTTTACTAACAAGTTTTCTAAGACCCGAAATAGCAGCTCTGTTTACCGGTACTTTCAAAGTCATTTTGTCTTGAGGGAATGATATTACATAAACCTTAATATCAGTACCAGCTATGATTTGGTGTTCTACATTTACTATCTCTCCAACTCCATGAGATGGATATACAATTCTTTCTCCTACTTTAAATTCAGACGATGTTGACATGCTTACTCCTTTCCATTATAAAAACTTAGACCATGGTCAATTGATTTGAATTTGTGTCAGTGAGTTGCAAATAATTAAATCATAACTATAGATATTTTGCAAATCACAATACTAAAGATAACACTCCCTAAATATACTTGAATGTGACTCCAAATTAGATTTGAAAATGAGGAGAGAACACACTAGACGTACATACGGTACGGGAGTCCTTGATATTTTCAAATAACAATTCTTCGAAACAGAATTAGTATACAATACAAACTAATTTTACTCTGTGGTAGTATAGCATATTTTAGAAGGATAACAAAGTATAAGTTATAAAAAAATATTACCCTACCTAAAACAAAAGAAAAACAAGTTGCCTTTTGCTCTAATATTGGTTAATATCTCAGCTCTTTAGGCTAGGTAGCAAAGTGGTAATGCCGTGGACTGCAAATCCTCAATGCGCCGGTTCGATTCCGGCCCTGGCCTCCATTAAAACAAACTGTACGTAATATGGTAGAGTTTATCGAACAATTCCTAGAAATGATGATAGCGGAGCGTGGTGTATCTAATAATTCCGTACTTGGCTACAAAGGTGATCTGTTAGATTTCCAGAAATTTTTATCACAGAATAAATTGTTAGAGCTGAATATTAAAGCTGAAAATATTAGAGACTGGATAGAATATTTGGCGGGAAATGGCTTGCAGGCAAGATCAATCAACCGGAAGATATCCACTATAAAAAACTATTATGAATTTTTAATTAGCGAAAAGCATATCAATTATAATCCTGCTTTGATGGTAGATTTACCAAGATATCAAGCTAAACTTCCTTCTACATTATCAATTGATAAAATCAAAGATTTACTTTTCTATTGCAATCAAGACAAAAACCCTGATTCCATACGCCTAAAAGCAATGATTCATTTATTATATGCAAGTGGGTTACGTGTTTCTGAGCTTGTCAGTATAAGGTTAACTGATATTTTAGTAAATCAAATGTCCCAAAATATTAGAAAAATATTTTCAATAATCGGTAAAGGTAATAAAGAAAGAATGGTGATAATCAACGAACAGGCTACCATAAGTTTGTCTGATTATTTAACTATTCGTAGTAAATTTATAAGCAAAAAACACCCTAAAAGTCAAATTTATTTATTTTGCTCTTCTTCAACTAATGGTCATATGACTAGGCAGAATTTCGCAATTCTGTTAAAACAAGCATCTATTAAGGCTGGGCTAGACCCAAGTAATATCTCCCCACATACTTTACGTCACAGTTTTGCAAGCCATTTGTTAGAAGGCGGTGCAGATCTTAGGGTAATTCAAGAACTACTTGGACATGCTGATATTAGTACTACCCAAATTTACACACATATACAAACAAAGCATCTAAAACAGGCTTTAGATCATCATCCGCTTAAATTATCTATACTCAAATGATGTAAAGAATTAGAGCGTAAAACAAGGGGTGAATGAGCATTTTCTAAAATAGCAATTTATAGTTTAATCCTCTTTGGGGATGATGATTGTCCCATTTTTTAACTTTTCAAGTCGTGCTTACCACGCCTCCTAGCAATAACGAAGTAGCTATGGTTAAAACATTTCCAAGTTAGCTATATAATAGACCTCTTTCGAAACTCGCTTGTGCTGAGAGATTTGAAGGAGACGCTTCACCTCGAACCGCAGCGTACTCTAATTCCGTTACGGATTCGAGTACCGCATCGATGTACAAATCACCAACAGAAGTAGAGTTTCGAAGGAGGTCTAATGGAGTTCTGCCATTTATATCTTTGGCATTAATATTAAAGTTAGGCGACTTTAACATTCTGCGTACTAACTCAATATTTCCCATCTTAACTATATCATGTTGTGGTGCAGTGCTAGTTACTGTTAGAACACTACAGTTATTACTCTCTGAAGTATCTTTACTCATCTTATCCTCTTTTATATAATCATTATAGTTGAATTATATCATATTTTTCCTACCCACTAAGCATATTTATAAAAAAATTTATACAACATAGGTTAGAAAATATGCATCTTTTTAAAAATAAAAAGCAATAAATGCTTTAAATAGTAAAAATTTTAGTTTATAATAACTTTATAATTAAAATATCATGGTTTCTTATGGAAGATGTTAATAAACCCGAGTTGCCAATTAATTATACTGGCAAAAGCTATATTTAACGCTGGTTTCATGTGAGGCTCGATACTAAAACATTTTTAATACAAACATATTTCTAAAAAATATAGTTTTTATTAAGTGTTTTAATGTTACAAATTAACTTCAAATGTTCATAAAACCTAGCTCTGCTCTTATAAATTAATTGGCAACTCGGGTTAATAACTATTGGGATAATTCAAAATACCAGTATTGTGCATATGCTGAGAGGTTGCTTAAGGAGTTAATTTTGCTAAATGAAAAAGTAAAGCAACCAATAAACATGTATGAAGTCAAAAAAGCATCTACTATGCTAAAAAATATCATGGCAGTCAAATGAGACAATCCGGCGAGCCGTATTATTCCCATCCGATTGAAGTGGCGTATATGCTTGCCCAGTACACAGCCCTAGAAATTCCACGATTGTTTAGAACCGACATGATTGTGACTGCGTTACTACACGACACAATTGAAGATACAAAACTGACTGAACCCATGATTACTTACATCTTTGGCAGTCAAGTAGCTAGTCAAGTGCAAGACTTGACTAGGGTCAAGCCTCATGGCAAGATTAGCTCGGCAGAAACACTAGATTTATTAATTCAACAAAAAAAATATGATGTAGCATTGATTAAACTTTTTGATCGGATTCATAATTTAGAAACTGTTGGTGTAAAATCTCCAGAAAAGATTAAGAAGATTATAGAGGAAACTTTTAAAAGTTTTATAACTGTCAGCATGTATTATAGAACAACACAACTAGAAAATATACTAACTGCTTTATGTTACAAACATTTATCAATTACTGCATGCCCCTTAGATTCTACAACAATTAGCCGACATAAATACCGGCTTCCTTCTCTAACTTTTGAAAATGACACAAAGCAAAAGCAAATCCTAGACCTATTGGAATCATAATAATTAATAATCCCCAATGACCAAAATATTTTGTTAAAAAAATAATACCAAAAGAGGTAATAACATACATAAAAGCACGTGCTACAGCATATATCATACTATTGTAAGTATAACGCTTAAACACTGGAAAATGTCTGAGAAATATCGAAACATCTGGTACACGACCAAAATCGAATAGTACAAGAACAGCTTGAAGTAAAAATAGAAAAAATGGATTGGTTATATTGTTCAAAATATAAGGAGAACATAAAATAAAAATAGAGAATATTACAAATTTTACCTTTAGGATTTTCAGTGGATATATCCTATAACTTAAATAGCTTATAAATGACATACCAGCGAACTGTATCATTGAAACAATAAAATTTTGGTGTATTACTTGTTCCGCACTATAGCCAAAAGAACTTTTTAGGAGATTGCCACAATGTATATAAGCAAAATAAAAAGATACAGGACACGCACAGTTAATTATAAACAAATACAATACTGATTGTTTATTAACTTTTTCGTTAACAATTGGGTCATTGTCTAATTCTTTTATATCAATATTAGCTTTCTCATATTTCTTTTTTAATCGAAGTTTTGCATTGACAAACTCAGGTGTTTCTCTGAGAGTTGTTCTAGCAATACCGCCAATCAAAGCAATTACTGCTCCGATCCAAAAAGCAATACGCCAATTAAAACCGTAAGATGTAACAAGCGAAGCAATACCTAAAGCAGCTACTGTACCTATAACAGAAGCAACGGCAATAAAGGCTACTACTGGATATTGTATTGGTGGTTTTATAGTTTCTGTTAAATAAAGTTCTGCTCCTACTATTTCGCCTACTGATGACATACCTTGTAGTACACGACAAACCGTAATTATTACAGAAGCGGTAATGCCAATTTGGGCATAAGTTGGAACATTGGCCATTATTACACATGAAATTGCCATCATAATAGTGGTAATAATAACTGTTGCTTTACGTCCTACTCTATCCCCGATATAACCAAAAATTAATGCTCCAATTGGACGGAAAATAAAAGTAGAACAAAAGGCAAAAGCTGTCAGTATAGATGCAGCAAAAGCTTCATATTTAGGAAAAAACAACTCATTTAGTAATACGGCTAAATGCACATAAAGCATCAGATCAAAATACTCCAAAAATGTACCGATTGAAAGTAATCCAACTGCTTCTTTTTGTTCTTTAGTGAGGCTTCTTTGTTCTTGCTGATATCCTATCATTTATTCACCTTAATATATTTATTAATACTAATAGATATTATGATTTGGTTGAACGATAGCAAGAAAAAATAATATAGAAAATTGAAATAATAAATCTTGGTTGTAACAATATCACGGTTCTATAAACAAATTAGAAAGGGAAAAAGAGATATTGGTAAAAATGTAGGCTTAGATCAAAGGATGTTAAATATCAGAACTAATATAGTTGCGAGTAGAATATTGGACATTGTTTATATATGAAAAAATAATTAATTTTTTTATTAAAAATTAAGTTGACTATTATTTTAGAATTGATTCTAATTAAAATATGGTAACATAAATAATACAGATACCAGTACTTTAGTAAACAATCCTATTTGGACAGAAAAAGTTAATAAAAAAACAATATTAGCTCTTTTTTTCTTACAATGTGCTTTACCTGTAGGTTTTGATTTTATTTATATATATTGTAGTAATATTTTACAAAATAACTTTGGTTATACAATTGCTGAGGTTATTCATCATAATTTTATTCTATGTCTAATACAGCTCTTGGTCGTATCAATATTATCTTATTTAAGTTACAAAATATATCCACTATTAACCATGAAAATTATACTCATAATATGTTCTATTTTTATCATATTTTGTCCATATTTTTTGAATAATCTTCATTCTCCGTTTGAGTTATTTTTAATTCAACTCTTTATCATTTTATTTAACGAATGTTTAGGTCCTGCTATGCCAATTATTTATAAACATTTTCCTGTATTTAAACGTTTCACCTGTGCTAGCATTATATTCGCTATATCACGTGCTTTCGTATCCGTTATTACTGCTTTTGGCTTCACTTATCTTGTTAACCATTTTGGCTATTGGGGATTATGGGTTATTATGATCCCTACAATTGTGGGGTTCGCATACGGGCTATTACATTTTGAAAAGTTGGAGAAAGTGGCGAATTATCCATAGAATTTTGATGATTATGTTGATCAAACTGCTGTATGGATAAATTTTTATAACATAATGCAGTTAAGTCTTGTGTTATTGTTGGTATTTTTAAATGCATAGCAATGATTATAAAATTTTTTACGGTTTCTTCAATAATCTTCCTAGCTTTTTCAGGTGATTTAACTCCTAGAGTTTGTAAGTTGTGAACTCGGTCAAATAATTTAATCAATGCCACATCATATTTTTCTTGTTGAAGTAATATATCTAATGTTTCTGCCGAGCTAATCTTCCCGTGAGGCTTGTTCCTGCTTAAGTCTTCTACTTGACTAGCAACCTGCTCCCCAAAGATATAGGCAATCATCTTTTTGGTAAGTTTTGTATCCTCAATGGTGTCATGCAATATGCTGGTAACAAGAATGTCAGTGCGGTAAAGATAATCAGAGATCATATACGCCACCTCTAGTGGATGAGAGTAATAAGGCTCGCCTGACTGCCTCATTTGGCTGCCATGATATTTCTTGGCGTAATAAATAGCCTTTTTAACCTCATCAATATCTATTGACCGGTTTATTTTCTCATTCATCTTACGTAATTTGTCCAGTAACCTAGTAGCATATTGACAAGGTGCATACTTTGAGTTGTCCCAATAATTAATATCTTCTTCCATAAAAACCATAAATATTTTTTATATTCAATTTATAGATTAAACTAAAATATAAATTATTACCAAGGATTTTTTATCTATTTTTAAAAAAGATGAATGTTTTTGCATTTTGTTGTTGTATAAATAGACAGCTACTCCCTTTATGTTCACTTATCCCCCTCCTCTAATTCCTTATGATATAATTTATAATATTCGGCTTTATTTTCTATAAGCTGCGAATGAGTTCCTTGTTCAAATATCATACCAGATTTCATAACAACTATATGATCAACATCCTTAATACTCGATAAACGATGTGTTATAATTAGGGTGGTTTTATTCTCACGAATATTTACTAAAGAATTTAGAATTAATCGCTCAGAATTTTGGTCTAAAGAGCTTGTTGCTTCATCCCAAACCAAAATTGCTGCTGATTTCAAAAAAGCTCTAGCTATCGCTAAACGCTGACGTTGTCCACCTGAAAGTGTTGAACCTTGATTACCAATGATCGTATCATACCCTGCAGGCAGATTTGAGATAAATTGATGAGCATCAGCATATTTTGCTGCTATAATAATCTGATCACGAGTTGTATTTGGATTACCATAAGCAATATTTTCTGCAACACTAGTGTCAAATAATGTAGTATCTTGAGTTACTAAAGAAATTTGCTGCCTTAAAGAGTCAATCCTTATATCTTTAATATCATAATTATCAATTAAAATCTGTCCGCTAGTTGGGTTATAAAATCTTACTAATAAATTAGATAACGAAGTTTTTCCACTGCCAGAACGTCCAACAAAAGCTGTAGTTTTCCCTGGCATTATTTTTAGATTAATGAGCTTTAAAGCTACTTTATTATTAAATTTTAGCTCGACATTATTAAAAATTATTTGTGGATTAACTAACTGAACATTTTGAGCATTTACACTATCTTTAATAATAGGCTCAGTATCTAGAACATTAAAAACTCTTTTTGTTGCAGCAATACCCTCTTGTAAATTTACATTTAAAGAAACCAAGCTTTTAAAAGGTCTATAGGCTGCAAGAAAGGCAGTAATAAAAGCAAAAAATGCTCCTGGTGTAGTTTCTCCTTTTATGACTAACAACCCACCGTACCAAATAAGCCCTCCAACTGTAATACCACTTAACACTTCCATGATTGGTGAGACCAATGCATCCAATTTTGCAGTTTTCTTTAAAAAATGTAAAATATTACTAGAGAGCAATAAAGCTCGATTGCTTTCAATTTTCTCTCCTAAGAAAGACTTAACAATTTTAATTGACTGAAAAGTTTCGTCTAACCTAGAAGTATAATTAGCTAATTCCTCTTGAGCTTGTCCTGATATTCTACGAATTTTTTTCCCTAATTTCTGTATTGGATAAATTGCTAGGGGAAATGCTAGAAATACTATACAAGATAACCTAGGTTCTAACTTAAACATCACTACGATAAGACCTATTACTGTTAAAAAATGTTTGGCACATCCTACTAGTAAATTTGATACAGCACCTCGCATCATGGCAATATCGTTAGTAAAACGTGATATTAAACGTCCCGATGATTGAGATTGAATAAAGAGAATATCAGCAAACAATAAATGCTCATACATCTTAATTTGTAGATCAGTTAAAATTCTCTGACCAACAAATTTAATTAAATAATTTGAATAATATTCAGCTATCCCTTTAATAGTAAATGTTATTACTACCATTAACGGTAAAAATAATAACATTTGACGATTGCCTGTTAAAAATATTTGATCAATAGTTGGTTGCACTAAATTAACGCTGTAAGCAGCACATATAGCCGCAATTACCATACAAAATACCGCCATGCCGATCTGTTTAAGATATGGCTTTATATGATCAACTATTAACCTTCTTAAAGTATTATAGGCACTATAGTCATAATTTATTAGGTTATGTTTTTTTTGCAAAATTCTCTCCTTAGATCTAGTGGTTTGTTATAACGTTTGTACTATACAGAAAAATTACTGTACTGAACAATATTAGTAATAATAGCATAAAAAATCCTAGCACTAAGTATATTGCATTAAAATATTGCCATAATAACATACAAAAAAATGGTGTTGTCGATGAAAGTATCATACCGCCAAGTGAATGGGATAGACTACACATTCTTGCCCTAATATTAGTTATAAACATAGATTGGACAATAATTTGTAATGGCACTACGTAAAATGGGGCAAGTCCGATAAGCATTACTGGAAAGTAAATTACCAAGATTTCTTTATATAGTAAAAATTGTACAATAATTATCACTAACAAACTTAATAATAATGCGATGATGATTTGTTTTTTAGGGTAAAATCTATCAGCTAAAAAACCAGACAATACTGACATAATAGCGTAAATGCTTATTAAAGCTATATTGATAATTTGAGCTTGATTGCTATCCATAATTAATGCACTTTTTACAGCAAATACTCCCCAAAAATAAATTAGAAAATGGTAAATACCTCCTATGCAACCACTTATTAATATTGCTATAATAAATTTTTTAAATGAATCTTTTACAATCTTTGTTAAATAAAAAAAGTTATAATCTGGAGATTTATGATCCTTTTTAGAATTTAAGAACTCCTCACTTTCATGAAAATAGTGCCTTAGGAATATGATAAATAAGCCAAAAACTCCACCAATAATAAAATTTGCCCGCCATAAATAAGCTGCTGAGTCAAATTCTGTAGAAAAATGATAAATTGTTGCAGCAAGCAATGCTCCAACCTGACTACAAAATGACACGATACCACTAGCACAATTTTTGCTAGTCTTACCTACTTTTTCTACAACGTAAATTTTTATAGCATCACTTTCTCCTGCTAAGCTCATTAAAAATGTCATACGACAAAATATTAAGATTATTGTAGCCACTATGCCAATTCTATCAAAATTAGGAGTTAATCCTATAAGAATTGTCGAGATAGTAGCTAAAAATACCGAGATTCTAACTGATACAATTCTACCATATTTATCGCTAATAAAGCCAAAAATGATAGAGCCAATAGGGCGAGCTATTACAGCTATACTAAATATAGCAAAAAATAATAATATTTGTTTATCATTTGAGTCTAATGGCAAAAAGTTCTTGGATAAAACTATTGCTGATAAACCAAAAAGAGCATAATCATAATAACGCACAATTGTTGTAAAAAAAGCAATTAGGAATGCCGGTCTTGTCATACATCTATATCTATTATGTTTTTCATGGTATACTCTTCACCGCCCATATGGTAACTAAAGTAATTATTGCAATATAGACTCCTATGGTTATAGAAGAGCCAGTAAAATGCCAAAGAGCTATACATATTGAGGGAGTAAATTTCCCAAATACTGAAGTACCTATAGCATCACCAATACTAACCAGCATATATTTATCTGAACCATGGAACAGACTATTAAGCCAATAATTTAGTGGACATAAGAAAATTACCCCTAGGATAATAATCCATAAACGAACAAAATTAACATACCATACAGAAGCATCAGACATATATAACCATAGTGGTACTATGCTAATAAATAGAATACTAGTGCTTACAATCATTACATCAACAGGGCGATATTTCTTAACAAAATATCCTATTATTGGAATCATTGCTGCATTCATAATTAATAAGATTGTATTAAACGTCATCATCCTCTCCAAAGATATAGAGGTAATAAGAGGTATAAAACTATTCATCACGACAAAAGGTATCACATATGTCATATAGGAAAAGCCACTAACTATAGACACACGCAGAATATTGCATTTATTATTCAATATCGTATGTAAAGTATAAGACTTTTGTTTTATTGCATTCTGCAACATATTAGAATAACGTCTAAGATAAACCCCTACAATCCCAGTACTTCCTCCCAATATAAAACATAAACGCCAATATTCATGATGATTAGAACTAACTAGAATGGTACTTACAAAAGAGGCAATAATAATGCCAAACATTGTTGACAGTTGGTATAGATAAGATGCTTGTACGCCTTTAGTCTGTACCTTATTTTCTAAAATATATAATTTGGCAATAGAGCATTCTCCTTCGGCAAAAATTCCTTGTATCATTCGAATAATGGTCAGCATAAACGGTGAAAACCAGCCAATTGTTTGATAAGTTGGTATAAATCCTATTGATATAGTGGTAATGGCAACACCTATTAATGAGTAAGATAGAGCCAAAGCTGCTCCTCGTTTTTTTACAATTATACTAAAAATTATTGCCCCAATTGGTCTAGTAATTATTGAAGTTGCTAGTACGCTATAAGTTAAGATCAAAGCAACTATAGGATCGTCTTTGGAGAAAAAGATTATTGATAAAACTGGAGCAAGAAAACTATAAATAGCCGTATCAAAATGATCTAGAGCATTAGCTATTAAAATTGATAAATCTTTCTTTTTCATGAGGAACCCTAAATTTCTTGTTAACAAATTATCTACTAGCTTTACATGGGCTACTATATACTGCTATGATTTCAAGAATTGGTATACTCAAATGATTTAAGTATATACGTGGTAAACATACACTTAAAAACTAATTAGGCTATATTTAAATTGCAAAAATTATTTGACTATTTAAAAATTACCTCTCAGATTGAACCTAAAATTTTATGTTGTGACTCTAGACTAGTTAAATCAACTAGTCTATTCTTCGCCATTAAAGGAGTAAGTTCGGATGGTAATAAGTTTATTGATGATGTAATAAACAAAGGAGTAAAATTCATTATTACCGATGATGCTGAAAGTTTAAAAAACCCTAACATTATCGCTAATGGTGTACATATAACGCTTGTAAGTGATGTGCGGGTGGCACTAAGCCAAGCTGCTAATATTCTCTACCCTTTATTACCACAATATATGGTAGCTGCTACTGGTACTAACGGTAAAACCTCGGTAGTATCCTATTGCAGACAGCTATACACATTGCTAGGAGCATCCAGTTGTTCTATCGGGACCATTGGCGTAGAATGTTCGGGTGGTTTGGATTTAACAAGCATCCAAGAAATTTTAGACAAATCCCCGGCTCTTACTACTCCTGATCCTGTAACTTTCAGGCATATTCTACATAAGCTAGCTGAGAATGGCACAAAATATCTAGCTTTTGAGGCTTCTAGCCATGGTCTAGAACAGCAAAGATTATGTGGTATAAAAGTAGATGCTGCCTGCTTTACTAGTTTTAGTCAAGATCATCTTGACTATCATAAGAATATGGATAATTATCTTTTAGCCAAACTAAAATTATTTACAGATAATTTATCGCAGACAGGAGTTGCTGTACTAAACTCGGAAATAGAACAATTAGATTATATCAAAAGTTATTTACAGGAACGTAATATAAAATTTTTAACCGTTGGTATGAATGGTGATCTGAAAATTATCGACAGCACAATTTGTACTTATAACGGGCAGAAATATAAGTTTACTACCGATATAGTTGGTAGTTTTCAAGCAACCAACTTGCTGATTGCCGTTATGATGGTGCATTTGACTGGCTTTCCTTTTGAACAAGTCATATCGAAATTACCACAAATTAAAGCAGTTAAAGGACGTTTAGAGAGAGTAGCTAATAGCAATATTTTTATTGACTACGCTCACACTCCAGATGCCTTAGAAAAAAGCTTGCTAGAACTAAAAAAAATAAAATCAAATAAGGGGTTATTGAAAGTAATTTTTGGTTGTGGCGGGAATAGAGATAGCAGTAAAAGACCCTTAATGGGGGAAATTGCGGCAAAAATTGCTGATGAGGTTATTATCACTGACGATAATCCAAGGAATGAAGACCCAAAATTCATACGGCAGCAAATTATACAAGGTATTATAGCTATCACTAATAGATATATAGAAATAAATAATAGAAAAATTGCAATTATTGAAACAATAAATAATCTACAAGAAGATGATATTTTGCTGATTGCCGGCAAAGGTCACGAAAATTATCAGATAATCGGTAATGAGAAACTACCATTTAGTGATTTCGATATAGCCAAGGAAGCTCTACAAAGCAGAAAAAGATTTTGAATTAAAAAATATCAACTAATAATAAAATTATATGCAAATTTTTAGAATATTCTTAGTCTCCTTCTATATAATTCTACCATCCTTATTAACTATACATTCTGTATATGCCACTCCATTTAACCATCCAGAAACATGGAAAAAAGTTGATATCTCAAAATTACTTAAAACATCTACAATACACCATATAGAACCTATGAGAAAGTTTCTCACAGAGAAATGTAAAAAAGCGGAATTCAATGGAGAAGTTTTTTTAGTTACTTTAGATGATCAGGTAAAAGCTGTCTTTAAAAAATTACCTGCAGATGATTTAGGAGATGCACAAGCTGAAGTAGCAGCGTATCAAGCTTCTCTAATTCTAGGTTTCCCTCATATTCCTCCAACAGTAATGCGTAAAATTAATGGAATGACAGGATCATTGCAACTCTACATTGATACTAAAATTGATCCTTTAGTACCTGAAGAGTATGAAAAAGCTCTTCAAGAGGTTTCCATAGAAGATCAAATGAACCTACGAACTTTTTACTTTATTTTTGGGCAGTGGGACTCTGGATCACATAATTTATTAATATTTAAAGATATTAATAAAACATATTTTATTGCAATAGATAATTCAGGTATTCGTAATCGCCAACATGTTAAATTTGGTGAACTTCCTTTTGTTAGAGTACTGTATAGTGATAAATTAAATACCAATGATTGGGATAAACCATTTCCTTTTGATAAACCAGAGGTTATTGATCTCCCTAATGAAGAAAAGCTAAAACAAAGATTTAAAAAATAAATACCTCATACCTTTTACAAAAATTTTCAGTCTTATAACAAACCTTTGCGGTTTGTTATTTATCAAAATAACCTATGGCGTCAATATCATGCATTTGATAAGAGTTTTATAATATCTTATCCAACACAATGTTATGACGACACTATAAAAGCTATAAAAAAATTAGACTTACCTATTCTTAGAAAGATTTTTATAGCAGCAAAAGGTTCTGATTTTTTAAATAATTCTTACCTTAATGCTATATTAGAACGCCGTGATCAAGTTTTAAGGCATTGCCTTAAAATTAAATAAGAGAAATTTCATCCTATAATTTTATTAATTCTGCTTTTTTTGTTAAAGATTCTATGCCATTTAAGTCAGTTGCAGTCACCCATAGTTGTAATCCTAATTCTAGGAAGAAATCAATTAAGTACTGTCTCCTTTTGTTATCAAGATGTACAAAAACCTCATCTAACAGTAAAATAGGCATAGCAATGTTTTCTTTAATAGAATAATTAACTTGGGCAAGTATTATGGCAATGAGCATAGCCTTCTGTTCACCGGTGGAACAGTGTTTAACTAAAGCATTTTTTTCTTTATGAATAACTACAAAATCACTTTTATGCACTCCAAAATTAGTTCTATTAGATATCTTATCACGAACACGAGACACCACTAACTCATTTTTTATAAAATCAATATCTATTTCAGAATTTTTTAATATTATATCTTCTATAACCCCATTAATTGATAAAATAGCTTTAGGAAAATCATTATCCAAATCTGAGATAGCTTTTTGCATATGTTCTAAAATTTTTAGCCTATTAATAGCGATCTCAATTGATAATTCTGCCATTTTTTCTTCAACCACTCTTAGCCAATTTGTATCCACTTGGTCTTGTGCTAGTATTTTGCTACGTTCATACATATAATATTCGTATTTACTAACTATTCCTGCATGCGATGGATTAAAGTTATAAACAATCCTGTCAAAGAATTTACGCCTATCGCTAATACTGGAAGAAAAAATACCTTCCATTTGGGGTGTAAGCCAAATCATAGCAGAGAACTTACTTAGTTCATTATTTTGTATTTTAACACCGTTAAATTCTGTAAAATGTCTATTAGATTCACGCTTTAAATTCGTTGAAATTTCAACTAAGCCAAGTTTACTGTGTAATAATGCATAAGCTAAGCAATGATCTTCTCCCCTTTGACAAATATCATCTAATTTAGCTGATCTCAAACCTTTACCAGGTGAAAATAGTGATATTGATTCTAAAATGTTAGTTTTTCCACTACCATTCCCCCCTATTAGTATAACAGGATTATTACCAGCACTAATATCTAAATTCTGAAAATTACGATAATTTAGTAATTTTAATTTTTGTAGATAAATATTATGCATAACTTATTTGAAATAGTGAGAAAAAAACCTAATCAATTAAAATCAAAAGCTCTTTTGAATCTAAACATATACTGCTATACTCAAATGATTTGAAGAATTGGATTTGAAAATGAATGGTGAGCATGCTAGGTGTACATATAGTATAATTACGCATGCGAATCCATGATATTTTCAAAAAACAATTCTTCAAAGCAGAAGAGTATATAATTTCAAGAGTGGGTAGACGATAATAACTTCAAGAAGAGCTAGCTGTGCTGTGATATTTAGGGTACGATGACCTTAATTCTTGAAGTTCTATACCCTTCGCCTTTCAAGTGTTGGCGTTGTGGCACGATGGGACTTCGCGTAGGAACAACGGTTTGACTACGCCTAGTCCGCTCGCCACTCGTACGCCTAGCCAACTCTTGAAATTCATCGGGTATACCTGAGTATATACTCAAATCTAATTCAAACAACTAAAATATATCCATGACTTTATCCATGTCTTTAGAAGAATTTCGCCATAAATATAATTATGATCAATCAACAAAGATGATGCAACAATATTTAGACATCAAATTTGCCAATCTTGATTGTCTTCTATTGTTTAGAATGGGTGATTTTTATGAAATGTTTTTTGATGATGCAGTTCTTGCCAGCCAAGTTTTAGGTATTGCTCTTACCAAAAGAGGGTCTAATGGAGCCTCTGAGATTGCTATGTGCGGAGTACCCCATCATGCTCTTGAGACATATTTAAATAAATTAATTGAAGAAAATTACAAAGTTGCTATTTGTGATCAACTAGAAACACCGGAAGAGGCAAAGAAACGCGGTGGCTATAAAGCTGTAGTAAATAGGGATGTAACGCGTATTATCACCCCAGGTACTATTATCGAGGAATCTTTAATTTCGTCATGCGAACCTAATTATTTGGCAAGCTTAGTTTTGCTAAAAAACAGGGCATCAATTTGTTATGTTGATCTTTCCACTTCAGAAATTTCAGTTATAGAGATTCCGCAGGATGAGATTCTAAATGAACTATCACGTCTTAAGCCTAAAGAGATTTTACTTAGTGAAAATTTGCAGGGAGAGCAATTAGCTAGTAGTATTCAGCACCAATTACATTTCCGTGTCTCGTATCAAGTTGATAGTTTTTTTGCTCCTAAAAAATGCCATAAAATTATTTTAGATTTTTACAAAATCAATGATCTAAAAGCCATAGGGGAAATATCTGAATGTCAAACAAGTAGTATTGGTAGTATCTTAGAATATTTATCACTAACGCAAAAGCAAAATATACCTTCGCTACCTTTGCCTCGGTTGGTCAATTACCATAATTTTATGATTATTGATTCGGCGACTCGGCGGAATTTGGAAATTACTAATAATTTATTAGGAAAAACCAAGGGTAGTTTACTGGTCACTATTGATCATACAGTTACTAAGGCTGGTAGTCGTTTACTATATCACTTTTTATCTACACCACTAATAGATATTGATGAAATAAATTATCGACAAAATATCACAGAATTTTTTTATTCAAATATTGAACTAGTAGGGAATATTAAAAAGTTACTCAAGAAAACTGGGGATTTAGAACGTTGCTTGGCTAGAATTACCATGAATCGTGGCTGCGGACGAGATCTGCTAAATATTAAATATACGTTAAATGCTGCACTGGAAATAAAAGGAGAGTTTATTTCCCATTATGGGCTAAATTTGCTAGATTATATAGAGAAGTTAATTAAACCTCTATCTGGAGATGAACAGTTATATTCATTAATAGATCAAGCAATTAGAGAGGATGCACCTAATACTATCAATGAAGGTGGGATAATAAATCATCATTATCATCCTAAAATACAAGAATTATATGACTTAATTAACAATGGCAAAGCCCATGTAGAAAAATTAAAAAATGTATATCGCCTTGATACTGGCATCGACACCCTAAAAATATCTCATAATAATGTACTTGGGTTATTTATTGAAGTTACCCTAAGACATAGTGATAAAATGTACGCATCAAAATTTATTCACCGACAAACAACTTCTAATGCTAGTCGCTATACTACTATTGAATTACAAAAGTTAGAAAGCGATATGGTGAATAGCAGGAGTTTAGCGTTTAGTCTTGAACTAGAATTATATAATAAAATATGCCAGCAAGTTATTGATAAAGCTATATTTTTACGATTACTTAGCTGTTCCTTAAGTCAGCTTGATGTATTTTGTAATTTTGCTTATATTGCTGATGAATATAATTATGTCAAGCCTAGATTAAGCAATGATTTGAGTTTTGAGATTATTGAAGGGCGGCATCCAGTCGTTGAGCAAAGTTTATCAAATGATAAAAAAAGCTTTATTCACAATAACTGTACTTTATCGGAAGCTAATAGAATTTGGTTAATTACTGGACCTAATATGTCAGGTAAAAGTACTTTTTTACGGCAAAATGCCCTAATAGCCATATTAGCTCAAATTGGTAGTTTTGTGCCGGCTAAAAGTGCCAAAATAGGTATTGTAGACAAGATATTTAGTAGGATAGGTGCAGGGGATGATTTACAAGCAGGTCAATCAACTTTTATGGTGGAAATGCTTGAAACATCAGCTATTTTAGCACAATCTACTAAAAATTCTTTAGTCATATTAGATGAGGTTGGTCGCGGAACTTCTACCTATGATGGTGTATCAATTGCTTTCGCGGTGCTGGAATATATTCATGATAATCTCAAATGTCGATGTTTGTTTGCATCGCATTATCACGAATTAACCAGCATGAGTAATTTTTTGCCAGCCTTGCAAAATTATACGGTGGCTATTGAGGAATTAGGGAAAGAAATATTATTTTTGCATAATATTATAGCAGGGATGGCTGATAAATCTTATGGAATTCATGTAGCCTACTTAGCGGGCCTACCAAAATCTGTTATAATTAGGGCGAATGACATTTTAACAAAATTAGAAAAAACCGCAACGTACAAAAGCAAAAATATATTAAACACTGAATCAAACAACTTAAGTTTATTTAGCCTGCCAGTAGAAAGTAAAAAAGAAATAAAATTTAATAAGTTAGAAGAAGAACTTATTAAAATCGATCCTGATCAGCTCTCCCCTAAACAAGCCTTAGAGTTGGTTTATAAATTAAAGAAACTAATTTTTTAAAATAGGGTTGCCTTACATGATAGTACCACTAGAACCCAAACGTTCAGTAAATGGAAAAATTTGGCAACAGCGATCAGTAAACGAGGATGATGTTTCAGAACTTTGTCGTTCTGTAGGAATCAGTGATTTTCTAGCACGGGTTCTATTTCCTCGCTTAGAGAACTTGTCACAAGCTATAGATTTTTTATCACCTAAGCTCAAGAATTTACTGCCAGATCCTTTTCATTTACTTGATATGCAAAAAGCAGTAGATAGGACTATAGAAGCTATTATAAATAAACAGAAAATCTGTATATTTGCTGATTATGACGTTGACGGAGCTACCTCTTCATCACTACTTAAGAATATATTTAGAGATTTGGGGCAAGAAGCTGATATTTATGTTCCAAACCGAATTGCTGAAGGGTATGGACCAACCCCAGCTGCTATGCAGAAAATTAAGGATAATGCTACTGAGCTACTTATTACTGTTGATTGTGGAGCAATGGCACATGAGGCTCTAAAATATGCAGCACAAGTAAAGCTTGATGTAATAGTTATCGATCATCACATTAGTAGTGATATATTGCCTGACGCTGTTGCTGTTGTTAACCCGAATCGTATCGATGAGACCAGTAGATATAAGTACCTAGCAGCTGTAGGAGTATCATTTTTATTTGCTACCGCCTTATTATCCGAGTTAAAAAAACAAAATTTCTTTACCGATCGTCATTGCGAGGAGCAGCTTCGCTGCGACGAAGCAATCAAGAAAAATGGTGATAAAAGAAAGCATTTAGATTGCTTCGTCGCTGCTGAAGCATCTCCTCGCAATGACGCCAGTTTGCTACGGACTATACCCAACTTAATGCAATATTTAGACTTAGTCGCACTTGGAACAGTATGCGATGTAATGAAGCTTATTCACTTAAATCGTGCTTTTGTTGCTCAAGGATTAAAAATCCTTGGTCAAAGAAAAAATTTAGGTATGAAGACTTTATGTGATGTTGCTGGTTTAAATGAAAAACCAAACTGTTATCATTTGGGATTTGTGTTGGGGCCTAGGATCAATGCCGGTGGAAGAGTTGGTAAATCATCCTTGGGTGCTAGTCTTTTATCTACCGAATGTGCAACAGAAGCAAATCTACTTGCACAGGAATTGGAGAAACATAATAATGAGCGAAAAGTAATAGAGCTGATAATGATAGAGGAAGCTACTCAAATAGCTTTAACCCAAGAAAATGATAGTTCATTATTTATAGTTGGTAAAGGGTGGCATCCGGGTGTTATCGGCATTGTCGCTGGCAGATTAAAAGAAAAATTTAATAAACCAGTTGCAGTTATAGCTTTAAATAATGCAATCGGTAAGGCTTCTTGCCGTTCTGTCAAAAATGTTGATTTTGGTAGTAAAATTATCAATGCCAAGGCTAAAGATTTAATCATAGCTGGCGGGGGACATGCAATGGCAGCTGGATTTACAGTATTGGAAGAGAAATTACAAGAGTTACAAGAATTCTTAAATCACGCCTTTAAGATTGATATTAGTAATCAAAATGATATTGTCTATGAAGAATATGATGCGGAACTTACTACAAGTAGTGTAAATTTACCTCTAATGGATGAGCTAAGTAAACTCGAACCATTTGGCCAAGGAAATCATGAGCCAATATTTAAATTCTCTAATCTTTTTGTATTAAAAGCTGACATAGTCGGTGGTAAACATATAAGATGTTTGCTTGCTCCTTCTAAGGAAGCTTTTGGTTCTAAACCGCTGCATGCTATTGCGTTTAATAGTGTATCTAGTCCTATAGAAAATATTTTACTTAATATTAAGTCATATAATATTTCTGTAATTGGTTCATTAAAAATGAACAGTTGGAAAGAGTCTAATACTATTCAATTACAAATAAAGGACTTGATAATATGATATTTGTTAGCTATAGAAAATTAAGAGGATGGATATACTCTTCTGCTTTAAAAAAATGTCATCCCTGCTTCGGTGCAGGATATCATAGTACATTTTTTATATAACCACTATTAAAATGGCTGCTGATCGTCATTGCGAGGAGTCGCTGAAAGCGGCGAAGCGGCAATCTTTATGCAATATTACACCTCACTTCACTAGATCGCCACGGCACCTAAAGGTACCTCGCGATGACGATTATACAAAAAATGTACTACGCTATTAGCCTTACAGGCTGACTTTAAAATTACCCTAGCTTGAAGTGGTAAGTTTGTGGTTTATTCTTTAGAGCCTTCGCTGTCGTCTCCTAATATTGGTCGATCATCCTGCTCGTCTGAACCGTAAGGTAGCATTTAAATTAGACGTTAAGGAAGGCTGTAAGGTATTATCAGTAGCATTAGGAAACTGTAAGGCATTACTAGGGGTAGTAGTATTATTAGGGGGAGTAAACTGTAAGACTAAGTCATTAGCTTTGCAAGTAGTGTAGTGGTCGAGAGTCTTGATCTCGTATAGGAAACGCGTCATATATAATTGTCCTTTATTAATTTTTAGAAGTATATTATACACATAATATCAACTGTTAATTAGGAAATGATAAATTCTTTATTAGACTTTCTGCATCTTCGATGTTACCCCACAACTGTTGAAAGTTTACAAATACCTATACCACAGCGTCATTGCAAGCGTAAGCGAAGCAATTATAATTTCACCGAATTTGAGTATATAAGAATTGACAAATTCTTATCCTAAATTCGCGTGTCTTGAAAATATATTAGACTTACCTAAATAACTTATCTATATTAGATGTATATAAGCTATATTAAACTCATAAATTAAATAAAGCGGAATCATGTCAGGGGAAGTTGGAAAAAAAGAATTAAACTGTTCTTTTTGTGGTAAAAATCAATATGAAGTAATAAAATTAATTGCTGGACCAACAGTATTTATTTGTAATGAATGTATTGAACTGTGCCGTGATATTATAAAAGAAGAGACTAAAGTAACTCTTAAACAAGTTGCCTCTTTAATTCCAACACCACAAAGAATTTTTTCTACTCTTAATGATTACGTAATTGGTCAAGATCAAGCAAAAAAAGTTTTATCAGTTGCGGTATATAATCACTATAAACGATTAGAATATATCGAGTCAGGTAATAATGATGTCGAATTAAATAAATCAAATATCCTAATTATTGGTTCTACTGGCTCTGGTAAAACCCTTTTGGCACAAACTTTAGCAAAGATTCTTGATGTACCTTTCACTATGGCAGACGCCACTTCTTTAACCGAAGCTGGCTATGTTGGTGAAGATGTTGAAAATATCTTGCTAAGATTATTACAAGCAGCAGACTTTAATATAGCCAAAGCCCAACGAGGCATTGTTTATATAGATGAAGTAGATAAAATCGCTAGAAAATCTGAAAACCCTTCCATAACAAGAGATGTATCGGGAGAAGGAGTCCAACAAGCATTACTTAAAATCATGGAAGGAACTATTGCTTCTGTTCCCCCCCAAGGTGGCAGAAAACACCCACAGCAAGATTTTGTTCAAGTAGATACTTCCAATATTTTGTTCATATGCGGTGGAGCTTTCATGGGGATAGATAATATCATTAATGCCCGTACTGCTCAAAGTTCGATTGGTTTTGCGGCAAATGTCCAATCAAAACAAGAAAAAAACCACAGCGAAATACTCAAATCATTAGAAATTGAAGATCTAGTAAAGTTTGGGTTAATTCCAGAATTCATCGGTAGGCTTCCAGTAGTAGCAACTTTAGATGACCTAGACAAAGCATCTTTGGTGGCAATTTTAACTCAACCCAAAAATGCTGTTATCAAGCAATATCATAAATTATTTGAGTTAGACGATGTTGAACTATCAATTGATAATGATGCTTTAGAAGGAATAGCCGAGAAAGCGCTGGCACGAAAAACCGGAGCTAGAGGTCTTAGATCGATAATTGAGACACTGCTACTTGACAGCATGTATAATGTTACCAATCTGAAAAAAATGCATGTACATATTTCAAAAGATGTTATAGATGGCAAAGCTACCCCCATAGTTACACCAAGAAACTACGGAAAAGCTACTAAAAAGCGTATAGCGGTTTAGGGTAAATTCTATGAATTTATTAATCTATTCTAGATTTATATAATTAATAGTTGATATTCTTTCTACAGATAGTTATAATTTCCTTTATATTTCAAATTAATAGAGGGTTATATATGATAAATAATGATTCAAAGAATAATTAACCGGAATTGTCTACATCCTAAGCATGTAGCAGCTTTAAAAACCGCCCTTATAAATTATTTCAGAAACAACGGTGATAATAATTTTAATGCTAACGACAGGGTAGAGGGTAATGATTTAAATGTTAACAGCCAAAGTGTTGGCAACTTTACTACTACAGAGGCAGCTAGTCTTAATACATCTGATGCCACACTACCACTAGCAGGAGAAGCCGAACATCCTACAGAATAACTACAAATACTACCGCTTCAAGAGCTGTAAAAACAGCCCTTGAAGTTAGTTGCAATATAGTTAAAAAGGTTTTACTAATTTGTCATGAAGTAACATGATTCCCGTAGAGAAAAATGGGGTGAATATATTCTTTACTTCCAATAATAAGGATTCATTACTAATTTCTTGTTGGAAATCTTCTCTGATTAAATCAAAAATTTCCTGTAAATTTTTACCACCATCTATCATTTGTTTAAAAACATATTTGGTATAATTAGAAATTGGTATAGTAACCTCAGTTTAACGTAAGGAGCAATTTTTGTGCTTTTAATTTATTAGGCTTTATTGCTAGTTTGCGTGGCTTGAAGCAATAAGCCCTGAGATTATATTGACAAATGCATTAGTTGGACTTCGATGCCTTGAATGCTCAATTTGGCAGCAATTTTTTAACTGATCTATTACAGTCTCTACGATACCCCTTTTACCTAAAAAGAACTCTTGAATCTCTGTCATTATACGTGCTTTTATGTTCTTTCTTACTTTGGTAAATATATCTACGACTTGCTTTTTAAGCTGCTTAATAATAGGTCGTCCTAAATACCCCTTATCAACAAATAGCCAACCTTGCAATTTTTTCATTAACTTTGCTACAGGAAAACGATTATCAACATTTGCAGATGTCATTTTACAAGCCATTAACTCACCTTCATTATTAATTATCAAGTAAAGTTTTAAGCAAAAAAACCATCCCATTGAGTTTTTGCCTTTTGTTGCTATGCCCTTAAAGACCTTGTGTCTTTTTTCTCCTTTTATATGATTATATGACAAACATCTAGTGTTGTTGAATCTGCAAAATATATTCCTGTTTCTTTATCGGTAATGCCATGTAAAAAAATAGTAAGGGGCATCAAGCTACTTTCCATTAATTCAACAAATCTATTATAACTCACTACCTTTGGAAAATAAGCTTTTAGAACTCTTTGTACGCAGTCAATATAATAGTATTTAAAGGTTCGATAATGACTAATATGAAACAATATTATAATAGTCATTATCTCGGATAAACTCATGCTACAGGGCTTATTTCTTTTCTTGCCTGAATTTGCTAAAAAATAATTTTGATTATTTTTATCAAAATACTTACAAAAATCATCAATTGAACAGAATATTTCCTCTAGGGAAGCCAACATAGTTACCTCTTTAATTGTCAGTTAAAATTAGTAACTTTAATTCACTTCCCACTACACCGCAACCCTTATATCTTTATATAATCCTTCTACACTTATATCGAACTCAGGTTATATTACAACTTTAAGTAAAGTTGAGATTGAAAGCTTAGAGAAAAGCGGAGTTTTGCAATATAGTTTTTTTGAAGAACAGCTATGCGAAATAACTAGTAATGGTAAAAGATATATTTTAAGAAAAAATGGTTCTATAGCCCGAAAAGTTGAGTTTGATAGGAATAACCGAGTTAAAAAACTAGTTAGCAAGGTGGAAGAACGTAATATATATGTATCAACGCATAAGAAAGCAAAGCCAAAAACTGGTTTAAATAATATTCAAAAAATTGCTGAAGAATGGCGGATAGATAAATTTATCAACCTAAAATTAGACGGCAACCAAATAGTGGTTGAAATTGATCAAGATAAGAAAAAAGAGTTATTTGCTCTTGATGGTTGTTATGCGATTGAAACACAGATTGAAATTAAACTGATGAGTAAAGAATTGGTTGATAAAGCTTACCATAATTTACATGAAGTAGAATCGAATTTTAGCAGTATGAAGACGGGATTACTCGAAGTAAGGCCGATTTTTTTAAGGAAAAGCAATAGAACAAAGGGACATGTATTTGTCTGTATATTGGCATTAAAAATATGACACTATATGAAAAATAAGTTGAAACAGGGTTGTGGAGTAACTAAGGATGGTAAATATAATGTGACCATTGAGGAAGCATTAAGAGAGTTGGAAAAATATGTTTTTTATATTACACTATCAAAGGTTGTAAAGTAGCAAGATTATCAAAATTAACGTCTCTTCAGCAACATTTATTCAATTTATTTGATCTAACAATGCCCCAAATGACAAAATCTGCAAAATGATAAAATGTAGTCAGTAAAGAAAATTTAATTTTCTATCCCATACACCGCATACTAACCTCGTTTTATGGCACAATTTTGATCCTATCCATCTCGAAGATAAGTCGCGTGATATCACTCATCTCCTATTTTAAGAGCAGCTATAAAAGCAGATTGAGGTATCTCAACATTACCAATATTACGCATACGTTTTTTGCCAGCTTTTTGTTTTTCCAGTAATTTACGCTTACGAGTTATATCACCGCCGTAGCATTTAGATAAGACATCTTTACGCATTGCTTTGACAGTTTCTCTAGCAATTATTCTACTACCAATAGCAGCTTGAATAGCAATTTGAAATAATTGCCTTGGGATTAGATCACTGAGGCGTTTACACAATTCTCGACCTCGATATTCTGACCTTGAACGATGTACTATAGTAGATAAAGCATCAACTGGCTCGCTATTAACTAAAATAGATAATTTTACCAAATCGCTTTCCTGATAAACATCTATTTCCCAATCAAAGCTAGCATAGCCTTTTGTATAACTTTTTAACTTATCATAAAAATCAAATACTATCTCATTTAACGGTAATCGGTAAATTACCATAGCTCTACCGGCTACATAAGTTAATTCAATCTGCACCCCTCTTTTATCGGTACATAAAGATAACACATTACCTAAAAACTCATCTGGTACTAATATTGTTGCCTTAACCCAAGGCTCTAACATTGAATCGATATTTTGCACAGGTGGCAAATCAGCTGGATTATGTATTTCTAATTGATTTCCATCACGCATATTAATCTTATAAATCACACTAGGAGCGGTGGTGATCATATCAAGGTCAAATTCGCGTTCCAATCTTTCTTGTACTATTTCAAGATGTAGTAACCCTAAAAACCCACAGCGAAAGCCAAAACCTAAGGCTGTTGAACTCTCTGCTTCAAATTCAAAGCTAGCATCGTTAAGTTTTAATTTAGCTAAAGAATCTTTTAAATGCTCAAATTGCGAAGCATCTGAAGGATATAAACCACAAAACACTACCGGTAAATGCGGCTTAAAACCAGGCAGAGATTCCTGACAAGGTCTTTTCTCGTCAGTTATTGTGTCCCCAACTTTACAATCAGCAACTTGTTTTATTGAAGCAGTAAAGAAGCCTATTTCTCCTGGGTATAAAATATCTGATATATGTTTTCTAGGAGTAAAATATCCAACATTGTCAACATTATAAGTAGAATTGGTAGCCATCATTTTAATACGCATATTCTTGCGTAAAACTCCATCGATAACTCTAACTAAAATTACTACCCCTAGGTAAGAATCGTACCAGCTATCAACCAATAATGCCTTTAGAATATCTGTTTGATTAGTTTTTGGACATGGCAGCCTATTAACAATTGCTTCCAGTACCTCCTCTATTCCTATACCACTTTTTGCAGAAATCAATAATGCATCGCTTGCATCTATGCCAATTACGTCCTCTATCTGTTGCTTAACTTTATCAGGATCAGCAGCTGGTAGATCAATTTTATTTAGGACTGGAATAATTTCATGATTATTATCGATCGCTTGATAAACATTTGCTAGAGTTTGTGCCTCAACACCCTGGCTACTATCCACTACTAACAAAGAACCTTCACAAGCAGCTAACGATCTACTCACCTCATAAGAGAAATCCACATGACCAGGAGTATCCATTAGGTTTAGATAGTAGGTATTACCATTTCTTGCTTTGTAAGTTAATCTAACAGTCTGTGCTTTGATAGTGATACCACGTTCTTTTTCTATGTCCATTGAGTCAAGTACCTGATGACTCATTTCCCGAGCTGCCAACCCCCCACAATATTCAATTAATCTATCTGCTAGAGTAGACTTACCATGATCAATATGAGCAATGATTGAAAAATTTCTGATAAAGTTTTGATTATTCATGGTATATTTGGTATAATGTTAAAATTAGAAAGAAGTTTTATCTTTATATAATAAAATTCCATTTTATAGTAGGAAAATTAATAATGCGTGCTGAAATTGAACATTATGTAAAAAAAATCGAACAGTCTTTAGAGCTGCTCAGGAGGTCGCTTTGATTTCGATAACGCAAGCAAAAGGCTTTTAGAGCTAGAAAATATATCAGAAGATCCGGATCTGTGGAATAATCAAGAGAAGGTCTCGAGTATTCTAAAAGAAAAAAGACTTCTAGATATCAAGCTTAACTCGTTTAAACAACTTCAGTCTAATTTTACGGAATGTTTAGAACTTGAGGATTTGGCATTTACTGAAAATGATCAACAAGTTTTGCAGCAAGTTCAAGAAGATTTAGGGAAACTATCTATTATTGCCGGAAAATTTGAGACTGAATGTTTATTTTCTGGAGAATTTGACAGTAATAATTGCTTTCTAGAAATCAACGCCGGAGCTGGAGGAACAGAAAGCCACGACTGGGCATCAATTATGATGCGTATGTATTTACGCTTCGCAGAAAGGCTGGGTTTTAAAAGCGAAATTATTCATCTTATTAATGGCGAAGAAGCTGGAATAAAATCATGTACTATCAAAATTAATGGCTACCAAGCATATGGTTGGTTTAGAACAGAATCTGGTGTGCATAGGCTAGTTAGGATATCACCTTTTAATGCCGCAGGTAAAAGGATGACTAGTTTTGCTAGCAGTTGGGTATATCCAGAAATTGACGATGATATTTCCATTACAATAGATGAAAAAGATCTTAGAATTGATACTTATAGGTCTTCCGGGGCTGGGGGGCAACATGTAAACACTACCGATTCTGCAGTAAGGATTACCCACTTACCGACTAATATCGTAACCCAGTGCCAAAATGATAGATCGCAGCATAAAAATAAAGCACAAGCTATGAAAATGCTTAAAGCAAGGCTTTATGAGTCGGAGTTAAAAAAACGTACCGATGATATTAATGAACAAAATGCATCCAAGACTGAAAATGGTTGGGGACATCAAATAAGATCTTATGTATTACAGCCTTATCAGATGGTTAAGGATTTACGTACCAACCATGAAACTTCTGATACTAAGGGGATACTTGACGGAGATTTAGAGAAATTCGTTTCAGCCAGCCTATCAATGAGTGTTGGTAATATTAGTCATTAGACTAAACTATTTATATACTCAGGTAGAACTTCAAGAAGAGCTAGCCTGAATATTGTACAATCAATTATCATAATACCCACAAAGTATTGATAATATCAGGAAGTACAGTAATTTTATAAAAAATATAAATTTACAAAGTGTATTTTTAGATAATCGACCTGCATGCCTTTTAGTATAAGGTCTACACGACAGAAAATTGCTGTCATCATGCAATATTCAGGCTAGGCAGTAGCAAAGTCGAGCAGCTATATACTCGATGAAAATCAAGAATTGTGTTGTCGTTTTCAGAGATCGTAGGTAGTCACGTACTAAATGTCATATCTTTACCCACATCTTTTTAAATAGGTTATACATATCAGGTTTTAATATCAAAGATGTATTTTTAAAGCCTAATAAGTATGCCGCTTTTAAAAGATGTGGGTAAAGATATGACTAAATGTACGCCTAGCACCTCGACTTGGTAATTCCTAGCAATTCTTGATTTTCATTGAGTAATCGTAGATTCTTAAAATTCTGCTTAGTCAATTAAGAATAATTATTCTTATATCGATACTTGCTTTGTTATAAGGAAAAATGTACTCTTGAAGCAGCTGACGCGGATGCATTTTAACTTTTTTTATTATTCAATATGTGATTTTAATTATTAAAATCACATATTGAATGGAGTATTATATTTTAACAATCAGGTGGGCAGCCGCTTCAAACCTGATTGTTTCTATATATAATACTGAATTCGATGTAACTTGTTACATCGAATTCAGGTTAATTGACGTAAGTGGAGTTATTTGCCTCCCCACGAAACACCACCATCAACAGTAATACATGAACCTGTGACATACCTAGATGCTTTGTTTGAGGCAAGGTATAAAATTGCACCATCAAGGTCAGTAGGTTCTGCTACAAAATGTAGTGGTATAAGTTCCTCTAATTCTTTACGTTGTTTCTCTGTACTTAATTTGTAATCTGTAAGCGGTGTATGAAATACGCCAGGTATAATACAATTAATTCGAATATGTGCAGTTGCCAGCTCTCCTACTAATGCCTTTGTCATTTGAATCACAGATGCTTTAGAGGCACAGTAGCCAGCGATATTTTCACGTAAACGATTTGCTCCATTGACACTAGCAATATTGATAATAGTTCCGTGGATGTCATGGTTTTTCATATGATTGGCAACCATTTTGCTAACGTACCAAACTCCCATTACATTAGTTTTTATGACAGACTCAAAGTCATCCAGTTCATCTAACTCAAAGATTGGTGTGAGTTTTGCAATTCCGGCATTATTAATACAAATATTTATGAGTTCTCTTTGTTGCTCCAGTCTATCAAAGCCTCTTTGAACGGAGGTTTTATCTGCTACATCCATTTCCAAGGCAACAGCATTGTTAAGCTCAGAGGATAAAGTTTGCAGTTTATCTAGTCTTCTACTAGCTAATATGACTCGTACCCCTTGGCTAGAAAGAAGGCGTGCGAATTGTTCTCCAAGACCACTACTAGCTCCTGTAATTAAAGCTGTCTTGCCTGTTAAATTAAAAAGTTCCATTATTTTAACCTCAATTACTATGCTTACATTCTATTTATTTAGCAAATGAGAGTATATTCTTCTGCTTTGAAGAATTGTTTTTTGAAAATATCATGGATTCGCATGTTCACATACTATAACGCTTGCTCACCATTCATTTTCAAATCCAATTCGTAGGATCATTTGAGTATATATTCCCATAGTACCCTAAATTTTTTATGCCACTGTTGTTAAGAGTCTTTCCGAGCGTCATTGCGAGGAGTCGCTGAAAGCGGCGACGCGGCAATCTAGGATACACGAAGCGTACTAGAAAAAAACAGCTTCGCTGTTTACCTAGATCGCCACGGCATCTAAAGATGCCTCGCGATGACGATTATAAAAAAATGTAGGGTACTATGATATATTCCTAATTTGATAAAGTTTTTATTGAAAAAATACCTCAGGAAAAATAATCACATTAATTCTTCTTTATTAATCCTTTCTAGACATATCTTTTCAGTCACTATCTTTAATTCCTCTACGCGGTTAATAAGGTAAAGTAATTGTTCTTTACTAATTGTATAATCTTGATCATATCTTGCATCAACATAAGCATTTCTCAGTAACGTAAAGCACTCTTCTTGCTCAGGAGTCTCATGTGGAAATATCTTATAGAGATCGTAATGATGACTTCTAGCCCTATCGCCAAGTCCTAGTATATCATGTGACTTGGCCTTGTAACCAGTAAAAACTAACAGGATAGCATTATAAAAGCTCTCGGTAGCTTGATGGAGTTCAAAAGCACACTTATTAAAATTATTTCTTTGTAAGATATTATGGACGTCAATTATGCATTCTATACCTTTCCTAAACCAATATTTAAAATCTTTCTCAGCTATTGGTCTACGTTCCTGCCATGATAGTTCCTTAGCTTCAGATAGTATAAATTCACCACTATCATATAAAAGAATTCCCTCTTTCTTGATATCACTAAAGAAATACTGACCTTTTTCCAGTTGCCTATTTACCAGTTTAATAGGTTCAAGTATCAGAGTAATTGGTGGTTTTTCATCTAATGAGAATTTTTTACCTAGTCTGTTCTCTATCTTATATTGTAGGTTTATAGCTGGATAGCCAGCATATTCTCCGTTCTTTAAAATCAACAAAAGATCAAAATCACTTTGATACTTATAATAACTAATATCTCCTACCTTCTCTATATCTTCTACCCAATCTCCTCTAGCATAGGAGCCAAATAAGATAATCATTGCTATTTTTGATTTGCCTACATATAGGATTTCTTTAACAATATTATCTAGCTTTTCTTTAATCACTAGTGAACGACTAGGTAAGGTAGTTTTCATAAAACTGCTTTTTTATTCCAAATCAATCATATACTAAATATAGCAAATAGTCAACAATAATTTAACTGTAAATTGATTTATTTTCTCAAAGTTGCTATGAAAGTTAGCAACACTTCTTTTATTAACTTAAACCATATTTAACTCATTAATAAAGCAATGATCTATTTTGATAGTGTTTATCCAAGTTTTTATTACTTGTTTATGAGTTACAACTATTACGTATTTATAATCTAAATACCTTCTTAATACATTATTTGCTCTATTACTTAATAACTCTTTTGATTCCCATCTTTTACTAATACCAGCTGGATATACCCCCTTATTTTTTTCATAATCCTCAATTGTACTTTTTAATTCGTATTGATTTTTTATCATAAGATTTAAATCCGGTTGCCATTCTCTTAAATCAAATTCAACAATAATATCTAGATTAATATTTTTTGATATAATTGCAGCAGTTTGAAGTGCTCTAGTATAAGGAGAAGATAAAATTATTTCTGCTTTTTTTAATCTATGGTCTTTAGATACTTCGTTAGCTTCTCTTGTGCCATTTTCTGTCAAACAAGGTAAATCTCTACTTGCCCCTTTTAGTTTATACTTTTCGTTTAATGCCCAATCGGTTTCACCATGCCTTATTAAGAAGAAAACTGTCATTTTTTCAATAATCCAATTAAGAATCCTCCAGCTGTAAGCACAATAGATAGCCAAATAAAACTCATCATCGGTTTGTAATATATTTTTGCGTGAATTACATCATCGTCAATTTTACTTAATACTGCGTAAAGATCATAAGTTAAATAAGAATATATATTACTTTCTTGGGATAGTTGTTTTTCTATTATATATAATCTATTCTCAGGCTTTAAGATGGTGATATTATTTTGTTGATCCTCAATCCAAAATTCAGCAATTTGCCGATAATAATTTTGGGCTGAGGATACTCTCATATCTTTTAAGGTAACTTCAAACCCACCGGCTGTTACCTTGTCTCCAACTTTTCCTATAAAATCTACTTCACTTTGTAATAATGAATTAACAGTAATAGTTAAAACAAGTAAGCCAAAGCCTAAATGCCCTAAGATCATAGCAATATTGGCTTTTAGTTTGGTTCTAAAAAAATTGCTTTTTGCTAATACATAATAACAATTTTGTATTATTAGAAAAAGAGAAAATGTCACGGCACATGCTGAAATAAAACCATACTGAATTTGGTATGAGCTAATAACAGTTATTGCAAAAGAAATAAATAGTAAACAGACGTCATTGCGAGGATGCATAAGCCTACGAAGCAATCCATTTCTAATTACTTTTCTGGATTGCTTCGTCGACATTATCTCTCCTCGCAATGACGTCTGTGAGTTAGTCGGGTTAGCTATATGATTTGTTTGAGCAATGCCAGCTAGTAGAACTGTTGGAATAATAAAGATTGTGAAATTATTAATAAAGAATATTTCACTAATGGTAATAGATTCTTGATATAATAAAGAATAAACTACTGGGTAAATGGTGGCACATAGTAATATTACTAGGGCTGTTAAGAAAAATATACTACCCCAAATAATAAGTTTGTACTTAAATTTATGCTTGTCTAATCCTGCTGGATCGGGTTGAGTGATATTTTGTCCTTTTACTAATAGTAAAACTAAACTTGATATAGCAATAATAGCAAATATTACCAACATGTAAATTGCTCGCTCAGGTGATGAGGCAAAAGAATGGATTGAGATGATTAGCCCTGAGCGTACCAAAAACGTACTAAATACTACCAATAAAAAAGTGATGATTGATAAGGTTATCGTCCAATTTTTCATTTGCCCAGATTTTATCGTTACCAAGATTGAGTGATGTAGAACGATAGCCGACAGCCATGGTAGCAGGGAAATATTTTCTACTGGATCAAAAAACCAAAAACCACCCCAGCCAAGTTCTCTATAAGCCCACCATGATCCTAAAGCTATTCCTAAGGTTGAAAATAGCATTCCTAGATTGGTAAATATTTTAATTGCTCTGAGATTAACAAAGTCTAAACTAGACGTAAGCAGGATTACGCAAGCAGATGTGAAAGGTACGACGTAACAGACGTAACCTAAATATAATATAGGTGGATGTATTATTAGTGCAATATCTTGCAGCATGGGGTTTAAGCCGAGCCCCTGGGCGGGACGGAAGGATAGGCTATCAAATGGGTTAGAGGTAAAATAAATGAAACTACCGAACAAGATTTGTATTAGTGCTAGTACAATTATGTGATAGACTTGAATTGGACGGCTATTGAATAGTGCAATATAAATAACACCTATAGTTTGCAATAAACATAGCCATAATAGGATAGATCCCTCATGACTCGCCCAGCTAGCAGCAATTTTAAATCCAAGAGGTTTTAATGTACTAGAATTCAGAAAGACATTCTGCACAGAAAAATCTGATATGATAAATCCATATACTAATAGCAAGAAAGATAATAATGTTGACAGGAAACTAAGGTAGAAAAAAAAAGTAGCAGAACGATATAAATATAAAGAACTAACAACTGTTAGTATGCTGAATAAAATTGCAGATATTTGTAAATAATTGCCAAGACTACTTATCACTTTCAGATTCTTTATTTGGTAGAATAATGACTTTTATGCTATCAAGTCTGTTACCTATTTTTTTGTTAATAGTGATACTTAAATTAAATATCTTGATAGATTCTCCTTGATTGGGAATACGCTCAAGTTTATGGATAATTAAGCCAGCTATGGTATTTGCGTCATCATCAGGTAGACTCCAATTTAATTCTCTATTTACATCTCTTATGGTTACAGATCCATCAATAATAAACTCCACATCAGATTTTTTTACAATTGTGTTAATAGGATAATCATGCTCATCGATAATAGGACCAACAATCTCTTCTAGAATATCTTCTAGAGTAATAATACCTTGTAGATCACCATATTCGTCAACAACACAGGCAAAATGGCTCTTTCTTTCTCTAAAAGCATGAAGTTGATGAGTTACCAAAGCATTATCAGGTATAAACCAAGGCTGATTTACTAATTCTTTGATATTAATTTTTTTTGCATCGTTATTCTTTTCATAAAGAGTCCGGAGTAGATCTCCCATGTGAAGTACGCCAATTATGTTGTCCTGAGTATCCTTCCATAATGGTATTCTTGTATGGGGGCTAGATAATAATGCTCGCCTCACTATCTCCTCTTTAGGCAAATCTACATTAATGGCTACTATGTTACTTCTATGTATCATAATTTCAGATACTGTCATTTTCCTAATATCTAATATACCCCCTAACATGTCACGGTCAGATTTATAAACATTACCTTCTTGATGATAATGTTCAATAACTCCTCTGACTTCTTCTGCTCCCGAGATATTTTGTTGTAGATTAATACGGAAAATAAAACAGAACAGCTTAACTATAACTTCAAAAATAGAATTAATTGGTTTCAAAAGCTTTAGGAAAAATATAATTGCTGGAGAAGTGAATAATGCTAACTGTTCTGCTTTTGCTACAGCAATAGCTTTAGGTATTATCTCGCCGAAAACAATTATCACGAAAGCCATCACTGCTGAAGCTACGACAGTGCCGCTATCACCTAGGCAATCGATAAATATACTGGTAGCAATGGTAGTGCAAACAGTATTAAGCAGAGTATTACCAATCAATAATGTGCCAATTACTTTTTCTTTATTCTTGAGAACTTGTAATACAGTGTTACGTTTAATAGCTTTTGCCTTAAACTTTTGTATTTTCCCCGGAGAAGACGCGGTGATGGCCGTTTCAGTAGCTGAGAGCAGTGCGGCACATCCTATCATTAGAACAATAATGATTGTCAAAAAAATAGTCATTGATCCTTGTGTAAATTATTAGCGTAAATCTAATTATATTGGCAACTGTGCAATTCCCCTAATACTTTTTTAGTATGCTCTTGCCTCATGGTAATTTAAAAGTCGTAACTGTAAATAACCTAAATCTACTAACTTACGCCAGTTCGACGTAAGGAACAATTTGGGGGCTTTTAATTTATTAGGCTTTATTGCTGGTTTGCGTGGCTTGAATCAATAAGCCCTGAGATTATATTGACAAATGCATTAGTTGGACTTCGATGCCTTGAATGCTCAATTTGGCAGCAATTTTTTAACTGATCTATTACGGTCTCTACGATACCCCTTTTACCTAAAAAGAACTCTTGAATCTCTGTCATTATACGTGCTTTTATGTTCTTTCTTACTTTGGTAAATATATCTACGACTTGCTTTTTAAGCTGCTTAATAATAGGTCGTCCTAAATACCCCTTATCAACAAATAGCCAACCTTGCAATTTTTTCATTAACTTTGCTACAGGAAAACGATTATCAACATTTGCAGATGTCATTTTACAAGCCATTAACTCACCTTCATTATTAATTATCAAGTAAAGTTTTAAGCAAAAAAACCATCCCATTGAGTTTTTGCCTTTTGTTGCTATGCCCTTAAAGACCTTGTGCCTTTTTTCTCCTTTTATATGATTATATGACAAACATCTAGTGTTGTTGAATCTGCAAAATATATTCCTGTTTCTTTATCGGTAATGCCATGTAAAAAAATAGTAAGGGGCATCAAGCTACTTTCCATTAATTCAACAAATCTATTATAACTCACTACCTTTGGAAAATAAGCTTTTAGAACTCTTTGTACGCAGTCAATATAATAGTATTTAAAGGTTCGATAATGACTAATATGAAACAATATTATAATAGTCATTATCTCGGATAAACTCATGCTACAGGGCTTATTTCTTTTCTTGCCTGAATTTGCTAAAAAATAATTTTGATTATTTTTATCAAAATACTTACAAAAATCATCAATTGAACAGAATATTTCCTCTAGGGAAGCCAACATAGTTACCTCTTTAATTGTCAGTTAAAATTAGTAACTTTAATTCACTTCCCACTACACCGCAACCCTTATATCTTTATATAATCCTTCTACACTTATATCGAACTCAGGTTAACTAACCAACTGATGTAATGAAATAACATTGTAGAGGTAAACAGAATATTAAGAAATTCCAACCTAGAATATGCGAAAGAAAATGATAATGATGGTAAATAAGACAACCTTAGCTTACAAAAAAACTGATTTATCCAATGGCTCTTTGAAGGCGACAAGTCGATAAGTATAGTTTGTAAGCCAGCGAATTCCATCAGGGTTGTAGAGTAAATTTTATCTGTATTATTGAAAATATTAATAAAATTCACTTTGCTATAAGCCGGATACATGGCTGCATTTGCTTTTTTGCTATTGACGTTATTTTTTTTTCTTGCATTATAGGGTAGATCCATACATGAACTAGGGGCGATTCAAAAATTGCTGGATTTAAACATAGTAATAAGGTATTGTAGGCTGAATTTAGTTCGTTATTAAATAATAATTATGCAAACAACAACTGCGGTTACCAACAAAAAAACACAAATTAAAGAATATACGTCTTTTATCTTTACAATATTTTTGGCACTGATGATAAGATTTTTTGTCATGGAACTTTTTTTTGTGCCAACAGGTTCAATGAAAGCAACAGTGCTAGAGAATGATTATATTTTTTCAACAAAATATTCTTATGGATATAGTAATTATTCTTTTCCTTTTAGTCCCAATATTTTTAATGGGAGAATATGGGCGTCACAGCCACAAAGAGGAGATATAATAGTTTTTCGCCCACCAAATAATATGGATATTCGATTTATAAAAAGACTAATTGGGCTACCTGGAGATAAAGTACAATTAATCAATGATGTAGTGTATATAAATGATAAAGCCATAGAACGCACTGAAATTGGTACATATACAAGTGAAGAAGGGAAAAATTATATAAAATATAAGGAAATATTACCTAATAGTGTAAGTTATTTTTCTTATAAATTAAAACAAAATAATCATTCATTAGTAAACAAATATGGTAATACGGAAATCTTTTATGTACCTGAAGGTAAGTATTTCTTTCTTGGAGATAACAGAGATGAATCGAATGATAGTAGGATAGATCTAGGATTTGTACCGTTTAAAAACTTTATTGCCAAAGGACAATTTATTATTTTTTCTACAAAAGAAGAATTATGGCAAAGTGATATTGGGATAATTAATCAAATACTCCGTGTTGGTACTTGGCTGGCATCTATTAGATTTAACAGAATATTTACGTCCCTTTATACAGATAAAATACAAAATGATAACAAGTAAAGAATCAGCTCTTTCTGCTCCGGAAAAGCTTGAACAAGATATAGGATATAATTTTAATAATAAAGCTCTTTTACTCGAAGCGTTAAGTCATCCTTCTCTTAAGCAACATGTACTAAAGCATGGAATTCAAAAAAACTATGAACGTTTAGAATTACTTGGTGATGCAATAATTAATTTTATCATTACTGAAATTTTATTTAAAAATTTCTCTACTTATGATGAGGGGAAATTAGCAAAAATTAGAGCATATCTAGTCTGTAAAGAATCACTTTGCAAAGTAGCTGCAAAAATCAATTTGTCAGACTATATTATTATGACCCATGGCGAGGAAGTATTAGGGGGAAGGCAAAATCCTAATAATATTGAGAATACTATGGAAGCATTAATTGCTGCCATTTATCTTGATAGTAACATTGATACGACCCAAAAAATAGTATATAATTTGTGGTATGAGTTTATATCTATTACTGATTTAGCTGATTATGACCCTAAAACTACTCTTCAGGAATTAGCACAAAGAAAGGGAATTGAAAGACCCGTGTATGAAGTGATAAAAAGAGAAGGATCACCACACGCATCTATCTTCACTGTATTAGTAAAAATGGAAGCCTACCAACAAACTGGTACTGGTCATTCAGTTAAAGAAGCAGAAAAAGTTGCTGCTCGTAAATTAATGAACTATTTTAATCTGAGTTCGACGTAAGACATTGATTTAATGGTTTCGATGTTCCCTCTATATATCAAATTCAGGTTATTTTGAGCTGGTGAATTGTATGCCTCAGAAGACAATATCTTTATGTATAATCGGCAAACCAAATGCTGGTAAATCATCATTATTAAACAAACTTATTGGACAAAAAATCTCCATAGTAACGAATAAAGTTCAAACGACTCGCTCCATTATAACTGGAATAGTTACCATAAAAGATACGCAGCTGATAATATTAGATACGCCAGGTATATTCGAGCCAAAGAAACAACTGGAAAAAGCAATGGTACGGTGTGCATGGTCAAGTTTATATGGTGTAGACCTAGTTTTATTGATAATAGATAGTACGAAACCTATTGATCAATTTACGTTACAAATACTTAAAAAGTTGCAAACTCTTAAAATAAATTTAATCTTTTTGTTAAACAAGATTGATAACCCTTCTGAATATCTAGAAGAAATAGAAAATACTCTAAAATCTCAGTTCATAGATAATTATATATTGAAGACGTCCGTTTTATCCGGTAAAAATATCAATAAATTACTCAATTATATACAAAGCCAAGCTAAAGAATCGCCTTGGTTGTATGAAGAGGATGATGTTACTAATTTGCCTATGCGATTTTTAGCTGCTGAGATAACTAGGGAACAATTATTCTTGAATCTTCACCAAGAATTACCTTATAATTTAACTGTTCAAACTGAAATGTGGCAAGAGAATAATGATAAGTCTATTAAAATTCATCAGGTCATAGTGGTTTCAAAGAATTCTTATAAGACTATTATTTTAGGAAACAATGGTTGTAAAATTAAAGAAATAGGATCTAAGGCAAGAATAGAGATGCAGCTAGCTTTTGATTGTAAAATTCACCTTTTCCTTTTTGTGAAAGTACGTGAGCTTTGGGAAAATGATCCGCACTCATATAGATATATGAGATTGAAACAAGTTTAAATATGAATTTTAAAGATATAGGTATAATAATTGCCAAAAAACCACTAAAAGAAAATACGGCTATTATTACAGTTTTTACTGAGAATCATGGCTTATATTCCGGTGTAATACGAGAAACATCTAAAAAATTTGGTTCTGTAAATCAACAAGGTAATATTGTTGATTTTTTTTGGCAAGCTAGATTACACGAGCATCTAGGAATGGCTAAATGCGAATTAATAAAATCTTACGCTGGTCTTTTAATAACTAATAAAATTAAGCTTTACGCTTTTAATTCAATTATTAGCCTTATTAAGATGGCATTTCATGAAAGAGAAAATCACAATAAATTTTTTCCAATTTTTGTAAAATATTTAAGTAGTCTAGCAAATAATTTTATTTTTGAGGAATATATTAAATTTGAATTAGCCATACTTCAAGAATCAGGTTATGGTCTTGATTTGCATAAATGTGCAGTAACAGGTACTAGGGAAAATCTATCTTACGTCTCGCCAAAATCTGGAAGAGCTGTATGCTTATCAGAGGGATTACCATATCAAGACAGGCTTCTAATCTTACCACAATTCTTAACCTCCACTAATAGCCAAATTACTAATAATGATAAAAAACAAGCTTTTAATTTAACTACATATTTTTTTAACCGGTATTTCTTTCACAACCAACAACAACTACATGTACGAGAGAATTGCATAGAATATATTATTCGATTTGCAACATTCACATAAAATAAAACCTATAGAAAATCAGCCTCCAAAAGCAGATTCTGAAGAATTGTTTTGCTTTCTAGAACCACCCCGAAAACTACTAAGTTTTTTAGATCTAGTCGGATGCTTCAATTTGCGTAGTGCTTTGGACTCTATTTGCCTAATACGTTCCCTAGTAACGTTGAATTGTTGTCCAACTTCTTCTAGTGTATGATCGGTACTCATTCCTATACCAAATCTCATCCTTAGAACTCTTTCTTCACGAGGAGTAAGAGTTGCTAAAACTCTAGTTGTGACCTCTCGTAAGTTCGATTGAATTGCTGCGTCAAGCGGTAATATAGCATTTTTGTCTTCAATAAAGTCTCCAAGATAACTACCATCATCATCGCCTATTGGATTTTCTAAGCTAATTGGTTCTTTAGCTATTTTCATTACTTTTCGTACTTTATCAACTGGCATAGAAAGGCGAGCAGCAATTTCTGCCGGAGTCGGTTCATAACCTAGCTCGTTAAGCATTTGCCTAGAGGTACGAATAATTTTATTGATCGTTTCAATCATATGCACGGGAATACGTATGGTTCTAGCTTGATCAGCTATAGCTCTAGTAATAGCTTGCCTAATCCACCAAGTAGCATAAGTGGAAAATTTATATCCCCTACGATAGTCAAATTTATCAACAGCCTTCATTAACCCAATATTTCCTTCCTGAATTAAATCTAAAAACTGTAATCCACGATTTGCATATTTTTTAGCAATTGAGATAACTAGACGCAAATTAGCCTCTATCATAGCTTTTTTTGCCCTAAGGACTTGTCTTTCACCCTTTTGTATTGTATGCACTAACTTTTTAAATTCAATAATTGGCAAACCAATAGTCATTTCCATGGTTTTTAATTCACTAATTATTTGATCAATAGCATCAGATTCTTTAGCAAGGAAATTCTTCCAATTAGATTGCTTGTTTTTTTGCATTTGCCTTTTCCAGTTTTCATCAATTACTGCTCCCATATATTCATTTAGGAAGTTCTGACGACTTATGCCATATTTTTCAGCTAATTTAAGGAAGTTCCCTTCTTTAGTTACTAATTCTCTATTTAGACTATATATTCTATTAAGAATTTTTTCTGTCCTTTTAGAGTGAAAATGGATACTAGAAATTTCAATAATTAGTAATTGTAGATTCTTGGCATATTTTTTGTTATCATGCAATCCCTTAGGTTGAGGATAACGTGTGTAATGTTTTTTTGCTTCAATTAACAACTCTTCAGAAAGTCTAGAAACTCTTTCCATACGCTTGACAACACTAGGTAATAACTGTAACTCAATAGTAGCTATTGATAAATTACTAGCTTCTTCATGCTCTTCATGATCTGATTCTATATAATTATTTTGATTCTCTTCAGAACTACTATCATCCCCGTTAACCATATTAGCTTCTAGATCAATCAAATCTCGGAGTAGTATTTTTTCATTAACTAAATCTTCATGCCATTTTATAAAGAATTTCATCGATATTGGATTTTCACAAAGTGACTTAACCATTATCTCTTTGCCTTCTTCAATATCTTGGGCTACTTCTATTTCAACCTCACGAGAAAAAAGTCCAACTCCTCCCATATCTCGTAAATATAACCTTACTGGATCATCGGTTGTACCTAAGTTTTCTTCTTCACTTTCGTCTTCAGGCTCACGATCAACATTATTAGACAGTTTAAATTCATCATCTACATTAATATCAAGTTTGATCTCGTCATCATCACCTTCTATAATATCAACTCCAGCCTCAGAAAACTTTGATATTACCTTTTCTAGATCTTTTACTGATATATTATTAGTCATTGGAATGACTTTATTTAGATCATAATAAGTGACTGCAGTGCCTTTTTCTTTAGCTGTTTTAACTAGGTTATCAACTGCAGTACTTTTTACATCTATTTTCTCTTTTGCTTCTGTCATAATTTATAAACCTTGGGTCAATTAGTAAAAGATTCGTTTAGATTATAAATCTCTTTGGAGATTTTCAAAATTTCTTCTCGATATAATATAGCTTTTTTTAGCTCTTCGTCTGAGCCATTTTGAATAATTGAGCTATATTCTTGTTTTAATAGTACTAGGTGATGTTTTTTATGCAACCATTGCCAAAGTAAGTCAGAATCGATATCATCCTGATTAAATGACAAATCTAGAAATAGATTATTGGATTTTGACAATACTGAAAAAGTGTCATAAAATCCAGTTTTTTCTGCCAAAGCAATAATATTTTCCTGATCTAATATATCGTTGCTAATAATTTCTGCAAAATACCAATCACGAAAAGCTTCAAGCATTTTATTTTGGAAATTTAACGTTAATAAGAAATCCTTTATTTCTTGCTTTTTGATTATCTTTGGACACTTTACTAACATTATACAAAAGACTTGTTCTAACATCTCAATATCTGAATAATCCGGAGTTGACAATGTTACATTTGAATTTTTTACAGTTATTTTACTTTGATGTTTAATTAAATTCTGCCATATTTGATCTTTAAAATACCTATAGTAATTATGGCTAAGTAGCTTATCTTTTATTTGTTTACAATAATCTTCAAGATTCCTTTCCAAAATAGCTTTGTCTTCTGGAGTCGAGAAAGTCTTACCTTCATATTCGGAACGCCAAATCATTTCAGATAGATTAATTCTTTTATCAAAAATTTGTGTGAAACTTTCCGCTCCATCTTTATTTATAATATCATCAGGGTCACTTCCGCTAGGTAACATCACAAAGGAAATTTTCTTATTGCCATTTATCAGAGGTAGTACTAGATTAATTACCCGATGGGTGGCTTTTATTCCTGCTATATCACCATCTAAACAGAGTACTATTTCATCTCCAGCACGCCATAATTTTTGTAGGTGATTCTCTGTAACCGAAGTACCAAGACTTGCCATTGCCTCTTTAAAACCAGCTTGGTGCAAGGCAATAACATCCAAGTACCCTTCAACTAAGATTGAATGATTTTTTTTATAGGCAACACTAATTGCATTATTCTCCCCATATAATGTTTCATTTTTTTGAAATAATATGGTTTCCGGAGAATTTAAATATTTAGGTAATCCATCACCAAGCACTCGCCCCCCAAAACCAACTACTTTATTATAAACATTTTTAATCGGAAAGATTATCCGATTATAAAATATTTCATATATTGTACCATCATCTCGCTTGCCCACTAAGCCTGCTTTTTGAAGTTTTTTCAAAGATATTGATTTTTTTTCAAAAAATTTCTGTAGTGCTTTAGCTGGAGGAGCAAAACCGATAGAGAATTCCTTAATTGCTTCTTTACTAATACCGCGGTCATGTAAGTAGCTACATATTTCTTGTGACAATTGTGATGTAAAAAATCTTTCAGCCATCTCTAAGATATCAAATAGTTCATCCGATTCTTCATAGAGTTTTTGTTGTGCTGCTGTTAATTTAGGCAATTCAATGCCATAATCATTAGCAAGTTTAATAGCTGCTTCCTTATAAGATAAACCGCTAAAGTTGGAAACAAACTTTATAACATCCCCGTGAACAGCACAGCCAAAGCAATAATAAAACTTCTTGGCATCATTTACAGTGAATGATGGAGATTTTTCAACATGGAAAGGACATAGTCCCAAGTAATTTCCAGATTTCTTAGTTAAGACTACTTTTTGTCTAACAACATCTGATAAATTAATCCGAGTTCTAAGAAGTTCATAAAATTCTAATGGAATTCTCATAAACTTAAAATAAAGGTGAATATGATTGTAGAGAAGCAGTAGCTAAGAGGTATTAATAAATTATCGTTTATTGATAACTCTTTTGAGTAGAATTCACTAATAGTAGCAACTATAGAACTAATTATGATAACAGTAAAACTAGTGTGATAGCCGATGAAAAAATACACTAATATGCTAATAAAAATTGCAGAAATTAGAAAGGCAATGGAACCTTCCAATGACTTGCCATTTTTTAGAGGCGTACCTATTTTTGTACCCACTAGTGCAGCAAAACAATCAGCTATTATCAATATAAGCCAAGATGAAATCGCTAAACCTTTTGAAAATAAAAGAGCAGTTAAGAAAAATCCAACTACCATAAAACTGCTACCACTTAGTCTGAATAAACCACTCTGTTCTTCAGGTCTCATAAACTTTCCAAGAAATTTATCTGTAAATTTCTTAACATATAAATTATAATGCCTTGTAATATCTATATATAATACACATATTATAAGTAGAAATAATAGTGTAGTAACAACTAATTTAGATGAAAATAAATAAAAAAGTGGTATAATCAAGCTGTATAAGTGGAAAGTTTTACGTTGTATTTCAAAATTAAAGAGTTTAGTTTGCATAATAACCTAAAAGACCTATTTGACAAAGTTTGACACAACAAATATACTAGAAAACTTAACTTAGACAAGACATATTATTATGGCAGATTTTCCTATTACACATAAAGGGTTTGATAGTTTAGAAAAAGAAATTAAACATCTTAAACACATAGAACGACCAAAAGTAATTGAAGCTATAGCAACAGCTAGAGATTTTGGAGATTTATCTGAGAATGCAGAATACCATGCAGCACGGGAAAAACAAAGTTTTATTGAAGGTCGCATTTTGGATCTTGAAGATAAAATAGCAAGAGCTAAAATTATTGATACCTCAAAACTCTCCGGTGATACCATAAAATTTGGGGCGTTAGTTAAGTTGATCGATGATGAAACAGAGGAAATAGTTATATATCATATTGTTGGAGAGTATGAAGCAGATATAACCAAAAAGAGGGTATCCATAGTATCGCCAATTGCTAAGGCTCTCATCGGTAAAGGGGTCGGAGATATAGTAGAAGTAACCACTCCTAAAGGTTCAAAATCTTATGAGGTTTTAGAAGTATCCTATCAAGAATTAGTAGATATTTAAGATAATAACTATTAGTGCTAGCTTATTTATATGTTATAACCTGAATTCGATATAACAAGTTACATCGAATTCAGTATTGTATATAGAAACAATCAGGTTTGAAGCGGTTCTACTCGATAATCAAGTTTTTTAGAATTATTAAAAAATACGTCATTGCGAGGAGTCACTTTGGTGGCGACGAAGCAATCCACAAAAAATATAATAAGTAATTTGGATTGCAGTGTCGCCACTAAAGTGGCTTCTCGCAATGACGTTTGACTACAAAGTTGTATACATCTTACTAATTTTGTGTGCATCGCCTAGGTTAACGGGGTATTACCCCTGTGGAAACTTTTTAAGAGCTTAAAAAATGATTAAAAATGAAATATTATCTTACCCAGAAGTAAAAAGTTTGAATGGTCAATGTAAAAAGTTTGTTGTGTTGTTACATGGGCTTGGTTCAGATGGGCATGACTTAATAAGCTTAGTTCCCTTTATATCTAAGGAATTGCTAGATTGTCATTTTATCTCGCCGCATGGAGTTGAAAAATTTGACAATGCACCGTATGGTAGACAATGGTTTAGTCTAAATGATCGTACTCCTCATGTAATAGGGGAATTAGTTGCTAAAAATAGTGGTTTAGTTACAAAGATAATTCAAAAAAAACAAGCAGAACTAAATTTAACTAATAAAGATACTATCATAATTGGTTTTTCACAAGGCACTATGATGGGACTATATTTAAATTTGGTACAAAAAGAGCCTTTTGCTTGTGTGGTAGGCTTTTCTGGTAAATTAATCGCCCCACTAGAATGTATCAATAAAACTACGCCAGTTTGCGTAATACATGGCGAATTAGATGATGTGGTTGATGTAAGTAGCATGGACGAGATAATAGAATATTTACAGAAATATAATATTGATCATAGTAATTACAAGATACCAAATCTTATGCATTCTATTGATGATAGGGGACTACAATTTGCCGTCAAGTTTATAAATACTAAAGCACAGTAAATTGTAATACGACGTTTTTTTAAGTACTTAATCCCAAGGAGTTTAGCAGATGTTTTACTGCTTAGGCAAGTAGCTTAAAACTTCAAATCATTTGAGTATATATGATTAGCTTATTATTGAATTTTTTATATATATTAAGAGTGGTAAGCAAGCAGCAAATACTGACTTATCCTGGTACAATAAGATTACCATCTAGGTTAAAAATTCTTGGCTGGATGATAACCATAGTATTTTATCCAATTGGTCTATTGAAAACACCAAAAGATGATTTTGGTATAAGGTTAACCGATTGTTTTAAAAAATTAGGTCCTGTTTATATAAAATTTGGTCAAACTCTTTCCACAAGACCGGATCTTATAGGAGTTAAGATTGCCCATTATTTGCAGTCTCTTCAAGATAAGTTGCCACCTTTTAGCAGTAGTATAGCACGAAAGATTATTGATGAGTCTTTTGGTCAAAGTACCGATGAGTTATTCTCTGTCTTTGAGGATATACCAATTGCAGCAGCTTCGATTTCTCAAGTACACAGAGCTAAGTTGAAGTCTGGTGAATTCGTTGCAGTAAAAATATTACGTCCGAGAATTCATCATACATATAATAAAGATATTAAACTTTTATATATTCTTGCTAAACTAGTAGCAAAAATATTTATAAAATTTAAAAGATTGCGACCAGTAGCGGTAATAGATGTATTTAATACTACTATGAAATTTGAGCTTGACCTACGTTTAGAAGCAGCAGCAGCTTCAGAACTATCTGATAATCTGCAAAATGATGTTGATATATATATTCCTAAAGTTTATTGGCAACTGACTCATGAATATATAATAACCACAGAATGGGTAGATGGAATATCAATTTATGCTCGAGATAAGCTTATAGAGCAGGGCTTAGATCTAACTAAAATAGCCCAAAGATTTGCTACAATATTTTTTAACCAAGTATATAGAGATGGTTTCTTTCATGCAGATTTACACCCCGGCAATATTTTAGTTAGGTCGGATGGTAGCATAGTATTACTAGATTTTGGTATTATGGGTAGGTTATCTGATAAAGACAGAATGGCAATTGCTGAAAGCCTATTTGGTTTTTTAAGTAGGAACTATAAGTTAGTAGCACTTGTCCATCTTAGGGCTGGTTATATTCCTCAGAATACTGATCTTGATCTTTTTGCTCAGGCGTGTAGAGCAGTAAGCGAACCGATTATAGGATATGCCGTTAAAAATATTTCCATAGGTAGGTTACTTGCACAATTATTTAAAATCACCGAAGATTTTGGCATGGAGGTACAACCACAATTGCTATTGTTACAGAAAACTATAGTAGTAGTAGAAGGGGTAGGGCAGCAGCTTGATCCAAAAATTAACGTATGGCAACTTATAGAACCATGGATCAAGAAATGGGCGGCTAAGAATCTTAGCCCAGAGGCAAAAATTCTTAGAATTCTAAAGCATGTTGTAGTGGAAATATTGGAGAGATTTAATAAATGAAAATAGTAACCTGGAATATTAATTCGGTACGCTTGCGACTTAGTTTGCTCAAAAAGCTAATTGATGAACATCAGCCTGATATTATATCACTGCAGGAGATTAAAACAATTAATGAACTATTTCCTTACCAAGCTATTAATGATATGGGCTATCAGCATATATATTGTTCAGGAGAGAAGTCTTATAATGGAGTAGCAATTTTATCAAAATTGCCTTTTACCAATAAATTCATTCTTGAATTGCATAATAGCGATAAAAGGCATGTAGCAGTAGAAGTTTTAGGTATTGAGATACATAATTTTTATGTACCGGCTGGTGGTGATATAGCTGATGTGAATGTTAATGAAAAATTTAAACATAAATTGGCATACGTAAAATTAATACAAGAATGGTTAACCAATAATCGGAGTAAAGATAGTAAGATTATCATAACTGGAGACCTAAATATTGCTCCTCATGAACATGATGTATGGTCTAGCCGTCAATTGCGTAATGTTGTTAGCCATACAGACATAGAGCGTTCAACTCTGTTGGAATTACAGGATTCCTTAGGTTTTATCGATAGTAGCCGCTATTTCATACCGCATAATGAGAAATGTTATACTTGGTGGAGTTATAGAAATATAGACTGGCAAAAATCTAATCGGGGACGTAGATTAGATCATATTTGGACTAGTTCTAACTTACAAGATAAGATGCTATCTGTTAGCTCCTTATCAGAAGCTAGGAATTGGCTTATGCCCTCTGATCATGTACCTTATTTTTTAACATTGGGGAGTGTTGAGTAAAAGGTCAAAACTTACGCTATGAGAAAAAAAAATGGTACATTATGTTGAGTATAATTTACAAATGCCAAGAGGATAAAATTGCAAGCAATACCAGTTAATAGGACAGATTACTGTCAATTTCTAATAGTGAGTCAAAAGAATTATAGTTTGACCTACTATGCTGAACATGCCAAAAAATGTAGCCATGATGTTATTAATAGATTTTTAAAAAATGAAAAATATACACCTTCTTTGTTATGGGAACATATTAAGGATGATGTTATTTTATCGCCTAACGGATATACAATATTTGATGATACGGTGTTAAATAAAAGAAATACCAAGAAAATAGAAATTGCTAGATCACAGTACAGTGGGGCTACAGGTGGTATTACTACTGGTATAGGAGTAGTAAGTTTGGTATATTATAATCCGGATATTAATAAGTTTTGGGTAATAGATTACCGAATTTTTTCGCCCGAACATGATGGAGCGACAAAAGTAGAACACCTATTAAATATGTTAAATAATGCTGTGTATAGCAAAAAGATTCCTTTTCAAACTGTGCTTTTTGACACATGGTATGCTACGCATAAAATTATGCAACATGTTGATTCCTTGGGTAAATATTATTATGCTCCTATTAAAGCAAATAGAAACGTTACTAAAACTTCCTCTTCTAAGCCTTATAAAGCTGTTAGCAAGTTAACGTTTTCAGATGAGGAAATTAAGAGCGGAGTGGAGATTCATATAAAGGGCTTTGCAAAAGATAAGCATGTTAATTTGTTTAAACTTACTGTTTCTACCAACAGAGTTGATTATATTGTTACCAATAACAAAACTCAAAAATCTTCTAAAGCCGTACAAGATGAGTGTGGCTTTCGTTGGGTAATTGAGAGCATGCATAGAGAAATCAAGCAACTTACCGGTATAGAACGATGCCAATGCAGAAAACAACGCATCCAGCGTAATCACATTAGTTGTGCATTTTTAGTGTGGGCTTTTCTAAAAAGAACTGCACACAAAATAGGTAAGACGGTTTATCAAATAAAGTTAGGGCTTTTAGATCATTATATGCAACAGCAGTTACGTTCACCCTCTTTACGCTATTTAGAACCTTACATAGCGTAAGTTTTGTTAATAGAATGATTTAAAGCTTTTGCCACAACAGTACTGGAAAACATTAATGGTAAAATAGCCATGACTATCAACTTCTTGATATTTAACATAAATTTATCTCCATAATGTTTATTAATTTTCATCATCATTTTTATATCCTAGTAGTTTTATATTTCTCTTCTTAATAGCTTCTTGACTGATTTCAAGATTATCTGCTACTTGCTGGGCGGTTCTAACAATTGTAGAGTCTGAAACCTTATTAAATTCATCCTGAATTTGCTGAGTTTTATCTTTTATTTTATCAGGTAACTGATTAAGAGTTTTTACTTTTTCTCCTTCATATTCAGTTGTATTATTTATCAGCACTTGTTCTACACTCTTATCATAAATGTCATTTTTTCTATTATCAATAATAGCTTGATCATTTAATTGCTTGGTATTTTTATCAAAAGCTAATCGTAGTTCTTGTTTAGATGGAATATTACTACTACTGTTAGAACTAAGAGCTTTAGGTACAATATTATTAATTTTAGCTATATCTAAAGCTATTTGCTCTGCTTCTTTTTGGTGCGTACTTGCCCATCTAGCTGCTTGCTCTTTACTGGTAACTCCAGGAATATTTTTTGCTACTATGCTGTCCAGTACTGGTTCATTTAAATTACGGTCAATTGAAGCAGAGTTTTGTGATACATAATTCACATTATAACTAAGCTGCTCCATATTTTGTTTAGTTCTAGCTATTTCTTGTCCAACAGATTGTTGCTCAGAGAAGTTACTATTAAGATTATTACTTAGTGATTGCACGTCACTGTTAGATTGATTAAGTCTGCCTTCTTTAGTAGCACTCTTAATTTTCGATAACGCTTCATTATATGATTGTTGCTGATTTACGGTTTTTCCTTGATCTTGCTCATGTCTATTTTCTGATCCAACCTTAACTCCTATGCCTATCCCAACATTTCCACCTATACTTGCCTCTGCATTAGTACTAGTTCCTTTTCTATTGCTATTAGAAGTATGTTCTGTAGCAGACTCGCTATCTGAATTCGTTTGCTGCAGGGCTAAATACTGACTATCAGTAATTCCTATAGATTTAGCTTCCTCATAACTTAATCTCTTACCTATCTCAGTTGCTAAAGATTCTCCTGTTGTTGTCAGATCACTGTACCTATCAGTTAATCCATCAAGATAGCTTTGTGAGTTGGTAAACTGACTTTGATAGCTATCTTGTAATAATTTAGAGGAGCGATAATTATTTACCAGTGAATCTACTGACTCAGTAAGCATTTGCTTGCCACTATCGGTGCTGGTAACTCTCATGCCTCCATCATCTATAATACCTCCTGCCATTTGTAGAGTTGGGGTTAAACTCTGCTGGGCAATTGTTCTATTGCCGATATTATAGTTATCCATGGAAATATTATTATCAGCAATGTTTGCTCCTATGCCACTTGCCACTGATATTGGGGAAAATTGGTTAGCAAGCGTGGTGGTAGCGTGAACACATCCCTTTAATACTGCCCAAGATAACATGGGGACGCAAGTAGCTAACATCTGGAAGGTAGCGTAACTATGCAGTATCATTTCAGAAAAACTTCCTTGGGATAAGATATTTAAACCAGTTAATCCACTAGAGCTAGATTTACCAGCTAAACTAATCATTCCCAAACAATGAATGATGGTAAAAAATACTGACCAACTAGCAACCCAGATTATCAATAATAACCAGGTTTTTAGGATATTAAAGCCACCCGGCAGCATTGACATTGGAAATACTATAAAGATCATGCAGGTCACAAGTGCAAAAAATACTGACTGCAATATTGGCATAATAGTTGCTGCCATTTCTCCGGCTACTAAATAGGAAAATAATTGTTGAAATAAGCCTCTAGTGGCGTTCATTGATACTAATTGCGGATATATTCTAGCTAGCGAGAACTTTTCCCGCCAATCATCATATGATTCCCGATTAGCATTTAACAACATTGCTTGTTTCATCCATTGATGAATATCTGTTTGTTCCTTTTTGAGATATTTCAGCGTATCGCCGGTCATAGCTTTTAATCTTTGGTTTAACTGTTCTGGTCTATCAGATTGCACCCCTATGCTAGAGGCAAATTTAGTTAGTAATCCTTCATGTAACTCTTTATTAATAGCTGCCTTGATTAATGGCGTTACTTGCCTACAATTTTTAAAACTAATAGCAGAATTACTTGGATCTTTATAATAAATACCAAAATTATTTGGCATGTTTTGTTCTATAAAACCAATTATATCGTTTGTTTTTTGTGCTGCTCCTTTTTTACCTAAAATATTACCGATAACATAAGGTTTTATAAAACATTGTCGTAAAAACTCTTTACTATTGGTTAAAGTTATTGGATCTTCTATTTGGATATCTTTGATTTTACCTATAGCTTTAGCACCAAACATAATACCATTTTTTCTATTAGATAATCCCTCATCTGCAGGCAAAAGATGCTTTTCTAGCATCTCTGATAAAGAATAACTGATTTTTGATGCACTGGAAGCAAAAAAAGCAATGCCAATTGGAATATTATCAATTTTAACAGGAGCATTCATTGATACCTCATCTTTTAACCATATAGTGGCTTTTGGCGTGAATAAAAAAATAAAAATAAAAAAAGATGGAAAAAACCACTCCATGGCAAAAATACCAATATTGCCTTTAAAAATAGCTCTAGTTGCAGCCCAAATACCTCCCAAGGTTAAAGCAAACTTACCTACCGGGGTAAAATATTCGCTATCTGAAGCAAATACTCTACCTATGCCATTAAATATATGCCATAATATATCTCCACCACCAAATGTATGTATTACGTAATCCATAATTTTATCCAAATTAGTGTCATTGCGAGGAGCTACTTTAGGTTGCTTCGGCGGTGCTTTGCACCTTCTCGCAATGACAGCTTCATTTTAGCTCCGTTCTTTTACCATTAGATGTTTGTTCTATCAGTCTGGCTCTTCTATCTATCTGATTGCTACTTGTCAGCATGTTACTCCATTTCTCTTGAGCAAAAAGTTGCACTCGATCCAAGGCTTTTAAATATTCCACTAAATGTTGATCTGCAACTTGCTTAGTTTGTAGCAGAGTTACTGCTTTACGTACTTCAGATATTATTTCTTTCAAATGCTGCAATAAACTATAACTGGCAATTAATTCTGATGAACTATCTAAAATAGTTATTCCTGAAATTGATTCTAAAGTAATATAATCATAAATAGGAAATGCTTCACCTATTGAGGACAAGAACATTATATCTATGTTGTTAAACTCACTATTACTTGCTAATTTGCTTTTTAGACCATCCAGCTTGGTTTTTGCTTTACCTTGATAAGATTGCTCAGTTAGAATACTAATATTCCGCTGTAATGTTGGATTCAAACAACTACTATTATCACAAGCATAAATTGACGCAGATTCTCCACCTTTAAGATGTGTAATCCAACTTTTCTCATCTTTTGCTAAAGAATCAAAAAAATAGACATTTTTATTTTTAACGACAATAGTACCAGTCATCGACATAATTGAACTACGCATATCTAATGGAATACCAGCTTTTTCTGCCGCTTTGATAAAAATATTATAATCTTCTAACATTAACTCAGGGTTTTTATTTTGTGCTTGTTGCAATGCTTGTTTCTGCTCTAAGTCATTACGACATCTCTTACCAGCATCAAAATAATCCATACCAGATTGTGCTTGCATATCTTTACAAACTGATTCTCGCATAGCTGAATTTTTTGGCAGGACGGAAGCAAAAATCGCTTTCGTTATCTCACAATCGCCTTTGGCAAATTGATTCATTTCCATAGCGAGATTGCGAAAATCTTTTAAGGAATTCTCTATTTGTGGAGCAAATGTTTTCATACCCAATGAAAATACATATGGTTTAGATTGTGCACCAATATTTTTCATCAACTGTATTAGTTCATCACCTGAAATAATAGAGAAACTACCAAGGTAGGCATCTATACCATTACAGCTCATGCTCAAAGATGGTGCAGTCATTGAAATGGGATTAAAGGATGTTTTACTAGTTCGCATCGATAATCCTCCCGCAGCATAATAACCAGCCGCTTGGTCTTGGTAAGAACCTGGCTTAGTAACATTAGTACTCATTCCTTGAAACACATCCCCGATATTCCACGCTAAAGCAATAGGTACATTAATCAACCACATTATGACTATTATACTAAAATAATAATTAACACTAATAGCTAAACTAATATTTTTTACCATTATTTTTACTTTTTGCTAAATTTTGATAATGCAGATCAATTGCTATAATATTTTCTATTATTTTATCATCAGAAACCAAACTTCTAGCAATTGGATATATCCTCTTGCCATTATCAGAAACCAAGTATAATACCGGCACAACATTTTCAGGATTTAAAGCTTGTAATAATCCTGTATCTGCTGTAGTCTTAATATTTTGGAAATTCGCACCACTGTTAGAGACCAACAATAACTGAAAACCATATTTATTGGCAAATTGATGAACAATAGGAACGAAAGCATGACAATAAGGACACTTGTTATTTACCTGTAAAATCAGTCCCCAACTCTGTAACTTTTGACCATTATTTTGCTCAAGTAATTCTTGATATAATCTTTTATGTAAGCTGTTAACTGGTTCGTTAGCGTTAGTTAAACTAGGATCAATTAAAGTTGCTAATTGCCACATAGCAGCAAATTTTTGTGACTTCTCCATTATTATTTTTTGCAATCTTTGAGCCTTGATTACATTCTCTAAAGTTGGATTATCCAGTGCTATACGTTGAGATCTGTTAAATTGCTGCTTTAGAGCTTCTATTCTTTGATCATGAGGTTCTTGTTTGACTTCCGATGATAATTTTGACTTAGAATGTGATGGTGATTCTTGCATTTGTTTCTCATTATACCACAAGAACCCTTGTGGTTTGTTTAACCAATCTTTACTGTCATTTTCTTTTTGCATCAGCATTGTATTTTCTATCTCTGTTGTATCAGCCAATAATTCTGTCTGCCAATAATTGATTAAAGTCAAAACAGCTATTATTTTTATGAACCAATTCATTATTGTACACATAATTACCCACTTTAACCCCTCAATATGATAGGTTAGGGTTATGATTCTTACCATTAACAGGTATTTGCTTCTGTATTACCGGCATTTGATTATTCAGCTGCTGTGGAAAACTTTTGCCCATCTTATTTTTAGCTTCTATCAATAAATCAGCAAATAATTCTTCTAAATCAAACTTTGAAAAATCTATTCTTTGTAATTCATCTACGGTAAATCCACGACAATTTGGATATTCGCTGGAGCCAAAACCAATACCAAGCTGTCTTTTACCTTGCTCTTGAAAAACCCGTGCAAGCTTGGAGTTAAAACAACAATAAGTCGACTTTTTAGTTAAACATTTCTTAAATATTGGATCTCGCTCGCTGCAATAAGTGCCGATAAAATGGCATTGTCCTTTCTCTCGCTTTAAGGCAAGAGCTTTTTCCCCTGCTTTGCATCTAGCTAGTCCCAAATCCTTTCCCCAACCTTTCATCGATGAACAACAATTAAGGAAATTAATAATATTTTTCCGACAGCCATTTGATTCTCCTTGAAAGACATAAATCGGATTAGTTTGCATATCTTTCTTCATCTCATTTAACATGGCTAAATAACCAACATTTGATATGTCATTATTTTGCTCAATAGTAGGTGTATGACAATCTCCACCAAGACAGAAAATAGTTGCACCTTTTAAAGAAGAACTTATCTCTCTTTTCTCTCCAAAACATGTGTAATTTTTTTGCCATAATAAGCAGATATTACCGGTTCTTTTTAAACAATTACTATTTTCTAATTGGCATCCTTGGGATTTTAAATGTTTACAACCATCTTGTGGTTCAGAATAACATTGATAACCAATTTGTTCCTTCCAACATGGGCGGCTTATAATATATTTATCACAAAATGTCTTATTGCCACTTTCAAGACATCTTCGGCTTATTTCATGACATTCATTCTCTTCTGCTAATTTTTCTGCTTCTTCAGTGATAACTTGCCAATATTCGCCTTTTTCTTTAAATTCTTTTATTTTTTCTCGATACTTATAATTAAGTGCCGTAGCAATAGGCGTGGTTATACGATGAAATATATATGTTACCTCATCACTATATCCAACTTTTACCTCACCAATATTTTCGAGTAAGATATGTTGTTGAGTTGCAATCATCGCTCTTAATTGTTGTTGTACATTACCATCTTCTTCCTTTATTCTATGATATTCTGCTCTCCACCAATTATCTTTATCGTAATAATATTCCTTAGTTTTTAGTTCAGTCCAAGTATTATCAATATCATCCTCGCTTATCGGCATACTTCGTTCTTGCCACTCTCCCCATCCTTCAAATAATCCACATTCTACGACTAATTGTTTGATGATATCTATCTCAAACTCAACACCTTCCTTGCAGCTTTTACTAATCTTGGTTTTGCTAATTGTTTCACTGGAACTAAAGCTACCTTCAGTATGTCTTAACGGATCAGCTTCAATTTTCTGTGAGTTAATTAGTAAAGGATTGTTAGTGTTCAAATCATATTGTTGCATGGCATCAATTTTCTTCATCTCCATCTGCTGCAACAGCTTACCTTCTTCACTATTATTTATAATATGCCCACCTCTATTGGTTAAATCATGATCTCTCATGTTAGTTAAGTTTGATACATTAGCATCTTTATCAAATATTACCTTATTACCAGTTTGATCAGGATTACCAAGCCTTAAGCTGTTTCTATATTGCTCTGCCTGATTGTAACTATTTTGCATGCCATATGCTAAAGTACAATTTAAATCTTTGATCATTGACCATAAAATAACCATAATAACTATTAACCAATTACGACAAGTTTTTCCCAATATTTTTCTCCATGATCTCTATAGCTTTCAGTAAAGGTATATGACCTGTCAATTTTTTGATCAACCCCTGACCGTCATCAACTATTATTGCTGGTATCATTGTTACTTGATATTGCTTAAACAAATTTGGATCAATGTTAAAACTAATACCAAGTTTATCAACCTTTGCTTTAGTTTCAAAAAACGAATTATCTTTTAATCCTCGCATTACTAAAATAGCCCCTATTTTTTGTGCTTCTAAATAATAACTTTTCAGTGCTTGGTCATTCATAGAAAATGATACAAAAATATAAATTTGGGATTGTGCTGCAATATTAAAACTACTTAACAACAAACCTAGTAATGTTAGTATTATAAAATGTTTCATGATACTGCCTCAAATTTCCTTAATCAAAACATACAACAATCCCTACGACGCCAAATCAAGTAACCAAAATCCTCACCCTTAAGAGGAAATTCCCGTCCAGTTTGCCATAGTATCTCTGTCTCGCCAATCTTTTTACAAGAGCTAGTTTCTGGTATTGGATAAGTCATCTGCAAGCGATATTGGCTCTTCTGAATTATTGGCATTGGATATTTACCGCATAATCCTTCTGTGCCTATATAACCCCACAACATTAACTGCCTATGTAACTTTTGCCATGAATTTTGAGACTATCAACACTGAAGTTCCTACCCCGCCATTATGATGTCCTGTTGTTCCAGTAAATGGGTAAAGTGAACCCTGACAACCAGCACACCAAAACATTCCATCATTTGATAATTGCCCAGCACTACAACTGATACAATCAGCTATACAAGCTGACTGAGCAATAATATTACCAAATATTAACGCTTCTGGATTTAATATGGCTGACTTCATATCATCCCCCCACAATGGGTCAAATTCAGTGAGATATGCTACATCTACTCCTGACATCTCTAAACAAGCAAAATCAAGTAAGATTTCTAACCAATACATTACTGGATAAATATACCAATGGACGTGATAAAAGGCTGTACCTTCTATATCATCTTTTACTCCTCTTTGACTACTTGTCCCCAATTGCATGCCACCAAGACTAACAATACACATTGGTGATTTAGTAACATCGACTAACCTTACTGGCTCCCAAAAGCCAATTGGAATACCCGGTACTGGCACAGGGATACCTGGTCTTGGACAAAAACATAATATATTGCTAGGGGACTTTGTATCAGCCATAGGACTACCAGCTATTTTCACTCCTGCTATGGTAATGGGGAATAAGCATTTCCAACAAACATCAGTGATAGGATTAACAAATCTTCCTACGCAACCAATTGCTGCGTAACAATTGGTCGATGTTAAGAATAATAAAATTATTATTAATCTTTTAGTCATATAATTCTATATGTATTCAGTTAATATTAATTTCCTTAATCCTGAGTCTTTTACCATCTTGCACCACAATTGCTGGTACTGCTTAAATCTTAAAACGTTCAATTAACATTCCACCCTGATCAAAGTAAATATCCTGACCTAGCTTTTTACCTAATTCCATAGGACTACCATTGGTTAACACTATTATTCCTTGTTGTGATTTAGCCCAAACTACCTGACTTTGATCATCACCATCAATTAAAATTAGTGGTTCACCCCAACTTACACTATCTAATGGATTAACGCGAGTAGCAGCTGGCACTATTATTCTACCATTTTGGTCTTTTATGCTGGTTTTTTGTGTAAAAGTTGGATCATAAGTCCAACTTCTATCCTTGGTCGCTTTATGTAACCCTAATATAGCAGTAGGTCTTGCTACTTTCTCCTTTACTTTTTTTTTAAATTCATCTTGCATTTTATCTAATAAACCCTTTTGTTTTGCTAATGTAAGTTTTGTCATAATAACTTCAAGTAATGATTGTTCAATGATTGGAAAAGTATGACCTCTAACCCCATAATCTTTTATTATTGTTCTATTATCCTCTGCTAAACTATTAGAAACAACTATAGTACTAAAGCAAAAACTTAAGATCAGTCTCACTAGACTAAAACTCACTTGAGTCATCCTCTCTCGGTTAAAATATCATCAATTGCCTTTGTAACACTCATTCCTTGCTGCATACGATCTTCTATTGCTTGATAGTCCCTAGCATTAGTTGAAGTCAGTAACAAGGTAAATGGATCAATTATCAATCTACCAATAACTCCTGTAACATTAGGACTATAAATGGCTGCTTCACTATAATGCGGTGGATTGGAATGAATAGATTGTAGCAAATTTATCTTCCAATCCTCATCAACAAAACCCGCAAGTTTAGGGTTAGCACGCATTGCCTTAAAGACTTCCGGATTTTGTTTTAAAATTACTTTATGTGATGAATTCTCAAATGCTTTCTCAGCAGCAGAGCCTTCTGTACGAAAATAATCTGTTAGTTGTTGGGTAGCTAGAGTAATTGAACCATTATATTTCCTGGCTATTCTGCCTACTTCTTCAATAAATTCTCCTGAACGTTTGCCAGCTAGCAATTTCCATGCTTCATCAATCATAATCAAAAATGGTCTATCTCTACTGCCTTTCACCATTGTTTGGTTAATGTGAACAATCATTATCTGAACTATTACTACCAGTAATTCTGGACTACTGCGTAAATGATCAGTTTCGATTACTACTACATCAGAATTGAGTGATAATTTAGCCTTGCCACTGAAAAATTTACCATATTGACCATCTTTAGTGAATGGAAACAACATATTACCCAGTTCCTGAGCATATGATTCTTCTCGTAGCAACAACCAGTCAGCAATATCAGTGATTTCTGCACTACTACCCTTGGCTTGCCAAACGGCAATTAATGCCTTTTGCAGCATTGGTTGTTGTAAATCACTAGTGCCATATTGTGGAGCTGCCATGGTCGCTAATATCGATGGAAAACTTGCTAGAAAATCAGCTCGTGCTTCAAGTGCTTTGCTACTATCATCCTCTGCTACTTCGGAAAATGGATTGATAGAAATGGGATTTTTTGTATCAAATTCTATGTAATTACCTGCTAGAATTAAGCATGTTCTTTTAAATGATCTACCATAATCAAGGACAAATACTTTACCTCCTACTCCTAAAATCGACAACATTAATTCTTGCATAAATACTGATTTACCTGAACCTGGAACTCCTGCTATACATAAGTTAAAATTTTCATTAGGAGCTGTACTCTGTGATTTTACTGTAGGTAGTAAAGCAGAACCAAAAGGAGACCAATACATAATCTGACCCCGCCTACCAGTTAGTAACATACCAGGAGAGCTTAAATCGCCTTTCCATTCACCGACTATCGGTAGTAACACTTTACTTTCTGATGAAATAGTTTTTTTACCTCGACCAAGAGAGCTTAAGGCTACTCCTAATCCTCCTATTCTTGAGCCAAATATCTTATTAAACCTATTAGTTATGGAATATGGCATTTCCTCCACTAATTGCATTGGCATTGATGCTAGCACTACTGCTAAATGATCATATTTACAAGGAACAAAATACCAACCACTACGGCGTAACATTGAGCAAAACTGAGATGCTGATTGTTTAGCTTTTTCCTTTTTATCCCACATTATAACATTTAGATGAATATTTACTACTCTATCACCAGTTTGTAAGTAGGAGACTGCACTGCCTAAATCCTCTGCTTCATGTTGAAGATCAGGAAAAAATTTTGCCATGCCAGCTGCAATATTCCTCTCTAATGCTTCTCTTTTGGTAATGGCAGCTGTTCTAGCTACCATTTGCTTAGGTAAGATTTGCAAACCAAAATGAATTAAAAAATTTGATTTTATATATTCATCCCGTCTCATTTCATTGCCTAAAAATAAATCCATGGATGATAATCTCCACTCTGTTGGTCTTTTACCGGCTTCTAAGCTAATGAATATTTGATTATCATTAAGACTTACATAATCTTGTTTTTCAAACAAAGAAAAGTTGCTTGGCAAAATCTGCTCTGCTAATATCTCATAAGGATTTAATTCTGCTTGTTCGTTTGCAGATAAGCCAAATATTATCCGAATAAACTTTAATAATATTTTTGCATCAACATTTTCAGTTATTAGACCAATTGACTTAAAACTTCTCGTCTCCTTACCATTTCATTGATCTCAATATTGTGCTTTAAGGTAGGAATAGTAACTGAGATTAACAACACTACATCTTTTACAGTTCCGTTCTCTTGTGCTTTTTTCTGTAAAAACTCCGTTCTCTTTTTAGCTAGTTCAATAAAAATTTCACCTTTCCTATGTAATTGCCAATTAGTTAAAAAATGCTCAATATCATCAGAACCAATCATTAATACTTGTAAACTACTGCCATCTGGTAAATTTTCATCATTCTTCAAAAACTCAGCAATTTCTCCTTGAGCTTGTACACTAGTACCAACTAGTGGCCAGCCCAGTAAGACAAACCCTACTGATCCTCTATTGAAGAATAGCCCAGAATCTTGGTCATATGATTCATAGACAAAATGCTCTTGTAGTTTAGAAGGAACTTTAGAAAAATTTTTAACCTTATTAAAATTACTATAATGCTGATAATTTGTACCATTTTGAGAATAATCAGTAGTAGTTGGTGGTAATAATCTATTGACATTTTGACTTGCATCATCTTGTTTTAAATCAAAACCTTTTCTAAACACCACATCGACCACTCTACCAGAAGCCACGACAATTACTGGACTCATTGATTCAGCCCGTTTAATAGCAAAATCAGCTAATTTCTCTAAAGCATTACCAGCTCCTGCATAGATACCACCTTTTAGTGCATCTTTGGCTTTTAAAGCATTCTGATGACCAGTAATCGGTGATATTGGAAACATACCACTGGTTGCCTGGTTCTGGAAAAACTGAGCTATACCACCAAGTACACCATTAAGTACTGCCATTCTTGCTACGTCAGATGATCTATCTACTACTACTCCTTTAATGCCAGGTCTACCATCCTCCCCTATTATCCAGCCTTCTACTGACTTTTCAATAATATCACCGTTACAATTTAGCAGTGAGACAGTTTCTAAGCGACATTTAGCCCTTTCTGATGAAATATCTCCACTACAAGAACCGATGAGAATAGCCTCCTTTATTTGTTCTGTCTTATTGCCTTTCGAAAAAATAGCTGTATCGACTAACCTAAGCATTATTGGTTCAGGGGCTGCAGCATTATTAGTACCAGTACCTATACTACTGCTCCAGTTAGTAAGACTCCCCTAGCAAAACTGCCAGTGGTGATATAATCCTTAACATCTTTTTTTACTTGATACTCAGCTCTTTTAACATATCCAAATTGTCTTTTTGCTGGTAAATCTGCTACTATTTGTTCATGTTGCTCATTTGTTAAATCTTGTACTTGCTGATTATTATTAAAACTATTACCATCATATAATATAGTCTCCTCATGAGCCTTACTTTCTAATAATTCCAATTTTTGCTGAACATCATCAATTGTATTTTTAGTTTCTAAATATTTATTTTCTATTAAACTCTCTAAACGATTTTTCATATCTTTTACTTCATTTAACACTTCTTCTGTCCATCTAGCTCTTGGATCTATTGCCTTCTCTATTCCAGACATCTCAGCTCGTGACTTACGATCTTTTTCAAGACTTGCTATATTCTCTACTTTACTTTCAGAAAAATAATAAAATATTAAGATGGCTATTATTCCTATACAGGACAAGGAAATTATAGGTTGTTTGCTAATGATATCTATAAATTCTGATAATCTTTTATTACAAAACTTACGCTATGTAAGGTTCTAAATAGCGTAAAGAGGGTGAACGTAACTGCTGTTGCATATAATGATCTAAAAGCCCTAACTTTATTTGATAAACCGTCTTACCTATTTTGTGTGCAGTTCTTTTTAGAAAAGCCCACACTAAAAATGCACAACTAATGTGATTACGCTGGATGCGTTGTTTTCTGCATTGGCATCGTTCTATACCGGTAAGTTGCTTGATTTCTCTATGCATGCTCTCAATTACCCAACGAAAGCCACACTCATCTTGTACGGCTTTAGAAGATTTTTGAGTTTTGTTATTGGTAACAATATAATCAACTCTGTTGGTAGAAACAGTAAGTTTAAACAAATTAACATGCTTATCTTTTGCAAAGCCCTTTATATGAATCTCCACTCCGCTCTTAATTTCCTCATCTGAAAACGTTAACTTGCTAACAGCTTTATAAGGCTTAGAAGAGGAAGTTTTAGTAACGTTTCTATTTGCTTTAATAGGAGCATAATAATATTTACCCAAGGAATCAACATGTTGCATAATTTTATGCGTAGCATACCATGTGTCAAAAAGCACAGTTTGAAAAGGAATCTTTTTGCTATACACAGCATTATTTAACATATTTAATAGGTGTTCTACTTTTGTCGCTCCATCATGTTCGGGCGAAAAAATTCGGTAATCTATTACCCAAAACTTATTAATATCCGGATTATAATATACCAAACTTACTACTCCTATACCAGTAGTAATACCACCTGTAGCCCCACTGTACTGTGATCTAGCAATTTCTATTTTCTTGGTATTTCTTTTATTTAACACCGTATCATCAAATATTGTATATCCGTTAGGCGATAAAATAACATCATCCTTAATATGTTCCCATAACAAAGAAGGTGTATATTTTTCATTTTTTAAAAATCTATTAATAACATCATGGCTACATTTTTTGGCATGTTCAGCATAGTAGGTCAAACTATAATTCTTTTGACTCACTATTAGAAATTGACAGTAATCTGTCCTATTAACTGGTATTGCTTGCAATTTTATCCTCTTGGCATTTGTAAATTATACTCAACATAATGTACCATTTTTTTTCTCATAGCGTAAGTTTTGAACGATTAATAATATGATTGATAGTAGAAAATTTTTCATATAATGAAACTGTTAAAAAATAAATTATGCCCTAACGGTACGTATAAAACATATTATACGCATAACTATAAAGTATAAGCAAAAATAACTCAACTTAAGTTTGAATATTAATAATAATCATCATTAAAAATACGAATAGAGAATTTTTATGAGAAAAATTTTAATAATTCTAATTTTGCAATTTATCGTAATAGAAGCATTTGCAAGTATTGAAAGAATAAAGCTACATTCTTTTGATAATTTAGTTGATCAAATTAAAAATGACCCAATAAAAGGTAAAGATACGCTAATTGTATTTGATATTGATGGAGTTATTCTTTGTCCTAAGGACAGCTATTTAAGCCATAATAATCGTGAAGTACGTCATAAATTTCTTGATGACATTGAAAAATCACAAGGTCTAGCTCAGAGAAAAAATATATATGCACTTATTGCTGCTCAGATGGAATATAAGCTAATTGAACCAAGCTTAATGAACCCGAGTTGCCAATTAATTATACTGGCAAAAGCTATATTTAACGCTGGTTTCATGTGAGGCTCGATACTAAAACATTTTTAATACAAACATATTTCTAAAAAATATAGTTTTTATTAAGTGTTTTAATGTTACAAATTAACTTCAAATGTTCATAAAACCTAGCTCTGCTCTTATAAATTAATTGGCAACTCGGGTTAATGAAACACTTTTGGTTTCTAAAGTTCAATGGTTACGACGTTATTGCCTTAACATCAATGGGACCAAATAATCCATATTTTGATCAGGAACAAGATCGTGTTGATATGCTTAAAGATAAAGGATTATTGTTTGATAAAAGATATCACGGTCAAATAAAAATTGATAAACAAAAAAGACCCCAGCCAAAAGCCATTGAGGGAGTTATTTTTGCAAGAGGATATGAAAAGGGATTAGTTCTCAAGGCATACCTTGATCAACAACATACTGCCTATAGCAAGATAGTGGTGATAGACGATAAACCTCAAAATTTAGATTCTATTGAAAAACACCTAGAAAATCAGATTGGTAAAATAGTGCTAGTAGAATATAGCTATGATAAATTTGTAGAACAAAAATTTACAAACAATATTTCTACTTTGCAGCAAAACTTTCTTAAAACTCAATCTATTTGGTTAAGTGATAAACAAGCCTCAGTTTTATTACAAATGAGGAATAAAGCCAAAGTTGAATAATGTAAAGAAAAATTAGGTTAAATGTGAATTATAAAATTAGCCTTTGTGAACATTTCTAAGTAACCTCAGCTTCAATTCGACATACAGTTTACCATCCTACCACTATATATAACTGATCATGTTATATTTATCATGGTTTTTTTATTAGACTTCTTTCGAAACTCTACTTCTGCTGGTGATTTGTACGTCGATGCGGTACTCGAATCCTCACGTACATTAGAGTACGCTGCGGTTCAAGGTGAAGCGTCTCCTTCAAATCCCTCAGCACAAGCGAGTTTCGAAAGAGGTCTATTGTATGAGCATATGTTTTAATCTCGTTAACCGAAGATGCTTGTACAATTTGAGCATTTGCTTCAAAAGCGAAAAAGCCCATGAACACCATGAATACAATCTTAATATACTCAAATGATTTGGAGAATTGGAGCGTAAAACAAGGGGTGAGAGGACTAGGCGTAGTAAACCGTTGCTCGTATGCAAATTCTCCGCAAGTATTTGCAAAAGCCAATTCTTTAAAGCAGAAGAGTATACCCAATTTAATTTGGTTCAAGTAATTTTTCATCATTACACAACCTATCTTGATGATATCTATTTTTAGTCGCCATTTGGATGAATGGTATCCCAATATACTTCTACTTTTTGCTATAACAACTTAGTTAACGGTAGTGCCTATGAGTTTTAAACATCTAAATTAACTACATTCAAAGCATTTGCTTGAATGAATTGTCTTCTAGGTTCAACAAAATCTCCCATTAATGTTGAAAAAATCATCTCGGCACTATCTTGCTCATTTATTTTAACTTGCAGTAAAGTTCTTTTTTGCGGATCTAATGTTGTCTCTCCTAACTGATCGGAATTCATCTCTCCAAGACCTTTAAAACGTTGAATAGCTATACCTTTTTTACCATGTTCTAATATATAATTCAGCAACATACTAGGTAACGTAATCATAAATTCCTGGTTTTTGATCAACAGCTTTGCTTGTCCAATAAATAAATTTACAAGTGGGGTAAATGCTTTAGCTAGCTGAATAAATTCAAAAGACTCAAGCTGTTCTTTTGATAAAATTTTACTTTCTTTTACCCCCCGAACAAAACGGAAAAATTCTATATTATTTGCGTTAACTATAAACTGCCAGTCTGTCTTATCAGGTGTGATATCACCAAGATTTAAAATATTTAAAGCCTGATTTATTTCATTCGTTTTATTTTCATCAAATATTTGATTACCTAATAAACCTTTTATAGCTAGACATTCTGCAATTTGCCTATTAAATTTTTTGCTTACTTGGTCAAGTAACGTAGTAAACCTGATAACCGCCTTTATTGGCCCCTCAAGATCATTACCAATGATCTCTGCCCCATTATACAGCATAATTGTTGCATCACTAATAGTAGATTTGACTAAATAATCTTGCAGAGCTTGTTCATTTTTTAAGTAAAGCTCGTTATTACCTTTTTTTACTTTATATAAAGGCGGCTGAGCTATATATAGATATCCTTTATCAATTAATTGACGCATATGCCGGTAAAAGAAAGTAAGTAATAAGGTTCTGATGTGCGAACCATCAACATCAGCATCAGTCATAATAATTATTTTATGATATCTTAACTTATCCAAAGAAAAGTCTTCATTACCAATAGCAGTGCCAAGAGCTGTTATTAGAGTCCCTACTTGCTCAGAGTTTAACATTTTATCAAATCTAGCTCTTTCAACGTTTAAGATTTTACCTCGCAGTGGCAAGATTGCTTGAAATTTCCTATCTCTACCCTGCTTTGCTGTACCACCGGCAGAGTCTCCTTCCACAATAAATAACTCTGAAAGAGCAGGGTCTTTCTCTTGACAATCGGCAAGTTTCCCAGGTAAGTTAGAAATTTCAAGAGCCGATTTCCGACGAGTTAATTCCCTTGCTCTTTTTGCTGCTTCTCTAGCAGTTGCAGCTTCAATAATTTTATTAATAATTATTTTTGCGTCACTAGGATGTTCTTCAAACCATTCTAAAATCTTAGTATATACGGCACTTTCTACGATAGGCCGAACTTCAGAACTAACTAATTTATCTTTAGTTTGTGAAGAAAACTTAGGGTCTGGTACTTTTACTGATAAAATACATGAGAGACCTTCTCTCGTATCATCACCAGTGAAATTTACTTTATTTTTTTTGTTAAGCTGAGTATTCTCAATATAAGTTGTGACAACTCTAGTAAGAGCGGCTTTAAAGGCAATAAGGTGCGTACCACCATCACGCTGCCTTATATTATTGGTAAAACATAAAATATTTTCATGATATGAATCATTCCAATTCATAGCTAGTTCGAAAGTAATCCCTGTTACTTGGTTATTGGTATTAAGTGATATACATTTATGTAATGAAGTTTTAGCTTTATCTATATATTTGACATAAGCTTCTACACCACCAGTAAAACAAAACTCTACTTCTTGTTGTTCAGCAAAACGATGATCCTTTAGTAATATCCTAACACCGGAATTCAAAAAGGCTAGTTCTCTAAGTCTATGCTCTACAGTAGCAAAATTAAATTCAATTGAGCTAAAAGTGGTAATAGATGGAAGGAAAGTAATCTCAGTGCCTTTTTTTTCTACGGACTCTCCTTTTAGTACAAGTGGCGTTTCAGCCGCCCCATCTCTAAATTTTATAAAATATTCCTTATTATCCCGCCAAATTCTAAGTTCTAACCATTCTGACAGAGCATTTACCACAGATACACCAACACCATGCAATCCACCAGATATTTTATAAGAATTTTGATCAAACTTACCACCAGCATGTAATTGGGTCATAATAACTTCAGCTGCTGATATACCTTCTTCTTCGTGAATATCAACAGGTATCCCACGTCCATTATCACGTACTGTTACAGATCCGTTAGCATTTAGGATTACTTTAATTAGGTCACAGTGACCAGCTAAAGCTTCATCTATGGCGTTATCAACGACTTCGTAAATCATATGATGTAATCCTGAACCATCGTCAGTATCACCAATATACATACCAGGTCTTTTCTTAACTGCCTCAAGACCTTTTAAAACTTTGATGGAGTCAGCTCCATATTCTACTTCTGCTATTGATTTTAATTGTTGTTGATTAGTTGACATATTGTAATACATAAAATGAAAGATAAAGAATAACTATACACCAAAATTATGCAAGTGTATAGTTTTCAAGTAGTTTACTAAAATTATAGTCCATTCAGGAGAAGTGGGTAGTAGGAGCGACGAGTGACGACGTCACCAAATTCTCATCAATTGACTATATATACTAAATATTACCTTTTTCGTACTACACCTTGGGTTTTACTACTACTATTTTCAAGGACTACTTTCATAGCATTTCCTACTCGTAGTAGTTCAGGCAATGATTCTAACGGGGTTCTTAACGATGTAAGGTTTTTCAAAAAATATGCTGGTAGAATATTCTTTGTCTTATCCTTAACTAAATTCGCAAAAGATGTGGTGATTTTTTCCCTGTCAGGTATTAATTTGACTGTTTCTTGTATTTTTGATTCAATAATCAATATATTTTTGGCTGCTTTTTGGCAATATCCTAACTTCTCAAGAATGCTTTTATTGGGATCTAATGCAGCAATGAGGTTTTCTTTTATGTGAGATAATTCGGTTTCAATTAATTTTTTTAGATCTTTTCCTTGATTAGGTATATTTCCAAGGATTTTAGTCATACCTTTACGCAGAAGACCAATACCCCCCATTATACCATCTTTAGTATGAGGGATTTCTTCAGATAAGTCAATAAGTTTTTTAAAAGATTTTTTTTCTTTTGGATCTTGTACAACCAATTTATTAACTTTCTTCAAAGAGTCAATATCTAACCCTAATTCTGCTACAGCTACAGGTGATACTCCTGCTATTTCTGCGATTTCAACAATCTGCGTAGCTTTGGAATATTTTTCTTTAAGGTTTGTACTTTTTTCTATTTCGGCTCGTTTTTCTCTAACTATTTCTAGTTTTTCTTGCCAATTTTCTACTGTCTTCGTTAGATTCTCAGTACTGAGAAAAGATTTTACTGAGTCTAATAAGCCACTTCCCTTGAGTATTAAACCAACTACAGGCATTTGTACAGCTATTATACCAACTAATAAATTACCTAAATAATCAACTATATCTTTTGACGCTCCAGGATACAAGTTATCTAGTTTATTTTGAAACTCCAAAATACTTTCAAGAACTTTTATTATTAGCTCAATGAAAGCATCTTCAAAGAATAATATCTCTTCCTTTACCTGTTGCTGTTCATCAATGTACTTTTCTAATTCATCTAAGGAATTACCTACTGTTTCTCTGAATGATTCAGCTATTTCTCGTTCCCTTTGTTGATCTTCTGAATCTAGAAATATGTTATATATATAGCCAACTCTTTTTTTAATAGCTCTTAAGTTCCTAGGAAACGTTTTGAGTGTTTTCATAGAATCAAACTTTAACTGTTCTATAGCACTAGCAATAGAAGCATTTGATAAGATAGTGGGTAAAGCGACTTTTGAAAGGAAAGAGTATATATTAGGCATAATAGATAATTGAATTATATTAAAATTTTTAAATTATTACTCAAATAATACAAATAAAAACTACACTTTAAAACTGTTATATTGCTCTGACAGTTAGTTTTTGATATGTTATAGCTACTTACGCGAATTTGGGATAAGAATTAACTAATTCTTATCCCAAATTGTGGCTACTTGATCTGATTAAATATTTTGAGCTATACGTGCTAGCTTTATCACAACAAATCAAGTTTTAGATCAAGAATACCTTTAACTTCTTGCATAAGCTAGCAAAATTTTTTAACATAAACATATTTTTAGAAAACCAATTATGCATAAATTCATATACTTCACCGTTATCATTTTATTAAACTATTCAGTTTATGCTATTAACTTGTCTGATGCTCTAACTAGTGCGTATAATAATAATGGTGAGTTACAAATCAATAGGCAGACTTTTTTAAATGAAATTGAACAGTTCCCTGCAGCTTTTTCAGGTTTTATGCCCAGTGCGTCTTATAATATTGATTCTGCTATTAATACGAATAAACCAAATAGTCAATATGCTCCTTCTAATAAAAAAGAGCTGAAATCACAACAGGGAGCTTTAGTAATAGAGCTGCCTCTATTCAGTGGTGGGAGTAGTGTTGCAAATTTGAAAGCCGCCCAATCAGCTTTTAGGGCATCACGTGCTAAATATTATGCAGAAGAACAAAAAATTCTTCTTAACCTAATAAAAACTTATCTCGATTGTTATGAAACAAAAGAAAAATATGAGATTTCTGAAATTAGTGTAAAAGCTAACAAACAGCAATTAGAAACCATTGAAGAAAAACTAAAATTAGGTGAGGCAACATCAATAGATTTAGCTAGTGCCAAGGCTGGTTTTGCAAAATCTGAAACTGAGAAGTTAACCGCATATGCTAATTATCAAGCAACAAAAGCAAGCTTCATTCGAATGTTCGGTATAGAAGCAAATGATATTGATATGCCTCCTATACCTGATAACTTACCTACTTCATTAGAGGATTTAATGCAAAGAGCGATAAATGTTAATCCTAACATAGATAGTACAAGACATAGTGTTAAAAGTCATAAAGCTAGTGAACTGGCAGCAAAAGCTGAACTTTTACCCAAGGTAAGCTTTAAAGTTCAATCTGGTAAAACCTATTACACTCCAGAAAGTCCATATAATACCAACAATAGAAGTACTACATCTACATTATCAATTAATATACCTATTTATTCTCACGGGGGTAGCGAATATTCAAGAATTAGGAAAGCTAAAAATAGTACTAGGAGTGCAGCTATTCAACTTGATGATACAATAAAGCAAATTAGGGCAAGTGCTATTGGTAGTTGGGAAGGATTTGAAGCAGCAAAGTCTAAAATTATTGCCACATCACAAGGTGTAGAAGCCGCTCAAATAGCTTATAATGGCACAATACAGGAAGAAATTGTTGGTTCTAAAACAATCTTAGACGTTTTAACTGCTGAAGAAAAATTACATAGTGCTAGGGTGTCAAAAGTTGATGCACACAGAGACTCTATTTTAGCAGCTTACCAAATGAAATCTTTAATTGGGGAATTGACAGCAAAAAGCTTAAATTTGAAAGTTAAATATTTTACTCCTGAAGATGAGTTTAAAGGACTTAAAAAGAAACTTATTATAGGTTTTTAATGAGTAAAGATCATAGAAAAAACCAAGACATGTCAGTTGAAGAGATATTGAAATCAATTAAAGGAGTGATTGATAGTCGTGCTACAATCAATGCAGGAGGATTGGGTAATAGGAGCGATGGAGCGACACCGCCTACATATAAAGATGACTCTACCGACTTCTCCTCAATTAACTATAGTAATAGCCAATCTAACGATGATGAAATACTAGAATTGACAAATATAGTAGAGGATGAGGCAAATAAGTTAGAAAATAATAGGCATAGTGAACTAGAAGAGGAACTATTGCAGACATCCTTGGTATCCGATAAATCTGCAGCAGAAACTACTAAGATTTTTCAGCATTTCTCTAAAACAGCTCAGGAGATTAGTGCAAATGCTTCGAACCCTACGGTCAAAACATTAGAGGATATAATTATTGAAATGTTACGACCACAATTGAGTCAATGGTTAAATACAAACTTGCCTTTATTAGTAAAACAATTGGTAGAAAAAGAAATTCAAAAATTAATACCAAATGATAAAAAATGACTTAGTAGAGGATATCATTTGTGTTAGTCTTATTTTAACAATATACTGCTCGTAAATGAAGAGTTGATAGACGATAGATCAAAATCATGATAGTAGCAGGAGTCGAAAGATCGAGGTGCTAGGCGTATATATAGTACGTGGTCACCTATGATCCACAACTGTCGAAAGTTTACAAACACCTATACCACAGCGTCATTGCGAACGTAAGCGAAGCAATCTAGGAAACAATCTATAATGATGTTATTGGATTGCTTCGTCGGCCTTACAGCCTCTTCGCTAATAGACGTATAGGGAAGCTGTATTTACTAACTTTCGACAGTTGTGACCTATGATCCCTGAAGACGACAACGCAATTCTTGATTTTCATCGAGTATATAATAAATTTAACGTGAGAATAATTATAAATGTACTTTAACATGGAAAGTAAGAAGATTATCTTAGGTAACAAATTTTTTATAGTCCTAATAACTATCTTTTTGTTTATGGATAAGGCTGATGCTGCTCCACCACCTCTTCCTCCAGCACTGCCACAATTAGAAAGTGATAAAGTGAATAAACAGAAAGAAGAGGCAGATTCTTTGCTGGGAAAAATACAGCAATTTATGCATTCTAAGAAAATTGATAATGAAGTATCAGGATCAAGCAAACCAGCATCCACACCGCAAGATACTAATAATGAAGAAGGTGAGACAGATTCCTTCATTGATTTAGGGAATAATAAATTACCAACCTTAGAAAATACAAAAGAATTGGATCAATTAGATAAACATCCGTACCAAAAAATTGATCTAGATACACCTAGTAAGAATGACAGTAATACCAACAAAGATTCTCCTACTCTTCCAGCAACTGAGGTTAAAGATGCTGTACCTATTAAGCCACTTGATTCATCTGCCCAGTCTAAATCTCAAATAGATATTCCAAGTAGTAATAAGTCTGAGCCACAAGCTACTGTACCTTCTGTAACTATACCTGATAAAGAGAAATATCCAGTAATATTACAGCAGCCAAGTAATGCAGATAATAAAGAAGTGGTTGCTCCTAATCTAGATATATTGCCTTCTTCGCAAGAAAAAAAACCTACTGAACCACAAGTAACTGCTCCTATCGTACCGATAGTATCACCTAAGGAAAATACTGAATCTAAAATGACTAATCCTCAAACTCCTATACCAGTATTTGTAAAAAAGGATAAGCAACTAGATGACTCTAATAAAACTGTCCTAGAGAAAGATAGTAATGTAACCAAAGAAGTGCAAGAAGTAAATAAGCATCAACCTAATCAATCTACAATTACAAAAGATAAAGCTAGCACCATCAAAGAAACATCTCCTAAAATAACTGAATTTGTACAAGATGAAGCACAAATGTTACTTTTACCAAATGATGATGTCGTATTGGGAGAGCTTACAGAAGAGGCAAGATTAGAGCAAATGGATATGTATTCATTTATTCAAATGTTTAAGAAAATTTATGATAGTGACAATAGAAAGCAGCAAAGAAAGATGATAGATAATTTTATTGATAATTATGATAGTGCTTTCCATACTACTATAGTTAAGTGATGCAACGGATAGAGCATTTGAGGCAGTTAGAAAAAATAATTTATTTGTTCTTAGGGTTCTTTTGGATAATTATCCAATCATCCAAAGAAGGGGGAATGATAATTATACTCTTTTACATGAAGCTGCAGAAACTAATAATTACTATATAGCAAAATTGTTAATTATGCGTGGTATAAACATTAAGGCTACTAATTATCATTGTAGAACGGCATTGGACATCTCTGATGAACAAAATAATAATGTGGGCTGTTTGATAATGAAAACAACAGCAAATTAGTTTGGAAATGCTCTAATATCACTTGTTATAATTCAGGTAAATAATGGATTCAAAAGAAAATTAGTTTACTCACCTTACGCATAACCCCTATGGCAATTCAAAAATTGCAGAAAAGTACAAGACGTCATTGCGAGACCACGTAGTGGTCCGTGGCAATCCACATTTATTGGATTGCTTCGTTGCCACCAAAGTGACTCCTCGCAATGACTCTAGGCTATTTTCCCTATAACTTTTAAATGCCATGCGTAAGGTGAGTTAGTTTATTTTTGCTAATCTAGCACTATGCCTTCCACCTTCAAATTTAGTCGTTAAAAATTTATCGATCATTTTACAAGCTAGTTCCTCATTAGGTATTTTAGCTCCTAACACTATTATATTAGCATCATTATGAGCCCTTGATCTTTCTGCCATAAATAAGTCAAAACATAAAGCTGCCCTTATTTCAGACGTACGATTTGCGGCAATTGACATACCTATGCCAGTTCCACAAATTAAAATTCCCAAAGGAGCTACATTTTCTAAAATCCCATCAACAACTTTTTTAGAATAATCTGGATAATCCACTATTTCTTGATTGTAAGTACCACAATCAAGAATAGATATATTTTTATCGTGTAAATAACTGATAATTTTGCTCTTGAGTAGAAATCCAGAGTGATCACTGGCTATTATAAGATCGTAAGTTTTCATAATTACTTAATTTTGATAAAAAAATACTAGACTTGATTCTATATTAAAGTTAGTTTATTGCATAATAAAATTGCAAATTTTTTGGTAAGTTATGAAGAGTAATATAGTTTTTGTCTATTTTATAGTCTTTTTGATTTCTGGATGTAGCACACAACCTCCAGCCCCTATTGAGTATAATCATGGAAAGGATTTTACCAAAAAGTCTACAACCATCAATTCACCAACTACAGCATATTCCGAGAATAAGAACATATTAGAAAGCGATGAAGATGAAATAATAAGTAGAGAAATTGATGAGAAAGAAAAAGATTTTGACGCTCCAACTGGTTTCTTAAAAGATCGTAATGCCATAGAAACTGAAAATCGAGACGATGTAATAATAGTTCCAAAAGTGAAACCAAATGATAGTAAGCTAATCTACCACGAGGTGCAACAAGGAGAAACATTAGTATCAATAGCAAATGATTATGGTCAGAAGGTTGAAGAATTAGCTGAGCTAAATAACATATCTGCACCATATCATCTTAATGAATCCCAAATTATCACAATAAAAATTAGTACTGAGTTATTAAATAAAAAAAATCAAGAAAGTCTTGTAAGAAAAACGAAAAATGCTGTTCAAACTAATACACCAAAATTTATCAAACCAATTGAAGGTAAAATTATTATCAAATTTGGTGAACAAACATCTAAAGGAAAAAGCAAAGGAATTAATATTGCTGCAGACGAAGGAACTGCTGTAGAATCTATTGCAACAGGTCAAGTAGTGTTTGCAGGTAATGATACAAAGTTTGGTAATTTATTAATAATAAAGTTAGATAATAGCGACCTTTATGTTGCTTATGCTCATTTGCAAGACCTACTTATTCAAAAAGGAGCAACAATTTCACAAGGCAAGATAATAGGACATGTAGGGAGTACTGGAGATGCTAAATATCCTCAGCTACATTTTGCTATTCGCGAGGGAAAGATAGCTGTTGATCCGCTGAAATATGTAGACTATAAAAAATAATGAATAGGAATACAATAACAATTGTTATGTTTTTAAGAATTGATTAATAATAAGTTTCTTAGGAACTCACACTTGAAGCACTGCTATCAAGTTCACAATTGAAGAAACAGGATTGAGTGATTTGTTTCCTAGAAGGAGCGAATTCTATTAGGAACTATAGGACAAATTAAGTTGATTTATTAACTATGAGTCAAAAACGTAGCTGTATTTGTTTTTTCTACTATTGATATGATTTCTTCTTGCACTATCTATGTTAAGTCTATAACATAAGTAAAAAGGTTCTGATAAACAAATATAGAGAAATAATATGATTATTAACACTATGTTGATAGAACAACTTGCTGCAGAGGCTTTTTGGTTCTTTGTATATAAGTATGACATGCAAAGTACAGGCTTTCCTGACTCTATAGATGACATTCCTGACTTGATGTGGTCTAGGGAGATTGCTAGGAAAAAATTAATACAGTTAGGAGAAGCAGATGAAGAAAAACTAGTAGAACGACTCTATATGTTGGTTGCAAATGTAATTGCTACTCATGGGAAAGAAGAGAAAAATATTATTGGTACAATATATGTTGAAGACTTTAAAGAGTGTAAAGAAAAAGATTTTCCTTATACACATCTTATTACACAATTAGTTAATGATTCTGATGAAAATTATGATTTAAAAATAAAAGGACAAATACCACATGTTGGTACATTACTACTAAGAACTCCTTTTCCTTCTGGGGTGTTATTGAAAGAAATTCCTGTAAAATCAAATTTATTAATTCCAAATACAAACAATGCATTAGGATTTAAAAAAACGATGGTTCTAATGCCAAAAAGTATATCAATATTACCTGATAATGCCTACGGTTATCGTGCATTTATTTCAGGTATATTTTGTATTTCTACCACAAAACCTGCAGATACTATTTGGCATAAAATTATTCCAAATAGTATTTGTTCCCTTGAAACACAAAAGTTTTACAATATATCCAAATGATTTGAGTATATATTTGTTACTCTATATTTTCATGCTTTCTTATTTTTATCATCTGGCAGAAATCCTCCAATTTGTGCATCCCACAGGGTTTTGTAGATTCCTCCTTTAGCGATTAACATAGCATGAGTACCGTCTTCCACAATTTTGCCACGCTTGAATACTAAAATACGATCCATATGCAGCAATGTTGATAAACGGTGAGCAACGACTATAGTTGTAGCATTACTGGTCTCCAAAACTTCATCAATAGATTTTTGAATTAGAGCCTCGGTTGGTGAATCAAGTGCCGATGTTGCTTCATCTAAAATAAGGATTGGTGCATTTTTTAAAATAGCTCTAGCAATTGCAATCCTTTGCCGTTGTCCGCCACTTACTTTTACTCCTCGTTCACCAACTATTGAATGGTAACCATTGGGCATTCGTAGAATATCATCATGTATTCTAGCTTTTTTACATGCTTCTTCAATCTCTGGTAAAGTAGCATCATATTTAGCTAGCTGCAAATTTTCTAGAATAGAACGATGAAACATCGTAATATCTTGCGGGATTACTGAAATATTGCTTCTTAGCGACTCTTCCGTTACCTGTGAAATATCATATCCATCAACTAAAATAGCTCCGCTTTGCAAATTGAAATATCGGAGTAAGCATTTGATCAAGGTAGTTTTTCCAGCCCCTGATGTACCAACTATCCCTATTCTTTCTCCAGCTTTGATATGCAATGTAAGATTGTCAAATATATTATCTCCCACCACTACCATAGTTGAAGGTGACATCTTGATATTTAATGTCACCTTTGATAGGAGGAAGCAGCTTAGCATTTTCTGCATCGGTAACATCTGAGATAGTATTAATAAAGTTATATGAAGATTTGATGGCAGCGATTTTAGGATTGATGGAAAATATTATATTGTCTAATAACTGATCAATCGCCCATTCAATGTTAGAAGTAATTATTATACTAACGGCAAAATCACCAGCAGTGATTTGTCCAGTTTTGTATAAATATGCTGTCACAAATATTTGGGCTGCTGCCAATAGAGTAATTAATATGCTATCGGTTAAATCTACATAATAAGCATCATATACCCGAGTTTTTCGATCCCAACCTTTCCACTTATCAATGGCAGGTAGGAGTTTTAATTTCAGCTCTGTCCAAACATTGCCAATAATTTTAATACCAAAAATGTTGGCAATAGAGTCGTTGATAATGCCTACTGCTTCTTGTCGTGCCTTAACATATTCTTCTTGCAGCTGCCCTTGTTTTTTTAATAAAACTGACATTATTGGTACATACACAACAAGAAAAGCAATTACAACCCCTGCTATTTTATAATTCATCATGAACAAAAATATTATGCCACTTACCATAGTTGTAAGATGTACCAAAGAACGATTGAGAACAGTAATTATGGTTATAATACCATCTTGAAAATCAGTGATTTTACTGGCAATTTCTCCTGATAAATGAGAATCAAACCAATGTAAAGAGTGTCTGATAGTTTTGCCATAGGTGCTTTCGACGATTTCTGCAAGCATCGCTGGCTTGTATTTAATATCAAAGAGCCTAACGATAAAAAACGTACCGTGATTCATCATTTTATATAATACGAACAAGATAAGAAGTAGAGTAACATCTATTTTTGGATCTTTGGCAATAGTATCAGTAATTTCTTTAATTTGATAGTTAACGAATAAAGTAAATAGTGAAGCACCAATGGACATAAGCGTAAGGCTAGCTAGGTATATGCGGTATTTGTAAGCCAAGCAGTATAAATACGATTTTAGTTGGTAGTTTGAGTCCATAAAAATATTTCTTCTAGATTATGCAAAAATGCACTTTATTATAGCAGGTTACAATATCTCCACTAAGTACTATCTTCAGTATTTTTTTATTAGTGGTAAGGTTATAACCTGCTATAATGAATTCTTTACATAAATTAAAAGAGAATTGTAGTGCAAAAATTTCTAAAATATTCAGTAGCGTTACTCATTTTAATAATTGTTATACTGCTAATAACGCCTCTATTTATTTCCTTAGAGTCATATAAAAGACTAGCTTCTGATAAAGTCAAAGAAATAACTGGTAGAGAGCTGCAAATTAATGGAGATATCACCATCTCTTTGTTGCCCACTCCGACTATTACCATTAAGGATGTAACTCTTACTTCTCTACCTAATGCCCATTACCCTTCTTTATTGGAAGTTAAGGAAGTATCTGCTTCTCTTTCTATATTATCCTTACTTAAAGGAAAGATAGACATTTCAACGATTGAAATTAACAAACCAGTAGTTAATTTAGAACGGATGCGTAATGGTGTGGCTTCTTGGGAATTTTCCAAAATACCAGGCAATGTTAGTAAAACTTCAACGGGTGAAATGAATGATAGCAAGGCACCGTTTTCTTTATATATCAACTTAATTAAAATTGTTGATGCTAAGTTAAATTATGTTGATTTTGCTGATAAGACTAAGGGTAATAATGCTATCCCAACAACAATATATATTGATAGGTTAGAAATCAAAGAGCTTCACGGTCCATCTGATTTAGCTTGTCAGTTTTATTCTTCCGGTAAGAATTATGATGTCAAAGGTAATATACAAGACAAGCAAGGTGTCATAGCTTTAACCGTAGATTTAAATGCCCTACAAGAAAAGGTTAATTTCTCAGGTAACTTTGCTTACGACAATATGACTTTTGCTGGACAGCTCAAACTGGAAGGAGCTGCTAAAAATCTGCAAAGTATTTTTCCTGATATACCTATCCTACACGATTTAGATCATAAACTAACTTTTAATATTAATAGTGATAAGAAATCATTAAAAATTAGTGACATTGATTTTACTGCAGGTAAGATATTAGCTAAGGGTAACGCTAACTTCCATTTTGCAGATAATAAGGTAGATTTAAGAGTTAAATTATTAGATAAGACATTTTCTCTAGCAACAAGCTTTGCCTATTTAGATCAAAATTTATCTCTAAATGACATTAATTTTGCTGCAGATAAAGCTAATTTAACAGGCAATGTTGGGGTTAAGGATTGGGATAAAGAGCTAGTGGTTTCTTATAATGTAAAAATTAGTGAGATACCCACCATTGCTAGTTTATTTGGTAAGACTCTACCGACTAGTCTTGGAGATATGTGGCTAAAGGGTGAGACTATTAAACAACAAGAATTTTTTAAAACTAATATAAATAAATTTACTCTTGAGTTTAACAAGAAGCCTATAAACTTCAGTGGAGCAGTAACTATCAATTTAGCGTCTGCTAAACCAAAAATTTTATCAGATATAATGATAGCTTCCCTAAATTTAGATGATTTCACTGATGTGCCATCTAATAGCTTATCTACTAGTTCTGGGCAAAGTGTAAATAATTCTGTGCCTTGGTCTAAAGACATTATAGATTTATCATTTTTAAATAAGCTTGATGGAGACTTAACTTTAACTATACAAAAGATCATTAAAGGAAGCCTGATCTTTGATAATGTCAAAACTACTATGTTACTTGCAGGTGGTGTGCTGGATATTAAATCTTTAAATGGTAATTTATTTGGGGGAAGTTTAACCGCTACTGGACAAATTTCTTCACAAGTTAATCAACCTGTTAGTTTTAAAGCTAGTCTTAAAGATGCTAAGTTAAAAAATATAGTCTCACAGGGCAATAAAATTAAAGTTACGCAAGGGACGGTTAATCTAATAACAGATATCAAAACAAAAGGTCAAAGCCAATCTCAATATGTAGGTAACTTATTCGGTAAAGCAACATTAACAGCATCTGACGGTATAGTTAGTGGATTTGATCTGCAAAAACTATTAGATAGCCTTAGAAATATTAAAAATCTGGCAACTATTTTAAAAATGCTAGATGCTTCTTTGGCAAGTGGTGAAACAAAGTTCCAAAAACTAGTAGTAGATAGTGAAATAACAGAAGGTATAATTAACATAACAAACGGTAAGTTAGATGCTGCCTCGTCAGAGATAACAGTTACTGGAAATGTTAACCTGCCTAAATATACACTTGATATAGATAGTGTTGTTAATGTAAATATAAATTCGATACCACCATTGAAAGTTCGCCTGTATGGCAATCTGAATAATCCACAACATACACTTGATACTAACGCATTAAAGGAATATCTTACGAAAAATTTAGTAAATAGTGTGGTTGATGGCGTTAAGAAAGGTACAAAGCCTGAAGATATATTAAAAAATATTATTGGAGGAAGAAAAAATAAACAATCTGAAGGAGAAGGAACACAAAACGATCAACATGTAGAACCTTCTAATAATGTTCCTGTCAACAAAGTAAAATCTACCATTGAGAAAGGGTTGAAAGGGTTATTTAAATAGTCATCCTGAACCGTCATATATGGACGAAGTCCATTGATGGGTTTGGACGGAGTCCATGCCATCATCGCGAGCCACGAAGTGGCGTGGCAATCCAAATAAACAGCGTGCTGTTGCAACTTTTGGATTGCTTCGTCGCCACTAAGGTGGCTTCTCGCAATGACGGAAAGGCTTTTACCCAAACGTCATTGCGAGGAGCTGCGACAGCAGCGACGTGGCAATCTTTATGCAGTATTACGCCTCACTTCACCAGATCGCCACGACACTAAAGGTATCTCGCAATGACGATTACACAAAAAATGTAGCTATGGGTTAGTATACTCAAATAATTTTCTAAAAAAAAATCTTTTGTTATTAGTGGCACTAAATTTTATGCTATATTATCCATGTGATTAATAATATAACTCAAAAATAGAGGGTTTATGGCAAAAATTAAAATAAAAGATACTGATCTAAGCAAATACAAATCAGAATCAGAATTTTTAAATAAGGCTTTTATATATTCTATTAGGTCTCATAATGGTAAAGCACTCGATGTATTATTTGAGAAAACTGATTTATCAAAGTGCCTTAGCATTACTTCCGAGGATTTATTTCATGAATTAGTACCCTTAGTTAGAGATGATAAAAATAATAGTATAGTACAAAGAATATTCCGTTATGCTTCATCTCTCCTAGATCAGTTAAAACAACAAGAAGATTCAACAATAAAGGCAACTTTACTTGCCGAAGCTGTCATCTATGGAGCCGAAAACATTGTAGGTTTTTTACTCAGCATAGGATTTGATCCTAATCATCAGGATATTAAAGGACACACTCCATTACATCTTGCAGTAATAGCTAAGAATTTAAATATCGTTACTAGTCTCATTGTTAAGAATGTAAAGTTACACATTCAAGATAAGCAAGGCAATACGGCACTTCACCTAGCAACTATACAGCAAGATAAGAATATAGTAGATAAATTAAAATTTCATGGAGCACAGACACATTTAAAAAATAACGTAGGGCTTGATTATGACAAGCTCGATAGATTAGTGAAAGCAGGACAAGTAACAGCTAAGATGGGAGTAGTAAAGTCATCTAATGTAACTGAAGATTCAGAGTTTTATAAAGGAATGGCCTGTTTTTATCAGGCTATTTTTTCGCATGAGCATGATAAGCAAGTAGGATATTTTAACGAGGCTATTAGTTATATAAAAAAATCCCTTGGTAAATTACCAAGTCCTTTAAAAGAAGAAAAAACTGCTATCGCCCAGCAAAGTTTATCGATACTAATTGCAATATATGAGTACTACAAGTTTAAAGATAGTGATAAATTACAAAAATATATAATAGAGAAAGCTGAAAGTTTGAAATGCAATGCTCTGCTAGCAGATTTATATAATTTAATTTGTACAGAGTCCTTAGAAGTAGCAGATTACCATAATGCTATTAAATATGCTAATCTTGCATATGCTCAGTTGGGTGTCACAGAACAATCTAACCCCAATCTAGAAAGTCAATATAGTATCTTATTTAATCTAGGGTTAGCGTGGAAATATCTTGATACAACAAAGTCTTCAGACTATTTTGCCCAAGCAGAAGAAACAAAGCCAGGTGATCAGGACGCAATAATAGAGCAATTTAAACATTATCTTACTCTTGTTGATATTGCTAATGCTTCAAAGCAAATAGAGAAAATTAAAGATGGTGATCTTAGAGATTTATATGAAATAATGCTTAATATTGTTAAATTTACTCCAGATGCTCTCAGTGTAGCATCATTAACAAATCATGCACAGAAGGTAACAAATCCAACACTTAAAGATTTATCTAGTATAATGCTTGAATTTGCATCTAAACCAGATTCTGTCCTTTCGCAATTATTAAGTACGTTCTTCCAGGAGAATACACTTAAAGGTCTTGGATCTTATCTAGAGATTTATAAAGAAATATGGATAAAATTCTTTTTACAAAAGAAGGAATTTAATAAGGCCATTGAGTGTTGCGATGAAATCAATATTTGTATGGAGGAACATAATGTACCAACTCAGCTATTTAAAATATTGGAAATTTGTAAGAAAGCTGGGTTTTGGGATAAAGGGTTAAAATTTATTGAAGAGAAGTACCAAAAACATAACGAAATTTTACAACATCATGGTTTCCTTCCTCTTAAATATCTAGAATTTGTATTTTATAAGCAAAATAACTTGGAAGAAAAATCTGAAGCCTGCTTAAATTCCCTAAAAACTAATGCTAATTTAGGTGACAAGTCAGCTCTATTACTATCTTATGCTAATGAGTTTGCTTTTTACATAAATGTAGAAAAAGGAGAATTTGACAAAGCACTTTCTTATTTAGGGGATGCAACTAGTTTAGATTTGTTAACAAAAGAGAAATTTATTTTATTATTAAAAGTGCTTCAAGCGAAGCAAGAAGAAATAGAAAGACAGCAAGCGAAGCAAGAAGAAACACCCGTCCAGCCTGCTATCACAGAGACTACAAAAGAAAGTAATATTGTTTCAATCGGTTTTATAGAAGGGTTTGAAGAGTTAGACGATTTTATTGCTAAGCTTGATCCAAGGATAGTTCATGATTTCTTTCAGAAAAGAAAACAAGATTTACTTACAAGATCAGTAGACACTACTATTAAAGAACAACCATATATTTGGTGTATTGGTAAAGATACTTATGCTTCTAATCAACAGGATGTTTATCCTATAGAAGGCAAACCAGACTTCTATGCGGCGATCGATCGAAAGCTAGCGGGTAAATTGGATCATCAACTACTCAAGAAATTTGAGATTGCCATATCACAAGGGTTAATTAATAAAGAGCATAAGAGTAAAGGGATAAAAATTATACCTAACAAATTGATGGAAGTTAAAATTCCTAGCGACAATAAGCGAATATATACAGATGAGATATGTAAAAATCCTGAAAACAAATACTTAATTGTTTTTAACAATCACGGTGATCATAATGATGTAAGGAAGGCGGCAATAGCAAGCAAATATTTAAAAATTATTTGCGTAGATGATGAAACATCTTATTTAGCTTCTCTTCCTAGAGAGCCTGAGTGTAGTACTAGTACACAAGAGTTAGATTTAGACTTGATTTTAGCAATGAACTTACAAAGAGAGGGGATAGAACCATTAGGCGTTAATGATGATAATGATACTAGCATTTAAGTTACGGCAAGATAGATTAGTTTTTTTGAGTTATTTTATAAAAAATGGTTCCTATTTCCTTCAAAACTTACGCTATGAGAAAAAAAATGGTACATTATGTTGAGTATAATTTACAAATGCCAAGAGGATAAAATTGCAAGCAATACCAGTTAATAGGACAGATTACTGTCAATTTCTAATAGTGAGTCAAAAGAATTATAGTTTGACCTACTATGCTGAACATGCCAAAAAATGTAGCCATGATGTTATTAATAGATTTTTAAAAAATGAAAAATATACACCTTCTTTGTTATGGGAACATATTAAGGATGATGTTATTTTATCGCCTAACGGATATACAATATTTGATGATACGGTGTTAAATAAAAGAAATACCAAGAAAATAGAAATTGCTAGATCACAGTACAGTGGGGCTACAGGTGGTATTACTACTGGTATAGGAGTAGTAAGTTTGGTATATTATAATCCGGATATTAATAAGTTTTGGGTAATAGATTACCGAATTTTTTCGCCCGAACATGATGGAGCGACAAAAGTAGAACACCTATTAAATATGTTAAATAATGCTGTGTATAGCAAAAAGATTCCTTTTCAAACTGTGCTTTTTGACACATGGTATGCTACGCATAAAATTATGCAACATGTTGATTCCTTGGGTAAATATTATTATGCTCCTATTAAAGCAAATAGAAACGTTACTAAAACTTCCTCTTCTAAGCCTTATAAAGCTGTTAGCAAGTTAACGTTTTCAGATGAGGAAATTAAGAGCGGAGTGGAGATTCATATAAAGGGCTTTGCAAAAGATAAGCATGTTAATTTGTTTAAACTTACTGTTTCTACCAACAGAGTTGATTATATTGTTACCAATAACAAAACTCAAAAATCTTCTAAAGCCGTACAAGATGAGTGTGGCTTTCGTTGGGTAATTGAGAGCATGCATAGAGAAATCAAGCAACTTACCGGTATAGAACGATGCCAATGCAGAAAACAACGCATCCAGCGTAATCACATTAGTTGTGCATTTTTAGTGTGGACTTTTCTAAAAAGAACTGCACACAAAATAGGTAAGACGGTTTATCAAATAAAGTTAGGGCTTTTAGATCATTATATGCAACAGCAGTTACGTTCACCCTCTTTACGCTATTTAGAACCTTACATAGCGTAAGTTTTGCCTTATATTTAGATCATAATCCGTCGCTGTTGTTTGTAGAAAAAGATCAAGAAGTAAAAATTTGTAATAAATGACTATTGACAAAAATATACCAAATTATCTGACGATAGCTCGTATAGTGGTTATTCCAATTATTGTAATGACCTTTTATTTAGATGGTTCTAAACTCGCTCATAGAATTGCAGCGATATTATTTATTTTGGCTAGTATTACTGATTTTTTTGATGGTTATCTTGCTAGGAAGTTCGATTTAGTATCAGGGTTTGGTAAAATGTTTGATCCAATAGCTGATAAATTATTAGTAGGTTGTGTAATTATAATGTTGGTAAAAAAAGGAGCAGCTGGAGAGATACCGTGCTTATTAATTTTAGCTCGTGAATTTTTAGTGGCTGGACTACGTGAATTTCTAGCTTTAATTCAAGTAAGTATTCCTGTGTCTAGATTAGCTAAGATTAAAACATTTACCCAAATGTTTGCTTTGTCAGCGTTAATTCTTGGTTCTAAAGGTTCAGGTATAATTTATATGGATTTAATAGGTCAAATAGCTTTATGGATTGCTGCACTTTTAACTGTAGTAACCGGATATTCATATTTGAAGGCCTGTAGTAAATATTTTTGAGCAAATTAGTCCCTAAGCCAAAATATCACTATTGATTTAAATTTTACCATCTAAGAGCAATTATTTATTATAATAAAAAAATAAAATTATTGATATAATAGTAACTTAGTGTAGCATAAAAAGTATGATATATAATTAAATAATAGGTATTAATCCTAGATGTTTTAGATATACTCGATGAAAATCAAGAATTGCGTCGTCATTATCCAATATCTGCGGTACTCACGTACTATATGTACGCCTAGCACCTCGACTTGGTAATTCCTACTACTATCATGATTTTGATTCTATCGTCTATCAATTCTTCATTTACGAGCAGTATACATTACGCAACTATTATAAGCAGCCAACTTACGTTTCGAACAAAAGAATAGCTGTGTAATCTCTAACTATTAGTTTATTGGGTTATGAAGGAGCAAAATTCACCATATTTAGATAAATTAAAGCAAAATTTATTCCATATATTTATCTTAATTTTTATAGTTTATAGTACAATCATAGCTTCATTGTATAAATATTATAATGCTAAAGTTGAAATGGAAAAAACACAAATTCTACAAAACCAGTATAATAAAATACTAGCAGTAAGTATGAATAAAATCTCTTCTCTAGCGTATCATTTATCTAGCAATATTCAGGAAAAAAATGTTACAATCAATAGTAATGGTAGTGAACTTGAGATATGTAATGAGGCAGAAAAATGTATAAACTATAATCTTTTTAATTTGGGAGCATTATTGAATAAGCATATTCCGGAATTCATTTATTACAAGATAGAACTCAATAAAAAATTTCTTTATTCAAATATCAAAACTCAAAATTATCAAATAGATAAAATATATCCTATCAACGCTTCTAACCAACTTAATATTAGTTTGGCAATTAATAGTACATATTGGCATAAAGTAAAAGCAGATATTAAAAGACCATTTTGGATATTAACAGCATTTATTACTGCTAATCTTCTATTGTTATATTTTCTCTTTAAAAGCTTATTTAAGAGTTTCAATAAATCGTATGCTTTACATTATCAAGACAAACATGCTACAGAATTAGAACAGCTTAAGTTTAATTATCAGCAGGAATTAAAAAATTGCGAGACCTCTTTAATGAGAAAAATTTGGAATAATGATTTCAATAAACAAAAAGATTTAGAAATTAATTGTTTATTTGCTCAGGAAGCTAATCAAATATCCTTGCTTGATAAGAGTTCTAACAATCAAGAAGATATGATCAAGGATTATAGGTTAAAAAACTTTGGTGATAAAGTACCTTGCTCTATACTTCTGTATCAAGAAAATAAAATAGCAAAACTTACGCTATGTAAGGTTCTAAATAGCGTAAAGAGGGTGAACGTAACTGCTGTTGCATATAATGATCTAAAAGCCCTAACTTTATTTGATAAACCGTCTTACCTATTTTGTGTGCAGTTCTTTTTAGAAAAGCCCACACTAAAAATGCACAACTAATGTGATTACGCTGGATGCGTTGTTTTCTGCATTGGCATCGTTCTATACCGGTAAGTTGCTTGATTTCTCTATGCATGCTCTCAATTACCCAACGAAAGCCACACTCATCTTGTACGGCTTTAGAAGATTTTTGAGTTTTGTTATTGGTAACAATATAATCAACTCTGTTGGTAGAAACAGTAAGTTTAAACAAATTAACATGCTTATCTTTTGCAAAGCCCTTTATATGAATCTCCACTCCGCTCTTAATTTCCTCATCTGAAAACGTTAACTTGCTAACAGCTTTATAAGGCTTAGAAGAGGAAGTTTTAGTAACGTTTCTATTTGCTTTAATAGGAGCATAATAATATTTACCCAAGGAATCAACATGTTGCATAATTTTATGCGTAGCATACCATGTGTCAAAAAGCACAGTTTGAAAAGGAATCTTTTTGCTATACACAGCATTATTTAACATATTTAATAGGTGTTCTACTTTTGTCGCTCCATCATGTTCGGGCGAAAAAATTCGGTAATCTATTACCCAAAACTTATTAATATCCGGATTATAATATACCAAACTTACTACTCCTATACCAGTAGTAATACCACCTGTAGCCCCACTGTACTGTGATCTAGCAATTTCTATTTTCTTGGTATTTCTTTTATTTAACACCGTATCATCAAATATTGTATATCCGTTAGGCGATAAAATAACATCATCCTTAATATGTTCCCATAACAAAGAAGGTGTATATTTTTCATTTTTTAAAAATCTATTAATAACATCATGGCTACATTTTTTGGCATGTTCAGCATAGTAGGTCAAACTATAATTCTTTTGACTCACTATTAGAAATTGACAGTAATCTGTCCTATTAACTGGTATTGCTTGCAATTTTATCCTCTTGGCATTTGTAAATTATACTCAACATAATGTACCATTTTTTTTCTCATAGCGTAAGTTTTGATAGAAGAAATTAATGCCAGTAAATTAGTTGACTTATTTACTGATAGATTTAATCAGGAAGACGAAAATATATCGATTGAAATTTTAAGCAAAGCAAAAGTATTATATTTTGCTTCTAATGCAGTGTTGTACCAAATCATTTATAGTGTTATTAACTATCTATTTTTTTTGTTAAAAAAACAATCTGCTACTACCAAACACAATATTAGGTTAACTATCGATAATATAAAACAAAAAATAGAGCTACGTTTTGAATATGACGGTTATCCTATAATGACAGCAGAAGAACTGCTCAAAACATCAAATCATTTTTTCAAAACGCATGCTAACCCTTTTTTACTTAATTTAAGTCAAGTATTTAATATATTAAGAGCTGATGGATTCAACTATAAAATAAGTTATAACCAAAGCAATATTATAGAAATCTATCCAAATGATTCAAGCATAAGACAGGAAAATAAAAGTAACCAACAACCAATAAAAACAGAAAATAATGTGATTATACTAGCTTCTTTAACGAGGAAAAAAAATGAATAAATATTTATTACCACTTATGGTGTTATTTATAGTCAATAATTCATTTGCCCATACACAAATATCTAATTTGATCACTCCAGTTAGCTATTTTATTAATCATGAGCAACAAATTAAAATGCTTGAGAAACATTTAGGTAAATATAGACAAGCAAGTATAGTTGGTACTAGTGGTATAGGTAAAACTCAGTTAATTAGGATGTATAGTTATGAGAATAAAAATAATTATGATCTAATCTGGTTGTTTGATTGTAACCTAGACCTTAATGAACAATTTGTTAAATTAGCCCAACAACTCAATATGGTCAAACAAACTAATATATCTGAGGCAGTAACTCTAGCCAAAAAAGAAGTAATGTCATATTTAACTTCTACTAGTAAATGGTTATTGGTGTTTGATAATTTAAAAGTTAATGAAAATAAAAAAGTGCAAAACTTTATTGATTGGGAACATAATGGTCAGGTCGTGTTTTGTTCTCAAAATAACGAAAGATTACCTAATGTTATATTAATGACCTTATTTGATAAACCTACTATCGTAACTTTGGCTAATACTTTATTAGATAATAAAGATAAAAATAGTATCGAATTTTTAACGCAATCTTTTAGTGGTTATCCAATACTTATAGTTCAAGGAATCCAATTACTAAATAAAATTAAAGGTCTAGATAAAGAAGAATATAAAAAGAAAATTTATCAATCAACTGATAAAATAGCAACAAATATTAGTATGGCTATAAAGGAATTAAAGCCTAGTGCGGTAAAGTTACTTAATAAAATAGCTTTGATAAATAACCAAAGTTTCTCAAAACAATTACTTGCTATAATTACTGATAACAAGAATACTCTCGATGATGATATATACCAATTATCTAAGTTTATGTTGATTAGCAATATTGATTCTAATCAGGATAATCCTATTTTTGAAATGAATGATGTAGTTAGCAACAAAATAATGGAGATAAATGGGGATAAAAACAATAAAATATGTTTAGAGGATATTATTCTAAAATTACCTAAACTCAAAGGAGTGCATTCTGCCCATGTATGGAGAGCTACTAAGACTATATCCGAAAATTTAGAGATTATTTTTCAAAATGCTGAAAAATATAATATTAACATATATTTAATGCTTAACTTAAGATTGCAATTGTTTGCCTCATATATGAATGCCTGGAATCTATACAAATCAAAGCCAATGGTTAACTGGTTTGAGCAAAAAGAACAAGACGAACAGTTTAAATTTTGGCAAATGTCTACTTATCAAAAATTCTGTTACGCTAGATATTTAGTAGGAGTAGGACTTTACAATAGAATAACATCGATAAATTATCAAAAAACTATTTCTTATTTAACTAAAGCACTTAAAGTTTTAGATACCCTAGGTGATGATTATGATTATATTTATTCTAAATTTAACTGTAGCTTAAACATTGCTCTAACTCATGTATATTTAGGTAATATAAAAACTGCTGAAGAAATTATTAACGAAATGGAGAAGCTATTTAAACATAGGATAGAGGGAGGAGATATATTTATATTATATCATGTAAAAGCTAGAATATTTTTTATTCAAGGTAAATATAATGAAGCTTTAGAATACGTCAATAAAGGCATCGAGGTATGGAAGACGTTAGATCCTAATGATCTAGGTTTTACTAGAGATTATTTACTTAGGGCAGCAATATTAAGCTCTATTGGCAAATATCAAGAATCTTATGTTCAAACTCAACAAGTATATAATATGCATAAATCTGTAAACCAAGAGGCATTAGGTTATATTTATACACAAATGGCAAAAAGTGAATTAGGATTAAATAAAATAGATATTGCTTTAGATCATATTAATAAAGCTATAACAATATTTTTAGCAGATGAACGTAGAAATCCTAAGAATATAGATCATTTGGAAGATCCAGATTTAGCAGCAGGTTATGTAGTACAAGGTGATATTTTACTTGCTCAAGGTAACATTAAAGGAAGTATAGAATCTTATAAAAAAGCTTATGCTATATACCACTATTTCTATGGGGATAAAAGTAAAAATGTTGTTCAAGTAAGTGAGTTATATAACAAAGGAGCAAAAGCAGCTTGTAAAAACAAAGATTTATATAATTATAAATTCTTTGGTAAACCACAAATTAAGGAATTTGGAATAAATCACCCTAATACTATTGCCATGTTTGAATATTGTAAACAATATGACATGGATTTATGGGTAAAGCAAGATTAAGGTTTGTGATATTTATCAATCATCCAATCTATAAATGTATTATCAACAGACTGTTTTTTCAGTGCATATTCATATACTTCTTTTATTAGAACTGTAAGATTTGTAAATGAAAAATTTAAGTTTCTTTCAATTAACATATTAATTGTTGCACTAGTGGCTTTACTAAAAATTTTCATTTGATCAATAGTTAGCACTTCATGGCTTATTTCGTTATCAACAACAAGAGCTTCTAGGCTAATATCTAAGGCTTTTGCAATTAATTGTAAATTATTAGCACTAGGGTTTTTTGAACTACCATACAAAATGCTATAAACAGTATTTCTACTTAATCCAGTTTTTTTCTCTATCTCTACAGCATTTATATTTTTTTGCACCATTAATGAGCTAAGTTTGGTTTGTAAATTTGCCATAGATAAGATTCTATATATAAAATTAATATTTCTAGATAATAAGGTATAACCATCAAAAAGTAAATAACTAAACCCCAGTTGCCAATTAAATAGGAGAGATGAAAGGTAGATTTTAAAAGGGACATAGGTTATTTTATCTTTTTCAACCAATAACAAAATAACCTATGAAAAAAGATTTTACCGCAATTTACTGTTTTGTCGACGATTTTATAAAGAATTTGGAAAATAATTTGCCTACAATTAATAGTAGTAAATTTAAACCTGGTGTAAGTAATTATTTATCAATAAGCGAAGTATTAACCATATTAATTGGTTACTATGATTCATATTGTGATTGTTTTAAGCATTATTACAAACAAGTAATCTTACATAATTATACAGAAGATTTTAAACTTGTTAGTTATGAACATTTTACTAAATTGATAGGTAGAAGTATGCCTTATTTAGCAATATTACTGAATCATTTGCTTGCTGAATGCACAGGTCTGTCTTTTGTAGATGCTACAGGTATAGCCGTATGTAAGAATTATCGTATAAGTTCACATAAGGTTTTTAAAGGAATAGCGGCAAGAGGAAAAACCACTAAGGGGTGGTTTTATGGACTAAAGTTACATTTAATCATAGATTCCGAAGGTAATCTGATAAAGGTATCTTTCAGCAGTGGTAATAAGGATGATAGGAAAGGACTTAAAGGAATGATATTTGGTATATATGGCAAAGTTTTTGGCGATCGCGGTTATATATCTAAAGAATTATTTGATGATTTGTATGACAAAGGCATCCAACTTATTACTCGGGTTAAAAAGAATATGAAAAATATATTAATCCCTATTATAGATAAGGTTATGTTGCTCAAAAGAACTCTGATAGAAACCGTAATAGGCAAACTTAAATTTCTTGATAAGTTAGAGCATTCTAGACATAGATCAGTTACAAATGCATTTAGTCATATGCTATCCTGCCTAATCAATTATCAGTTGCTAGAAAACAAACCTTCTATCAAAACTTTGCTTCCTATAGAACTTTTTGATATACAAAATTAATTGGCAACTGGGGTTAACTAAAATAATTAATTATAATTAATTATTTTAGATCATGGGAGTTTGTAACACTAATTTTTAATGATCTACTAAAAAATTTACAAAACTTACGCTATGTAAGGTTCTAAATAGCGTAAAGAGGGTGAACGTAACTGCTGTTGCATATAATGATCTAAAAGCCCTAACTTTATTTGATAAACCGTCTTACCTATTTTGTGTGCAGTTCTTTTTAGAAAAGCCCACACTAAAAATGCACAACTAATGTGATTACGCTGGATGCGTTGTTTTCTGCATTGGCATCGTTCTATACCGGTAAGTTGCTTGATTTCTCTATGCATGCTCTCAATTACCCAACGAAAGCCACACTCATCTTGTACGGCTTTAGAAGATTTTTGAGTTTTGTTATTGGTAACAATATAATCAACTCTGTTGGTAGAAACAGTAAGTTTAAACAAATTAACATGCTTATCTTTTGCAAAGCCCTTTATATGAATCTCCACTCCGCTCTTAATTTCCTCATCTGAAAACGTTAACTTGCTAACAGCTTTATAAGGCTTAGAAGAGGAAGTTTTAGTAACGTTTCTATTTGCTTTAATAGGAGCATAATAATATTTACCCAAGGAATCAACATGTTGCATAATTTTATGCGTAGCATACCATGTGTCAAAAAGCACAGTTTGAAAAGGAATCTTTTTGCTATACACAGCATTATTTAACATATTTAATAGGTGTTCTACTTTTGTCGCTCCATCATGTTCGGGCGAAAAAATTCGGTAATCTATTACCCAAAACTTATTAATATCCGGATTATAATATACCAAACTTACTACTCCTATACCAGTAGTAATACCACCTGTAGCCCCACTGTACTGTGATCTAGCAATTTCTATTTTCTTGGTATTTCTTTTATTTAACACCGTATCATCAAATATTGTATATCCGTTAGGCGATAAAATAACATCATCCTTAATATGTTCCCATAACAAAGAAGGTGTATATTTTTCATTTTTTAAAAATCTATTAATAACATCATGGCTACATTTTTTGGCATGTTCAGTATAGTAGGTCAAACTATAATTCTTTTGACTCACTATTAGAAATTGACAGTAATCTGTCCTATTAACTGGTATTGCTTGCAATTTTATCCTCTTGGCATTTGTAAATTATACTCAACATAATGTACCATTTTTTTTCTCATAGCGTAAGTTTTGTTAGTATTAGCAAAGCTTTAGAAAATAATAAAACGCTAACCCACATAAATCTTCGTAATAGTAATATTGACGATGAGGGAGTCAAGATAGTTGCTAAGTTTTTGCAAAACAACAACACAGTAACTAGAGTAGATATAAGCAACAATAAAATTGGTGATATAGGTATAGCATAACCCACTATGACACACTGCAAATATGGGATGTTTTTCCTAAATTTGGGACAATAAAAAGTTTGTATAAAGATTTACAATATTGTAAACTGGGACGTTTAAATAAGTACATCACAAATAAGGTTTAGAGTAATGGATAGAGCAAAATCAGAAAAAAGTAGAGAAGGGTTTAAGCAACCAGCACAAGTGATAGAAAAGCAGCAAAGTATAAGTTCTGCTAAATCTTCAGATTCATCAACATCTTTAAGAACCATCAGTGACAGTAGTATAATACCGCATTCTACACCTATGGCTTCTTCACGTATTATAAAAAAATATAAACCGTATATTTATAATTTTTTAGAGAATTTATTTAAAATAAATATGAGTCAAGATGCGTTAGTAGATATTATCATCAACGATGATATAGACAATAATCAAATCATAATAGTTGGACGTCCAAAGATATTAGGAAGTTCTAAAAAACAAATGCGCCATGTAACTCCATATTCTTTTGTAGAAGCAGCTATTAAAGCAACAATTGTGGCAACTGAAAAGCCTAAAGGATATGAATCATATATAAATAGTGTAGTAAAAGCTATTAAGCCGCTAATAAAAAGCAAGGAAGGTATATGTTTAACAAATGAACAATATTCTAAACTAAGTTCTAGTATTACATTACAAGATGAGGAATCTAAAGTGTTCAAGTTGTCCACTATCGGTAAGAAACAAAAGAAAAATGAATATCATTTGATATATAATGAGATAGTGATTACAAAATTTATGGCTGAAGAATGTCAGATTTTCTCAAAAGAAGAAAAAGAGAAAGCTAGGAGTGATTTCAAAAATAAATTTGAAAAATACATCAATTATGGTATCAGATACCTTACTAAGGAAATAGTGAATCCAAAAGATCTTAATGCTATAACAATAACTTGTGAAGGAATTGCAAGAATAATATTAACTTTATTTAATCAAGAGAAATACGCTGCTTTTCCTGAAGAAGGTAATTCTTTGTTAGAGGAAATTCGTGTATACACCTGTGTGGAGGATGCAGAACAAGCAGCAACGTTAAAACTAGAAAAGCAAAATTATAGTGTAGTATCTCATGCTAAAATTACAAAGAATATATTTAAATATGATAAACTTATCAGAATTGTAGATAATGAAGGATCAATAGTAAAAAGAGCAGCGAAAGCATTAGATATTATAAATTCCTTAGTATCTAGTAAGATACATAATCGTCTCACAACAGAAGTTCAGGATTATCAGAATCAATATAACACTAAGCAATATAATTTTAATATTAAAATAAATGGTGTAGATCTTGCTAAATATAATCAACAAATTGATTTCGATAATAATTTACATAATATTTTCTCACATCATGTAGCAAAACATTTATATTCAGTATTTGATTTTAAACCATTGGAAACAATGGTATTAGCACCTATGCAGAAAAATGAGAAGCGTACTATAACAGTATATCCTTCTGCTGGTGGCAAAACAACAGCACAATATTCACTACAAGAAGGCAAGGAGTATAGAAAGTTACAATACAATTCTAGAAAAGGTTATAATGAGGATGCAATATTTCGTTCAGAAATGGATGGCAATGATACAAAAGATATATTACAGAAGAAAATTATTAATCATGTAATCATCTCACTAATACCTTTTGAAGAATTAAAAATAGGATGTACACAAAATGAAAATCAAGAAGGAATGAAAGAAATACTTAGTGCATTTGTGGAATTAGTACGAAATGACTATAAAAATTCTAAGGATTGTTATGGAAAAAATATTTCCCTTACTAAATCTTGGGAAAAACAGATTACTGACGAATATGTGAGATATAATGAATCTATTAATTTAACTGGTGTATCTGAACCTGCAATAGATAATTATGAAGTATAATATTAATATTTTATTAAGTGAAATATCTGAACCCATGGTAATTTGAACTTGAGGTTGCCAAGAATCAATAACTTTATCGTAGTAAGTTATTGAATGCTTAGTAATAGATGGTGGAAGACCCACCGGGATTGGCTAGCACGAGCAGATCCCAAACAACCGCACGGGTGCTGTTTCTTTCAAAGAGATGGTGTTGAGCGGATGGGGAAAAGGCGATGTAGATCGTCACGTAGGATTCAAGGAGACGAGCGAAAGCGAACCAATCGATGAGGTGTCGAAATAAATTTTAACAACTGTCAAAACTAGAGATTCTGACTTATCTTTAGGATGTAAACTAATCGGTAATGTGTGTTTTGGATTAGTGACAGTCGGCGTAGAGCTTACTATTACCCACAAAATAACAATGGAGAGAAAGAAGTAAAAAGAATATACTGATTTGCAATTAAAATATTGCATTGTAGAGGTATGGTATGAGTCAAGAAATAATAAATAATTATTTGACCGAGGAATTTAGTGGAGCTATTTTGGGTGATAAAAGGCTGACAAATAGGTTAATAAAGATAGCTGATAATTTTGCAAATATACCTGAAAGTTCAATTAATCAAGCATGTGGAAATTGGGCAGAAACAAAAGCAGCATATCGTTTTTTTAAAAACGATAATGTTAAGGAATCAAAAATATTAGAAGCCCATATTGCTAAAACAGTAGAAAGAATTAAAGAGCATGATAAAGTTCTTGTGGTGCAAGATACTAGTTATATCACATATACTAGTCATAAAAAACTACAGGATTGGGTGTGTTATCAAGAAAAGAGGGCAAGAATGTTAAAAATATCGAATGTAAAGGTCTGATAATGCATACTGGCTTTGCGGTTGCTACCAATGGATTAGCACTTGGGTTGTTGGATCAAAAGATTCACAATAGACCAGCAGTGTCTGAAGAAATACAACAGTTAAAAAAACTAGTCATGGTAATGCGGTACATATTAAAGATAAAGAAAGTATGAAGTGGCTTAATGCATTAAATAACACTGTTAATGCAACGGATAATAGTAATACCCAAATTATAACTGTTTGTGATAGAGAAGCTGATATATATGATTTTTTTGAATTGGCAGAAGCTCAAAAATCTAAAGTTTTATTTAGAGCTGCACAGGATAGAGAAATAAATAAAAAGTCAAAATATTCCAAAAAAGATAGACAATATTTGTGGAAAGTAGCATCAGGTTTCCAGTGTGCTGGAGAAATAGTAGTTAAAGATACTAATCAAGAAAATAAAGCTAATAGGCTTAGACATTTGGAAGTTAGATTTGGAAAATTTATAATGAATCCTCCTGAATGTAAGACATAAAACAGAAATATTACCAAATTTACCAGTATATGCCATCAATGTTATTGAGCGTTGTCCTCCTAGTGGAACAACTCCGTTAGAATGGATGTTACTAACTAATATAGTTATCAATAATTTTGAAGAAGCATAGAGAAAGTAAGATGGTATTGTTTAAGATGGAGAATTGAAATTTTTCATAAAATTTTAAAATCTGGATTTAGGGTTGAACAATGTAGACTTGCAACAGGAGAAAGATTAAAAAAATACTTGACAATCATGAGCATATTTTCTTCTTTCTATTCTCCCATGCTGTAAATCTATATTCTCCGTAAAACTCTTAATTTCTTAACCTTCTGCCTGTATTTTATCAAATATTTGTGTACTATGGTAATGTAAATTAACCCCAGTTGCCAATTAATTTTGTATATCAAAAAGTTCTATAGGAAGCAAAGTTTTGATAGAAGGTTTGTTTTCTAGCAACTGATAATTGATTAGGCAGGATAGCATATGACTAAATGCATTTGTAACTGATCTATGTCTAGAATGCTCTAACTTATCAAGAAATTTAAGTTTGCCTATTACGGTTTCTATCAGAGTTCTTTTGAGCAACATAACCTTATCTATAATAGGGATTAATATATTTTTCATATTCTTTTTAACCCGAGTAATAAGTTGGATGCCTTTGTCATACAAATCATCAAATAATTCTTTAGATATATAACCGCGATCGCCAAAAACTTTGCCATATATACCAAATATCATTCCTTTAAGTCCTTTCCTATCATCCTTATTACCACTGCTGAAAGATACCTTTATCAGATTACCTTCGGAATCTATGATTAAATGTAACTTTAGTCCATAAAACCACCCCTTAGTGGTTTTTCCTCTTGCCGCTATTCCTTTAAAAACCTTATGTGAACTTATACGATAATTCTTACATACGGCTATACCTGTAGCATCTACAAAAGACAGACCTGTGCATTCAGCAAGCAAATGATTCAGTAATATTGCTAAATAAGGCATACTTCTACCTATCAATTTAGTAAAATGTTCATAACTAACAAGTTTAAAATCTTCTGTATAATTATGTAAGATTACTTGTTTGTAATAATGCTTAAAACAATCACAATATGAATCATAGTAACCAATTAATATGGTTAATACTTCGCTTATTGATAAATAATTACTTACACCAGGTTTAAATTTACTACTATTAATTGTAGGCAAATTATTTTCCAAATTCTTTATAAAATCGTCGACAAAACAGTAAATTGCGGTAAAATCTTTTTTCATAGGTTATTTTGTTATTGGTTGAAAAAGATAAAATAACCTATGTCCCTTTTAAAATCTACCTTTCATCTCTCCTATTTAATTGGCAACTGGGGTTAAATTAGGTTCATTAGCTTTAAGAGTAAGCTCAAATTCTCCACCTTGTTCAACAATTTTTTCACATATAGCTTCATGAGTAAAGGATGCATCTGATGTTACAATTTTTCCTTGCATGTCATAGTTTGATAAAAATTCAAACATTGATTTATATTCATCTTTATTTTCTATTTCTCTAAAACCAGTAAGAGCCTTGAGATGACTACTAAACGATGTTAAAATTTGTACTTGTTCTCCAGTACCGTAAGTATTACTACCTCTTAACGTTTTTCCATCAATATGAATTAGATCATAATTTCCCTTACTTTGGCATATATACTTGATACATTCTGATATCACCTCTTTTATACTATCAGGACAAAATTTACGAATCATTAATGTTAAATTACTATAGCACGGCTCTTGTTGCCTATGAAAACCTAGCATTTTCAATTCTTCTTTGCTAAAACTTTTTGCAAACCTTGATATCGATTTTAAGTTATTCTTATTGCTTAACAACCCTGCTACTATTAGTTTAACTACACTTGCAATGTCGTACCTTCGTCCCCGCACTTTTCTAAAATCTTTGACTTTTTCTAAACATGTAATTATGCTCATAAATAGCTCCGTTATTTTAAGTTGTAAATCTATTAACGGAGCATTTTATACAAACTTTTACATTTTACAACTATTCATTACAACTCTTTCTTGCTATCTTTACCACTTTCTAGATACCTCATCTCCTAGCTTGCAGTATCTTTTATTTCTGTTCTAAACATTTGTAATCTCCTTCTACTCACTGTTTCTATTCACAGTTGCGACTTTTAAACTGCCCTAGCTAGAATCAGTATATAACTATTGCTAAATCAAAAGTTATATACTATAATACCGTTTATTTGTATTATAGAAAAATTACAGGAGAACATATATATGTCTAAGAGTACTTTACAAAGAGCATTAGAGTCAAGTCATTCGAAATTTTTAGTTAATGGAATCCGTAAAGGTACTGATTCTATTACGCAATGGGTAGAAGAAAATTTAATTAAGGAGAATCCCAGTACAGATGCTAAATCAAAAATTGCTTTTTTTGAAGCAGAAAAATCACTGATCATTGAATATATTATGGAGAATGATTTTTCTGGATTAAAAAATCTTATTGACGCGATTGATAATGAAAAATTTGAAAATAATCAAAAATTAAAGGTAAATGAATGTAGGGTTTTAGCAAATGCTATACTAGAAGCACAAGAGTACAGATGCGTAAAAGAAAGTACAAGTATGCATAGTAATCTTTATAATTTATTAGATACTAAGTATAAAGAATTAACAGATGAGGGATATAAGAGTAAGATATCAGATAAAGTGATGGAAGCTTTATCAATTGTTCAATATACTGCTACTGACTTCTCAGAAGTTTCTGTTACAGGAGAAACAAGTGGTTAGTTAGTCGCTCTCCGTCAAAAAGGCTATAGACATAAGAGATGATACATGTTCGTGGTCAAAAATTACATCAAAATCCATAAGATTTTTACCTTATTTTGTCAAAAACCTTATGGATTTTCAGAACTTTATAGTTTAACCAAAGAATAATGTTTGTCATGTATGGAACTACCCAAAAATGCAAGAAAAAAATAATACTTGACAGAAAAAAAAGCAAATGCAGTCATGTATTCGACTTAAGGCTCAATAAAGTGCCATAGCCCTGATGGAATTCGCTAAACGAACTTTAACATTATCATTCCTACGGCTTCTATGAGCCTATGACACTATCAGTTTTTTCGTAAGCTAAGGTTTGTCTTATTCGCCATCAATATTATTATCTCTCGCATATTCCTTGGTAGGAATTCCTTACTTTAATTATTTTATTCCAACCGTTGATTCTTAAAATTTAAACCTTATTTATTTAAATTTTTAAAAAATCAGCCACCATCATAAAAATAATTAATATTAAACTTTTACTAACATACTTTTGTTTCACTATATGGCTGATCATTTTTCAGTACTGCAAATACTACTCTTGCTAATTTATTTGCCACCGCCACTACACTAGTATTGTAACCTCGTATCTCTTGTAGTTTGAGCATCCAATCAGTGCATTTGCTCTTATCATCTGTTACTTTATCTAATTTCTTAGTTCTTAATACCCTAGCTGTAAAAACAGCCCGGGCTCCATGGATTAATAAATTACGTAAATATACGTCACCTCTTTTACTAATTCCTAGCAACCTTTCTTTCCCACCAGTTGAGTGCTGTTTTGGCACTAAACCAAGCCAGGCTGATAATTGTCTACCATTTTCAAAGTTTGCTGCATTGTCAATTGAGGCTATTAATGCCGTTACAGTTATTAAACCTAAACCTTTTAAAAAATCAGCGGTTGGAATAAAATAATTAAAGTAAGGAATTCCTACCAAGGAATATGCGAGAGATGATAATATTGATGGTGAATAAGACAAACCTTATCTTACGAAAAAACTGACGACGTCATAGGCTCATAGAAGCCGTAGGAATGATAATGTTAAAGTTCGTTTAGCGAATTCCATCAGGGCTATGGCACTTTATTGAGCCTTAAGTCGAATACATGACTGCATTTGCTTTTTTTTCTGTCAAGTATTATTTTTTTCTTGCATTTTTGGGTAGTTCCATACATGACAAACATTATTCTTTGGTTAAACTATAAAGTTCTGAAAATCCATAAGGTTTTTGACAAAATAAGGTAAAAATCTTATGGATTTTGATGTAATTTTTGACCACGAACATGTATCATCTCTTATGTCTATAGCCTTTTTGACGGAGCGACTATTTAGCTACCAACTATTATAATAAATTTTACAAGAAAATCACTAATAGTGAAAAAAACCGCTGTACTCCTGAGATTAATGAGGATATCTGTGAAGATGACACTACGTGGTGTAGTTGAACACTGAGGTTGGAAGCAACAATCATCAAATTTTTAAATCTAACCTCAGTGTCTATTTTCCTAACGAACAATATGGGTTAATTGTATGACGAGCGATGTCAGAAATCAACAACAAAATAATTCAACAAATGAAAAAATAAATAATATCACTAACATTGCTGCCCAAATACTTAGAGAAGTTTTGCAGAGCAATAATATAACTTATATAGAACTTATCGAAGTTCGTATAGGGTTAGAAGGAATTGAAATAGTTGGCAAAATTTTAGAACATAATAAGCTTATAACTGCATTACGTCTTTGCGACAACGATATTGACCTTGAGGGGCTAAGTCTGCTTATCGAACTGTTAGAGAATAATCATAGTTTGAGTAATATAGATATTGGGTATAATAATATCGGGGTTCAAGGACTAATCATACTAGATGAATTTCTAGAAAATAATAAAACCATAAAGCAAATAAGTCTTAGAGGCAATGATATTGGTGATGAGGGAGTGGATATACTGGCAGGACTTTTAACAAATAATGAAATTATAAAGCAAGTGGATATCTGTAGCAATAATATTAGTGATAAAGGAGCAATCATACTAGCAAGATTTCTAAAAAATAATAACACTATAGAGAAAATATCTCTTAGCAATAATAATATTGGTGATGTTGGGATTGTCCAGCTTGTTAAAGCTTTGGAAACTAATAGAACTATCAGCCAAATAAACCTTAGCTATAACAATATTACTGACAATGGGGCAATAACACTGGTGGGACTTCTGGAGTCTAATAATAAAATTACAAGCAAAATAGTAATAGAGTTTACATATTTTGACAATGAAAATATTAGTTATCAAGTACAAGAGCTGTTAATTGAGACTCTAGAAAGTCACAACAAAAAACAGGGGGTATAATTTTAAAAATATTCATTTTCTGTGTTCTATAAAATAGTAAATATATTGATACGGTTAAAAAGGTATTTATTACACCAAAAAAGATTATGTTTTGCTTGCTACAATATCACGGTACTCAAATAAAAGCCTAAATGTTATAGGGGAGATTTTTGTACATAGGTGAATTTACAAAATTCTTTTTGCAATATCTGTGCCAATTGTAGTAATCTGCATTATAGATAGCTGCATTACTAAATATATGAAAACTGTTTTACCTGAACGATCCCTGATAATTCAAGAAAGACTTGATAATATTGTCAGAGAGATTATGAATGTATCAAAGCACAAGATTGCGATGATTATTTTATTTGGCTCTTATGCAAGGGGCGATTGGGTACAAGATGAGTATAAAAAAGGTCACATTACCTATAGCTATCAAAGTGATCTCGATATTATGTTGGTGATGAAGAAAGGCAAACATGCCAGTCTTGCCGGGTTAGCAATAGAAGATAAAATAGAAAGAAGGTTGGAAAAAAAATCATTAAGAAATCCTTTTGAGTTATGGGTAACTTTGGTGCTAGAATCAATCAAGACGTTAAATAGCCAGTTAGAGAAGGGGCATTATTTCTTTTCTGATATTAAGAAAAAAGGAATACTCTTATATGATAGTGGCGAGTTTCAGCTGGCAGAAGCTAAAAATTTACCTTGGACAGAAAGAAGACAAATAGCTGAAAAAGATTATGAGTACTGGTTTACAAAAGGAGCAGAGTTTTTTTAGAATGTGGATATCCTTTAGAAAGCACCAAACAAACTGCTGCACATTTGTAAAAACATAAACAAACTTTGGTAGTGAGCCATCAACAACAAGGTATAGTGTTTGCGATTATTGTGTGTTAAAGTTACAGTTAGCCGAGTTGGTTAAAGAGCTATAACCGACCACCACAATGGTGCAGCTTTAAGGCAGCCCGTATGATAGCATGGTTTTGGAGTTGTTGGTAATATCATTGATGGCATTATGTGTTTATGATACATAAGAGACCTCGTTTAGGAGATTAATTTTTTCATTCAATACTCCAACTTAAAATTAGCTCGGTCTAATTCTTAGTGTAGGAGATGATATGACAAATAAAAAGAATGATAAACAGAAACTATCTGTAATTAATCCTGATGCGGCAGGTATTGATATTGGCTCTAGAGAACATTACTACTTTACCTTATTGCTAGAGTTAAAAAATTAAAAACAGTGACGGAAAAAATTTGCTTGGAAAGGATTAATAAAGAGATAATTTAAGCTCCTTAATATAGACAAAGTACGTCTCGCAATGACCTATAAGTTTGAGGTATTGGGGTGTAGTAGTTTTATTGTTACAAATTATTATAACAATCTTTGCAGTGTTGAGTTATTAGTATATTGTTTTATCTACTAAAAGCTTTAGAATATAAGGCTTACAGCGGTGCATTATGGGATAGAAAGGTTAATTTTGTTGCATATAAAAATGATAAAAGTGAGTTAATGCTTTTGGTGTCTTCAATTAAAATGGAGTTTGCTTTAGCAATCAATCCCCTAAGTTCGATTAAGTGACGAGTACGCACTATTTCTTTCTATAATGTTAAGTTTAGCTTCTTTAGTAATAATTTTGGCTTTCTTTTGTTGTAATTTTAATCTTTGTTTTATGACATTATCCATATGAGTATAATATTTTAGACATTATTGTTTACATGTCATGAATGCACAATAAATTTAAGAAGTCCAACATATTATTTAAGTATCAATAAAAAATCCTTCATATTTTTTTCTGAACTAGATAATTGATACAATCCCCGTTGCCTACCGAACCAGCAAAATTAATATAAATTAAGATAATTGTCATTATTGTAAGTAACAGCTGAAAAGCTACGGAGGGAGAGGTTATTAACCTAACTTTAGATTAGGTTAATACGCAATATATAAACTAAAGTTTATTGCTTTTTTTGCCGGTTCATTTGATCTAGATTCTACTCAATGATTTAAAATTTGCATGGTAATGTAATGCAAGATTGAGATAATGAACAATAAAGAATTATGGCGATACAATTTGCAAGGATCGAGATAGTAAGTAACCCGAGTTGCCAATTAATTTATAAGAGCAGAGCTAGGTTTTATGAACATTTGAAGTTAATTTGTAACATTAAAACACTTAATAAAAACTATATTTTTTAGAAATATGTTTGTATTAAAAATGTTTTAGTATCGAGCCTCACATGAAACCAGCGTTAAATATAGCTTTTGCCAGTATAATTAATTGGCAACTCGGGTTAAGTAGAAGCTCAGGAAGAAATAGCTGTTGTAAAGCTGCTTATAATGCGAGGATGATTATTAAAGATCATCAGACTAATGTTACTTATAATTTTGCCAGAAAAGGAGATAACGTCTATCATACAGTTTTACTACCTAGCTATGTAGATGGAAGATTTAAAGACCCTGCAATATTGATGAATGATGTAGAACGAGCAGAAAAAAGAAAAAATAGCCAGTTATTAAAAGATGTTGTTATAGCCTTGCCTGACGATAAGGAGCTAGATTTACAAGATAGAATAGCCATTACCCATGAAATAATAGAAGAGATGGCATGGGTAAAAAATGGTTTAGGAGTGCAAGTAGATATACATAAACCCCATAATGGAGAACGAAATTGGCATGCTCATCTGCTTGTTACTACTAGGAGATTTACAGAAGACGGTAAGAGTTTAGGAGCAAAAGCAGTAGATTTAAACCCCGAATTTAAAAAAGTTAACGGTAAAGCATTTATTATTCCGGAATCACAGATGATTCATCAGAGAGCCAAAGAAGTAATGAACAGATATTTTGCTAAATTAGGTTTAGAAAATAGAGTGGATTCAATAAGCATGATACCACAACAACATCTTGGTCCTGTGAGAATGAGAGGCATCATTAATGAAATAGCAGAGCAAAATGAGCTACGCAAGCTAGCTCATCTAAAAATTATTAAAGATAGTGATAGGGTATTAAATCGTATTATAAGACATCAAGCTATTTTTACTAAACAAGATGTAGTAGGAGCGGTTAAAGAAATTCAAGGAAAAGAGGAAAAGCAAAAATTAATTCAAGATGTATTAAATTCCGACAGGTTAGTAAAACTATATAATGAAGATGGCAAAGATACTAAATATTACACTACTTGCGACGTTCGAGAGGAAGAATCGTGTTTACTTAGAATAGCTAATAAAATTCATGATAATATCAATTATCATATAGTCGGTAATATAGCAAGTTTAAAAGAAGATATAGCAAAACTTTCTAACATTAGCGAGTCTCAGAGAGAAGCACTACAACATATTTTACTGCAATATAATGGGATAAGAATGCTGCGTGGTAGAGCCGGTACTGGTAAATCACAAATACTAGCTACTGCCTATAAACTTGTTACTCACCATGGACAAAATATTATAGGGCTTAGCCCTACTCATAAAGCTGTATCAGAGCTAAAAAGTAAGGGTTATCAACAATGTTATACGGTAAAGGGATTTTTATTTAAATTGTATAATGGTAAAATTACTCTGCCAAATAATAGTTTGCTAGTAGTAGACGAAGCAGGAATGGTAAGTAATAGTGATTATTTAGAATTATTTAAGGTAGCAAGAAGCTCTAATTGTAATGTAATATTAGCAGGAGATGAGAAGCAACTAACCTCAATCGAACGAGGTGGAATGTTTGAAATATTTGCCAGTACATTTGGTTCATATGTACTCAGTGATATTAGAAGACAAAGCCAACAATGGGCAAGAGAAATGGTTTTATGTTTTGCTAAATCAGATATTGCAGCTGGGCTACTGTTATTAGAGAGGCATAATGGGTTAAAGATTGATCATACTTTGGAAGAATCAATGACAAGATTAATTAATGATTGGAATAGTAGTAGATTTAATCTGCAAGAACGTTTAATAATTACTGTGGGTAACCAAGAAGTAGATAGTATTAATCAAGGAATAAGAGAATTATTAAAAGTAAGTGGCATACTGACTGGTAAAGAATATCGTCTCTTTATTCTAGACTCAAAATCAGATAAGCAATATGAAGATTATATGCAAAACTTACGCTATGAGAAAAAAAATGGTACATTATGTTGAGTATAATTTACAAATGCCAAGAGGATAAAATTGCAAGCAATACCAGTTAATAGGACAGATTACTGTCAATTTCTAATAGTGAGTCAAAAGAATTATAGTTTGACCTACTATGCTGAACATGCCAAAAAATGTAGCCATGATGTTATTAATAGATTTTTAAAAAATGAAAAATATACACCTTCTTTGTTATGGGAACATATTAAGGATGATGTTATTTTATCGCCTAACGGATATACAATATTTGATGATACGGTGTTAAATAAAAGAAATACCAAGAAAATAGAAATTGCTAGATCACAGTACAGTGGGGCTACAGGTGGTATTACTACTGGTATAGGAGTAGTAAGTTTGGTATATTATAATCCGGATATTAATAAGTTTTGGGTAATAGATTACCGAATTTTTTCGCCCGAACATGATGGAGCGACAAAAGTAGAACACCTATTAAATATGTTAAATAATGCTGTGTATAGCAAAAAGATTCCTTTTCAAACTGTGCTTTTTGACACATGGTATGCTACGCATAAAATTATGCAACATGTTGATTCCTTGGGTAAATATTATTATGCTCCTATTAAAGCAAATAGAAACGTTACTAAAACTTCCTCTTCTAAGCCTTATAAAGCTGTTAGCAAGTTAACGTTTTCAGATGAGGAAATTAAGAGCGGAGTGGAGATTCATATAAAGGGCTTTGCAAAAGATAAGCATGTTAATTTGTTTAAACTTACTGTTTCTACCAACAGAGTTGATTATATTGTTACCAATAACAAAACTCAAAAATCTTCTAAAGCCGTACAAGATGAGTGTGGCTTTCGTTGGGTAATTGAGAGCATGCATAGAGAAATCAAGCAACTTACCGGTATAGAACGATGCCAATGCAGAAAACAACGCATCCAGCGTAATCACATTAGTTGTGCATTTTTAGTGTGGGCTTTTCTAAAAAGAACTGCACACAAAATAGGTAAGACGGTTTATCAAATAAAGTTAGGGCTTTTAGATCATTATATGCAACAGCAGTTACGTTCACCCTCTTTACGCTATTTAGAACCTTACATAGCGTAAGTTTTGAGGTAAAACTGTTATGTTAAATTCGTGTTATTGATGATTAATAATTTAAAAATTGTTGACATGAGTCCATCTCTAATTATATTAGATATGTACAATTATTTTTGTTTAATATAAAAATTGCTTTTTACGTTTAAATTATAAAAAATATCTTAATTATGTAAATAAGAGGGAAATGTGCGTTTAAGTACACTAATAATGATATTATCTGTTTTTCTATTTTTAACAGGGTGTGTTGGAGATGGGGTTTTGATGCCGAAGGCTAATTTAGCCCAAGATATTAAAGGTATCCAAGTAACATATATTTTACCACATGGGGTTGAACAAAGTGCTGGGACAGTTAATGGACTAAGGTTCAAGCAATATAATTGTGGACCTGAGAGTAAAAGAGAAAGGTTACATATTAATTCTAAACACAATGGTTTGTTAATAGAAAGAAGGACTGACAATGGGGTGGCAGGTTCTGGTGTGATTTACAATGTTGACGTAAATACTATATCTAAGCCTGATAGCACATGGGTTATACTAACGCCTAAGACTCAAGAAACATACCAACAGGGTGTAGTTTTGCCATTTCCTGTGCCTGATTTTGATATAGAATCTTATTTATCAAGTGCTGTATTTGATTATGTATTTGAACTCAATTCAGAATATAATGGTGATTCAATAAAAGCAAACTTTGATCGCCTGTTAGGTAAAGATAGCACTAATTACAGATTAAACCTTAATGATGAGCAATTTGACATTTCTATAAAAATATATCCTTACAGAAATGGAACAAAAGTTGTTGCCGATATTACGATATATAATCAAAAAACAAAAAATGGAGTGATTAATGTGATTCAAAAAATAGAAAGAGTCAAAGAAGAAATACGCAGAATAGTTAATTCTTAAGCAAGGTTAAGTAAATAATCTTAGGTATAGCTAACACGTTTAAGGTAGGTGATAGCCTTGGTGTCATTCCCGCGTAGGTGCGGAATCTAAATATGATCTTACGATGTCATCCCTGCGTAGGTAGATATCTAAAATAACTTTAACACCTATCTTGGTCATTTTTTAGATTCCTGCATACGCAGGAATGACATAAACCTTCGCGGGATGACATCGCTTTCTAGCTAAGCAAGATTAACATATACCTAAAACCTTTTCAGGTTAGCTATAATATAATTTTAAAATTGTGAAGATAACTTTATTGCAATCTAATCTTACCTCTTTATTATTTTAAAAAGTTATTAAAATAATAGAAGGTATGGAATTAATAAATGAAAGTTCAGGATTATAAATTTTATAATGATTTAATATCACAGATTGTGGTTGAGGAAGTTTGGTTATTTGGTTCTAGGGCAAGGAACGATAATCAGGATAGAGCAGATATTGATTTAGCTATAGTATGTCATAATGCTACTACTAAGGATTGGTTGAAATTACAAGAAATTGTTGATAATGCTGATACACTCTTAAAAATAGATTGTATAAGGCTTGACGAATTAGAGGATTCATCAGACTTAAAATTATCTATAATACGAGAAGGGGTGAAATTATATGAAAGATCCTAAAAAATATACTAAAATAGAGTTAGGTTTTTCAAAGCTAAGTAGAGCTTTAATATCTTTAGAAGATATTGTATTTAAGCCCGTGCTAGAAGATCGAAGTAATATAGATGCTACCATTCAAAGATTTGAGTTTACAATAGAACTATTTTGGAAATTATTAAGGGTAATTCTTGAAAGCAAAGGAGTAGAAGTACAATATCCTAAAGATGTTTTAAGAGAAGCATTTAAAGGACATCTGATTGATCATGAACAAGAGTGGTTAAAAATGCTGCTAGATAGAAATATTACCTCTCACACTTATGATGAGCAGCTAGCGGATAAAATTTATAATAATATTAGATCTTACATTCCCACATTAAGAAGTACATTTGATAAATTGAACTTTCTTAATCACTTACCTTACGTATAATCCCCATGGCGATTTAAAAGTTATAGGAAAAACAGCCTAGCGTCATTGCAAGGAGGCATAAGCCGACGAAGCAATCCATTTTTGGTTATTTTTTGGATTGCTTCGTCGACCTACGGTCTTCTCGCTAATAGACGTTGACCACATACAACTTTTAAACTGCCCTGCCTAAAACCGCTGCCTCTTCGAACTTTCGACAGTTGTGGATCGTAGGTAACCTGAATTTGATGTAACAAGTTACATCGAATTCAGTATTATATATAGAAACAATCAGGTTTGAAGCGGCTGCCCACCTGATTGTTAAAATATAATACTCCATTCAATATGTGATTTTAATAATTAAAATCACATATTGAATGATGAAAAAAGTTAAAATGGACTCGCGTCAGCCGCTTCAAGAGTGCATTTTTCCTTATAATAAAGCAAGTATCGATATAAGAATTATCAATTCATCGAACTGAGGTTAGGTAGCCACGTACTAAATGTACGCCTAGCACTTCGACCCTACGACTCCTGCTACTATCATGATTTTGATTCTATCGCGTCTATCAACTCTTCATTTACAAGCAGTATACCATTACTTACGTTGGCGTTTTTGGTCTACTTTTTCTGTACTCGTCTGTGCTATAACTTTATTTACAAACAGATAGCAAGGTAAAAATAAGAGTGCTAACCCTAAGTTAAACGTTGCTATCTTTAAGAATCCTTTTTTATATATCTCTAAGGACTCTAGACAATCTACTTCCCCATTTATGGAAGGGATTGACATGAACTTCGATATTAAAATTCCTGCTAAATTAGCAAATGCTGCAAATAACATTATTATACCCATTACCAAGCCTTTTAAGTGTTTAGGTGCAAGTAAAGTTGCTTGTTCTTGTATTAATGGTCCTATACATAGTTCTCCAAGCCCTATAAATGCTATACCACTTACTAAGTATAGTAATCCTATCTTTCCTTCTATATTTGCATTTAAACATCCTATATATAATATAAAAAAGCATATAGCCATGGTAGAAATACCAAAAGCAAATATAGGAGTGGCATATTTTTTATCAAATTTCATATATGCCCCTAATAGAGAACCAAATATTATAATTGAAAAAGGGTTTATTGCTTGAAAAGCAGCAGGTGGAATTGTTAACCCCAATATTTCATTTACAACATTTCTTTGAGTAAATAAGTTGACTAGTGAGCCAAGTTGCATTTCTAATGCAAAAAAACACATAAAAAATGTAATTAGTATTAATAATACTGTTAATCTTTTTCTTTGTAGTGGCGATGATTTTACTATTATGTAAATAAATATACCTAAAATTAGAATACCACACAAAGCAAGTATATTAGCAAAGAACTCACTTGATATAAGCATTCTAGCAACTACAAGAGCAAAAAGAAGGCTAGCTATCATTAATATAGTAAAAATATTTAACCCTAGTATTTTCTTATTCATCAGTTCTGGTCGTGGGGAAATACCATTATCTCCTAACAAATGTTGAAATTTGATAAAAATAGTAAGTCCTAAGATCATACCACCCCCAGCTATACCAAAACCATAGTGCCAACCATATAAATAAGCTATATAACTACATGATATGGATGCCATGAATGATCCTAGATTTACACCTACATAAAATAAAGTAAATCCTCTACTTCGTTCTGGGTCGTCTTCCTTGTAACATGAACCTAACAAATTAGTTATATTCCCTTTAAACATACCAGTACCTACAGCAATTAACGCCAGGCCTATATATATTAGCTCAGACTCCAATTCAACTAAAGTTAAGGACAGGTGACCAATAGTGATAATGATACCGCCAAGTAGTACCATATTACGAAATCCTGTTAATTTGTCAGCGAGGAAGCCGCCAAGCACAGGATCTGCATAACCAACCGCTGCAAATAATGAATAGATGGCATAAGCTTTTGCATCTTCATACCCTAGACGGGAAGTCAAGAAAAGCACTAAAAGAGACCTCATCCCATAATAACTAAACCGCTCCCACATTTCAACAAAGAATAGTATTATTAAAAATTTGGGAAACCTCGTTGAATTTGGTACATTTAAAATTGCACTCATAAAACACCTACAATATAATGTTAGAATTTGAATGTTATATGAAAGTAGGTCATTCTAAGGTCAAGCCAAAGAACTTACTAAAACTTAATAAGATTCTTTAGCACGCACGTCAAACGACAGCACTTTTCAATAACATTTTTTAAAAATTCACATAAATTAAGCAAGAAAACAAAAAATCGCGGTTAAATTATGTGTTGTTAAATTAAGAATTAAAGCTTTTTGGAAAAATAGAAATAAGGTGATTAGCACCAATACATGTGAAAATGATGAGGATATGCGGCAAAAGGAAAGAAGATAGAAGATAGAAGATAGAAGATAGAAGATAGAAGATAGAAGATAGAAGATAGAAGATAGAAGATAGAATTTTCGTTAGTATTTTTAACGATTATTGATAATCGAGGGTTTTTTAAATCATCTGATTCTTTTAACATAAAAATAACCTATAATAGATAGAAAATGTTATGCCATATATTTAATATGACATATTTAGTATAATATAGTAGGAAAAAGAGTCAAGTAATTTAAATATAAAGAATTTAAAATACGGTAGCATTTCACAAGCTTCTATAGTAGAATGAGCAAATCTACTATGTATAAAAAGGTTATTAGTATGTTAAAAAATTATTCGTGTTTAAAGGGAATCGTATCACAGGATTTAGAAGATCATATAAAACACACAATGACTCATCATAATCTTATAGTACAAGCTAATGGATTAGACTATCAAGTAAATATAAACACTCAGTCCGATTCGATACCTAATGTTAAGGTGTACTATACCGATCAGTTCAGTAATGAGCTATTAACTAATTTAGATAAACTAGGAAATGAAGGATTATTTAGTTTGGATAAGTACCTTACACTTCTAGGCTTGATTATCTTCGTAGTGAAATTTTAAAAGTAGCTGATTTAAAGAATATGCTACCAAAATCATGGCAAGAAATATCAGCTTTGTTAGACCAATATCTTATATGTGGTACAAAAGTGTGTATTTTAGGTGAATCGTATTATGATAGTGAAACAATGCAAGAGATGCCTTATGGCTTACATCTAAGACAAACATATAATCATCTACCTCCTAGAGGTATACATGATATACATATGAACCAAGGTGCTTCTTTAATGATGCCGCAAAGTGCAAGTAATGGTATTTATCAAGATGGAGCTATATTTGTAGAAACGCCTAATAATACAAATAAAGCTTTCTTCTTTAAATTCACGGAGCAATCTTTGGTTATTGATGATGACGGTAACCCTCTTGATGAACAAGGTAAGTCAAAAGCTTGGGCAGATGAATAGAACCTCATTTCGGGATAAGAATTAACTAATTCTTATCCCGAATTCGTGTAATAGACTTCTTGCATAAGCTTAATATAGAAGGTAGGAAAAGGAAAAGATTGTTATGAAAAATTATAGAATTGAAACTGATTCATTTGGAAAAATTAAAGTAGATAATCAATCTTACTGGGGTGCAGGAACTCAAAGGTCTCTTGCAAATTTTAAGATAGGTAACCAAAAAATGCCTATCCAATTGATTAAGGCATTGGCAATTTTAAAAAAATGTGCAGCAAAGGTCAATAAGGAATTAGGTGATCTTAAGCCTGAAATAGCAGAATCAATAGATCAAGCTACCACTAGAATATTAGATGGGGAATTTGATGATCAATTTCCTTTAGTAGTATGGCAGACCGGGTCTGGTACACAGACTAATATGAATATGAATGAAGTAATCGCCTCTATTGGTAATGAACAGCTAGTAGGTAAAAAGGGTGGTAAATCACCAATTCACCCTAATGATCATGTGAATATGGCACAATCATCCAATGACTCCTTCCCAACTGCTATGCATATAGCAACCGTACTTGCTAGTAAGCAACAATTGATTCCAGCCTTAACAAATCTGCATTCGGCGTTAAATACCAAATCTCAAGCTTGGAATAAAATAGTTAAGATAGGGCGTACTCATCTACAGGATGCTACACCTATAACTCTTGGACAAGAATTTTCTGGATATGTAGCACAAGTGGCATATGCTATAGAACGGGTTGAAGAGTCACTAAAAAGAGTATATTTCTTGGCACAAGGTGGCACTGCAGTAGGTACTGGTATTAATTGCCGTAAAGAATTTGCGATAAAATTTTCTGATAAAGTTGCCTCATATACTAACTATCCGTTCAAAAGTGCTGCTAATAAATTTGAAGCACTAGCTACTCATGACGCATTAGTAGAATTCTCTAGTACCCTAAATACTATAGCGGTAAGTTTAATGAAAATTGCTAATGATATTAGACTGCTCGGATCAGGGCCAAGATGTGGTTTTGGTGAATTACATCTACCAGAAAATGAACCTGGTTCGTCAATTATGCCAGGTAAAGTCAACCCAACACAAATTGAAGCATTAACTATGGTTTGTGTTCAGGTCATGGGAAATAATCTTGCAGTAACTGTAGCCGGATCAAACGGTTGCCTCGAGCTAAATACCTTTAAGCCTGTTATAATATATAATATTTTGCAGTCAATAGACTTAATGTCTTCTAGCATCAATAATTTTGTTACGCACTGTATTGATGGGCTAGTACCCAATATAGAACGTATTAATAAGCTCAGAGAACAATCGCTAATGTTAATAACAGCATTAAATCCACATATAGGCTATGATAATGCAGCAAAGATTGCAAAAAAAGCCTATCAGGAAGGTATAACTTTAAGAGAAGCGGCTATAAAATTAAATTTTTTATCAGGTGAAGAGTTTGATAGCTTAGTGCTAGCAGAAAATATGGTATGATATAATGGGCAGATGAAGTCTTGCAAGAAGTCTATTGACATATATCACGATATATGTCAATGTTACGTACATTATATGTATAATAAGGGGAATTTATGGATAATGTTGACATTAGGCTACGTATTTCTTCAGAAATTAAGGATGAGGCAGAATTAGTATTTCATGAGATGGGTATGACATTGTCTGAAGCTATCAGGATATTTATAAAGCAATCCATCAATTCTAGAGGACTACCCTTTAGACCACATGTAAAAAAGCCAAACCTTGAAACTTTACAAGCATTTAAAGAAAGTGAAGAAGGTGATTACACTAAGTCTTCCTTGGCTGAATTTAAACAATCTTTAAATATTGACTAAAGTTGAAACAGATTATACAGGTTACAGTTTTTAAGCGTGACTTAAAGCGTATTGTTAAAAGAAATAAAGATTTAAAAAAACTATATAAGGTGGTAGAAATATTGGTACAAGGTATTCCTTTGCCAAGTAAATATCGTTCACACAAATTAATTGGAAATTATGGTTCGAAATATGAATGTCATATTGAACCTGACTGGCTTCTTATTTATGAAATAACTGATGACTTAGTTATATTACACCGCAGTGGTACTCATGTTGATTTATTCGAGTAATTTAAAACAACTCTTAACTATAAGGAAGGTTATTTTATGGTAGAAATTTTTGGATTCTTTACTATACTAACAACAATTTAACTTAACAGGTAGAGTATTATTATGGCTTTACATTTCAAAGCACTAGAGAATATAGTTCTTAAACCAGTTATTACAGTATTTGGTGTTGGGGGAGCTGGTGGTAATGCGGTAAATAATATGGTACTTGCAAAATTACAAGGAGCAAATTTTGTTGTTGCTAATACTGATGCACAATCACTGGAACATTCTTTATGTGATAATAAAATACAGTTAGGAGTTGCTATTACTAAGGGTCTTGGAGCTGGTGCATCTCCAGAGATTGGTGCTTTAGCCGCTGAAGAATCAGCTAACGAGATTAAGGGATACTTAGAGGGTAGCAATATGGTGTTTATCACTGCCGGGATGGGTGGAGGCACTGGTACAGGTGCTTCTCCGGTTGTTGCAAAGATAGCCAAGGAACTAGGAATTCTTACTGTCGGAGTGGTAACTAAGCCTTTTCATTTTGAAGGAAAGCATAGAATTAGAACTGCCGAGCAAGGTTTACTAGATTTACAGAAATTTGTTGATACTTTGATAGTAATACCGAATCAAAATTTATTTCGTATAGCAAATGAGAGTACTACATTTGCAGATGCCTTTAAAATGGCAGATGATGTATTACATGCTGGAGTTAGAGGGGTTACTGATTTGATGATCATGCCAGGGCTTATCAATCTAGATTTTGCCGACATTAGAACGGTGATGAGCGAAATGGGTAAAGCTATGATGGGTACAGGGGAATCCTCTGGCGAGGATAGGGCAGTTAAAGCTGCTGAAGCAGCTATCTCTAACCCATTATTAGATCATAACTCAATGCGTGGTGCTAGGGGGGTTTTAATTAACATTACTGGTGGTACGGATATGACATTATTTGAAGTTGATAGTGCTGCTAATAGAATTAGAGAAGAAGTAGGTGATAGCGATGCTAATATTATTTTCGGCTCTACGTTTAATCCAGAATTAAATGGTGTTATTAGAGTATCGGTAGTTGCTACTGGTATTGATGCTGATCACTCAATAAGTAGCAAATCCCAACCTATTGAATTAATAGCAAGTACTACTACGAGTTCTGAACAGATGGATAGTCAGTCCAATTCGATAGAAACAACAATATTAGAAGAAATTCCAGATTTTGCTCAATATACTGGTGAAAAGCCTAGTTTAGTGGATTCTGAAACACAACATTTAAATTTAAGTGTTCAAGCAACATCAATTGATATGCTAAATCAGCAAACTATAAGCAGTAATGATGCAAAATCATCTTTACTAAGTAGAATGTGGAATTCACTCAGATCTAATACTACTCAAACTCAGGAGCAAATAAAAAAGCCTACACCCCCTATTCTTCAGAAGGATAATGTAGAAGTTGATATCCATGATATTCCAACCTTTCTAAGGAAACCAAAATAATTTGTTAACATAATTTATTTTTTTATGAGAGATTTTTTAGGGTAGGTTTTTAAATTACCCTACAATTTTCAACAAATATATTTTACTAAAAATATTTATTGTCTATTATCATCAGATTATCCTATAAGTATAGTGTGCAAAATGACAAAACTAGATTTTAGACATATTTCATCTGTAATAGATGATTATGATGTTTTTTTATTTGATCTTTGGGGAGTGGTAGTAGAAGGTAACCAAATTTATCCCGGAGTAGTTGACAATATTAACAAGATACTTAAACAACAAAAGAAAGTTTTTTTTGTTACTAATGCCCCACGCAACACATTTTCCTTATTTACTAAAATTAACAGCTGGGGCATTAACGCAACGAAAGAAATGATTATTAGTTCTGGTGAAGTAGCAATTGATATGATACTAGAAAGTGATAAAAGATTTGGTATAAAAAATCCTATAGTTTATCATCTTGGTCAAGAAAGTAACGATCTTATGGAAGGATTACAGACACCTACTACCACAAACATAAATGAAGCTAATATTTTGCTGTTAACGCTTTATCGTGATGAAGGAAAAAATTTAAATTTGGATGAGTTTGACGATTTATTAAAAACTGCAGTTAAAAGAAACATGGTTAGCATATGTGCGAACCCAGACCTTGGAATTAGACAACAAGGAATACAGAGATATTGTGCTGGATACTTTGCTGCAAAAATAAAACAATTTGGTGGTGAAGTAATTTTTACCGGCAAACCCTATATAGAAATATATCATAAAGTATTAACCCAATTACCAAATATTGCATTGGAACGTATTCTTATGATAGGCGATACTTTCTATACTGATATTTTAGGAGCGAATAAAGTAGGAATTAATTCAGCTTTAGTATTAACAGGTAATGCTACAAAGTTTCATAACCAGTATCATACTATTGAAGAAAAAATGTACCATTTGGAAATTGCAGCAACTGAGCAGGGAGTAGTGCCAAATTTTGTTATTCAATTGACTGCAGATTGACTCAGATACTTGAATACTTTGAAGAATTGGCTCTTGCAAATACTTGCGGGGTATTCGCCACAACTGTTGAAAGTTAAAAAAAACCGTCTATTAGCGAGGAGACCGTAGGTCGGACGTGTGAGTAGACCTAACCAATTGCTTGGTTAAGCTCCTCCTCAGAACCGGACATGCAGAGCTACCGGCATCCCCGGCTTCCGAAAGGTAAGATAGGCTACAAGCCTATCTTGTTGGTTTTAGAACATTGAAATGGTCTTCCACTTGATTTGGAAAGAGTCAATCATTTTTTTTGTGTAAGTTCATTTTTTATTTTCCAATAAATCATATTTAAAATCCCCACAAAGTATTTCAAATTGATGAGTCAATAATTTTTTTTGTGTAAGTTAGTTTGATCTATATATATATTACGTTGATCAACTCAAGCTTTTATTAAAGCATTATATTGCAAATCTGTATTCTATCTTTCATTTTCAGACAAAACTCTCATATATCCAACCAACATTCGTAAAACCAATGACAAAAGTTGACGAGAAGTTTTGCTTAATTGTTTACCACAATTGTTAGTAAGATTGCACCACTCAGGTGGGATAAAATTACCCACCAAATTGTAAAAAATGGTATCAGGATTTTCAATTAAATTGTCAGAAAATTAACGATTCTGTCATATTTCCTCCCCGTGAAAAACGGTTAAAAATAGACTATTTTGTAGGTCAAATTTGGAGACTTTTGGTGGGAAACCAAAATAAAACCAAAATAAAAATACTTTTAAGAAATTATAAAAACCTTTGAAAGGTTGGAGGTATTTGGTGGAGACAGGGGGAATCGAACCCCCGACCTTTTGAATGCCATTCAAACGCTCTACCAACTGAGCTATGACCCCTAAATACCCTATATATTCTTTTGCGGTGAGTATACTCATTATAGCTAACCCGCTTAGCATTTAGCCATAGTAAACTGGTGTCATTGCGAGGAGGCATAAGCCGACAAAGCAATCCATTGCTAATCACTTTTATGGATTGCTTCGTCGCTACTAAAGTAGCTACTCGCAATGACGTTTGTGAATTTGGCTAAATATTAGTCGGGTTAGCCATAGTCCAGTTTTATACTATAGTTATAAAGATGAATCCATAAATTTTTTGAATATTTCGTTATTTTCTAATATTTTAAGCTCTTCCTTACACCAAGGGGAAAATTTTGTTGGGTATTTTTCCATATATAACTTAAAGTCTACCCATTTAAGTAATTTTACTTCTGCTATTTCTTGTTCATTTATTTTTATGATATCATCTGATGAAGCCAAATATACCGGGCATATTTCATTTTCTATAATATTATTTATAGCAAATTTATAGCGATAATTAGCAATAATATCTACTCTCTGTAGGCTTACTAAACCTAATTCAAATTTTGCATGCCTATAAATTGCTTGTTCATAAGTTTCGTTAATTTGTGGATGTCCACAAAAACTATTTGACCAAAACCCACCCCAAGTTTTTTTGAGTAAACTTCTTTTTTGTATCAAAAATTCTTTTTTGCTATTGAAAAGAAATACAGAAAATCCCCTATGCAATGGAGTATTAGAATTATGAGATTTTAACTTATCCTCTATTCCAAGGATATTATCTTGTTCATCAACTAATACCACATGTTCTGAGTATAACATAACATTAATTTCCCACTAAGTGTTTTTCTATAATATTTAAATAATTACCCAAAATTTGTTGGTTTTTATTAACAAATTCCAAAGCATTAGCCTGATAAACTTTAGCTTCCTGAGTACCAGTCTCAGATAGAAGATACTCAATTTTATTCAGCAAATCGTTTTCATCTCGAATTTGAGTAGCAGCTTTATTAGTAAGCATTTCATTAGTAATATTAGCAGAATTACTCATATCTGGTCCAAATATAATATAATTGGCAAAATATGCTGGCTCAAGTACGTTATGTCCACCTTGTTTAAATGAACCGCCAACAAATGAGATATACGCTATGCTAAAAAATAATCCTAGTTCTCCAAATTTATCAACGATGTAAAGATCATCAGTCAGAATAGGTATGTTTTGTTCAGACTTAATGCTATAGGTTAAATTTAATTGAGTACATGCTTTTCCTATATCATTTTTACGTTCAGGATGGCGTGGAATTAGAATAAAATAGCAATTTGGATATCGTTGTTTTATTGGTTTTATAACATTAAGTAATACTGATTCATCTTCCAGATGGGTGCTGGCAAATACGATGATTCTTTTAGTACTCATATGTTGTGCTAAAATTGCTAACTCGTGTTCATTCACGGATAATTTTTTGTTGGCAAATTTGATGTTGCCTAAATTTTCTATATTGTTCATGCCAAGTTGCATGAATTTCTGAAAATCGGTGTTACTTTGAACAATAATTTTACTAAAATTACAGGTAATTGACCTAAAAAATGAACTTATTTTTTTCCACGATTCAAATGATTTATCAGAAATACGTGCATTCAATAATAATAGTTCACAATGTTTTGCCCCTTCACTAATGAGACATGGCCATAACTCTGATTCAACAAAAATTCCTAGGTTTGGTTGCCAATTTCTAAAAAACTTTTTAACAAAAATAATATTGTCTATAGGAATGAATTGATGAATGGCATTTTGCGGTAGTTTTTGTTGTAATATTTTTCCAGAAGATCTAGTTCCCGAAGTAACCAAAAACTTTAAGGAGGTTTTTGGCATAGTTCTTTTTAACCAAAGATTATTAATATTTTCAACTAAGGTAAGAGCTATAATAGATTCCCCTACACTGGCTGCATGTATCCAAACTAAAGTTTCATTTCGTTTAGTATGTGTATGCCCAATAGCAAAACGTTCACCAATATTTTTTATCTCTTCTTTACCAACAATAACTCTCCATAGTAGTAACAGAACATACAGTGGAAGGAACAAAAAACTTAAGACATGATATAAATAAATCATAAGTTTATTTCACTGATGTTTAATGCTTGTGCCAAATTAATATCATCTTGATTTTCATTGCCTATAAAAACTAGTGGTGAACCTATAAAAGCTGTTATTTTACCAAAAGGTAGCGGCATAATCAGTTTATCCCAACTCTTAAGTAAAAAATATCTAGAAGCCTGACAAGAAACCGGTATTAATTTTATATTATATTTTTGAGCAACTTTGTTAATATTACTATTTATTTTATAAATAGGTCCACGTGGACCATCTGGTGTGATCACTATATTACTACCGTTATGTAACTTTTTGACAATTGTTTTTAAAGCTGCTACGGAATTTTTATTAGTCGAACCATTTATTACCCCAAAGCCAAACTTATTGACAATATTACCAATTATTTTACCATCCGAATGAGGAGAAACAAGTGCATAAATATCTTTATGACCAGCAAATATTCCTGGACCGAAAGCCAGCCTATTATGCCAAAAAGCAAAAATCACCCCTTTTTGTGCCAAGAATTCTTGCTTATTGTAATTATCTGAAAAAACAAATTGCCAGCGACAGGTAAAATAAACCACTCTCAAATAAGTATACAATAACTTAGTAACTACACTAAGTACAAAATTGTTTTTTTTCAGAAGTTTCTTGATCATTTTAATTGATGACAAGCATTTTTTATACGCAAGCATGCTTGCTCCAAATTTTCTATCGAAGTTGCGTATGAAATTCTAAAATAACCTTCTAGACCAAATGCAATACCAGGAATAACCGCAACGTTACATTCTTCAAGCAGATATTCTCCAAAATCGTTACTATTTTTGATAATTTTACTAGTGGGAGTTTTCAAACCAAATAATTCATTACATTTAGGAAATAGATAAAATGCTCCTGCTGGTTTATCACAACTAACACCTTTGATATCACTTAGAATTGATAAGGTTAGGTCACGTTTTTTTTGAAAGTTTTTTGCATTAGGTTTAATAAAATCTTGAGTGCCAGTTAAAGCTTCAATAGCTGCCATTTGGCTTATAGAGCAGGGGTTAGAAGTACTTTGTGACTGAATAATAGTCATTGCCTTAATTAATGATTTAGGACCAGCCCCATATCCTATACGCCATCCTGTCATAGAATAAGCTTTTGATACACCATTAACAGTAAATATTCGATCTTTTAAATCCGGTGCTACTTGGGCAAAAGTATAAAATTTAAAATCATCAAAAATAATATGCTCGTAAATATCATCTGACATAACATTTACATTGGGATATTTGCGTAGTAACTCAGCAATATCTGCTAACTCTTGGTAAGAGTATGCAGCCCCTGTTGGATTACTTGGTGAATTAATAATTAACCATTTAGTTTTTTGGGTAATTACTTGTTCTAGAGCTTCAATAGTAAGTTTAAAATTGTTGTCAATGCCACAATTAACAAATACTGGAATCCCTTCAGCTAACATTACCATATCTGGGTATGAAACCCAATAGGGACTAGGAATAATCACTTCATCACCTGGGTTAAGAGATGCCATAAACAAATTATAGATTACTTGCTTTCCACCGCTGGACACGATTATTTCGTCTAAATTATAATCTATATTATTCTCATACTTGAATTTGTTCTGTACCGCTTGTTTAAGTTCCGGCATACCATCAACATTAGTATATTTTGTGAAACCATCTCGCACCGCTTTAATGGCAGCCTCTTTGATGTTATCTGGCGTATCAAAGTCAGGTTCACCAGCCCCAAGAGAGATTATATCTCTACCTAACTTTTTTAGTTCAAATGTTTTTTTGACTAAGGCTAAAGTTGGGGATGGTTTTATTAAATCTAAACGTTTAGCAATAAGTGACATGATTCTGTAGAACCTTATAATTATTTTCGTATTACGCGAATTTTGGATAAGAATTTGTTAATTCTTATCCAAAATTGGGGTGTATTATACTATAATTGTTAAAAAAAAACAATTCTTGAAAGCAGAATTTAGTACAATATAATTTATTACTATTAAGTATTAGTGTCATTTGATATATATGTTATCATATGATGAATATATGTTTAAAAAATCAAATTTATAGCAATTTATGTTCGGCAGCAAAATTATTCGTAACAGTTACGGCTCAATAAAAGACAAAATAAAATTATACTATAATTATATTAAGAATTTCCCATCTTGGTATAGGGAGAAAATCTTGACATCTATCAATTATTTTGTCGATGTAAAATATAAGGTAACGCACTTAAAAGAAACTAATTTTAATCTTGGTATAGAACATTTGTATAAAAATAACTTAAATGACGCTATACTAAGGCTTAAATTGGTTGACAAAATTCTTTGTCCTAACGACCATCAAGCTAATTATTGGCTTGGTTGGACATATTGCTTAAAAAATAATTATGAAAAAGCTTTGTATCATCTACAAAGAGCTTTTGAAGCTGATCAAATAAAGTTAGCATCTTTTCTACAAAATCATAATAATTTGTCAGAGATTCCACCGCAAATTTGGCATCAATATAAAAATCTTACCGCTGAATATTATGGCAATAAATTTCGTAGTAATAATAAACTATACCTACCTTACAGTTTTGTAAGTACAACTATGAATAACATAACAGACTTACCTGATAATTACCATATTTTGGAGTTAGGTAGTAATATAGGCTTAGTGGGTTATGAAGTGAAAAAGCGTTTTCCTGATGGCTTTACTTTTACCGGTGTTGAAAATTCAGAAATTATGAATAAGCTTGTTACCATATATGGCAATATTTATGATCAGTTATTAGAAATTTCAATATCGGATTTTATTAAACACAACTCTAATAAATATGATGTAGTACTGAGTTTTAACTCTCTTTCGTTTACTAAAAACCTATTAGATTATTTTAATTCTATTTATTCTATAGTTAATGTATTAGGATATTTTGCATTTTGTTTACCAATAGATAACGTCACAAACCTTTCATTAAAGAGAAAAGAATTTATTTTTACTATAGCAGATATTAAGAAAGCTTTAGGTCAAACTAAGTTTACCATATTAAATAGTGAAGAATTAGCTCTAGAAAAAAATGATAAATACTATATGGTGATTTGTAAGAAAAACCATTAATGAAGCCATGAAGCAATTTATATTACTGTTGTTAATTAATTTTTCTAGTATAATTGCAATAGCGAGTACTCAAAATACTCAAGATGATGAAGATTTTAGGTATGTTTATAATGAAGGTAAGGGATGTGCTCAAGTCTATGACCCTTATGAGAAACTAAATCGTAAATTTTTTGCCTTTAATTCTGTTTTAGACTATCTATTCTTACACCCTATTAGTATAGGCTATAAACGAATTAGTAATAATTATACTAGGGTTAGAGTGAATAGTTTTCTAGATAATATTAGTATGCCTTTGACTGTTGTCAATTATGGCTTACAAATGAATTATGATCAAACTATGAAAAGTCTGTGGAGATTTTTAATCAATGCTACGTTTGGTATAGGTGGGTTATTTGATGTAGCAGATAAAATTGGATTGAGAGTTACCAAACAAACTTTGGGCAGCACTTTTGCCCACTATGGAGTTGGTCCTGGACCATATTTAGTCATACCATTTTTTGGTAGTACTAATGCAAGAGATAGTACAGATGCTATATTTACAAATAGTTACTTAAATCCTATAATGTACCCGGTACATAGAGATTTTGAAATCATAGTTTCTAGTGTACAAGTTATACATACTAGGTTAGGATTATTACCATTTACTGACTATATAGGATGTAGTTCTACTGATCCTTACATAGCTGTAAGATCAGCTATGCATCAAAATCGTGAATCGGTCATTGTCTATCCTAATCAATTTAAATGCCCTAAACCTAATTAAGAGTAGTTACATTATGAAAAAAATCATTGTTTGCTTAATTTTAAGTTGTCTGTCTTTGTCAGCCTATTCTGCTACTGATGACAAAATGGCGGTTGATAATTATGTTAATCAACTAATAAGAGCTGGGCTAGATGTATGTAATGATGAGAGTTTAGATCAAGATGCCAAAATAGCTAAAACTAAAAAGCTAATTTTAGCTAACTTAGATCTGAATTGGATGGCTAAATTCACCCTTGGTGTTTATAGAAGAACTCTAACTCCTGAACAAATTAAACAATTCACAGAAGTTTACAGTAATTATGTAAGCAAGGTCTATGCTGATTTAGTAAAGAATTACCATGGTCAAGAACCTAAAGTTCAACAAGTGCGTGTTCTTGATGAAGGAGAGTTTATGGTAGAAATGTTAATAGGAACTGCTAAAGTAAATTACTTAGTACGTCAAGTAAAGGGTACAAGCGATAAAACTAATTTAAAAGTCTCAGATGTTATTACAGAAGGTGTTAGTCTTATCAATTCTCAACAGTCAGAGTTCATGAATATTCTCAGTAATAGTGGTTTTGATAAGTTAATAGATGAATTGGGAAAGAGGTCATAAAACCTACGAAGATTGATATCATTTTTTCTGCTATTGAATAGAAATATTTTTTATAAAACACTTAGTGCAAATTATAATTATTGTATACTACAAAAAATTAAACCAATTCTTAAACCAATTATTATAATTAGCATGAAAATTCTTGCAGGTCTTAGTCATAAAAAATTAGCCAGATATTTAGCTGAGGAACTAAATTGTCAATATGTGGAAACTTATATTACAGCTTTCGATGATACTGAAACAAGGGTACAAATCCTTGAAGATATGCATAAGTGTGATGTTGTTATAGTACAATCTACTTCTAGACCAGCCAATAACCACTTGATGGAACTTTTATTATTAGTTGATACGGTAAAAAGAGCAGGAGCTTCACAAGTAACTGCGGTTATACCGTATTTTGGTTACAGCCGCCAAGATCGTAGATCTTGTAGTTTTACTCTAGTATCGAGCCGTCTTGTAGCGAGTATGTTGGAAGTTGCTGGTGTTAATCATGTAATAACTGTCGATTTGCATTCACAGCAATTAGAGGGTTTTTTTAAAATTCCAATACAAAATCTTGATCCAATAAGTTTATTTGCTCCGATTATTGAAACTTATAATAATTCTATTATTGTATCTCCAGATGTTGGTGGTTTTGTACGTGTACGTGATGTGAATAGGCTTTTTAACATGAATATAGCTGTTATTAATAAAAGTAGAGAGGTCAAGAGGTCTACTAATAAATGCCAAATGTCAGAAATAATAGGTAACGTTTCCGGCAAGCATTGTGTATTAATTGATGATATTGTTGATAGTGGCGAAACCCTGTGTAAGGGAGCTAAGCTATTAATGGAAGTAGGAGCTTTATCTGTCAATGCTTTTATAACTCACCCAGTGCTTTCTAGCATGTCCAAAGAAAATATTCAGAATTCTGATATAATGAACGTATATATAACTGATACAATAGAAACTACTGATTTACCATCTAAGTTCCATGTAATATCAGTTGCTCCAATTATTATAGCAGCATTACAAAAATCTACAAAATCATGAGAATTTAAGACTTTATGCATACTGATAGATGTACACTTGAAATAGACTTAGCAAAAATTCGTGCTAATTATCGTATTATTTCTAAAATTTGTAAAACTTCAGAGATTGCCTCCGTGGTAAAGGCTAACAGCTATGGACTTGGTGCTGATGCTATCGCACCAGCCTTACAGATGGAGAATTGTCAGAGTTTTTTTGTAACCTCAGTTGATGAAGGAATATCATTACGTAAAGTATTGGGACAAAAATCTAATATTTTTGTGTTTAATGGTGTATTTAGCAATGACGTTGAGGAATTTAGAAATAGTAATTTAATTCCTGTGCTTAATAGTTTAAAACAAGTTGAAATTTGGCAAGAGTTTGCCTCTCTTAAAAAAGAAGTATTACCTTGTACAATCCATGTTGATACTGGTATGAATCGCTTAGGAATGATTGACACAGAAATGCAACATATAATAGACAAACCTGATCTATTAGTTGGCCTTGAATTGCAGTATATTATAAGTCATTTATCTGCATCTGAAATAGTTGATGATCCTTATAATTTACAACAATTAAAAAAGTTTAAGCATTATTTAAAATATTTCCCAAAAGTCAAAGCTAGTCTAGCTAACTCTAGTAGTATATTTCTAGGGAAAGAATATCATTTTGACTTAATACGCCCTGGTGCTGCATTGTATGGTATTAATCCTTTGGGTAATACATTTAAAAATCCAATGCATAATCCGATAAGACTAACTGCTCCAATAATACAATTGCAAGAATTACCACCGGAAAGTTACATTGGTTACAATATGACCTTTAAAACAAATAGTAATAGACTAATTGCTACCTTGCCTCTTGGTTATGCTGATGGCTATCCCCGGGCTTTTAGCAATTGTGGGGTAGTAGTTATTGATTCGCATTCAGCTCCTGTAGTTGGCAGGGTATCAATGGATTCAATTACTATTGATGTTACTGAACTCCCACCAAATAAAATTTTTCTAGGGCAACAAGCTGAAATTATAGGGAATTATTGTACTTTAGATAAAATAGCGAATATAATAAATACCATTGGTTATGAAATTCTTACTCTACTAGGCAGCAGATATAAGAGAGTATACAAAAATGATTCTTGATACCGTTAATTTATTAGGTAAACATACTATTGGTTTTGCAAGGACTATAGGGGCTTTTTCTCTATTTACTATTGCGGGAATCACTAGTATTTTTAAGAGACCTTTATACTACAACTTAGTATTAAAGCAGTTATTGTCTATAGGTTTTTATTCTCTACCAGTTGTAGCTATGACTACCTTTTTTTCCGGTGCTGTGCTGGCATTACAAAGTTATACAGGTTTTTCTCGTTTCTCGGCTGAAAGTTCAATAGCTACGGTGGTAGTCCTTTCAATAACTAGAGAGCTTGGACCAGTTCTTGCTGGTCTTATGGTTGCTGGTAGGGTTGGTGCATCAATTGCTGCTGAAATAGCTACTATGAGGGTGACTGAACAAATAGATGCACTTTATACTTTGTCAACTGATCCCATAAAATATTTAGTTTTTCCAAGAGTACTAGCTGCAGTTATTACATTACCATGTTTAGTATTAATAGGTGATATATTAGGAGTAATGGGTGGTTATTTGGTAAGTGTTTATAAGCTTGATTTTAATAGTTTTAATTATATAACGAATAGCTTTAAGTTTTTAGAACCAATAGATGTCATTTCTGGTTTGGTAAAAGCAGCAGTGTTTGGTTTTATTATCTCAATAGTAAGTTGTTATAGTGGTTATTATTCAGGTACAGGAGCAAAAGGAGTTGGGACGAGTACAACTTCCGCGGTAGTAAATTCTTCAGTTCTTATTCTAATCAGTAATTACTTGATAACAGAGTTGTTTTTTAAAATATAAGACTCGAGAATAGATTATGGATGAATCAAAAATAAAAATACGCTCATTATATAAATCTTTTGGCGATCATAAGGTACTTGATGGTATAGACTTAGATATAAAGCAGAATAGTTCAATAGTAATTCTTGGGGGATCAGGAACTGGTAAATCAGTGTTAATAAAGACTATAGTTGGTTTAATTCAGGCTGATGAAGGTAGTATAGTTATTGATGAAGTGGAAACTGTAAATATTTCAAGTAAAGATAGATTTAAAATGATGGAAACCATGGGGTTTCTATTTCAGGGAGGAGCTCTTTTTGATTCTTTAACTGTTCAAGATAATATTACATTCTTTACTGAAAAACTGTATAAATTATCTCCAAAAAATAAAGAGGAGTTAGCCGCATCTAAACTTAATTCTGTAGGTTTGTCTACAAAAATACTAGGTCTTTATCCATCTGAGCTTTCCGGAGGTATGCAAAAGCGAGTATCTCTAGCTAGGGCTATTTGTGGCGATCCGTTAATTCTTTTCCTTGATGAACCAACTACCGGTCTTGACCCTATAATGGCTAATGTTATCAATGAATTAATAATTAAAGTTCAAGAGGAGCTAAAGGCTACTACCATCACCATAACTCATGATATGAATAGTGCTTATATGATAGCTAAAGAGGTTGCTATGATTTATAAAGGGAAGATTTTATGGTTTGGTAAAAAAGATGAAATAAAAAATAGTGATAATCCTTACTTGCAACAGTTTGTTAATGGTTTAACTACTGGACCAATTGAGATTTAGTCATGGTGTATTCAATAATAGAAAGTCAACTAAATCTACAAAATTAAATAACAACCTCCATAGAACCTAATGAGTTTCTTAACCAAGTTTTTTGAAAATTGAAAAAATGTTATAATTATTTCAATTTTAGGTATATTTTTTAATTGACTAGCTAATGTATAAGTTGTAAAATATGTCTTTTAAGTAGCTTCTTGGTATACTGCTCGTAAATAGACCTCTTTCGAAACTCGCTTGTGCTGAGGGATTTGAAGGAGACGCTTCACCTTGAACCGCAGCGTACTCTAATGTACGTGAAGATTCGAGTACCGCATCGACGTACAAATCACCAGCAGAAGTAGAGTTTCGAAAGAAGTCTAATGAAGAGCTGGTAGACGATAGTATAACTTCAAGAAGAGCTAGGCAGTAGCAAAGTCGAGCTGCTAGGCGTACATTAGTACGTGAGCAGCTTCGATCTTTAGACATGACGACGCCAATTCTTGAAGTTCACCGAGTATACAAGCATTATTTATCGATAGCTTAAAAAAATTATCGTATATTACTTAGTGCTTGAGAGTTTTTTTGCTATACTACTAATGAGTATCATATAATTTAAGTTATTTATTATGGCTATTTCCCGTTTTCTTGATCCAAAAAATGATTTTTGCTTTAAGCAAATCTTTGGTACAGAGAAAAATAAAGATATATTAATTCACTTCCTTAATGATATTTTGGGATATCAGGGAAAAGATCAAATTATTGAGGTTAGTTTTCTTAAAACCATCCAAGATCCTGTAATTGCTGCATATCGGCAATCTATTGTCGATGTTTTGTGTAAAGATCAGAATGGCACGCAAGTAATTGTTGAAATGCAGGTTGGCGAACATAAGGGATTTGAGAAAAGAGCTCAATTTTATGCGGCTAAAGCCTATTCACAGCAAATACTTAAAGAAGATGAAAATCATAAAAAATTAGCAGTATATGCTAAGCTTAAAGGGGTGATATTTTTGGCTATTGCTGATTTTATCATGTTTCCTGACAAGAAAGATTGGAAATCAACCCATAGATTGTTAGATTCCAAGAGTTATGAGCATGATCTTAAGGATTTTTACTTCATCTTTGCTGAACTAAAAAAATTCCATAAAACCATTGATCAGTTAGAGAATATTGAAGAAAAATGGATGTATTTCTTTAAACATGCCCATCATAGTACTTTAGTAGAAATGGAGCATTTAATTGGTCACGATATTATCATTAAAAGAGCTTTCCAAGCAATAGATCAAGCCTCGTGGACGGAAGCAGAGTTAAATACCTATGATCATATAACCAAAACCCAACTAGATAATCTAGCAGTAGAGCAGTTCAAAATCGAACAAGCTGAAAAAGCTGCTGAAACTAGAGGTGAGGCTAGAGGCGAAAAGAAAAAAGCTATAGCTATAGCTAAAATTTTACTTAAAGAAAATATGACGTCTGAGTATATAGCCAAGATTACCGGTTTGAGTATTGAAGAAATCAACAAGCTAGAAAAGTAATTGATTACTTAACCATTTCTGTCCTCTAATTGAAAGTAGAGGATAAACTTGTTGTTTAATTTTTTGATAGTATTGTTTTATATAATTTATCTCATCTGCGTTTAGTATTCTGCGATCTATTAAATCTTTTGCATAAGGAACAAGGGTGAGAGTGTCAAACTCTAGATAATTTTCATCCTGTGAAGCATTTTTGACATACATCAGATTTTCTATTCTAATGCCAAATTCATTCGTTTTATAATAACCTGGCTCATTGGATACAATCATACTAGGTTCTAGAATAACGTTACTGCGTAAACTAATATTTTGTGGTCCTTCATGAACACTTAAGAAGCTACCAACACCATGACCTGTACCATGTGGGTAATCTTGTCCATCTCTCCATAAAAACTGCCTAGCTAGCACATCTAAATTACCTCCTGTAATAAGATTAACTGGAAACTTAATCATCGACAAAGCAATATGCCCCTTAAGAACTTGAGTGTAACGTAATTTTTGTTCTTTGTTAGGATACCCACCTATAGCAAAAGTCCTAGTTACATCAGTAGTACAACCGTTATATTGACCACCAGAATCAATTAATAATATACCTTTACCTAAGATTTTCTTTGCCCCCGTGCTTGTTGCTCGGTAATGAATTATAGCACTATTTTCCTTAAAGCCACATATAGTCGGGAAGCTATCCATAACATATTGATCTTGCTTAAATCTAAACTCTGTTAATATTGCTCCTAAATCATATTCAGTTTGATCTTGCAAATTTGGTAGTTCGAATAAATATGCAAAGAATTCGCATAGTGCCACCGCATCCTTAATATGGGAATTAATTGCATGGTTAATTTCAATATCGTTTTTACGGGCTTTAGCTAATTGACAGGGATCATTAATTTTTTCTATTATCTTAGTGCTTAGCAAATCTATGATATAATTGGAAGTGAAGTTTTCGTCAATTAGGACTTTATTAGCTTGACTCAATATATCAGCAAATTGTGCAGAAGGTAAGATAGTTACATGAGGACGAGCAAGTATAATATCTTGGTCTACCCTATTTGGATTAATAAATAAATATAGTTGGTTCTTAGTAATTAGGACTATAGCAAGCATCAATGGTGAATATGGAATGTCACTTGCTCTGAGATTTAATAACCAGCATATTGAATCTGCTGCAGTAACAATCATGGTATCTGCAGAATATTTAGTGAGTAGATTACGACACATGGTAATTTTATCACTATACGATTGACCAGCAAACTTATCATCATAAATATATATTTTTGATGATGGCTCAGCTGGTCTATTACGCCAAATTTGATCTACTAAATTATTAGATACTTTATGTAAACGAGGCTTTATTTTAGAAAATATTTTTAACTTAACATTAGTGAAGAGTTTCGCATCATATCCTAATATACCATCATTACCTAAATAATCATCCCAAGGAAAATAGGGTAAATCTTTAATATCAAAAATCTCAAAAATTTTTGGATCTAGTTCACGCTTACTTTGTTCTAGATAACGACCATCTGTGAAAAATATAACATTATTTTTGCAGATCACCACAATACCATTTGACCCACTAAAGTTAGTCATATATTGCAGTCGTTTAGCACTTTCATGAACATATTCGCTAAAATATCGATCATTAGACGGTACTATATAGGCATCTATTTTATACTTAGCGAAAAGACCCCTAATATTGCTAATACGTTCTTGCATTAAATTATTATCAATAAAAAAGAATTATCTTTCTCTGCTACTATTAGGCGATTTCTTAATTAAAGAACTCACATGGCTGGGAGCAACATTATCTGTAGTCAGAGCTTTAGCTGATATATCACTTGCAATGGATTTCCCAATCAGTTGAGCGGCTTTTAGAACTTCAGGGCTCAATGTTTTTAAGTTACCTAAAGATCTGTCTACCTGCTTCTCTCTTCCAAGCTGCGAAGTTCTACCTAGCATTCCATCAATAGGAGCTTTAAAATAATCAGCAATAGCTATAACTGCTCCAGTACTTAGCATTTTTTGGTTATTATCATCTTCTCTTAAAAAAGCTCGAATGCTGTCTGGACTACCACCAATTTTTGGTCCTAATTCGTATTGAGTCATTTGGTTTTTATTCATCTTCTCGGTGATAAAACTCTTCAAATTAGCACTTAATGCTTCTGGAGATAGTTGCATATATTCTTGTTTTTCTTGAGGCTTAAACTCCTTTCTACCTACCACTTCATCAATAGAGCAGTCAAAATAATTTGCAAGTTTGATTATGTTTTTTATTTCAGGACGTCGATTACCCAACATCCCTCTCATAGTAGTCGTAGGAATGCCTGCAAGTTCAGCAAGATCACTTGCCTTTAGTTGCTTCTCTTCCATTTTATTCCTAAGGAATTCTTTTATATTTTCAATCCAGCCCATTGTAAATATTTTTTTTATAAATTTGATCCGTGAAAAACGGTTTTTTCTTGACAACAAAGAATTGTCACAGTAAAGTTGTTTATCTTACTAAATGAACCAAGGAATTATTTAGTAAGATAAACTTTAAAAACTAAAACTATTCAGTACATAAATTCAACTACTACAAATATAGGTAAGTTGAATAAAAACGAAATAATACTAAATGTTAGTTAAGCACAAAACCTCAATCATAAAAGGAAATGCCCTATGAATATATACAATATTTGCTCAGTAATCAAATTTATTCTTGCTTATTTAGCAACTTTCTTTTTAAAAATGCAACCTCAACTACCCTATCTAATAATGAATAGGAATATTTTACCTACAATCATAGTAAGAGGGTTTTATGCAAAATGATTTTAATGATAAAGATCTAAAACAACTATATAGCAAGATTATGACTATATCAGGTTACATAGTTGCCATGAGATCAGAGTGTATAAGAGAAGCTAAAAAAACTGAAGATGCTCTAAAAATTCTAATCAAGCGTACATATGACATTAGAGGTGGGCTTTGGATATGTTTGATTACTATATGGTTTTTAGCCATACTTTTTTTGCAAAAAAACTTTTAGCCAGTACTTATTAAATTTACATTTTCGGCTACATGTTATTATTTGCAGATTTTGTCATCTGGGGCATAGTTATTCTTCTTCCATCTATTATGAAACCAAAACCATTGACCTGGATTTTCTTTAACCCAATTACCTAAAATTTGGTTAATGGTAAACATTATATTATAACAATCTGTTTTACTATTATTAGTTTTTTGTAATTGTATTGGTGGATGGATAATAGCTTTAAAATAACTGTTATTACTATTAGTGCGAACCACTTGTAATGGTATAATCGGGTAGCCGAATTGCAAGGCAATTTTAGCAATTGCGTGAGCAGTCATGGCCGGTCGGTCTAAAAATGGTACTTCAATGCCATTATTCATTTTTTGATCTACAAGCATGCCAATTGCGTATCCTGATTTGATTGCAGATATGAGATCTCTTACACCCTTTTCTCCTTTTGGAATTAGCTTTATATCACTAGTTTTACGCCTATCATTAATCAGCTTATCAATATAAGGATTATTTAATTTACGATAGATAATAGCAAATTTAGGATAAAATTTATTTATAATTTTAAGTGCAAAATCCCAATTAGCAAAATGCCCCGTAAATAATAAGAAAGGTTGGTGTGATTTCTGAAATTCTATTATATTATCAAGTCCGATTATTTCTACCCTTCTAGATAATTCTTCCTCTGACATATTATTAACATATGGAAATTCTCCTATAAAACTGCTAAAATTATCCCATACTTGATCAATGGTTACTTGAGTCTCCATGCTTAAACCATTTGTCTGATTCTTGCCAAAAATATTTTGAATATTTTCTTTTGCAATTTTATTGACTGGCAATAGAGGACCTATTTTCCTTGCTATATACCGACAAATTTGTACAGATTTGTCGATACCAAATGTTCCTAATATCTTTAGTACTATTAAAACGAAAAAATACTCAAGCAAATACTTAATATTTTTAAAGAATTTTTTCATATATTAAATCTGCTAATAATTTTTGATTATTTAGTAATAAATGTACATCACAACATATTATTGACAAGTTAGTATCACATATTTTTACGTAATCTTTTCTAGTTGTTATTAGAAGAGAATTAGATTTTTCTGATTGTTCTTTTAAATAGTCTAAATCTTCTTCACGATATTGATGATGGTCCGGAAAAATTTTATTACCAACTAACTGCAATCCATAATTTTCTAATGTAGAAAAAAACCGTTCAGGATTACCTATACCACTAAAAGCAAAATATCTCTTTGTTTTATCTATGTCTATAGTTGGAACTATTTGGACTTGAAAAAAGGGAAGCTCCTTATATAAGAAAGAAGGAGCAACATTACTCGAACCGACGAGAATAACTATATCCGCTTTTTCAATAGCTTGTTTAGGATACTCACGCAAAGGACCGGCTGGAATTAACAATTCGTTGCCAAATAACCTGTCAGCATCAACTGACAGAATAACAATATCCTTATAAAAATTAGGATTCTGCATTGCATCATCTACTATAACCACCTTTGGCTTAATTTTCTGTATAAAAGGCAGTATATATTGAATTTTCTTGCTAGCTATGACTTTACCATATTTTAATAGCATTACTGCTTCATCTCCGACATCTAGTGCTGTATGATGTGGTTCAACTAACAACGCCGTTTGCAGTTTACTGCCATAACCTTTAGTAATAATTATAAAATCAATATTAATAGCCTTCAACATTTTCGCAAGGAAGATCACTATTTGAGTTTTACCAGTACCTCCAATGCTTATATTACCGACACAAATTACTTTACAAGGAAATATTATAGGGCGTGCAATTATTTTTCTTAAATAACTAGCAAAAAGATATAACCAACTTAGTGGTAATAATAAATATGCTATAATGTTCTTGGTGTACCAAAATTTAGGATAAATAAGCCTGATCATAAGTTTAAGACAACTTAAGCCCTATCATAGAAATTATCATAGTCGTAATAAAGAAAACTCGCATGGCAGAGTATGGCTCGTTAAAACACACCATCCCTACTATTACTGTTCCTACAGCTCCGATACCAGTCCATATAAGATAAGCAGTACCAAGAGGAAGTTTATCTAGAGTTTTACTTAGACAAACAAAACTCAATATAGAAAAAATAATAAAAGCTATAATGGGTTTTACTTTGGTAAAACCCTCTGACAACTTCAGCGATATAGAGAAACCTACCTCAAATAATCCTGCAAATATAAGGAGAACCCAAGTTACTAGCATATTGTTACCTTTGTTTAATTTGTCCTGAAGATTTGCTATTTTTGTTATTTTGTAAAGACTTTTTACTAGGTAAGTTAACCGATAGCTGATCTTTTATTATATCTAATTTGTTAGATTTTAGATTGACTACCGACTTTATTTGACTATCTAATTTTTGCATGGATACATTATGCTCTACTGCTCGCTGTTGAGACAAGAATTCCTTATTATTTTTCCATAAATTAGTTTTTAGAGCGGTAATTTTTTCTTCTTGCACACTCATGGATTTATCCTGACTCAGAATTACCCCGCCAATTTTTTCGCCGATTTTGGGAGCATATTCTATTGCTAGAATAGAAGCTGGTACTACCATAAAAGCGAATGTGGCACCAGCTGTTGCAACACTGATAGCCCCAACTGCTAGAACAGAAATAGCAGTTATAATTTTACTAGTTGCTTGTTTAAATATTTCAATTTTCTTATTATGTTTTACTGCAACATTTACTATTCTATTAATTTCTAATCTAGCATTAGTGCTGACTTCCTTTGGGTTTTGATATTTTTTCACCGCATGCATTACCGTTGTACAAAATACTTCTGGTTCAAGCTGTATAAAATTTGTTAATTCATAACTATTCCTTGCTGCCAGTAAATCTTTTAACACTTGTTTTATTACTTTTCTCTCTTCAGAATTTGCCTTACCAAAATTTGTATTTATTAGTGTATCAATTATTATATCTTCTGATTTGTTTAGAATATTATCTCTATCTTGATATTCTACTGCATCAGGAGAGATTGCTACCGAAAATAACATTAAAACTGTTGAAAAACTATCATCCGTAATAACTTTCTGACCGAGAAAAATTCTTAATTTACCAATACAATTACTTATATGGACATCAATCTCAGGTGTTGATTTAAGTCTAATTTCGTAATCAATAGCTATTATATTAGCAAGTGTTAAACACGCATGTTTTGTTATATTATTAAATAACTCTTCACTTATTCTTTTTTTACATATAGAAATGTTTATACTGCTAAGTTCATTAGTCTTTGGCTCTTTATTTTTTAACATGAGAGTGTTTTTTTACAAATGAAGCTATCGTATCCTCAAAAAAAATAAATTTTTTATTTAGTAAGTCAATTTGCTTAGTTTTTTCATCTTCTGTTAAGAAAGAATATTTAATACTATTAGACACTATTTCTTTTAGCTTATCATAAGATGGTTTATAGCGAGTGACAAATTTTAAATATTCATCAGTTAAATTATTACGTGACACCCCTGGATCATCAGTAGAAATTGCAATTGGTACTCCATACTGCATATAAAGTCTCACTGGATGATCGTTACCTTGTACTCCTAGTAACGCTTCATTACTAGTCAAATTAATTTCTACAAGTATATTTTTGTTTAATAATGTATTTATTAATTGGTAGGGGTTAGATTCATGCATAATATCGACACCATGTCCTATACGGTTTGCCTCTGCCACATTAACCGCATCATTAATATGATAACTCAATTCTTCAGGAGCAACTTGACCTAAAGTAAGCTCTCCCGCGTGCAGCGACAATTTTACATTAGGAAATCTTTGTTTTAAGAAACGAAACATTTTCATATGCAACTTATAATCACGTAAAGCAATAGGATGAGCCTCATTACCAACAATGTTAACTCCAACAAATTTGGTATTATTCTTTACCATTAAAAACGCTGAATATAATCCAGAAAATATCAGCGATGGGTTGTTGAAACGTACTACATATGGTTGAAATCGCATACTAAAATCATCATCATCAATATCTTTGGAGTTAGATACGATTTCACATAAATTTTGAGCGATTTCATTTTGTATAATGCTATCTTTATCTAAAACATCAACAGCCTGACTTAAAACACTATTGATAGTGGCATCATCTGTATTACTTGTTAGTTGATTAACCTTATCAAGTGCAGGATTGTCACTAATTAGGGCTAAGAACAATATAGTTTCAATATATTGGATATTTTCTGATTTAGCTCTTACTTTTAATAAGGTCAAACTACTTTTGACATCAACTGCTTCTATTGGACCTACATATCCAAAAACATTAAAGAAATGTTTTAATCCATCTTCTTGAGTACAGTTATGATCGTAAAAGAATCTACCATATGACCAGCGACTTAAAAGAGCGGTATATAGATCATAATTATCTTGGAGAGCAGTAATACTAAGGCATGTTTTATTTAGTTTATTTGGTTTATTTTTTTGCACGTGATAGCTATTTTTATCTATACAAAAACCAGCCTTATTAATAAGATCTAAATAATTTTCGGCATATATAGCTCCACTAAAATGATGATGAAGCTCCCCTCCTTTGGGTAATAAACTTAAAAACATATTAAGCTCTGCCATATCGTTACTGGATATCAAATTATGGTAATATTGACTAGTAGCGATATAATCTTTTGTTTCTTTTGATGAGGAGTTACTAGCCATCGTCACTTCTGCAATAAAAATAATATTTAAAATAATGATAACTCTTACTAACTTTTTTACAACAATATTCATATATTTTTCTAAGATTTATTAATAATTTTGTTATAAACAATATACAATAACTACTTAAGATTACAATTACTTATTTGCCGTTATTTCTCTTATACGCATGTTAAGTTTTGTAAATATCATATCAGGTGTTCTTTCTGTTGATAGTTTATAAACAACCTTAGGTTCTAATACATCTTCTTTCTTTATGTCTATAGATAGTACAATAGTATTCTCCGGCATACAAGAATAGATTTCTCTTATAATTGTCAAGAAAGTTGCAAAATCTTTAGTGGCAAATCTTATGTAAACATCATAATTCTTTATCCTTATAGTATCCTGCTTTGTTCCCACCATTGGGGTAATACCACTAAAGAATTCTTGTTTAATTGATATAGTAATAGGCTCATTTAAGTTGTATTTTTTTGAGAAACTATCAATTGTTGTTATTAACCTTGCTCGTTCTAAACAATTTTGTCTAGCAGAAATAGATAATAGTTTTGAATATCTTGCATAAGTTTCTAGTATTTTATGTTTGGAATTTATTATAGAATACAACTTTAACGTTTCTTGAGCTAGAGATTCTTCTATATTTTGATTCTTGGCAATTGATTCCATATAATCTTTATTAATACTTTGCAGCAACCATAAAATAGTAGAAATACACAGACAACACATAATAAACTTAAAGAATATAACATTTTTTAGATGAACAATAAAATTTTTAAGCATCTCTTATCCTTTTTTCTTAGTAATAATAACCTCAGCAGGTATTACTACTCTATTAGGTAACTCTAATATTTGATCAGTAAATATCGTAAATTTAATATCCATATTGCTAAATATTTTACTAAAATTTGCAATTTCTTGTTTTAAGAGCTGAGTAGCATCTTCAACTAGCATATCACTAACGATAAATTTTAATAATATCTCGATTTTTATATACTGATTAGATGATAATAACGTATTATCTAGATCCGACCTTTGCCATTTAATCTCCTCTAGGTGCAGATTAGGTGGTAAATTTGTTAAAAACTTTTCTAACGAGTCAAATGGCGTTGGTACGGGGATTTGCAATAATGCTTCAAATACGTATAAATCAGCTAAATTAGTGGTATTTTGAATATATGGATAGGTTTGCTTAACATTATAATAATCTTGTTCAGCACTAAAATAGTGTGAATTTAAAAGATCCAATTTTCTGTAATTTGCTACGGTTTTAATTTTGATAGCACATGCAGCAAATATCAATACTATTATTATAGTGATAAATGGTTTGAAAATTAAAGAACTGATAATATTGAGTTTAGCTATGGATTCTAAATATTTGTTAGAGGCTAGAAAGCTTTTTTGTTCATTAAATAACTTGACAACCATTGCATCTGAAAATTTGCTATTATCACCTAATACACTGCTAGACTTACATATTACTGGATGTTCAGCAAAACTGGATTGTTCTAATAACAACTTTAGACTTTGGTCTACTATAAGAATTATACAAACTTTAAGGGTTAAACTATCAATATAGCTTTTACAAGATATCAAACAATCTTCCACTTCTTGTTCAATTATACCTTGAATATATAAGTCTGACTTATCAGCTGGATAATCAAATGTTTGAATTGAGATTATATTACCTTGATGTTTAACAACAAGTTTAATACCGTTTGTACTTAAAATACATACAAAAATTTGTAAATATTCACTATACTTATTATTTTCAACATTTTTTACAATTTTATCTATAATTGTTTTCCATTCCAAAGCTAAAAAATAAATCCCACCAAACTTTTGCCTCTTACTTGCCAAAAGATTCATAAGTAACTTACTTAAAGGTGGGGTATAAGGAGTAGATACCAGCAAGGTATTCCACACCTCACTATATTTGGTATTGATGTTATAGACATTGTAAGCAACTATATCATCTATAGAAAAATACTCCTCTATAAACTTTTCTACAGGATTGGTTTTTAATATTGAATGTAGTACAGGTACTATATCATGGCGTACTTCACATGCAGAACCGTTTAATAAGAAGAAAACGTAATAGTTTTTGAATTTACCAAAAAATTCTTTATAGGAGCCTAAATTATCTTGGTTTTCAGCAGAAACAAATAAAGTATCCACAATTTTATCGTGTATTAAAGCACAAAGAAATGTACCTTTATCGCCTATTAAAATAATAATATTTCTTTTATATAAAAAATATACAACCAATTTATGTAGTTTTTTTAGTAAAACTTGTAGTTTAGGTAGTTTGGATATGTTAATCATGTAACTAATACTTAGACTTAAATATTTAAACATAGACTATTATAACAGCAATTATCTCTCCACTAAGCGGATTTAGTATTTTTTTATGATTTATCTATAAAAAAATACTAAATCCTATTGAATAATTATAATATTATCCGTTTCAAACGGATAATGGCTATGTGAATGATATTAGGTGCAAAACCTTAAATTACTATTATTTTAAAATAAATTTTTATTTTTGTAATATTTTGTTGAACATTCTTAAATAATAAATATACTCTCCTTGAGTTAGGTTATTATAACGAATTATAAAGGACGATAACCTAATAAAATTCTAATGATCTTAATAATTGAAAAATGAGCATACAAAATATAGATACACCTTATTAGGTAAGAATAGTATATTTTGTAGTATTACAAAATCAATTATTAGTAATATGTTGAACTAATTGAGGATTACATTATTATGGCTAAACAACAAAATTATTGGTTTACAAAACAGGATGTAGAGAATGCTTTGGTGATACTTACAGCTGTGCAAGCAAAAAACATTAAAGCTATATACACAATAATAGGTTTACCTAGTGCAATACAAGAGAAACTTACTGGTAAAACTAGTATAGACGCTGAAAAGATATTGACTACACAATTCCCAAAGTTAAAAAAGAGTTATGCTAAAGATGAAAAAGAAATACCACATATAGACCCAAAGTCTCAAAAACTCAAACTAAACGCATTATGCACAAAATTAGCTGCAAAAAAACAAGAATTAGAACAAGTAAAAAAATGTCTAGATTTGATTCATGCCATTAATGATCCAAATGTATCTATTAAACAAATACTTAATATGAGCGACGTATCTTATCGTATAATAGACGAACTGAATTTAGACAATAAGTATACAACTATACCTACAGTTGTAAATGAATTGAATAGCTTATTGTCTACATTTGATGCTCCATCACTAGAAAATGATTCTGATTATGCATCTGGCGATGAACTTCTTAGTAGATCAACTAGTAAAACACAACACACAGTGAAATCTCTAAGTAATATATTAACAAATCCACAACATGACCTATTGTTAAAGCTCAAGGAAGCAGCAAATGAATTCACTCTAAAGAGAGGACTCGACAACACTGCACATACAAATAATCATATTGATGACGTTATCGTAGCAGGAGAACATCATGATACGCATTAAACTATAGCTAGCACGGAAAGGTTAGTTACAGTAATGGAATAGAATCAATGTCATTCCCGCTTACGCGGTAATGACATCTTTTCTTCTCTTCATAATGTTTAAACTACCATGGCAGTTATATACTAAAAAAGTTGTTATTGCAGTAGACACCACACCCCAAATTCTCTATAATACTGCTATCTTCAAGAATTTTACAATATTAAGAGCCTAAATTATACCCTAAATTTGAGATTGCTAAGTTTTAATAACTCTTGATTTGCAAGTATGTAGAGTCAGTATAATTCCCAATTGAAGAGGTGAATTTAATAAAGAGAGTTTAGTATGAATAAATTGTTGAATATAATTCACCCCCATCCTTCTAAAGACATATCAGATAAAATTGGGGGCAAGGAGAGTTATATCAATATGACAGTAGGCAATCCAAATTTCAACCTTCCTGAAAAACTTTTGAATAGTTTAAAGGCTACAATAGAAAGCAATGATAGTACCCTTAATAAATATGCAGATTCAAGAGGTTTTTACCCTTTACGTACCGCAATTGCAGAAAGATACAAGATAAAATACAACATTAAGCTGCAACCAAATAACCAAATACTTGTTACTAACGGTTGTGCTGAAGCTATTTGGTTAACAATCTTTACTACAACTAACATAGGAGATGAGGTAATAATTCCTGATCCATGTTATATGCTTTATGAACCTATTGTTATTTCATTAGGACGTTTACCTGTAAGAAGTGTTACTTCACATCTTAATAGATTTGAATTAGATGTTGACGATATTTTAAAGTGCATAACTCCTAAAACCAAATTAATCATCATTAATACTCCGTGTAATCCAACGGGTACAGTTTATACTTTAGAAACATTAAAAAAATTGTACCAAATTATAGTAGAAAAAGATATTTATCTTATGCAAGATGAAGTTTTTGATGATTTTATCTTTACAGGACAATCTCATATACCAATAATTAAATTTTGTGATAACATGCATAATTTAATTGTTGTAAACAGCTTTTCAAAAAGATTAGGCATTACTGGTTGGAGAGTAGGATGGCTAGTTGCATCAGAGAAGTTTACTACACAAGCACTAAAGGCTCATACTTATAATTGTTTGGCTGTCAACACATTGATACAAACAGCACTAGCTGAGGTAATGAATGATCAAGAGGTCATAAATACGACCAAAAGTAATGTATCACTGTTAGAGAAAAAGCTAACTCGCTTTTTCTATTCACTGCAAGAAATTGATGGTTTTAAGCTTGATAAAGCTCCAAATTCAGGTATGTATTTATTTCCTAACATTAGTACCTTATACAAAAAGATTCCTAATAGCTATCAGAATAATTCTGTAAGTGAATCTGTTGCTAATTTTATTTTAGATAAAACTCGTGTTGCGGTTGTCCCTGGGACAGCCTTTGGTAAAGCCGGAGAGAATCATATAAGAATATCCATAACTGGCTCAGAAGAAAGTTTATTGGAAGCGATAGTAAGACTTAATACACAGTTAATAACATAATAGACTTTTTTTAAAGGATCATTATTAATGACTAAATTTACCACTGAAGAAATTAGAAATAAATTTATAAGTTATTTTGTTGCCAATAATCATCTGCATGTTCCAGCTAGTTCTCTTATTCCTCATAATGATCCTAGTTTAATGTTTGTTAATTCCGGGATGGTACAATTTAAAAATGTTTTTACTGGTCAGGAAAATAGAGACTATCAAAGAGCGGTTACTAGCCAGAAATCACTACGAGCTGGTGGTAAACATAATGATCTTGAGAATGTTGGCTATACCGCAAGACATCATACATTCTTTGAAATGTTGGGCAATTTTTCTTTTGGTGATTATTTTAAGGAAGAAGCAATATATCATGCTTGGAATCTTTTAACCAAGGAATTTGCTATAGCTAAAGAAAAACTATATGTAACGGTTTATCATACTGATGAAGAAGCAGCTACATATTGGAAAAAAATTGCTAATTTAAGTGATGACCGAATTATTAAAATAAAAACCACTGATAATTTTTGGTCAATGGGAGATACTGGACCTTGTGGACCATGTTCAGAAATTTTTTATGATCATGGAGAGCAGATAAAAGGTGGATTACCAGGAACGAAGGATCAAGATGGGGATCGCTTCATTGAGATTTGGAACATGGTCTTTATGCAATTTGAACAATTGGATAATGATACTAGGATTGAATTGCCTAAAAAATCTATTGATACAGGAATGGGGTTAGAGCGTATTAGTGCTGTAATGCAAAACGTGTATAATAATTACGACACAGATTTATTTAAGGAAATAATCGCCTATACCGAGAATATAGTAAAAGTTAAAGTAGAAGGAGAGGCTAAGTTTTCTTACCGAGTTATTGCCGATCATTTACGTGCTTGTGCTTTTTTAATTAGCGATGGTATCATGCCATCAAATGAAGGTAGAGGCTATGTACTTAGGCGTATTATGCGTCGGAGTATGAGGCATGCCCATATACTTGGTAGTAGTGAACCTTTGATGTATAGATTACTTCCAAAATTAGTAGATATGATGGGAACAACTTATCCTGAACTAAGGAGGGCTGAGGCTTTTACCAGTAATATCTTGGAACAGGAGGAAATAAGATTTAAAGCAACTCTTGAACGAGGCCTTAAGCTGCTGGATGATGAGACACAGCATCTTAGTAAACATTCAGAACTATCAGGAGAAATAGTATTTAAGTTATATGATACATATGGTTTTCCTGTTGATTTAACTGAAGATATATTAAAAGCTAAACAAATCTCCATTGATCTTGATGGCTTTAATAATAAGATGCAAGAGCAGAAAGAAAGGGCTAGAAAATCTTGGTTAGGTTCGAATGAGTCTAAAACAGATAAGATATGGTTTGATCTTAAAGCAGAATTTGGTAGTACCGAATTTTTGGGTTACTATTTGAATGAGGCGGAAGGTAAGATATTAGCTCTAATTAAAGATAATAAATTAGTTGATATTATAGAAACTAGTGAAGAAAAATTTATTGTAATTAGTAATCAAACTCCTTTTTATGGGGAATCTGGTGGACAGATGGGAGATATAGGTTATATCAAATCTACCAATAGTAAAATTAGAGTAGTAGATACTGTAAAATATCTTGGTTCAATAATTGCTCATATATGCATTTTGCAGGAAGGAATCAGCATCAAGATTGGAGATAGTGCCGATTTTGCTATTGATATCAAATATCGTAATAATTTAAGAATTCATCATTCTGCAACTCACATATTACATACAGTATTACATCAAGTACTGGGTAAACACGTAACGCAGAAAGGATCGCTCGTAGCGTATGATCGTCTACGTTTTGATATTAGCCATATGACAGCATTGACGACAAAAGAAATTATATCGATCGAAGATAAAGTAAATCAGATTATTACGGATAATTCGAAAGTTACTACAACATTAATGTCAACAGATGAAGCTATTAAGGCAGGTGCTATGGCTTTATTTGGTGAAAAATATGATTCTGAAGTAAGGGTGGTAGCAATGGGAAATCCGCTTGAACTAAATTCACTTGAACTCTGTGGTGGTACACATGTTACTAGAACTGGTGACATTGGAATATTTAAAATTATTAGCGAAAGTAGCGTTGCAGCTGGCGTTCAAAGGATAGAAGCTGTTTGTGGTGAATTTGCCTTAAAATTAATTAGACAAAACGATACTATAATTGATGACTTGTCTTCAACCTTAAAAATAGGTAAGAATGAAATTACTGATAAAGTAAATAACCTGATTGCCAGTAAAAAACAATTAGAAGATAAGTTAGTAGCTACTCAGGTCTCGATGCTTGACTTGAATATTGAGCAGATTGCCAAAGAATCAGTCAGTATCTCCGATATATACTCAAAGCAGAAGAGCATACAATTTATCTATAAACTAGTACAAAATTCGGATACTAAAATATTACGCTTATCTGCTCAGCGAATAGTTGATAAGTCAGATAATCTAGTGATTGTATATATAGGTATGCCTGATTTGCAGGGTAAATTATCTATTACTATTGCGGTTAGTAAAGAAATTAGCAATAAGGTACATGCAGGTAACTTAGCTAAAGAAGTGTCTGTATTCCTTGGCGGTAGCGGCGGTGGTGGTCAGGCGAATATAGCTCAGGCTGGTGGCACGGATGTAAGTAAAGTAGGAAAGTTACAAGATATGATAAGGGAGTTGTTATCTAAGTTCTGAATTATTAAACGTCGGCTATATACGATATTTTTACCACATTTATCCAAGAGTTTAATGCTAAAACTATTTTAGGCTTTTAAGTAACAGTATGATAATATATAATACACAGGTAGGATGTTTAACAATTTTTTCTGTTAAGCAAATATGATCAATAGCTTTATTTAAATTAAGGAGTTTGTTATGCTAATAAAAAAAACTACAATAGCTTTTTTAGCACTATTTGTACTTTCTGGATGTCATCATAGAAAAAAACCGGCGGAAGTGGAGGTAACTCCTAGTGTTGAGGAAAGTTCTTTAGCTGCTGATTTCGAAAGAAATGTTGGTGATAGGATATTTTTTGCTTTCAATAAATCAGATCTTTCAAGTAAATCAAAAGAACAGCTAAATAAACAAGCCGTTTGGTTAAAAAAACATTGTTGTACTAAAGCTACTATTGAAGGACATTGTGATGAAAGAGGCACAAGAGAGTATAACTTAGCACTTGGTGAAAGAAGAGCAGAATCTGTACGAAAATACTTGATTGGTCTAGGAATTGATAATAACAGACTTGATACTATTTCTTACGGTAAAGAGAAACCAGCTGTTATGGGTTGTGACGAAGCAGCTTGGGCACAGAACCGTAGAGCTGTAACTGTTATAAAATAAAGTATCCTACTATTTGCTCTTTTCAAGAGTTGTTTTTACAACTCTTGAAAGTTAAAAAATCGTCATTGCGAAGCACCGTTAGGTGCTGTGGCAATCTTCATGAAGTAAGGTCTCCTTCACAAGATTGCCACGTCGCCGCTTTGCGGCTTCTCGCAATGACATTTATGCATTTTAAAAAACAAACTTTTCTATCATTAGTTGGGACTTTTAAACTGCCCTGCAAACAGCAGTCATTTCTTGTATATCACCACTACAATGTAGTACTAAGTCACAACCAGCTACAATAGTTTGTCTAGCAACTTCAACTATACTTGTAACAAATTCTGCCTTCAGTTTTGGGAATTCTTCTACTAAATATTTTTTTAGTCCGGTTTGGTCGGATTTGTCTTTAATAATTCCGTATTCAATAAGTTTTTCTAAATCTTGATTACTTATCGTAGTTGTAGAATCCTGCTTTTCAAAAATCGTCAGAGGTTTTTTAACTATTGAGTATTTAGCTCCAATTTCACCATGCAGGGCAAGCATACAAATATCATCTGAAACTAACATACCTTTAAAACCAATGTCATTTCTAATGAACTTTATAGCAGTGGGCGATAAAGTTACTGGTAGATTGGTATCTAAAGCCTCAAATACAATGTGAGCTGTCATAGCCCATCCTGCCTTAGCATTTTTAGATAGTTGTCTAAACACTTCAAAATCTGTATTATTTAATTCAGCAAGCGAACTGGTAACACGCGGCAACTTATAATGACTATCACACGTAGCTCGACCATGCCCTGGTATATGCTTAATAATGGCAATGCCTCCCTGCCCTTCTATCGCCTCTATTGTTTTTGCACATAAGCCAACTACTTTTACTACAGAATCTCCAAAGCTACGATCTCCAATAGCATTATCAGTATAAGGGTAACGCAAATCAGCAACTGGACAACATGGCGAGTCTATTCTATATTCTTTTAAACTCTTCATCAGGCTTGAATAATTTGCAAAAACTTTTAAATATGCATTCTCTGCACCTTCTTGATCATATATTCTACCGAAATCACCAGCAGGGGGATATTCTAGATCTATGATAGGTGGCTTCAACCTTGCAACCCTGCCCCCCTCCTGATCGACAAAAATCAATATATTATAGTCATATAAGCCTCTTAAATCTTGTACTAACTTTAGTAACTGTTCTCGATCTACAATATTTCTTTTAAAGAGAATAAAGCCATATATTGGATTTTCTAAAAATAATTCCCTTTCTTGCACAGTCAAACTAGTACCAGCAATGCCAAATATTAAAGGTTTCTTGAGCATTTATTATTCCTATAACGCGAATTCGGGATAAGAATTTGTCAATTCTTATCCAAATTCAGTGAAATTATCGAAACAATCAGATTTGAGACGGCTCTGCATCTGATTGTTAAATTAATATTTTGCTAAAAACATGATTTTAAAAGATTAAAATCATGTTTTTAGCTTTAGAAAAGTTTAAAATGCATTCGCGTTAGCCGCTTTAAGAATGCATTTTTCCTTATATTAAAGCCCATTCGGGATAAGAATTAACTAATTCTTATCCCGAATGGGGGTCTATAGTGTTTTCTGTAAATTACTAAATTTTGAATACTGACCATCATAGTGAAGTTTTACGCTACCAACACGACCATTACGATGTTTTGCTATTATAATATCCGCAATATTATATACTTGATTTATATTATTTTGCCACTTTGCATGTTCTTCATTACCTGAAGAAGGCTCTTTACGAGTTAGATAATATTCTTCTCGATAAATAAACATCACTATATCCGCATCTTGTTCAATAGACCCAGATTCTCGCAAGTCAGATAACATTGGTCTCTTATCTTCTCTAAGTTCTACAGCTCTAGATAATTGTGATAAAGCAATTACTGGAATATTTAATTCTTTGGCTATAGCTTTCAATCCTTGAGTAATTTCTGAAATTTCATTTACTCTATTATCATATTTATTTATCCCTCTAATTAACTGCAGATAATCTATAAATAATATACCAAGGTTATGTTTACGCTTCATTTTTCTTGCCCTAGTACGAATAGCTGCAATAGATAAAGCTGGCGTATCATCAATAAAAAATGGTAGGCTTGACAGATCTATAACTTCTCTACGTAATCGATTATAATGTTCTTCCGTCACATGACCTGTACGTAGCGAAGACGAGTTAATTTCAGTATGCATGGAAAGAATACGAGTAGCAAGCTGCTCAGATGACATTTCAAGAGAGAAAAAACCTACTGACTTATCTTTTTCTTGTTCCTTATTTTTTAACTTCATAGAATTACAAGCATTTATCGCAAGATTTATGGCAAAAGCTGTTTTCCCCATTGATGGGCGTGCAGCAATGACAACTAAATCTGAGTTATGAAAACCTGATAACTCCTTATCTAAATCAATTAATCCTGTAGAAATACCTATTACATGATTAGAATTCTTCATTGCTCTGTTAATATTGGCAAGGGACTCCGAGAGAGAAACAGCAATTTTAACAAAACTCTTGTCATTAACTCCTTCACTAGCAAGGTTATAGAGTTTACCCTCTGCATGCTCTATTTGTTGACTTGCATCATATTCTAAAGAGGAGTCATAAGCATTATTAACTACCTCCTCCCCTATCTGAATTAAATTACGCCTTACTGCCAAATCATAGATTATTCTTCCATAATCAAGAGGATTAATTACCATCATTGACAGAGTAGCCAGCTTATTTAGATAGTCACTGCCACCTAATTGCTGAAATAATTCGTCTCGTTCTAACATGCTTCTAAGCGTTACCGGAGTAGCAATTAAGCCTTTTTCGGTAATAACTTTAATAGCATTATAAATCTTTTGATGTATCGGCTCAAAAAAATGATCTGGTCTTAGGAATTCTGAGACAGTATTTAAGTAATCATGGTTGACTAAAATTGCTCCTATTAACATTTGCTCGGCCTGAACATTTGCTGGCAAAGTTCGAGCAACAGGCAAAATTATACTTGACTCACTTGATCCGCTTGACTTATCTATTTTATCACTCACTTTTTTACTACGAGACATAATTTTAATTTAATGATTTAAAAACTTTTCTACTTCCAAAGCCGCCATGCATCCTGTACCAGCAGCGGTAACTGCTTGTCTAAAAATTTTATCTTGTACATCTCCAGCAGCGAAAACACCTTTAACACTGGTTTCCGTTGAATTTGGTTTAGTAATAATATAATTATCACTATCTATATCTAGTTGCCCTTTGAACAAACCAGTATTCGGCATATGACCAATTGCTACGAATATACCAGTACAATTAATTGAACTAAGCTCCCCTGTTTGAGTGTTTTCAAGCTTGGCTGAATTAACCGATTTAGGATTATCAGTACCAATGACCTCAATCAGTCTATGATTCCAAATGACCGATATTTTGGGATTTCTAAATAATCTCTCTTGTAAAATCTTCTCGGCTCTAAAACTATCCCGGCGATGAACAATAGTCACCTGACGTGCATGATTAGTTAAATATAATGCCTCTTCAACAGCACTATTCCCCCCACCAATAACTAATACATCCTGATTCTTGAAAAAAAAACCATCACAAGTAGCACAAGCTGAAACACCATATCCTTTGAATTGTGCTTCGGAAGGAATATTCAGCCACCTTGCTTCTGCACCGGTACATATTATAACGCTGTCCGCCCTAATTATACCAGACGAGGTGGTTACCACTAAGGGTTTTTTTGAAAAATCAACCTTTTCTACATAATCATAGATAATTTCTGCACCAACATTTTTTGCCTGTTGCGTCATTTGTTCCATTAACCATGGACCTTGAATAGGCTCTGCAAAACCTGGATAATTTTCAACATCTGTAGTAATAGTTAGCTGCCCACCTGGCTGCATACCATGCAATAATATTGGTTTTAGTGCTGCCCTAGCTGTATAGATTGCTGCACTCAGTCCAGCAGGACCTGACCCTATAATAAGTACTTTAGTAGAACGATTCATAACAACCTAAATTTTTATATTTTCAAAGCATTTACCCAAGATTTTATATAACTAATCTGATCATCGGTCATTAATGAAGGTACATGACCAGCATAATCAACAACGAACAAATCAAAATCTTTGGTTTCTTTCATCTTCTCAATAGTAGATTGTTGCAAAATTTCTGATTTAGCCCCGTGGATAACCAACAATTTACAAACAATCTTATTCCATATAGTCCATATATCAACATTTTTTGGCTTATTTGCATTAGCATTCATACCTTGTACTATGGCAGGATCATAATTCATTTTATATTTTCCATCTTGGATTTTTATAAAACTATATTTGGTAAGATGATCCCAATCTTCCTCACTACTAATACCGAATTGGCTATATATTAGCTTTAAATGTTGCTTGGCACTAACTAAATCAACAAATGAGGGAGTTTGACCTGCATATTGACCGATTTTAACTAGAGTAGATGCTGGAATAAAAGGTCCTACATCATTTATAATCATTGCTTTGATAAGTTCCTTATATTTACTAGCTAGCACATAACCAATTATTCCACCCATGGAAGTACCAAGCCAAATACAGTTGTTAATACCTAATTTTTTTAAAAAAAGCACCGTATCTTTTACATATACTTGATAATTATAATGCTTTTTCGTTTTAAAAACATCACTATCCCCACGTCCTGGATAATCTATAGCAATTACTCGAAAATTATCACTTAATACCATAGCGATTTTATCAAAATCATGAGCATTCCTAGTTAAACCATGGGTACAAATTATTACATTTTCATTATTAGGGTCACCAAACTCAAGATAAGCTATTTTATGAGCTGGAATATATTGTGAGCCTAACCAATTAATATAACCCGAGTTGCCAATTAATTTATAAGAGCAGAGCTAGGTTTTATGAACATTTGAAGTTAATTTGTAACATTAAAACACTTAATAAAAACTATATTTTTTAGAAATATGTTTGTATTAAAAATGTTTTAGTATCGAGCCTCACATGAAACCAGCGTTAAATATAGCTTTTGCCAGTATAATTAATTGGCAACTCGGGTTAATATAAGGTCCAACTTGGATAAATTTTTGTATCATTTTTTTATATCATTAGTGCTATAGCTAACCTGACTAGCATTACACCAAATTCACAGACGCTATTAGCGACGAAGCAATCTATAATTTCGCGTTAATCAGGTTAGCTATAATAATTAATTCAAATCACTTAAAAATATAGTTACCATAACTGGTATATATACTACACCAAAAAGCAGGGAAAGAAATACTGTGGTAGCAACTTTTTCTGGATAGAATTTTTGTAAACTGGCTATGACAATTACGTTTGCTGCCATAGGAGCAGTTGAAAGAAGCCTTAAAGCATTGTAATAATTCTCATCATACCATCCTAAAACAAACTTATCCAAAAGAATAAATATGTTAACCCCTAGTGGATAGAATAAAAATTTTGCCATGAAAGTAGCTAAAGTAAACTTTATGTCTATTTCAAACTTTTGCAAAGCTGAAAGAGCTAAACCAACCATAACCATACCAAGTATAGAAAATGCCCCCCGCATGTTATATATAAAATCATCTAGGAAATCAGGTAAAGTAAAACCAGCAAAACTAAATAAACAACCAAGTAAAAAACCGTTTAAAATTGGTAACTTTACAACCTTCAAGATACTTTCACTACTATTAGCAAAGCTCCTAGCACAAATATAAAAGCCTACTGATGATTCGAAAATATTTATTCCTATAACTGCCATCATATAGATGCTTAAAACATAATCATCAAAGAGAGTAGCGGCTATTGGCAGCATAAAATAACCACCATTAGCGGTACCTGCAGATAATGCTATAATGTTTCGTGTATGATCAAGCCAATATCGCCCAAAAAAATAGTAGGAAAATATTGATAACGAAGTGGCAATGAAAAAAACAACTACAGTAACGCTTAATGCTGATAAAGTCAAAGTAGTACTGGCGGGAATAGCAAAAAAAACAATAGGAGATATAAAATAGAATAACAAAGAAGCTATACTATCTCTCTCAACTTTAGAATATCTTCCTGCTAAAAAACCAATTACTACACTCAGTAATACAGAAATGGTTTTAAAAAAAACTATAGTAAAAATTGCCATGCTCTAAAAGCCAAAAGATATCAGATGCTGTTTTACTTAACCTTTTAGAAAATAGCAAATTTATTCCACAATTAACATAAATAAAGTACCTTTATTCACCTAATTCTTGTATAGCAAGACACAGATCTGCTAATTGAGTTCTATATTTTTGTTTACTAAGATAGCGACTATTTAATTTAAGATTTTCAAAATCTTTATTACTGGTAGGTAAATATTGACAAATCTGTACTAATTCCTCATCAGAAATAAAATGTCTCCTTGGTAAATCTATTGTACTGGCTTGTTCCTCCCGATAAGCTGCCATAATTTTCATTTTATGAATAAAAGACTCTGAATGATTATTGAATCTAACTTTTTGCCAAGCTTTTTGTACATTAATAATATAATTTTCAATATTAAGCAAAGATTTTATTTGCTTGTCATATTCGTTTTGTAAGTTATTATCTTGAATTATTTGTTGCAATACCTTGTAAATCGGCTCTAAATATTCAACATCTTTAATAGCATAATTTAACATATTAGCATTAATTGGACGCTTTAACCAATCAGACCGTTGGTAAGTTTTATCAATGTGAACTAAGCAAATTTTGCTACATATATCCGAATAACTCAAATATTTACCAAAATCACAAATACCAGCTGCAATTTGTATGTCAAAAACATTTTTTGGTAGTTTCTTAAATAAACGATAAAATATCTCAAAATCCTCTCTAGGGGCGTGAACTATTTTAAGAATTTTATCGTTCAGAAATATTTCGTTAATAGGAGAAAGATCCAAATTGCTCAAAGTGTCAATTATCACTTTATAACTACTGGTCATAATTTGAATTATGCTAAGCTGAGCAAAATAGGTATTTTTACGCAAGAACTCAGTATCAACACTTATAGTCTTACAATCCAATAACTGTCTACAGAATTCATTTAATGCTTTCTGATTATCAATAATAAGTATTTTTGAAGTATTAGTAATTAAATTGCTCCTATATAATAAACTTGGTATTTTTCTATACGCGAATTTGGGATAAGAATTTGTCAATTCTTATATACTCTTCTGTTTTGAAGAATTGTTTTTTGAAAATATCATGGATTCGCATGTGTAACTATACTATATGTATGCTACGCCTTCTCACCATTCATTTTCAAATCCAATTCGTAGGATCATTTGAGTATCCTAAATTCGGTGAAATTATATATTGCTTCGTCGACCTACGGTCTCCTCGCTAATAGACGTTTTATAGACGTATATGTCTATTAGCGAGCGAACGTATGTGAGCGTGGCAATCCATTTTGCTAAAAACATGATTTTAATCTTTTAAAATCATGTTTTTAGCTTTAGAAAGGTTTAAAATGTATTCGCGTTAACCGCTTTAAGAATGCATTTTTCCTTATATTAAAGCCAATTTTGGATAAGAATTAACTAATTCTTATCCAAAATTGGGGTTCTATGCTTTTTTGTGGTTAAAAGTAGCGTAACACTTTTACGCTACTTTGTCAAAGATGGAATCCTTAATTTATAAAACTCATCTTAAAATAAGTGTTTCATAAGTGCTACAATTAAAAAAACAATTAAGACATTTCAAGAAACAGATAATCGGAACTATTAAACCGATGTCTCCCATCGAACTAAGGTAAAATAGTCAAATAAGATTCTAATAATACTATTAACGCGAATTCGGGATAACAAGTTATCCCAAATTCGGCTGTATATATAGAAACAATCAGGTTTGAAGCGGTTCTACACCTGATTGTTAAAATATCATTTGCGTTCAATAGATGATTTTAATTATTAAAATCATCTATTGAACGGTAAAAAAGTTAAAATGTACTCACAGAACCGCTTCAAGAGTACATTTTTCTTTATATCATAGCTAATTCGGGATAAGAATTATAATTCTTATCCCGAATTAGGGTTATTAGAATTTCATAAGTGTGAATTTTAACTATATCCACTCTTTCAATTCTTGTATATTACTAATTGGGCAAATTAGGTTATTACTTAACTTTTCAAGTTTGGAGCAAATTAATTTATTGAATCCTAATTTCGTTGCTTCTTTTATTCTCATTTCTGCTGCATTGACTTTTCTTATTTCACCAGATAAACCAATTTCTCCAAAAAAAACACTATGTTCTAGCACAGCTTTATTATTTGCTGCAGAAATTAAAGCAGCTGCAACAGCTAAGTCTGAAGCTGGTTCTGAAATTTTAAGCCCACCAGCAACGCTTAAATATACTTCCTTAGAAGTTAAGTTAAGACCAAACCGTACATTAAGTACAGCTATTATCATTGATAATCTATTTAAATCCCATCCTACAACCGAACGTCTTGGCATTGGCATATTGGAAGGGGCAATTAATGCCTGAATCTCAATTAATAACGGTCTAGATCCTTCAATTCCAGCAAATACTGTTGTTCCGCTAACATTTTTATCCCTTTTCATCAGAAATAGCTCGGAAGGACTAGAGACTTCCATAAGACCACTAGCAGTCATCTCAAAAACACCGATTTCTCCTATTCCACCAAATCTATTTTTAATAGAACGCAAAATACGAAAATGACTATTAGGATCACCTTCAAAATATAGTACGGTATCAACAAGATGTTCGAGTAACTTAGGACCAGCTAATTGTCCATCTTTTGTCACATGACAGCTAAGTAAAATAATAATATTATTTTGCTTAGCATAGCTAACTAATTCATTAGCACAGGCCCGAATCTGCGAAATAGTGCCAGGTGGTGATGATAGTGTGCGAGTTACCATTGTCTGAATTGAATCGATTACTACCAAATCAATATTGTTCTTATCAGCATCAATAGTTGAGATAATATCTTCGATATTAGTGGCAGCTAAGATAGATGTTGTTTCATTATTAAGACCTAATCTTAAGGCTCTTAGCTTTATTTGGTCAATGGATTCCTCACCAGTTATATATAAGCAATTCATTCTAATTTTATCACAAAAAGAACCTGCCACTAAGTGTAATAATAAAGTTGATTTACCAATTCCAGGATCACCACCAATTAAAATTGCCGAAGAGGAAACCAACCCGCCACCCAACACTCTATTTAATTCATTTATAGGCGTAGGAGTACGTAATGATTCCACAACGACACCATCAAGCTTTTGTATTTGTTGTTTATTGCCTAACCTAACTTGTACTTGACTAATTACCTCTTCCTCAATCGCTCCCCATAAGCCACAATCAAAACATTGTCCCGCCCATTTTGATGTACTATTACCACAATTTGTACATATATATTGCTTTTTAATTTTACTCACTTTCCTAATTTTAATTCCTTTTCGCCCTATATGATATTATGCAACCAATAATTGCTCCAACAGACTATTCGCTTCCTCTATAATATCTTTTCCTACCAATGTTTTGGTAAATACTAACTTAGTATCCGGTTTTATTTTGGTTTGCTGAGGATGTTTTATAACAAAATTCCTAACCTTATCAGCTATATCTGCTTCTTTATAAAATTTTAAAACAAATCCTCGATCACCAGAGTCTAAATTTTCAATATTAAGCTTACTGCATTTATGCTTTATTTTTACTATATTAAGTAGATTATTAAATTCTGATGGGATAGGACCAAAACGATCAACCATTTCGTCCTTAAAATTTTCAATATCTACATCATCAATTAAATTTCCAACTCTTCTGTACAAACTTAGTTTAAGAGCAGAATCTGCAATATAATTGTCAGAAATGAAAACAGGTAATCCCAAATTAATTATTGGCACAAAAGCTTTTGGCTGCTCAATAACTTCATCCTTAAGAATTGCTATTTGTTCATCTAACATCTCCTGATAAAGCTCCACTCCTACTTCTTTAATCTGCCCAGACTGCTCTTCTCCTACTAAATTGCCAAAACCACGTAAATCCATATCATGGCTGGCAATGGTAAAACCAGAACCAAGAGTACAGCTACTTTGCATTATTTCTAGCCGTTTTATTGAATGTGCGGTCATTTTCTTATAATTAGCTAAGGTTAAATAGGCATAACCTCTGACTTTACTTCGTCCTATCCTACCTCTGAGCTGATATAACTGACTCAAACCAAGCATATCAGATTTATGAATAATCATTGTATTAGCTTCGGCAATATCTATACCTGACTCAATTATTGTGGTAGAAACAAGTATGTCAAACTTACCATCACAAAATTCACTCATAATCTCATCTACTTTGGCAGCTGGCATTTGGCCATGAGCAACTTTGTACTTTAGTTCAGGTACAACCTCCTGTAAGTATTTCTCTATATCCGGAATGTCCTTAATTCTAGGCACTACATAGAAACTTCTACCACCACGGAAACGTTCTCTAAGTAAAGCATCTCTAATAATCACCGGATCAAACGGCATAACTATTGTCCGAACTTCTAGCCTATCAATCGGTGGTGTGGCAATGATACTAAGGTCTTTCAGCCCTACCATAGACATCTGCATTGTACGAGGAATTGGTGTTGCCGAAAGAGATAGAACATGCATTGTAGTTCTTAGTTTCTTTAAATGTTCCTTTTGAGCAACACCAAAATGTTGTTCTTCATCAATTATTAATAATCTGAGGTTACTAAATTCTATATTCTTACTCAGCAAGGCATGTGTACCAATTATTATATTAGCTGTACCCTTTTTGATTTGTTCTTTAACAATTTTAGCCTCACTATTGGTAACTAGGCTAGATAATTGTACTATATTCAGCCCTAAATCCTTAAATCTTTTACGAAATCTTAAATAATGCTGCTTACCTAGAATAGTAGTTGGTACGACAATGGCTACTTGAGGGGAGACGTCACAGTTTGCGTCACAGTTTGATTTAGCTACCATAAAAGTTGCCCTTATTGCCACTTCAGTTTTTCCAAAACCAACATCACCACAAATTAATCTATCCATTAAAATACCTGAGTCAAAATCTTTTCTAATATCATTTATGGCATTTAATTGATCTTCAGTTTCGGTATATTTAAATCTCTGACAGAATTTGTCATATTCTTCATGATCAAACTCTATTGGATTAGTTACAGTTAATTTCCTCTTAGCGGCTATTGCTAATAATTGCTCGGCAATTTCTGTAATACGATTCTTGAGCTTAGCCTTACTTCTTTGCCAGCTACTGCTACCTAACTTGGCTAGCTGTGCTTCACTACTACCATATTTCTTAATTAGCTCTATATTCTCAACAGGAATATATAATTTATCATTATTCTCATATAAAATTTTTAGGAAATCATGAGCTTTGCCTTTAACATCTAGTGTTTCAACATTAAGAAATTGACCAATACCATGATCCTTATGAACAACTAACTCCCCTTCGCCTAAATTATCTAATTCCATTAGAATGTTTTTAAGCTTACGTTTAGCACCTTGCTGGCGAACGTTTACCGCACTTTTTCCTAAAATATCGTGAGCTGCAATAAACAAATATTTATCACTATAAAATCCTTGACTAAGTTGGACATATGCAAGATTTATCACACCAATTTTTGCCTGTTGTAGATTGTCTATCTCGATATATTTCTCGTGAGTAGCTATTTATCAAGCTCTTCAGTCTTTCCAAATTACTTTTAGACTGACAAAAAATAATTGGTATTTTAGTATTATTGTTCTCTATAATCTCAAATAGCTTATCAAAAACTGTCTTATCCTCAATAAAACTAGTTGCAATAATTTTTTCTAATGAATATGCATAAGATGAATCTTCAGGACTAATTAAAATATTCTTATCCTGTTCTAGTAAAGTTTGTATTTCTTTACTGGTAAAGTAAATCTGCTCAGGAGGCAATGCAGGATAGAATGTGTTTAATTTTATTTTGTTAGACTCAATCCGCGATCTGTAAAGATCTGTATAATTATTCTCCTGCTCAATAATTGATTGTAACGACAAATTATCATAAATAATAATAGGGTCATCTAAATAATTAATTAAGCTACTGAAAGAATTATAGAATAAAGGAGATAAATGTTCATATCCTTGAAATTTTTTTCCTTCAATTACTGATTCATATAAAGGGCTATTCACGTAATTAACACCAAAAGCTTTTAGATAATTATCTCTAAAATTCTTTATTGTTTCTAGATTTAATATTACCTCACTGGCAGAATTAATTATTAACTCCGTACAGCTATTAGTAGAAATTTGACTATCAATATCAAATTCTCTTATTGACTCTATGTGATCCCAACTAAAATTAATACGATAGCCCTTATACCCTGGCAAAATTATATCTACTATCTCTCCTCTTACTGAAAATTCACCACTATCAATGCTACTACTACTCCTTGTAAAACCATTATGTACTAGGAATTCGGCGAGCTTGCCCGCTGAAAACTTCATTTTATTATGTAATTTCAGAAAAGACTTAACTAAGAATTCCGAAGGTGGTAATTTGCTCAGTAAATTCACCGCATTAGTAACTACCAATTTTTTTTCATTATTAGTTGCTAAATAACTTAGTGCATTAGCTCTTTCTGATAAAATGTTAGACTGGGGCGAAATGCGATCATATGGTATAGTATCAAAACTAGGAAAATATAATATATTACTAGTCTTAATGCTTTGTGCAAAAAATAATAATTGTTTATGGCTATTAATTGCATTATCTTCACTGGCAAAAATAAGTAAAATATTCTTAGTTGGTTTATTTGAGAAATACTCATTAGCAAAAAAACTTTTTGCACTGAGTGGTAGAGGTTGTTGTATCATTGTTTATTAAGCTTATAGGCGGTTAATATCAAAATTAAGTATTTGTAACATCACTTTTGAATTTAAGTGAACAGGAGGAGTTATTTTATTGGTAATCCAATCATAAATATCTATATCATTTTGATTAAGTATTAAAGCAAAATCTGTTAAACTATCTATATCCATATTAGCAAGAAATTGTTCAGCAAATTTACCTAATATTAACCCGGTTTCTTTGCAACCACGATTTTTGCTTTGGTATAGTAATTTTTTAGCTAGGAATGCTTTTTTTAAATAGTCCATATTGATAATCTTATAAAAAAATATCATAATATGATTCAGATAGTTTGACAATTACCAAATATAAAATGTAAACTGTATATTAAGTAGTATATACTCAATTAGTCTAAATCTTGTTCTTATTCAATAAATTTTAATATATTCAAAAAAATGCAGATGCCTATAAGTATCAAAAATATATCTTCCTTAGAAGCTTATAAGTTGCTAGAAATGGATGAGTGTACCATTGTTGTTAATATTAGAACTACTGAAGAATGGCAAAAAATAGGTATTCCAAAGCTTGATAAATATCAAGTACTTTTTCTTAGCTGGCGTTTATTACCTGATATGTCATTAAATCGTGAATTTAACAACCAGTTTATGTCGAAAGTCAGTAATAAAAATAATGTATTATTCCTTTGTCGTTCAGGTGCCCGATCTCATGAAGCGGTCTTGTGTGCTGGTGGTTTAGGTTATACAAAATGCTACAACATCGTTGATGGTTTTGAAGGAGGAGGTAATGGAGCTGGTTGGAAACAAAATAATTTACCATGGCAAGTTCTGTGAATACTAACCAAAATCAATTGACTGTAGAAAAGGAAGTAGCTCATTATAGAGATATTTGGCAGCATGTGTGTTCTGATCTTAATAAACATTACGGTGAGTCTTTGTATAAAAGTTGGTTCAGTAAGATTAACTTTCTAGAAGCTTCTACTACTACTGTTATACTTTCTACACCAACAAATTTTATCCGAGATTGGATAAAATCAAAATATGCATGTGATATATTGCAATCTTGGCAGTCTTATGACAAAGATATTAAATCAATTGAGATAGTTACTAAAGAATTACTAGAACAAAATCCAAATATACCTGAATATTTAGCAAAAATTCCATCAATAAAAGAAGGAATGGATCTCAATTCCGAAGGCATTTTTTCAGCATTAGACTTACGATTTACTTTTGAAAATTTTGTAGTTGGTGGACCAAATGAGTTAGCATATGCAGCCTCTAGAGCAGTTGCTGAATCAGAAAGTGCCGTAGCTGAATCTAACCCCTTATTTTTGTATGGGGGTGTTGGTCTTGGTAAGACACACTTAATGCATGCTATTGCTTGGTATATAAGACATAATAACCCGACTCGCAAAGTAATTTACATGTCGGCAGAAAAGTTTATGTATCAATTCATCAAAGCACTTCGTAATAAAGATGTTATGTCATTTAAAGAAGAATTTCGTTCAGTTGACGTGCTAATGATCGATGATATTCAATTTATATCTGGTAAAGATAGTACTCAAGAAGAGTTTTTTCATACTTTCAATGCTTTGATTGATAATAATCGTCAAATGGTTATATCATGTGACCGTTCACCGTCAGATTTAGATAATATTGAAGAGCGGATTAAGTCTAGGCTTGGTTGGGGCTTGGTTGCAGATGTTCACAGTACTACTTATGAACTAAGATTGGGGATATTAGAATCTAAGCTTGAACAGATGAATATTCACATACCTAAAAATGTTGTAGAATTCTTAGCATCAAAAATAACGTCAAATGTCAGAGAGTTAGAGGGGGCTCTTAATAAAGTTATTGCTCATTCAACTTTAGTTGGTAGAGAGATAACTTTAGAAAATACCCAAAATATTTTACGTGACTTACTACGTTCCAATGAAAGAATTATAACGATTGAAGATATTCAAAGAAAAGTAGCTGATCGTTATAATATTAAATTTTCTGATATGTCTTCTCCTAGACGTATTCGCTCAATAGCTAGACCAAGGCAAGTAGCTATGTATTTAAGTAAAACATTAACCCCAAAAAGCCTTACTGATATCGGTAAGAAATTTGGTAAGAAAGATCATACTACAATAATGCATGCTATCAAAAAAGTAGAAGAATTATGTGAAATTGATACAGAATTTCGTGAGGAACTTAGTCTGTTAATGAAAATACTGCAAAACTAGATTACTATGAACTTAAAGAAAAGCACGTTTCCCATAATAGAAGTCTTATCCCGAATTGGCTTTAATATTTCGAGGTATTATGCTATTATAACCTCAGCATCCGTAATGGAAGTCAATAAGAAAATAATAACTTAACATAAATTTTCATTGCAAGAAGAATTATTTTTGACAATAGAGTGCATAAAAGCTAGTAATTTACGCATAACAGCAACAAGAGCAACTTTTGCTGGTTTATGTTTAGCAATTAAGTGGTCATAAAAATTACGTAAACGCTTATTACATCGTAAGGCAGCTACTGCAGCCATATAAAGAATTCTTCGAAGATTACCTCTACCTGCAAAAATACTTCTTCTACCTTTATAACTACCGCTTTCTCTAGCAAAAGGAGCAAGACCTACCAAAGATGTTAACTGTCTAAAAGTAATATTGCCAAGCTCTAGTGCTTCACATATTACTTTTAGAACCTGAATGGCGAAATCTTACTAAGTGGTAAACAATTAAACAAAACTTCTCGTCAACTTCTATCTTTGATAGTGTCTCGTATACAATTTTATAACAAATGCTAGAGAAATAGAATATTTTTTTGAATATTAATATATATACTCGGTGAACTTCAAGAATTGGTGTTCCTGCGACCAAAGATCGAAGCTGCTCCGTTACTCATGTACACCTAACAGCTCGACTTTGCTACTGCCTAGCTCTTCATTTACAAGCAGTATATATAACATGTGTTTATCAGACATCTGAGTTAGAGAACAAAAAATATACAAAAAGGGCAAAAAAACTATACGACAAACTTTGCCGTTTTGGTATAATGTATGAATAAAAAATATTATGTTTTACGAATATTGGTTGAATATGTAAGAGTTTCGTCTGAAAATGAAAGATAGAATACAGATTTGCAATATAATGCTTTGATAAAAGCTTGAGTTGATCAACGTAATATATATAAAGATCAAGCTAACTTACACAAAAGAAATTATTTACTCGATGTTAGTTATATGTGGACCTACCGCTAGTGGCAAGTCTTATTTGGCACATTATTTAGCTAAAATATATAATGCTGAGATAGTTAACTGTGATTCTATGCAGATATATAGGCAGATTCCCATTATTACTGCCTCGCCATCACAAATATACCGTAATGAGATTCCTTATCATCTTTATAATTTTTTATCTATAGAACAAGAATTTTCGGTAATACAATATATAAATTATGCTCTTGAGAAAATTACAGACATTCGTAGTAGAGGCAAGTTACCAATAATTGTTGGTGGTACTGGGTTATATATTAATTCATTACTTTTTGGTTATAATGAAATACCATCAATATCTCCTAAAATTAGGCAATATGTTAGAGAGCTACACTCTAAGATTGGTTCGACCCAGTTTTTTTATAAACTAAAAGAGCTAGATAACCTAGCTGTTCAGAAGTTAAATGAACACGACACTCAAAGGGTTATAAGAGCCTATGAAGTATTTATGGAAACCGGGCAATCTATATTTGCTTTCCAAAGTTTACAAAATAAATCTATTCTTCCAGCATTTGATTTTAAGGTAATTTTTCTACATCCAAAGAGGGAATTTCTTTATCAAACATGTAATACTAGGTTAGAAAAATTATTTAATGAAGGAGCAATTGAAGAAGTAGCTCAAATTAAAAAAGATTTTCCTGATATATATTCTTCTGCAATAAAAACCATTGGTCTACGGGAAATATTATGTTATTTAAATAATGAAATTACTTTGCAAAATGCCATAAATCTAGCACAAATTAAGACTAGGCAATACGCAAAAAGGCAAATTACTTGGTTCAAAAACCAAATACAAGACAAGATAACTCTACAATATTCTAATAATCAGCAATTTGAAGAGTTGATTATTGATTTGTCGATGATTTTATAAAAAATTTATCAAATAATTTGCATATATCTATTAGTGTAGTTGATTTTTGTGATATATTGTCATGCGGGAAGGATGAGTTTTATAGTTAATCCATTATATGTTCTAGATCAGGAATCTATTCGAGTTAGCTATAACGAATCTATAGGGTATTGTGGTTCAATAACTTCTTTCGAAACTCTATTTCTGCTGGTGATTTGTACATGATACCGACACTCTACTCCTCACGTACATTCAAGTATGCTACGGTTCAAGGTGAAGTGTCTCCTTCAAACCCTTGCACATAAGTGAGTTTCGAAAGAAGTCTAATTTATTGGCTTTTATGTTAAATGAACGTATAACTGAAAATATTGTTAGGAATCTATTACGAGAGAAAGGTTATTATGATGATAACCTTATAATAGAAGAGCAATCATCAATAAATCCCAAAATAGATAAATTACTAAAAAATTCTTCAAAAAGTGGTAATGGTGCAGGACGTCTAGAATTTATTATATCTTTTAAAAATAATCCGGATAATTTAATTGTCATAGAATGCAAGGCAAGCATATCACAACATGAAAGTAAAAATAGAAACCTATATAAAGATTATGCTGTAGATGGTGTTTTATTATATACTTGTTATTTAAAAGATGCTTTTAATATAATCGCTATTGCAGTTAGTGGACAAAATGAAATAGAGCAAAAAATCTCAACTTTTTTGTGGTTAAAACAACATTATACCTATAAGGGTATGCTCGACAATATTTTTCTAAAATCCATAGAGATTGAAAATATTATCAAACAGCAATCTAAGCCATTTGCAGAAGAAGAGCTTATTAAGAAAGCAATAGAATATAATTCATTTTTGCATAATTATTCTATACCATAAGTCGAAAGATGTACGTTAATAAGTGCAATTTTAATTGCATTGCAATATGCTCCCTTTTTGAGTAGCTACAAATATTACACATCCAACAAAGAGCTAACTGAAGCCCTATTATCTGCTTGTGAAAGTGTTTTGAAGCAAAATGATTTAGATTCTGAGAAAAGACAAATTATAATTTTAGAATACTCGAAATTTAGAAACAATAATGATTTTAGTTCTGATATAATTTACAATAAAAAGACAAAGAAAGATGAGAAAAACACCCTTTTGAGGGATTTTATTTTATCTATCAATCAAGATATTTTACCCCATATTGATGAAAGTCAATTTGATATTTTAGGAAAATTTTATACCCAATTTATAAGATATGCTGGAAGTGACAAAAAAACTGGTCTTGTATTAACCCCCTGCCATATTACAGATTTCTTTTGTGATATCGCAGAATTAAGCACTGATGATATTGTTTTTGATCCTTGTTGTGGAACGGCTGGTTTTTTAGTAGCTGCAATGAATTACATGCTTAAAAAAGCAGGAAATAATACAGATAAACATAAAAAGATAAAATCAAGCCAATTAATTGGCATCGAGAAAAGAGCTGATATGTTTTCTCATGCTTGCTCTAATATGATGATGAGAGGAGATGGTAAAAGTCATATTTTATATGGTAGTTGTTTTGATGAGAAGAACAAAAAAATAATAAAAGAACAAAAGCCAACAAAAGGCTTTTTAAATCCACCTTACCAAGATGGAAACGCTGATGAACAATTAGAGTTCATAGAGAATACTTTAGAATGTTTGACTAAAGGTGGCATTTGTGTTGCTATTTGTCAAATGTCCACGGTTGTTTCTGAAGCTAGTAAAGTAATTGAAGTTAAAAAAAGATTGCTAGAGAAGCATAGTTTAGAGGCGGTTTTTTCTATGCCAAACGATTTATTCCATCCAATCAACGTTAATAGTTGTATATTAGTTCTTAAGGCACACTATACACATTTAAAAAAATAAAAAAACTTTTTTTGGTTATTTTAAAAATGATGGATTTGTAAAACAAAAAAATAGCGGTAGAATTGACAAGAATGATTGCTGGAAGAATATAAAAGATTTTTGGTTAGAAAAATACATTAATAAAGAGAGTGTTGCTGGTATAAGTATAATAAATAATGTTACCGCGGAACAAGAATGGTGTGCCGAAGCGTATATGGAAACAGATTACACCAACTTAACGGAAAATGACTTTATTAAAACTATTAAAGATTATGTTGGATTCCTATTTCTGAATAACTATATACAACTTGCAACAGATAGTATATCTTCTAATCAGGATATTAGTTTAGAAACTGCAAATTGGCAATATTTCTACATTTCAGACATATTTGGAATTTTAGAAAAAGCTAAATGCGGTAATGCTTCAGTACTGTTAACTAGTGGAGAGGATGTTTTTTACATAGGAGCTAAAAAGACCAATAACGGTGTTATGGAAAAAGTTGTAACAGTTGATAATCTAATCTCCAAAGGCAATAGTATAGTATTTATAGGCGATGGACAGGGTTCGATTGGATACACAAGTTACCAACCATTTGATTTTATTGGTTCCACGACATTAACCTTAGGTTATAATCAGAAATTAAATAAGTATAATGCCATGTTTTTAGTAACTGTGCTTGATCTGGAAAGATACAGATATTCTTTTGGTAGAAAATATGGGAAGAATATTGTCAATAGTGCAAGAGTTAAATTACCAACAACACGACAGGGAACACTAGATTGGGAATTTATGGAAAACTATGTAAAATCATTACCCTATAGTGGTTCTCTATAAAGAGAATAACACTATACTCAAATCATTTGAGTATACTATACCTTTACTGTCAATTTTAATTTGATCAATTAAATCATCGAAAGAAGTCTATTGCTTACCGCAAACCGTCTTAAGTAAGTTAAGCCAAGCAATCCAGTCACGTTTACCTAAATCTTCTTCAAAGATAATAAATCTTGTACCGATTTTCTACAAGTTTCTTGAGATGGTATGATTAACTCCTGATTTGTGGAACATGCTAAACATTGGGTTTTACATGCTTGCTCTAAATGATAAGTATAAAACATAGCTTCATGTATTGTCCTACCACATACTAATATTCCGTGATTACGTAGAAACATAACATAATTTTTCCCAAGATCATCAAGCATTTTATTACTGTGATTAGACGTAAGTATAAGAGAGTTATATTCATGATAAGATAGTCTTTCATAAAAATGCAGTGCCCACTGACTTATTGGCATTAATCCTACTCGCATAGATGATACAGCAACAGTTGCGGGAGTATGCAAATGAAAGATAGATGAAATATCCTCTCTTGTTTTATAGATATTACCGTGAGTGACGTAGCCGGTTTCATTGTAACTATATTCGCTACCCTCTAAAACTGTTCCATCCAAACTAACTTGCAGTAAATTATCGCTAGTTACTTCCTCAAACCTTAAGCCAAAAGGATAAATATAGTAAAAATCAGCTCCTTTAGGTCTTGCCGATAGATGAGTATATGTATGATCATCTAAGCCCAAAATTGCAAGAATTTGGTAGGCAGAAGTTAAATTAGATTTGATCTCTAAAGTCATTATTATATCATTTTAGTTAATTACTATTTTGAAATATTTTTAATTTGAATTCAGGTAGCACTGCAAACAAATGATCAAAAATATCTGATTGAATATCTTCATATATACCCTTCCTTATTTCATGAGTAAAGACATATAACTCTATTGGTAAGCCATTAGGAGTTGCAGGCAGCTGACGTACTAGAAATGTAAAATCTTGTTGATATATCATGGGGTGATTTCTCAAATATTCTTTTACATATAATCTAAATATCTTGATATTTGTTACATAGTCACCTAGCTGTTCCAAACTCACTTTATCCATTGCTTCTTTTGTCAAATATGATGATTTTTTCAATTCTTGTATAAAAGATACAGTTGAGAGCAATACAATAGTATTTATGTCAATACAGATTGGTCCCTGGATTTTTCTTGCCATTGAGTCACTTATACCTCGCGAGTTTACTACATTAGTTGTTAAAAGACTAGAAGTGGGTATTGTCGAAATAGTTTGATCACTATTCCTAATTTTAACGGATGTAATAGTAATTTTCTCTACAGTACCTTCAACATTATACTGGCTAATACTAACAAAATCGCCAATTCGTATTATATCCTGCGAAATTAGCTGTAAGCTTGATATCAAAGCCACAACAGTATCCTTAAATAGAAAGGTTAACAACGCTGCTGCTGCTCCTAAGCTAGTAAAAAATGCACTAAGGGAAACATTTGGAATACTGGAAATAATTATAATGGTAGCAATAGAAATAATAAATATTTTCAATATTTGAGTGTATAAACTTAAATAGGATTGGATAGAAATTGTTAGTCTGTTTCGATAAATATCTGCAAAAGCATCGATAAGAGATAAGATTAGCATTGTAACGAAACCGCCTGTATAGAGGATTATCGCAATATTCTTGATGCTAATTATCCAAGATAAAGTAGGAGGTGGTTGTAAGATATTGCACCAGAATATAATGTATAAAGCTAGTAATGTATGTAATAAATAGGTGTATATAGAATATTTTTTAAATATTTTTTCATAATCATGATGCCATTGATCAATATATTTTTTGATCATTGAAAATATTATTTTTTTAATAAAAATAATCAATGGAATGATCGAAGCTATCATAATGATTAACATTAAAATTTCTTGATCATATTTATGATAAAGAGCTAATAAATATTGTACTGTCATAAAACAACCTTTTTGTTAAAGAATAGATAACATTAATTTGGTATAAGAATAATTATTTTTCTACCTAATTCTTATAGTATACAATAATTATAATGTACACTAAGCATTATTATGAATCTTTTATAAAAGATATTATATTTGACTAAATATAATATCTATTTAAGTGGTAGTTAATGTTTCTTCTCCGATTGCTTGCAATCGATAAAGCTTGCGTATATAATAACCGTATGACCTTTCCAAATATCAATCCTGTTATTTTCTCTATTGGACCATTTAGCGTTTATTGGTATTCCATGGCTTACGTTTTTGGTATATTAGCTGGGTGGTTCTATGCTTATAAAATTATAAAAAAATTTAAAATTGGTGTTACTGCTGCAAACTTAGAAAATTTTGTTACTTGGGCTATTCTTGGTATCGTAATAGGTGGAAGATTGGGCTATGTGTTACTATATGATCCGATTAAATATCTTTCTAATCCTATTCTTATTTTCAAGACTTATGAAGGCGGTATGTCATTTCATGGTGGGATGATTGGCTTAATCATATTTAGTTATTTTTTCTGCCATAAGTACAAAATTAACTTCTTATTGCTATGTGATATATTAGCTACAGTTGGTTCTATCGGTGTATTTTTAGGTAGAATAACCAATTTTATTAATGGGGAATTATATGGCAGAGTGACTACAATGCCTTGGGGAATGATTTTTCCAAATAGTGATCTACAAATAAGACACCCCAGCCAACTTTATGAAACATTTTTCGAAGGAGTTATATTATGCTTAATTCTAGCTTATGCCACTTTTAAATACAAAACTATAAAGATCCATGGTTTGAATTTAGCTATATCTTTAATAGTATATTCAGTATTTCGAATTATTATAGAAATATTTCGTGAACCAGATTTCCACATAGGATTTATTTTTAATAATTTAACTATGGGGCAAATTTTATCATTACCTATGCTAATAGTAGGAATTTATTTAATAATACAAATTAAATGCCAATCAACTCCAAAATAAGAAAGCTTATTGAACAGAATGGTAGTATTAAGCTTGATGAAATGATGCTCCAAGTAACATCTGTATCCCCTTCTTCCTATTATCAAAAACAGAATAAATTAGGTTGCTTAGGAGATTTTACGACATCTCCAGAAATCTCTCAGCTTTTTGGTGAAATGATAGCTTTATGGGTTATTGACCAATGGTATAAAATGGGTTGTCCTCAAAAAACTAATTTAGTTGAGTTAGGTCCTGGGCAAGGAGTATTAATGCGGGATTTGCTCAATGTTGCTAAATTAGTTCCAGAATTTTACCAATCTCTCTCAATAGAATTGATTGATATTAATCCCCATTTTATCAAGAAACAACAAGCAAACCTAAAGATGGTAGGTTTACCTATCAAACACCATACAGCAGTACAATATATCTCTAAAATTCCTTCTATTATAATAGCTAACGAATTTTTTGATGCTATGCCAATTAAGCAATATGTTAAAACCAAAGAACTTTGGTATGAATCAACACTTATTATTGACCCAGCCGATGGTAAAATTAAATTCGATAAAATAGAAGTTAGTAAGGAATTGCAACGCTATCTACTGCAAGAACACTTAAATGCACATGATGGAGCAGTAATAGAAGAATCACCCAAATCATTAGAAATCATAAAATTTATCAGCAAGCATATCATGAAATTTGGTGGGGCGAGCTTGGTTATCGATTATGGTTATGATATAGATCCAATAAAAAGGACACGTAATCAATATAATCCTACTTTACAAGCAATAAAAAATCATAAATATTATCCTCTGCTTGAAACTTTAGGGGAAGCTGATTTATCAGCACAGGTTGACTTTTATGCCCTAAAAACAGTAGGAAAAAATATAGGAATAAATGTTCATGGCTCAATAACTCAACGTGATTTTTTAATTAGTAATGGTATATTATTACGAAGTCAACTTTTACAAAGTAAATTACCTACTATAGAAGCAAATATAATAGCAAAACAAGTTGATAGGCTAATCGCTCTCAATAAAATGGGACTATTGTTTAAAGTATTGTGCCTTGTATACTGCTGTGATTTCAAGAGTTGGGTAGACGAAGGTCAACTTCAAGAAGAGCTATGAGTGTCAAAGTCGATCTGCTAGGCGTACATGAGTAACGGAGCAGCACAGATTTTGACACGACGACGCCAATTCTTGAAGTTCACCGAGTATACAGTAAGAAATTATTTAATCACCTCAATTTCGGATTAATTTTATTAATCCGAAGTTGGAATGAAAATTTATGTTAAGTTAACCCGAGTTGCCAATTAATTTATAAGAGCAGAGCTAGGTTTTATGAACATTTGAAGTTAATTTGTAACATTAAAACACTTAATAAAAACTATATTTTTTAGAAATATGTTTGTATTAAAAATGTTTTAGTATCGAGCCTCACATGAAACCAGCGTTAAATATAGCTTTTGCCAGTATAATTAATTGGCAACTCGGGTTAAGTTACTATTTTTTATTGACTTCCATTACGAATGCTGAGGTTTCTTGAAGTTATACTATCATCTAGCCAACTCTTGAAATCATAGCAGTATACTCGAATGATCCTACGAATTGGATTTGAAAACGAGGGACGAACATACGCAGCGTACATGAGGTATGTGATTATGCGAATCCCTGATATTGTCAAAAACTAATTTTTTAAGGCAGAAGAGTATACTCTTCCCGATTTACCCAATATAATCCCCTGCTATTCAAGAAAAATTATTAAAAAATTTGATAAGTTAAGAAATGCCATTACGGAAGCTCTATCTAAACTTTTCTGGATTAACTATAAGATTATATAACCCCAGTTGCCAATTAAATAGGAGAGATGAAAGGTAGATTTTAAAAGGGACATAGGTTATTTTATCTTTTTCAACCAATAACAAAATAACCTATGAAAAAAGATTTTACCGCAATTTACTGTTTTGTCGACGATTTTATAAAGAATTTGGAAAATAATTTGCCTACAATTAATAGTAGTAAATTTAAACCTGGTGTAAGTAATTATTTATCAATAAGCGAAGTATTAACCATATTAATTGGTTACTATGATTCATATTGTGATTGTTTTAAGCATTATTACAAACAAGTAATCTTACATAATTATACAGAAGATTTTAAACTTGTTAGTTATGAACATTTTACTAAATTGATAGGTAGAAGTATGCCTTATTTAGCAATATTACTGAATCATTTGCTTGCTGAATGCACAGGTCTGTCTTTTGTAGATGCTACAGGTATAGCCGTATGTAAGAATTATCGTATAAGTTCACATAAGGTTTTTAAAGGAATAGCGGCAAGAGGAAAAACCACTAAGGGGTGGTTTTATGGACTAAAGTTACATTTAATCATAGATTCCGAAGGTAATCTGATAAAGGTATCTTTCAGCAGTGGTAATAAGGATGATAGGAAAGGACTTAAAGGAATGATATTTGGTATATATGGCAAAGTTTTTGGCGATCGCGGTTATATATCTAAAGAATTATTTGATGATTTGTATGACAAAGGCATCCAACTTATTACTCGGGTTAAAAAGAATATGAAAAATATATTAATCCCTATTATAGATAAGGTTATGTTGCTCAAAAGAACTCTGATAGAAACCGTAATAGGCAAACTTAAATTTCTTGATAAGTTAGAGCATTCTAGACATAGATCAGTTACAAATGCATTTAGTCATATGCTATCCTGCCTAATCAATTATCAGTTGCTAGAAAACAAACCTTCTATCAAAACTTTGCTTCCTATAGAACTTTTTGATATACAAAATTAATTGGCAACTGGGGTTATATAAGGTATCACCTGCTGTCTTATGAACCAATGCAGATGGGTGAAAATAATCAAAGAACAGATAGTTGCAAATCTCATACTTACTACATGGGGGATTATATGTAGCTCTCAACTCTCCTGTTAATATTAACTCTAGTAATGTCATAAGATTTTGATGATCAGCTATATCCGAAACGCAAGCCTTGGAGATATTCTTCCCTTTTTTCTTGTAATCAATGATCACATTCTTTAACGTATTATTTATATCAAATAGTCTTATATCAATTTCTGGATACATTTTTCTAAAGTTCTCTATTTTATCATTTAACTTTTGATTAAAATCCTGCGTTAATTGTGTAGCCACTAATTGTTTATTGGTATTGATAAAAGCCGGGATCAATCCTATATCTGGCACATTACCCACGACTATATGTTTGACATTTCTTTTTGCTAGAAGCTCAAGGACATTAGATATTTCAGTAATACTCTCATTAATTATTCCAACAGCATCTTTAGAAAAAACGGCTGCCATAACATCATTTCTACCAATCATGATTATAAATAAGTCGTCTTCTCCAATATCTGGATGATGTCTAATAAGGGTATTAAATTGATTCTTTAACTGAAACTGATTAAATAATAGGATATATGGTAAGTCATTACCAACAGATGCCCATTTGAAACAGCATAATTGGTACCAATTTGATCATGTAGAGTATAAGTCGTCGTACTTCTTAAACGTTCTTTTTGCAAAATCTGTTCAACTGGTATTGATAATTCTTTAGATTTTTGCTGTACAATCCATTGTTTAAATTCTGGTGTTATGTTAAAACTCCAACCAGCTGTTATCGGTAGACCTAACCCCGCAGCTACATATTCAACAGCTACTGGACCATCACTAAAGGATACTCCTTTATAGAATGGTGGAGAAAAATAGATTTTCTTAATCCACTTCAATGCTTGGAAGTCTTGTTGCATAATGCTCAATGCATTGTTAAGAGTTCCAATGAAAGCTCCGGTGTCAGATAAACTGTCACCCATAATATACAATTGCCTGTATTTTATATCGGTTTGAGATGTGGATATCTTTTGTTTAGACAACAAGCTGAGTGGAACATTTTTGCATCTGTTACTGCCGCAGCCAATTAGTAACAACGATAATAGTGACATCAAGAAAAATTGACTCAATAACTTCATAGCAATATACCCAAATATGAATCCTCTCAGACTATGCTGAATCAGATAATTTTAAAAAGCGAAGATACTTATAAACCTCAATTTCAGATTAATTTTATTAATCTGAAATTGGAATGAAAATTTATGTTAAGTTACTATTTTTTATGAACTTCCATTACGTATGCTGAGGTTATAACATCTTCAATGATGATAAATTATGACTCTAACTGATTGTATATTGAAAAACAAGTGAATTTTATTATTGTTTAAAACCTCAATTTCGGATTAATTTTAATCCAAAACTGAGGTTTAAAGTATTGTGCCTTGTACAAGAGTAAGGTATAATTCCTATAGTAACCTCAAATATTGATGAAAGAAAAAGTATAATTTTTATTATTTAATACCATTTTGCTATTAGTGCTAGCATATATTTAGGATATTATACTAAACACAGAATAAATATAAGAAACAGTTTTGTATGATAGATGATGCTAAAATAGAAAATATAGACTTTGGTAATGCATTATCAGAGCGTTACCTCTCTTATGCCTTATCAACAATTATGTCAAGATCCTTGCCAGACGTTCGTGATGGATTAAAACCAGTGCATCGCAGATTATTGTATGGCATGCTCCAACTAAAGTTAGAACCGACCTCTGCCCATAAGAAATGTGCAAGAGTTGTCGGTGATGTAATGGGTAAATATCACCCACATAGTGACGTTGCACTGTATGATACATTAGTACGTCTTGCACAAAATTTTTCTCTCAGATATCCACTAATTGATGGACAAGGAAATTTTGGTTCTATTGATGGAGATAACGCAGCAGCTATGCGTTATACAGAATCAAGAATGACAGAAATTTGTACCTTATTAATGTCAGATATAGATCAAGATACTGTCGATTTTCGTGCTACATATGATGATTCCGATACCGAACCGGTAGTTATGCCCGCTATGTTTCCTAATTTACTGGCTAATGGTTCAGAAGGTATAGCAGTTGGAATGGCAACCAGTATACCACCACATAATTTACATGAATTATGTGATGCACTAATATATTTAATTGACCATCCTCAATCAAATGTTAACGATATTTTGCAATTTGTCAAAGGCCCTGACTTTCCAACCGGTGGAATAATTATTGATAGAATAGATTCAATCCGCCTAGCCTATAGCGTAGGGCGTGGGAGCTTTAGAGTAAGAGCAAGATGGGCAAAGGAAGACCTAAGTTATGGTTTATATCAGATAGTAATTACTGAAATACCTTATCAAGTACAAAAATCTAAACTTATCGAACAAATAGCTGTACTGTTAAAAGACAAAAAAATTCCTTTAATAAGCAATATTAGAGATGAATCTACAGAAGATATAAGATTAATTATTGAACCTAGGGATCGTAATTGTGATCCTAATGTAATTATGGAGTCATTGTTCAAATTAACAGTTCTAGAAAATAGAATTCAACTTAATATGAATGTTATAGGTTCAAATAATATTCCTAAAGTAGCTAATATACTGGAAATATTGCAGGAGTTTTTATTACACCGACAAAATATTATTACTCGCAGATCTAAATTTCTTATTGGCAAAATTGAACATAGGTTGGAAGTTCTCAAAGGTCTAAGAATAGCTTACTTAAATTTGGATGAAATAATTAAAATTATTCGTGAAGAAGATGAACCTAAACAAGTAATGATAGCTAAGTTTGCTTTAACTGATGTGCAAGTTGAAGCAATTCTTAATACAAGATTGCGATCTTTAAGAAAATTGGAAGAACAAGAAATTATTAACGAGCATAATCTACTCGAAAAAGAACATGCGAATTTACAGAAAATTCTACAAGATCCGAGTGAATTAAAAAAGATAGTTAAGAAAGAAGTTAAAATGGTGCAAACAAAGTTTGGTTTTAGCACTAAATTGGGGTTACGCCGAACTAGTTTTGAAGAAGCTAATATTGTCGCTCAGATTGTTGATATTTCAGCTTTTATAACCAAAGAACCTCTTACCATAATATGTTCCAAGATGGGGTGGATTCGCTCTTTAAAAGGTCATAATAACGATTTATCAACTGTTAAATATAAGGAAGGAGACGCAGAAAATTTTATTCTAGAAGGCTATACTACTGACAAAATTCTTATATTAAGTGCAGCGGGGCGTTTTTTCACTATCCTAGCCGATAATATATTTAAAGGCAAAGGCAATGGAGAATCTATAAAATTGATGATAGATATAGGTAATGAAGAAATCGTAAGTATGTTGGTCTATAAGCCCACCCAAAAACTTTTACTGGCAAGCAGTATTGGTAAAGGATTTATTATTGATTCAGATGAGGTAGTAGCACAAACTAAACTCGGTAAGCAAATTATGCAAATTCCTGCAAATCATTCCTGTATTGCTTGTGTGCCTGTAGAAGGTGATTGTATAGCTTGTATAGGTGAGAACCGGAAATTACTAGTATTTAAACTAGACGAAATACCAATAATGAAACGAGGACAAGGGGTAATTCTACAAAAGTTCAAAAATGCTAAACTTATGGATGTCAAGATATTTGATAGTAGTTTAGGACTAAGCTGGAAAGTAGGAGAAAAGATTAGGGTAGAGAAAGATCTTTTACCATTTCTTGGACGACGAGGTTCGGTTGGTAAAATCCCTCCTAGTGGATTCCCTAGAAATAATAAATTTTCTTAAGATGAAAATATATGAATAATTCCTCTAATTATATTAATAGACCTCTTACAAAACTAGAGATGAATACTACTAAAAAAATCTCTAATAGCTCAGTTATGGACTATATCCTACTCATGAAGCCAAGAGTTATGGCACTTGTTGTATTTACCAGCTTTTCCGGTCTATGGCTTGCTCCATACCCCATCCATCCATTTATAGCTTGCATCGCTATGCTCTGTATTACACTTGGAGCTGGTAGTAGTGCAGCTATTAACATGTGGTATGATAGGGATATTGATGCGATAATGAAACGTACACAAAATAGACCTCTAGTTATTGGGGTTATAGAACCACAGGACGCTTTAGCTTTTGGTGTGGTTGTAGGGTTCTTCTCAGTTTTTTTGATGGGACTTTGTGTTAATCTACTATCTGCTTTATTATTACTAATAACCATATTGTATTATGTCTTCATTTATACCATGTGGCTAAAACGTTCAACAATGCAAAATATAGTTATTGGAGGGGTTGCAGGTGCATTGCCTCCTATGATTGGCTGGGCAACAGTAACTAATGAGATTTCACTTTTCTCCTTTTCTTTATTTATGATTATTCTAACCTGGACACCGCCACACTCGTGGGCATTAGCAATTTTTCGCTCAGAAGACTACAAAGATTGTGGTGTCCCAATGATGCCGGTAGTAAAGGGAGAATATTATACCAAAAAGCAAATTCTTGCCTATAGTATCATGATGGTTATTACTTCATTTACGCCCTTTTTTTTAGGAATAAGTAATCTTGTATATTTAGTAACTGCATTGATACTGGGTCTAATTTTTTTATACTATGCTGCCTCTCTGTTTAGTGATAAAGATCATAAACAAGCTAAAAAACTATTTGCCTACTCGATATTTTATCTTTTTAGTATTTTTTTAACATTAGACTTCTCTCGAAACTAGCCGCTTGTGGATAGCAACAGAACAATAGACCTCTTTCGAAACTCGCTTATGCTGAGGGATTTGAAGGAGACGCTTCACCTCAAACCGCAGCGTACTCTAATTCCGTTACGGATTCGAGTACCGCATCATGCATCATTGTCCAAATCACCAGCAGAAGTAGAGTTTCGAAAGAGGTCTAATTTAAAAGCCGGGCTGTTTAAACAGCCCAATTTTAAAATTACCCTGAGCAACTATCCCTCCTACCTCAAAAGCTGTTAATGGCTTTGAAGTAGGAGGAATAAATTATGGGACTTTATTCACTATATTATTATGAGTAGCCTTAAGACTCGTTAGCAGCACACAAACCGAGGATATCGGCAGTATATCCTTCATTAGGGGGATAAATATAGAGTGTAGGATTCAAGTAATGAGTTTTGTATTCTGCTTGCATATCCTGACAGAATTCTGGAGATTTGTTTAGCAAAGGATAAAGCATTGAATAGAGCCCATAGACTTTGCCCTCAAACCCAGTAGGGTTTGACTTCGATATTTGCTTAACCGATTGGTACAATTGCTCAACAATCTTTTGTCTTTTAGTAGCAGTAGCATCTGTATGTGGGTAACAATCTATAGCTTGTGCTTGCTGATATACTTTACCACCTAAACAGACCTTAGCTAAGCAATCCCTCTCTGGCTCTTTATATCCATCTTGAGCAACAATCTTAGATATTTTCATCTTCCTATTAGTATCAACTACATACGTATTTTGTTCATTTTTACAAATAAAACGAAAATTCATAACTTTACTATAAATTTGTTCAGCCTTTGGTTGATCTGAAGGTAAAAGAACTCCAGCTAAATTTAGCAAAACTATCTCTTCCACAGTAGATTCCCATATATTTGGATCACGTTCAAGAGCTTGTTGACAAACTATTCTTCCTTCCTCTATCTTATTTGAAGACAAAAGAAAGTCAGCAAAAAGCAGCAAAATTTTAGGATCACTAATAGTTTTATATACATTAGGATTATTTTTAACAACGTCACTCAAAATGCTTTTAACCTTATCTTTATCAATCTTATACTGTTCCTCATAATGATTAAGTGACGTAATCAAGTTAGCTAACTTAGTTAACTCAGTTAAAACCGTCTCGTCAAGAGGCTTAGCTATAGGAGCTGTAGGAGCTGAGGGAGTCTCTTGAGCAAGTTGCAAATATTTATAATTACTTATATCGATACTGGTATACGCTGGTGGTAGAGATGAAGTAGTAGAAGAGTCACCGGCTTCATCCCCTTTAGTATCTTTTGTAGGTGAAGCTTTAGGTTTAAGTGCCTCTAATTCAGCTTTGTGTTCAGTTTTAAGTTTCTCTAATTCAGCTTCGTGTTTAGCTTTAAGTTCTTCTAACTGTTTCTCCTGTTCATCAACAGTTATAACCGTCTTTAACTTAAGGGTAGATTTGTCATATTTCTCTTTATCTCTTTCAACTTCTTTTACAGCTTTCTTTATAGCTTTCTTTACAGGTGCCGTAGCAACTGTTGGATTTGAGTTGTACTTTAAAACATAGGCAGCAGCTTTGGCAGCAACTTCTTTATCATTAACTTGGTTACTAAGGTGATTTTGCCATTTTTTAAGGATATTATGAATATCTTGACGTTGTGTAAGATTATTCTTTGATTTGTCTTCAAAATACTTCAAAGCTTCATTTGGATCTTTTATTGTACTAAAGTATAGATCAAATATTTGGAAATTATGGCTATTTTTATTCAAATACTCCATTTTTGCACGAGCTTGGTCATATTTTCCAGTCTTAATTAGTAACTGAACTTCTTCTTTGACCTCTTTTAATAAACTATCGTATTGTGGAGAAATACTGGGTACGTCTTTTGCATTTGCACCAAGTGTTTTATATATCTCCACCCATCTTTCTAGTCCTATTATAGATTTATCTCTATCAGGACTATACTTGTTATACGCATGCAATAAATGTTCATTATGTTCTTTAAACTCACCTGCTCGGAAAGCACTAATAGCTTGATACTCGTATATCTTAAATAATAATTGCTTTGTTTCCTCAGGTTTAAGGATACAGTCTTTTTTGATATCGTTATATAAAATTTTATATTGAGCCTGAGCCGCAGTATAACTGGATTGATCGAGAGCCGTACCGATCTTTTGTATATCACCATATTGTTGATTTAAAGCTCCAAGCGTGTCTTGGAAATATTTAAATTTGAGTGCTAAAACAGGATCAGTACTAGTACTCCTATCTAGACTAGCACTCTTATTTGGACTAGATCTCTTCTGAAATATCTGAGCTATTTTAGACATAATATCCTCCTGGTATAGTTATTGTTTTCATTATTTAATTAGTAGCAGTTAGATTTTATATTATCTAAACCTGCTGCTAAACTACTTTAGTTGTGTAATACTACACACAGAGCTGTCATCCGAGCTACGGCAGGAATGACAGCGTTTGTACTACTGGTACTCCAGTATTACATTTTTAGTACGTAGAAATAGGCTCTTGCATAACTTCATTCTTGTAAGGTAATCTTATTGTCAAAATTAAGTAAGGAATTATACATATCTTGTTCCACTTATACTCCTTACTTAATTTTTTTCCAAAACTTCCTCTTTCATAATTTAGCGATACAAGACGTCTTCAGTATATTAAGACAGGTTTATAGCCGGTAATCAAGTAATATCAAATAACATCACGAAAATTATATTAATAACCCTAATAAATAGTAACTTTTTTGTAACTTATGATATTTTTGCAAATACTTCAAGTTTTTCAGTAGACCTCTTTCGAAACTCGCTTGTGCTGAGGGATTTGAAGGAGACGCTTCACCTCGAACCGCAACGTACTCTAATTCCGTTACGGATTCGAGTACCGCATCGACGTACAAATCACCAGCAGAAGTAGAGTTTCGAAAGAGGTCTAGTATAGTTAACCTCAACTATTGATGTAAGACATCGGTTTAATAGCTCCGATGTCATCAACTGTTGAAAGTTAGAAGAGGAAGCGGTTTTAATATAACACTCCATTCAATATGTGATTTTAATTATTAAAATCACATATTGAATGATGAAAAAAGTTAATGTTTTTATTTTAGCAAAATGGATTGCCACGCTCACGTACGTTCGCTCGCTAATAGACATATACGTCTATAAAACGTCTATTAGCGAGGAGGCTGTGGTATAGGTATTTGTAAACTTTCAACAGTTGTGCGTTAGGTGTCGTGGCGATCTTGTGAAGTAAGGGTTGCTACTTCAAAATATTGCCACGTCGCCGCTTTCAGCGACTCCTAGCAATGACGTATTTTTTAATAATTCTAAAAAACTTGATTATCGAGTATTAGGCATTTTCTTTTCAAATATTCTCCTTCAACCAAATTAGAAATTTTTTAAACCAACTAGTATCGTTATTATCATTAATATCAAAATTATTTTTTTGTATTTTTAAAGATTGATTTTTTACCATACCTATAGAAGTGGAGTATATATGGGGATTATAATCTTCAGCAAAACCTAGTAAGACCTCTGGTTTACCAATTCGTACTTGTTTTTCAAAAATTTTGCTTGCCAGTTCTTTTACTCCTCGGAGCATTGCCCCACCGCCGGTAATAACAATGCGATAAGCGATCATATTGCCTGCAACAACTTTGTCATATTCTGCTTGAACCATCAATAATATTTCTTCTACTCTTGGATTAATGACAGATGCAAGATATTTTGAAGTAATTGTTGGTCTGCCGCTATCAGGAATCTCCATTTCAGAATCTTCTAAAATAATAACACTATCTTTATCAAAAAAAGATGGCATAGCATTACCATGAAGAATTTTAAGTTTTTCTGCAACATCAAGGCTTACTGAAAAGACTTTTGCTATGTCAGATGTAATATGAAAGCTACCTATATCTATGTAGCTTGTATATAGTAATTTACCTGAGACGAATACACCAAATGAGGTGGTTCTAGCACCCATATCAATTATAATAGAACCAAGAGCTTTTTCATCTTCTGAAAGACAAGCAATTCCCGAAGCGTAAATTGCTAATATAATATTATTTACTTCAACATGACATTTTGCAAAACAATTGGTAATATTCATCAGCATATTAGAATTTGCTGTAATAATATGTAATTCACACCCTAATTCTTTGCCAAACATCCCAACTGGATCTTCAATAGCATTATTATCGTCAAGAATAAATTCTATAGGAAAATAATGAATAATTTCTTGGTCTTTAAGCTTGAACTCCAATAGGGCTTTTTTGATAAGTTTTTTGATATCTTGCTGTGAAATTGGCTGATTAGAAAGTTTTATTTTATTATTTATGTAATAAGACTTAGTGCCATAGCCTGTTAGTGATATAGTTATTTTTTTTATGTTTTTACCGCAATCTTTTTCTAATGCATAAATCGCCCCGACTATGCTATTTTCTGCCTCTTTTAAATCTAATATGACTCCTGATTTAATGCCTTTTGAGTAATACAGATTTTGGCTTATTATTTTTGCTTCCTCTCTTTTGTCAATATATGCCGCAATGCAAGCTATTTTACTACTACCAAGGTCAAGAGTAACAAAGTTAGACAATTTGGCTTTCATAACTTTTAATATTTTTCCATGTAAACTTTACTCGAATCTCGTAAATCTACAATTTTATAGTTCTGATTAAATAATATATTTTTCATATCCAATCCTGCAAGATAATCTAAAGCATGTTCAAACCTTAAGTCCGGCATTTTAACAGTAATACCTTGTTCTAGATTTAAATCCCAACGTCTTCCTCCATAACGTACAGAAGAGATAATTTTTTTAGCTAATTCAGGGTGTTTAGCTAAATCATGAATTAATTTGCTAGTATAAATATTAGCATCTGATCCCACAACATGCAAAAGATTAGAGAAACTACCTATATTATTGGTAATTTTATATCCTTCTTGATCAATAAGAAAAACTTGCCAGTTAATCTGCCAAATAGCAATGGGTATTCTTTCAATTAGCCTTATGTAGAGAGTATTAGGTAATCTTCTCTCAATAATTGAGACATTTTTAATCCAAGGATTGCGTCTCAAATTACTTTTTATTAAATCCAAATCTAGAGAAAAAATAGCTGTACCCTTATCGGCATTTAAAGTAGCCAATATATCTTCTTCCTGAGTATTATACTGTCCTTCTATTAAAACATTTTCAAGTTTAAATCCAATATCAGAAGTAAATTCGTAAGTATTTTGGATAATTTCTTGTCTTATAGGAGCAAAATAGCTAGTAAAGAAAAATGCAGACAGCAAAACCACTAGGGCAATTTTAATAAAAAATACCACCCTAACATACACCACTCCAATCTTTCGTCGCAGCGGTATATTAGCTTTTTTTTTCTTATTAAACATCTTATTCTTTTTCATGGGTCAATGCTTGCTGTTTCCAAAATTTTTTCAATTAGCGAGCAGAAATCTATTCCCTGTGAAGCAGCTATTTCTGGTATAATCGATAAAGGGGTCATACCAGGATGAGTGTTAATTTCTAGAGCAAAAAATTCATTTGTGCTTTCATCCAAAATAAACTCTGCTCTAATTGCACCCCGGCAATGCATGATTTTATATATTCTTTCAGACTCTGCTAGTAACTTATTATACATATTTTGTGGTAATGGAGCTGGGCATAAATGCTGTGCTAACCCTTCTGTGTATTTAGTATCATAATCATAAAAACGCCGTTTTAGGAGTTTTATTTCCAATACCCCTAAGGCTTTGCCGTTTAGAACGGCTACCTGCATTTCTCGCCCCTTAATATATTCTTCAATCATTACCTGATCACCATAAGGAAAATCATAATCAGCAAAAATAAAATCATCCTCAACAAATATCACCTCAACGCCTATACTTGATCCTTGAGCAATAGGTTTTATAACATACGGTCTTGGCATAGGGTCGTTGCTAATATTGTCAGATTTATTAATGACAATACTCTTGGCTATCTTAATATCATTAGCAACAAACCATGCTTTTGCATGTATTTTACTAAATGCTAAAGAAGAAGCAAGAACACCACTATGAGTATAAGGAATCCTTAGGATATTGAGTAATCCAGGCAGACAGCCATCTTCACCATAAGTGCCATGCAAACAATTATAAACTATATCAGGTTTTACCTGCAAAAGTACTGATGCAATGTCTATTCCCATATCAATAAAAGTTACTTTATAGCCACTATCTACCAAAGCTTGGTTAACTCCCGAAGACGATACTAAAGAAACTTCTCGCTCAGCCGACATACCGCCACCTACTACTGCCACATGTTTTTTTCCTTTATCGCTTAATATTGTAACCTTAGAATTGGCAATAAAGCTTGCTTGATATTTATGCATATTTCCCTATTCGTTTAATCTCCCATTTTAGACTAATTCCACTATCTTCAAATACCTTTTTTTTAACAAGATCACCCAAATCTTCCAAATCACGAGCAGAGCTATTACCATGGTTTATCATAAAATTACAATGTAGTTGTGACATAGAAGCCCCACCAATTCTGTATCCCCTCATACCAGCTTTGTCAATTAGTTGCCATGCTTTATGATTCTCTGGATTAGCAAATGTACTACCGCTCGTCCGTTCTTTAATCGGCTGGGTTGCTAGCCTATTTTTATTTATTTCATCCATTTTTGCTAGGATCATCTCTCGCTCCCCAATAGTTGCCTTAAAGATAGCCCTAGTTATAATCAAATCTTGTGGTAAATTATTACCACGATACTTAAAACCTATTTCCTCGTTAGGGATTAGGATAAAATTCCCTCTAGAGTCTATTGCTTCAATTGCTATGATGATATCTTTAAACTCTGAACCATACGCCCCAGCGTTCATAACCACTCCACCACCTATAGTACCTGGTATACCACTTAGAAACTCAAAGCCAGTAATTGCATGCATCTGACAAAATTTAGCAAGGTTAAAATTAAGGCAACTACTCCCTACCGATATTTGATTATTCGGCATTAATTCTATATTAGTAAAATTTTGACCAAGTTTTATTACAACTCCCTCTATACCACCATCTCTAATAATAATATTTGATCCAGCCCCTAAAACAGTTATTGGTCTCTGTTGTTGGTTTTGTGCTACAAAATCTGCTAAAGTCATTGAGTCTAATGGTTTAAAAAATATCTCCGCAGGTCCACCAACTTTAAACCAAGTTAGATGACTTAGATTGTAATTATTCCTATATTCACCAAGTAATTCCATAATTATAAAATATCTACTTAATAAATTTGTTAAAATAACGTCATTGCGAGGAGCTACTTTAGTAGCGACAAAGCAATCCAAAAAATGACCAAAAATGGATTGCTTCGCTGGCTTACGCCTTCTCGCAATGACGTTCTCGCGTAAATTGCTGATGCAAATCATTGGCCCAAGCAGAAATGCTCCCAGCACCCATCATTACTATTATATCATTTGGCATAGCTTCACTAATAATAATTTTAGCTATATCTTTGTGATCCTCGATAAAAGCTGCCATTGGATGAGATTTAGTATTGTTGATTTCATCCACTATACTTTTTCCTGTTATACCATCTATTGGCTGTTCACCGCCAGCATATATATCCGTGATATACACCTGGTCAGCATCAACAAAACAAGTCAAAAAATCATCAAACAAATATTTAATCCTTGTGTACCTATGTGGTTGGAAGATTGCTATAATCTTACTATTTTGCTTGTTAGCAATATTTCTTGCTGTAGCAAGTGTAGCCTTTACTTCCTCCGGATGGTGAGCATAATCATCAATTATGGTAGCACTGTTATATTCGGCTACCTTAGTGAATCGGCGTTTGATCCCTTTAAAACTATTAAATCCATTTTTAATGATTTTAATACCAAAATCAAGTTCCACAGCTATCGCTATAGCAGCAAGAGCATTAAGGATATTATGTCTTCCTGGGGTTGGTAAGGTGATTCGCTCTATAATTGTTACACCATGTACGTTAGGTAAGTTAATTAGCACATCAAAAGTTGATGATGTAATATCAAAATTCAAATTAAAGGCTTGTATATGAGCATCATTTGAGTCTATGCCATAAGTTATAATTTTACGCTCAAAGATGCTACTTACTAAATTTCTAACAACTTTATGATCAATACAAACAACTGCAAAGCCATAAAATGGTAAATTAGTTATAAAGCTCCTAAAAGCTTGAATTAAACTATCAAAATTATGGTAAAAATCTAGATGTTCAGGATCGATATTAGTTATTACCGCAACGGTTGCTGGTATGTGAATGAAAGTTGCGTCAGACTCATCGGCTTCGGCTATCAGATAATTCCCAGACCCAAGATAGGCATTAGTAGATTTACTATTAACAATACCACCATTAATTAAAGTCGGACAAAGCCCGGCAGCTTCAAATAAACAAGCAACTAATGATGTTGTAGTAGTCTTTCCATGCGAACCAGAGATTGCTACAGAGCATTTTAGCCTCATTAATTCAGCCAGCATCTCAGCCCGCCTAATTATTGGTATCTTTCTATGTAAGGCTTCCTGAATTTCAGGATTATCTTTATTTATAGCTGATGATACCACTACATATGAAACATTAGTGACATTTTGTCCTTGATGACCTAAGAAAACCTTAATACCATTATTTTCTAGTCTTTTGGTATTATAATTTTCTGCTATATCAGACCCTTGCACTTTATATCCGAGATTATGTAGTATTTCAGCAATGCCACTCATACCGATTCCTCCGATACCTATAAAATGCATCGTATCAAGAGTTCCGTTTATTTTTTTTAGTTCTAATAAAAACATTTTATATAATAATAGTTATAGTTGTTTATCTCTTGCATAATCAGTTTTTAACCAAAGGTCAAGCTTTTAAGAAAAAATTTCGATTGATTTGAGTATATATTCCAAAATCTTGAAATTCATTGAGTATACTCACTAAAAATCACAGGTCTCTGTGACCAAACCCATTAACTGATCTATTTCAGGTTTTATTTGTGATTCCCAAGTTTTAGCAAGTGGGCAATCCATAGGATCAATAAGCAATACTTTTGTTTTTGCTGTAAATTCGCGATCTGCTACAATAATTTCATAAGTCGCTCTCATTTTATTAGAATAATGATTGTACTCATCTACAGTCATTTTTGACTCCCAACTTTTACTATTACTACATTTAGCCATTATTTGTGATCTACTAAAAGAATTAACACAAATAAATATTATATCAGGAAATTGTACGGTCTTATGAGTAGTTTGCACCTGATCTGTATAATGTTTTTTTACCATCTCCCAACTAAATCCTTGATCTTGACAAACAGCACCTTGGTATCCCACTACTTCTGGAAACCCTCCTTTACAAAATATGTACTGATTATTTTTTAAAGCAGTACTAATTAGGTTATCATAGATATTACAGCTTGCACTTATATATAATGCTCCACTTACTGTATTGTTAATTTTATCTTCTACTCTATCAAATTGAACAATTTTCTCTCCAAACTCAGTACTTTTGGGATCATCTACAATCGAGATAAGTTCTGGTGCAACCTTTCTTTCTTGTATAAGATACTCTACAGACATTTGTCTATATTCTTTTTTTCCAGCAAAACTCATACCACAAAACATTATATATTTATTCATAGTTATACCTCCTTTATATATATATTTTATTATAATAACATAATATAACTAAACACTAAGTACCTTAGATAAATTTTTACAATTAATATAAGAATTCCCACGATAAGAATAAAAAAAGTTGACAACTCTACATGATGATTCAATTACCCGGTGCTTTACAAAAAGGTCAAGTATGCGTATATATGTTCTTTTAGTAAAAGTTAATTACTATAATTTAATAATTTTGTAATATTTATCTTATATTAATTAACATTTATTAGATTATATCTTTAATTAATACTAATGAGAATAAATTTATGACTGATAGTCTTCCATCTAATAGCTACTTTAGTAAATCAGCAAAAGTAGAGGATGATACTCTTGTTGTTAATCCTGCTGTTAATCTTGATACACTTTCTCCCCCACCCTTCTCCTTGCCCTACCCTGTTGCTAACTCAACGTTTTACACTTCCCTTGTCGATTTACAGGGAAACACGAACAACCATAATAACGACCACAATTAGGGAATATAAAATTATAGAAACCCATTATGAAAACAAATATGACTATTGCTAAAAAAATATCCACCTACACTTAGTGCAGCTATATTACATGATATAATGCCTTATATTAACTATAAATATAAGGCATTAATATGTTTGGTCAGATTCTAGGTAGCATAGGAAGTAGCATTGGTGGTGTTTTTGGTGGCGGTATATTATCCACTATTGGACGATTTGCCGGTAGGACACTCGGTGATTACTTAGAACATTTAAATTATGAACCTGAGGAGTATTACCATTTTAAAAATATTAGAGAAAGTTTTTCCTTATCAAAAGCCGTATATGGGCATCCAATAACCTTAGTTTTTGGTACGGCAAGGGTCAATGGTAAAATAATTTGGGCAAATCAAATTAAGGAAGTACAAGTTACCAGCGTTGCACAACGAGGTTTATCAGTTACTACCGAAACTGCTTCTATCCATAATTTAACGGAATGTGAATATTATTTATCCTTTGCAGTTAGCTTATGTGAAGGCGAAATAGCTGAAATTGGTAGAGTATGGGTTAATGATCAGTTACTCAATCTTGAACAATATAAATTCAGACTTTATTTAACCCGAGTTGCCAATTAATTATACTGGCAAAAGCTATATTTAACGCTGGTTTCATGTGAGGCTCGATACTAAAACATTTTTAATACAAACATATTTCTAAAAAATATAGTTTTTATTAAGTGTTTTAATGTTACAAATTAACTTCAAATGTTCATAAAACCTAGCTCTGCTCTTATAAATTAATTGGCAACTCGGGTTATTTAGGGTCAGAAGAGCAATTACCCGATCCTTTAATTGCTGCAACTGAAGCTCAAGGTCAAGCACCAGCATTTCGTGGATTAAGTTATGCTGTATTTGAAGACCTACCCTTAGCTGATTTTAATAATTCGGTGCCTAATTTTTCCTTTGAAGTAACTAGGAAGGCTAATATTCCCAGTAACGTTGAAGACGATAATAGCTCTATTGCGAAACTGTATATGAGAGAGGAATTTTTAGGAAAAACCAAGCAAAAAACCGGAGCATACTTTAGCGTATGTGAGGATTTTGAGCTTGATTTTGACAACAAAATTACCTCTCAGATACAGTTTCGGAGTGTAGAAGATTTAGTTGAGGCTGTTGACATAATCCCAGGATCCGGAGAGTTTGTTTACGACACTATAATACAATACAAAACTCTTTAGGCGGTATCATTAGTAAAAAACCAATAAATTCAAATAATTACCGTAATATTGCTAATAGTCTGTATAGTCTAAATCAAATGAAAATTATATGCCCTAACATCAAATGGGTTGCACCAGTTGTATGTTGGTTTGGCGATAGTTTGGATATTGCAAGTTGTACTATTAAACCTGCTGTGGAATTTAATGATCCAAATACACAATATTCAGAACAATGGCAAGTTGGGAAATATTTACGTGATACGGCAAGGCTAGTATCACGAGATGCAGATGATTTTCCTAAATATGGCGGCAGCGTCAATGATGCTAGCTTAATCCGTTACTTACAGGAATTAAAACGTAGAAACTTTAAAGTTATGTTTTATCCAATGTTTTTTTTGGATGTTTGGCAAAAGCCATGGCGTGGTCATTTAACAGGCTGCGTAAATTCAATAGTAGATTTTTTTAATAAAGATGAGGGTTATAATAATTTTATCCTACATTATGCTAAATTGGTTAAAGATCATGTTGATGCTTTCGTAATCGGTTCTGAACTAATAGGTTTAACTAGTGTCAAGGATCAATATAATAATTTTCCCGCTGTTAGCCAATTGATAAAATTAGCAAAATTAGTCAAAGAAATCGTGGGTAATAATGTACTTGTTACTTATGCAGCAGATTGGTCAGAGTATCATCACACACAAGATGGATGGTATAATTTGGACAAATTATTTGCCTCAGAATATATAGATTTCGTAGGTATTGATGCTTACTTTCCTGTAACGAGAAGCATAAATTCAGGAATTTTACCAGAAGAAATCATGAAAGGCTGGCAATCAGGCGAAGGATATGATTACTTTATAGATGAAAATGGTGGCAGACATCAGTTAGCTGCCGATTATGCTTGGAAGAATTTAAGACATTGGTGGGAGAATTATCATCGTAACCCTGATGGTGTTACAACAGAATGGCAACCAAGAATGAAAAAAATTTGGTTTACGGAATTTGGCTTTCCTTCCATTGATAAAGCAACTAATCAACCTAATATATTCTTTGATCCTTTATGTAGTGATGGTGGAGTACCGAGATATTCTACTGGTGAAGTTGATTTTTCTATTCAGCGTAAAGCTATTCGAAGTTTTATTGAATATTGGCAAACACAAGAATATATCGAACAAATGTTTTTATGGACTTGGGATGCTAGGCCTTACCCAGCTTGGCCACATAGTAATATTTGGCAAGATGGTAACTTATGGGCAAAAGGGCATTGGGTTAATAATAAGTTTGGGGTTTGTAGTTTAGCGGCAATAATTCTCGAATTGTCTTATAAATGCGGTATTCCATTAAAGCACATCGATATATCAACTCTCGATGAAGCTGTAGAAGGGTTGGTATTAAATAAAGCTTTGTCTTGTATTGATGTTATTAACCTTTTGCGTATTATATATTTCTTTGATATCATAGCTTATCAGGAACAAATTAAGTTCACTAAACGTGGATATTCTACCCCTAGTCATATTAGTCCCAAAATATTGGTTAAACTATCAAACAATAGCTACTTAGAACAAATAGAAATTTCTAAAACTAGCATTATTAGTAAACTAGCACTAAACTTTATCGATCGGTATGATGATTATAATAATAGCTTTTGCCAAATAAATAGTGAGAATTTTTCACATAGACCTATTCCTAACTTAAAACTACCTATTATACTATCTTATCTTGAAGCTGAAAGATTAGGGCAGTTAATCCTAAAAAATGCCGCTACTGAAACTAAAATTTTAAGATTTATCATGCCAGCAAATTTTATCAAATATCAACCCGGGGGATTTTATCATATTATATTATCGGAATTATCAATATCAGATTAGAATTATCTCCATGAGATTATTTCGCCTAACAACTGAAATTCACGGAATTATTGATGAAGTTGAGAGTTATATATTCAAGTGAATAGCAGTATATATAAGCAGCAAGAATTTATTTGGAATCTATCCAAGATATATTCCCATCCCGACGATAATAAACTACATTCATGCGATTAGTATGACTATTTTGAAACATTAAAGCAGGAAGGTTCTCAAGATCCATTTTCATCACTGCTCCACTTACTGATAGAGTTAATATTTCTACAGATTTTTCTGCTATAATTACAGGATTATCATATGCTGCCACATTATCTTCGTCTTCATGTTCATATTGATTGGGTGTTATAGTATATTTAACTGCTTTAGATGTTACTTCGGATATTTTAACTCTATCATGACGATCCTTGAGCTTAGATTTATACTTTCTAAGCTGCTTTTCAAGCCTAGCAAGAGCAATATCAAACGCTGAATATATGTCATCTGAAGCAGCGTTACCTTTCAATATCATATGTCTGCCTGTACCATCATTCACTACAATATCACAAACTAGTTGGAATCCTTGTTTAGAGAAATGCACGTTTGCACTAATTATTACATCACAAAAATACTTTTCTGACACCTGCATAGTACGGTTTCTTACATAATCTTGCAAAGAATTCCCAATAGAAATATGTTGACCTGATACTGATATTTGCATAAAATCCCCTTTAATTTAGTTAAGTCAAATATTATATGTAATAATCAGATGCAGAGCCGTCTCAAATCTGATTGTTTCGATAATTTCACCGAATTAGGGATAAGAATTAACAAATTCTTATCCCTAATTCGCATAACTACCTATCTATACAACTAATGTATAATCATGTGAATTTCAAGCCATTATTTTAAAATTTTTATAATGACTTGATAATTGCTTTAGATAAAATATAAGCTTATAACGCCAAAACTTACGCTATGAGAAAAAAAATGGTACATTATGTTGAGTATAATTTACAAATGCCAAGAGGATAAAATTGCAAGCAATACCAGTTAATAGGACAGATTACTGTCAATTTCTAATAGTGAGTCAAAAGAATTATAGTTTGACCTACTATGCTGAACATGCCAAAAAATGTAGCCATGATGTTATTAATAGATTTTTAAAAAATGAAAAATATACACCTTCTTTGTTATGGGAACATATTAAGGATGATGTTATTTTATCGCCTAACGGATATACAATATTTGATGATACGGTGTTAAATAAAAGAAATACCAAGAAAATAGAAATTGCTAGATCACAGTACAGTGGGGCTACAGGTGGTATTACTACTGGTATAGGAGTAGTAAGTTTGGTATATTATAATCCGGATATTAATAAGTTTTGGGTAATAGATTACCGAATTTTTTCGCCCGAACATGATGGAGCGACAAAAGTAGAACACCTATTAAATATGTTAAATAATGCTGTGTATAGCAAAAAGATTCCTTTTCAAACTGTGCTTTTTGACACATGGTATGCTACGCATAAAATTATGCAACATGTTGATTCCTTGGGTAAATATTATTATGCTCCTATTAAAGCAAATAGAAACGTTACTAAAACTTCCTCTTCTAAGCCTTATAAAGCTGTTAGCAAGTTAACGTTTTCAGATGAGGAAATTAAGAGCGGAGTGGAGATTCATATAAAGGGCTTTGCAAAAGATAAGCATGTTAATTTGTTTAAACTTACTGTTTCTACCAACAGAGTTGATTATATTGTTACCAATAACAAAACTCAAAAATCTTCTAAAGCCGTACAAGATGAGTGTGGCTTTCGTTGGGTAATTGAGAGCATGCATAGAGAAATCAAGCAACTTACCGGTATAGAACGATGCCAATGCAGAAAACAACGCATCCAGCGTAATCACATTAGTTGTGCATTTTTAGTGTGGGCTTTTCTAAAAAGAACTGCACACAAAATAGGTAAGACGGTTTATCAAATAAAGTTAGGGCTTTTAGATCATTATATGCAACAGCAGTTACGTTCACCCTCTTTACGCTATTTAGAACCTTACATAGCGTAAGTTTTGTCATTAATACTAGAACTTTTTCTCAAGAACAAGTATCTAATTTAATCACCCCAGTTAGTTATTTTGTCAATCATGAGCAACAACTTAAAATCCTTGATGAATATTTAAGTAAATATAGACAAGCAAGTATAGTTGGTACTAGTGGTATAGGTAAAACTCAACTGATTAGGATGTATAGTTATGAGAAAAAAAATAATTATAATCTAATTTGGTTTTTTGATTGTAACCTTGATTTTGATGAACAATTTGTTAAATTAGCCAAACAACTTAATAAGGTTAAACAAACTAATATATCTGAAGAAGTTGCTTTAGCAAAAAAAGAAGTAATGTCATATTTAACTGCTACTAATAAATGGTTATTATTGTTTGATAATTTAAAAGTTAATGAAAATAAAAAAGTACAAGATTTAGTTGAATGGGAACATAATGGTAATGTGGTGTTTTGTTCGCAAGATAATGAAAAGTTACCTAATATTATAGCAATGCCCATATTTGATAAGCCTACTATTATAGCTTTAGCTAATAACTTATTGAACAATAAGGATAATAATAGTATCGAATTTTTAACGCAATCTTTTAGTGGTTATCCAATGTTGATAGTGCAAGGAGCTCAATTACTTAACAGAGTTAAAGGTTTGGATAAAGAGGAATATAAAAAGAAAATTTATCAATCGACTGATAAAATAGCAACAAATATTAGCATGGCTATTCAACAATTAAATCCTAGTGCAGTAAAGTTACTTAATAAAATAGCTTTGCTAAATAACCAAAGCTTTTCGAAGCAGCTTCTTAGCACCATTACTGATCATAAAGATACTTTAGATTATGATATATATCAATTATCTAAATTTATGCTAATCAGTAATATTAGTTCTAGCGAAGATAACCCTATTTTTGAAATGCATGATATAGTTAGTAATAAAATAATGGAACTAAATGGTGATAATAATAAAATATATTTAGAAAATGTTATTGCTAAGATACCTAAGGCGAAAGGAACTCACTCAGGATATTTGTGGAGGAGTGCTCAAACTGTACTAGAAAACCTAGAAATTATTCTTATAAATTCTGAGAAATATAATGTTAACATATATGCAATGCTTACCTTAAGAAGTGAATTATTGTCTCTATATATAAACGTTTATAATAATAAAGCTCAACAAATGGTTAATTGGTTTAATTGGAAAGATAAAAACAAAAAATTTAAATTGTGGCAAATGTCTGAATATCAAAAATTTTATTACGCTAGATATTTGGGAGCAATAGGAGTGTATAATAAAATAATATTAAGAAATTTTGAAACAGCGATTTCTTATTTTACTAAATCATTAAAGATTTTAGGTAAACTTGATGATGATGAATCTATTTATTCTCTCAAATTTAATTGTATATCTCTATATCTGGATCTTATATGTTTTTAGGAGAGATAAAACTTGCTGAAGAATTTCTTAAAAAGATAGAAAAATTAGTAAAACAAAGAATAATACAAGAAGCTGATGTATCTATAATATATTCTTTAAAAAGTACATTATTTAATATGCAAGGAAAATATCATGAGGCTTTAGAATATGTAGATAAAATTATTGAGCTGTTTATAAAAAATGGATCGCATATTAATGACCCATACTTTACTGGGGTTTACATACCTAGAGCAAAGATATTGAATTCCCTTGGTAGATATCAAGAAGCTTATGCTCAAGCTCAACAGTTATATTATATACATAAGCCCATAAAGAATGAAGATAATGAAATATTTGCAGATATTTATAGAGAAATGGCAAGAAGTGAATTAGGTTTAGGTAAAATAGATAAAGCTTCTGAATACATTAATAAAGCTATTTCCATATTTTTAGCAAGTGAAAATAGCAATTCGAAGCAAACAAATTATTCTAATAATTTCGGCTTGGCATCTAGTTATATAGTACAAGGTGATATTCTATTTACCCAAAATAAGCTAAAGCAGGCTATAGAATCTTATAAAAAAGCATTTGTTATATACCATTATTTATATAGAGATAGAAGTAAAAATATTGCTCAAGTAAGTGATTTATATAATCATGCAGCAAAAGCAGCTTGTAAAAGCAAAGATTTATATAATTATAAATTTTTTGGCAAGCCACAAATTAATGAGTTTGGCATACACCACCCTAATACAGTTGATATGTTTGAATATTGCAAACAATATAATATGGATTTGTGGAGCAAGAACAATTAAACATTAAGGTTGCTGTTGACAGATCATCTTTAGGTTAAAGAATAGATTTTTAATTTTTAGTTGTAATTTTTAAATCACTATGATATTAATATTTGTAATTATTTTACTGGATTTTCCTCGTATGTTACTTTATAAATTTAATTTGATTTTATTAAGCTGATTCTAGAAATGAACGTTATAGACAAAGAAAGAGCATTGCTTGCTGCAGTTAGCCAAATTGAAAAAAGTTACGGCAAAGGTTCTGTCATGAAACTCGGTCAACGTCCTGCTGTAGATGTTGAGGCAATACCAACAGGATCGCTAGGGCTTGACTTGGCACTCGGTATAGGTGGGTTACCCAAGGGAAGAATTATTGAAATTTTTGGGTCGGAAAGTTCGGGAAAGACCACTTTAACTCTACATATGATTGCTGAAGCACAGAAGAAAGGTGGTACTTGTGCTTTTATTGATGCAGAACATGCTTTAGACCCAGCATATGCCAAAAAACTTGGCATAAATATTGACGAGCTTATTATTTCTCAACCAGATACTGGGGAGAGCAGGCACTTGAAATAACTGATACTCTAGTACGCTCTGGAGCTATTGATATGGTCGTTATAGATAGTGTCGCTGCTCTTGTGCCTAAAGCAGAGATTGAAGGGGAAATGGGTGACTCTCATATGGGGTTACAAGCTAGATTAATGAGCCAAGCACTTAGAAAACTCACTGCATCAATTTCAAGAACTAATTGTATAATTATTTTTATTAACCAAATTAGAATGAAAATAGGTGTCATGTTTGGTAGTCCAGAAACTACCACAGGTGGTAATGCTTTAAAATTTTATGCCTCAGTAAGGCTAGATATTAGAAGAATTTCAACAATCAAGGATAAAGAAGATATAGTAGGAAGCCAAACTAAGATTAAAGTTGTTAAAAACAAAGTTTCTCCACCGTTTAAAACGGCAGAATTTGATATAATGTATGGTAGTGGTATTTCTAGAGAAAGCGAGATAATTGATCTTGGTGTTAAATTTGAAATAATAGAAAAATCGAGGGCTTGGTTTTCATATAATGACACTCGTATAGGTCAAGGTAGAGAAAATGTTAAACATTACCTAAGAGAACACCCTGCTATCTGCTCTGAAATAGAACAACTAATTCGTCAAAAATCTTCTCATAATACTAGTGTTACTTTTGATAGCGAAACGATAACTATAGAAGAGGAAGAATAGAAATGATAGATTTAACTGCTAAAAAATCTCTAATTACTGGAGCATCTGGGACAATTGGTGGTAGCATTGCTAAGCTATTCCACTCTCTTGGTAGTCATGTGATAATTAGTGGTAGTAACCAAGAGAAACTACAAGAACTTGCAAATAACTTAAAAGATAATTATACGATAGTACCATGTAATCTAGCAAATATTGATGAATGTACTAACTTGGTGTCTAGTCTTGAGCAAATCGACATTTTAGTTTGTAATGCCGGAATCACTAAAGATATGCTGGCAATAAAAATGTCCAATGAAATGTTTGATCAAGTTATAGATATAAACTTAAAAGCTAGCTTTATTCTAAATCGTGAAGCGATAAAGAAAATGATGAAAACTCGTTATGGTAGAATAATTAACATATCATCTGTGGTTGCAGTTTCCGGCAATCCAGGACAGGCAAATTATTGTGCTTCCAAAGCTGGTTTGATCGGTATGACAAAGTCTCTAGCAATTGAGGTAGCAAGTAGGGGTATCACAATTAATGCAGTTTCTCCTGGTTTTATTAAATCAAACATGACTGATAAATTAAACGAAGCTCAAAAAGAGGCTATAATGCAAAAAATTCCTCTTAGAACTTTCGGAGAAGCCGAAGATGTTGCAAACGTAGTAGCTTTCCTAGCAAGCGACAAGGCTTCCTACATCACCGGTCAAACTATCCATGTTAATGGTGGAATGTTGATGATATAATTGAAGAAGTGAAATTATTAAATGGAGCGACGCCTATTGTAATAGGCGAGCGAAGACGATGCTACCTACTTCTCATCAGTTGACTATAGTAACCTCAACCTCAGTTCGACATAAGAATTATTAATTCTTATGTCGATACTTGCTTTGTTATAAGGAAAAATGCACTCTTGAAGCGGCTGACGCAAGTGCATTTTAACTTTTTTCATCATTCAATATGTGATTTTAATAATTAAAATCACATATTGAATGGAGTGTTATATTTTAACAATCAGGTGGGCAGCCGCTTCAAACCTGATTGTTTCTATATATAACACTGAATTCGATGTAACAAGTTACATCGAATTCAGGTTATAGTAGTAAATTATTGTTCGTGCATGCACACCTCAAAGTTTTGCGATAGCTTTTCTTGAAAGCGGAAGAGTATACTCTTCCGCTTTCAAGGATATTCTCTTAGTAGGTAATTAAATTCTGCACCATATATAAAAATCATGTTAATAATATAAAAAAATATTAAAGTCACTATTATACTACCAAGTGAACCATATATTATACTTAATTGGTTATAATATATTATATAGGTAGATAATAAATATCCACTTATCACCCATAAAATTACCGTTAATAAAGCTCCAGGAACTACGTCTGTAAAATTTAATTTTGCATTAGGGATTATATAATATAGTGATGAGGAGGTAATAAATAATGAGCAGAAAATGATAACATATCGAAAAAGGGTTAAAGTGTGCTTATGTTCTTCTATCATTTGTAAAATTATTGGTAGTTTTGTTAATATTATTGGTACTATAATAAGAATAAGCATGGCAAAGGTAATGAATATACTGATTACTAAAAACTGTGCTATGCTAAGTAATCTTCGTCTTATGTAGGTGGGAGGAGATTTTATCTCATATACCCTATTTAAAATTGTTCTTAAACATTCAACAAAAGATGAAGCAGTCCAAATACTTCCCATTATTGCTAAGGTCATTAGGCTCTGAGGAGGAGTTTTCCCAAGTTCATTTATCCTAGTTTTTATTGAGTCAGTAGCCAGTTCTGGCATACTTTCAAGAAGAATAGTGATAAAATTCTTTCCAAGTTCTGATGCTCCAACAAAACTTGTTAGTGCTAACAAAAAAACTAAAAAAGGAAAGATCGTTAGGAGTACCATAAATGACATATACCCTGAATGTTCAACACCATCGTGTTCAATTGTTCTAAAGGCTGCCTGATATAGGCATTTTATAATTCTTTGCATCAAGTAACTTTCTTTTGTTTTATATAATCATTCAAGTATATATATAAAATTCAACATTATCACTTATTTATATTAAGTATATTTTTTAAACCTCAATAGAACCTAAATTATTCTAGCCATTTTTAATTTTAATACAAAACTGAAGTTTTAATATTCTGCAATAATTCTTTAAAAATCATAGTTAATTCTATGATTTTAATTTTTTTAGTCTTATTCTATCTAGAATAGTAAAAAAAGGTTAAAAAAATACGATAAAAATGAAATTATAATTTACAAGGTTGCTAAGTATCTATAAGATCAGTATAATTATATAATAGTTAAAAAATATTAAGTACTACTTGTACATAAACAAAAAATATAATCAATACTTACTGATAGTAGACAGTTTACATGTGGGTATTCCTATGTGAATTGTTGGCTTTCTAGGTTATATAATATATGACAGTAATCTTTTTATTTGTTAATAATCTATTATATTCTTAAAATTTAATAGTTCATGCATAAAGGAGTTAATTATGGTACGAAGAAATGACTACATACAAAAAGTTGATCAATTTATAGGTGGGAAAATCTATTCTTTAAGGCTTGCCAAAGGGTTGTCACGTCAACAACTTGCAGAGGTAATAGAGGTAACACATCAGCAGTTACAAAAATATGAGAAGGGTATTAATAGAATATCAATAGGTAGGTTGGTTCTTATTGCTAAAGCATTAGATAAAAATATCGATTATTTCTATCAAGGTTTAGAAGATGCTGACAATGTCGAGCCTGTGCTTACTCAACATCAGCGTATGTGTATAGAAGTATCAAGGAATTTTATGAAAATTCGTAACTCAGAACATCAGCAAGCAGTTAATGCATTGATACGTTCTTTGATTAAAGAAGATTAGGTGAAATGAAAAAATCATTGGTTCGTTATAAAACTAATAGTTGACAGAGATAAAATAGTATAGTAATTGGATACGAGTAGTTAATAGGAATTAAGTAGCTATTTAGAAGAAAATAATTACATATTAATCAAAGATGTTTATGCCAATTATTATTTTAGTAGCACCTCAAATGGGTGAGAATATTGGTGCTACTGCTAGAGCAATGAAAAATTTTGATGTTTCAGAGTTGAGAATCGTTTCACCTAGAGATGGTTGGCCGAATGAACAGGCACGTAGTATGGCGGTATCAGCGGTAAATATCATAGATAATGCTAAGATTTATGATAGTTTGGAAGCAAGTATAGAGGATATTGATTATTTATATGCAACAAGTTCAGCAACACGTAATATCAATAAAAACTATGTTCTATCAGAGAATTTAAGTCAGGATTATCCTACAGGTCTTAAAGTCGCTATCATGTTTGGTCGTGAAAATTGTGGTTTGCGAAATAGAGAAATTACTTATGCCCATAAAATTATTAACATTAATACAGGGGGTTTTAGTTCTCTTAACATTGCACAGTCAGTAATTATTATATGTTATGAGCTATTTCGTAATAAACAGCTGAGAATAAATGTTAATAATGAACAGGACGTAGCATCAAAAGGAGAATTAGGATATTTCTTTGAACATTTGTTTACTGAATTAAACAAAAAGAATTTCTTTAAAGTGCCTGAGAAAAAATTACACATGACTCAAAATATTATGAATATTTTTACTCGTATAGATAAATTATCTAGTACAGAATTACAAACTTTAAGGGGGGTAATTGCAACCCTAAGTTCATAAAATAGCTAATCTAGTCAATGTTGTTAAAAACTCGTTGCTTTTATAAAAAAAATAGCTATAGTTCCACTTGTTGCCGCTTAATAGTGAAAGTGGTACAGTATATAGTTTTCCCTATAGATTTAAGGGTTGATAGATAAATATCAAAAGGAAAAATTTGGAGTATTGAATGCCAACAAACAATCAGTTAGTACGTTTTGGAAGACAGTCGAAGATTCGTAGGACAAAATCTCCAGCTTTGGAATCTAATCCATTTTTGAAAGGTGTTTGTGTAATAGTGAAAACTGTTACTCCTAAGAAACCTAATTCTGCTCTTCGTAAAATGGCACGTGTTCGCTTAAGTAATGGGCAGTACGTGAATGCTTACATACCTGGTGAAGGGCATAATTTACAAGAACACTCTACGGTGTTGGTAAGAGGCGGAAGGGTTCCTGATCTTCCAGGTGTTAAGTACCATATAGTACGTGGTGCTTATGATACTCAGGGTGTAAAAAATCGTAAGCAAGGACGCTCACGTTATGGTACATCAGCGAAGCAAGCTGTAAAAAAATAATTTGAAATAGAGAGATAAGATGTCACGTCGTCATGCCGCAGAGAAAAGGGTTATCTTGCCTGATATGAAATATAATAGTCCTCTGCTTGCTAGGTTTATTAATAATATCATGAAGGAAGGGAAAAAAGCTCTAGCCGAAAAGATAGTATATTCTGCTTTTAGTAAAATAGAAAAAAAACATAGGGTAGATCCTTATGAAACTTTCAATAATGCTATGAATAATGTAAAGCCATATCTTGAGGTTACCTCAGTGCGTGTGGGAGGTGCAAATTATCAGGTCCCTTCCCCTGTTGATGAAAGAAGAGGGTATGCACTTGCGTCACGTTGGATTATCAATGCAGCAAATAAGCGTTCTGAAAAAATGATGATTGATAAGTTGGCGGAGGAATTATTTGAAGCATCAAATAATAGAGGGGTTGCTATTAAAAAAAGAGAGGACACTCATAAAATGGCTGAAGCTAACAAAGCTTTCGCTCATTTTAGTCCCAAAAAATCGCAACCAAGGTAATTAAATCATATGGCGATTACAGAATTTTCTCTTGCTAATACTCGTAATATAGGTATTTGTGCTCATATTGACGCTGGTAAAACTACTACAACCGAGCGTATTCTCTTTTATACAGGAAAATCACATAAAATTGGTGAAGTTCATGAAGGTGGTGCCACTATGGATTGGATGGCACAAGAGCAGGAACGTGGTATCACCATTACTTCTGCTGCTACTACCTGTTACTGGAAAAATATAAGGATTAACATTATTGATACTCCAGGTCACGTAGATTTTACTATAGAAGTAGAAAGGTCTTTACGTGTTTTAGATGGAGCGGTGGCGGTATTTGATGGTGTGGCCGGTGTTGAACCTCAGTCAGAAATAGTTTGGAGACAAGCTGATAAATATAAAGTACCTAGAATGTGCTTTGTCAATAAAATGGACAGAATGGGTGCTAATTTCTACAAATGTGTAGAAATGATTAAAGATCGTCTTGGTGCAAAACCTCTAGTAATTCAGTTGCCAGTTGGTATTGAAGAGAATTTCAAAGGAGTTATTGATTTAATCAAGATGCAGGCAATAATTTGGAAGGATGAATCTCTTGGAGCTGAATATTCGTACCAAGAAATCCCTGCTGATATGTTAGAAAAGGCTGAAGAATATCGTGCTTTGCTAATTGAAATGGTTGCTGAGGCTGATGATCATTTGATGGAGAAATATTTATTAGGTGAAGAATTTACTGAGGAAGAAATTCAAGTAGTAATAAGGAAAGGAACGATTGACCGAGTCTTTTTTCCTGTGTTATGTGGTAGTGCCTTTAAAAATAAAGGTGTGCAACCTTTGCTAGATGCGGTTGTTGACTACTTACCTTCACCAATCGATATTGGAATAGTCAAGGGAATAGATATTAATTTTGGAGAAGAAAAAGATTTTAAAATATCAGCATCTGAACCTTTCTCTGCTTTAGCTTTTAAGGTAATGACCGATCCATTTGTGGGATCTCTTACATTTATCAGGATTTACTCTGGTAAGATTAGTTCAGGTGCTACTGTCATTAATACGGTAAAAGACCAAAAAGAACGAGTAGGTAGGATGCTTCTTATGCATGCTAATGAAAGAGAAGATATTAAAGAAGCTTTTGCAGGAGATATTGTTGCTCTAGCTGGTCTTAAAAATACCACTACTGGTGATACTTTGTGTGATCCGGATAAGCAGGTTATTTTGGAGAGAATGGAATTTCCTGAACCGGTTATTGAATTAGCTGTAGAGCCAAAATCAACTGCTGATCAAGAAAAAATGGGAATGGCATTGTCTAGGTTAGCTGCTGAAGATCCATCTTTTAGAGTATCAACTGATCAGGAAAGCGGTCAAACTGTTATTAAAGGTATGGGTGAACTGCATCTAGAGATTATGGTTGATCGTATGAAACGTGAGTTTAAAGTTGAGGCTAACATTGGAGCACCACAAGTAGCCTATCGAGAAACAATTACCAAGCTTTGTGAAATTGATTATACTCATAAAAAGCAATCTGGTGGAGCTGGGCAATTTGCACGGGTTAAAATAATATTTGAACCTCAAGAAGCTGGAACAGGATTTGCTTTTGAAAGCAAAATTGTTGGAGGATCTATACCCAAAGAATTTATTCCTGGTGTTGAAAAGGGTCTAAATAATATAAAAGATACAGGTGTAGTTGCCGGCTATCCAATGATTGATTTTAAAGCAACCTTGATAGATGGAGCGTTCCACGATGTAGATTCAAGTGTACTTGCATTTGAGATTGCTGCAAAAGCTGCTTTTAGAGAAGGTATGCCAAAAGGTAATCCAAAATTACTTGAACCAATTATGAAGGTTGAAGTAATTACTCCTAATGAGTATATGGGGGATATTATTGGTGATCTAAACAGTCGTAGAGGGCAAATGCAAAGTATGGATCCAAGAGGTAATGCACAAGTTATAACTGCAAATGTGCCATTGGTCGAGATGTTTGGGTATGTTAGTACTTTGAGATCTTTATCACAAGGTAGATCTCAATATAGTATGGTTTTTTCTCATTATGAGCAAGTACCATTACAGGTGGCCGAAACTATTAAAGCTAAGAAATAAAAAAAATTATTAAGATAGCTATTAGTGTATTACATATAATATGCTATAATGTTATTTTTTGTGAATAATAAGGAGATGAGGAAAAATGGATTTTTTAGGCAACGATGAAGGATACTATACAGATAACAAATGGTCATGAGATAAGCCGAAAAGCAGTTATCAATTAGTGTATCATGTATAATATGATATTATATATGACATCAAAAATGAGAAGTGACTTTTAAATTGCCTTGGCTAATGGCATCATTCGAATAAGTAAGAATTTTATTGAAATTAAAACACTTGACTTTTTGATAAAAATATGATAGGAGTGTAGCTCAATTGGTAGAGCGTCGGTCTCCAAAACCGAAGGTTGCGGGTTCGATTCCTGTCGCTCCTGCCAACTATAATGAGTTCGTATAATATGTTAAAGGAAAATAGAGTCTACAAATTTTACGAGCAAGTAAAGCAAGAAGTTTATAAAATTGTTTGGCTTGGTAAGAAAGAGTTGATAACTTCAACTCTTATAGTAGTGGTGGCTGTATTTATTTTTAGTATAATTTGTTTGGTGTTAGACTACGGTATACATAGCATAATGCAAGTTTTACTTAATATTGGGAAGTAAAGAATAGGTTTAGGGAAAAATTGTGGTGCAGTGGTACGTTATTCATACATTATCAGGCTCAGAAAAGCGTGTAAAGCAAATGATTCTCGATCAAATTGCTAAACAGGGTATGTCGGAGTTTTTTGAGGATATCGTTGTTCCGGTTATTGAAGTACCTGAAGTTAAACGTGGTAAAAACGTTAAGACAGAAAAGAAATTTATGCCTGGTTATATTCTGATTAAAATGAATATGACAGATGATTCTTGGCATTTGGTAAAAAGTGTAACTAAGGTTACAGGTTTTTTAGGTGGTAAAAGTACACCACAAGCCCTTAGCGAAAAAGAAATACAAAATATTTTTAGTAAACTGGAAGCTGAAACCAAAGATGCTAGGGTTTCGAAATTATATGAAATTGGTGAGGCAGTAATTGTTACTGACGGTCCGTTTGAGACTTTTACAGGGGTTATAGAAGAAATTGATTATGACAAAAATAGATTGCGTGTGTCTATATCTATTTTTGGTAAAGCAACTCCTATAGAACTAAATTTTACGCAGGTTAAGAAAAATAATTAGGGTTTGTTTAGGGTAGGGTGTGTACTCAAATGATCCTACGAATTGGATTTGAAAATGAATGGTGAGCAGGCGTAGCGTACATATAGTATAGTTACGCATGCGAATCCATGATATTTTCAAAAAACAATTCGTAGGAGCAGAAGAGTATGCAGCTTATTGTCTCTAGCATCCTAGCTAAAGGTGCATGAGTGTCAACTTAAGCAAACTCTATGTCATCCCAGCGTAAGCTGGTATCTAAAAAGAGCCTTCTAGGTTGTTTAGACCTCTGTCTACGCGGGGTGACATTAGCACTAATAGGGATGATACTAAGCCTAGTATTAATTTGTTATCGAACTGAGGTTAAGCTGAATTCGATATAATATTACCGTGTGATGTAATCCTAACGTAAGCTGGGGTCTAATAGTCTTTTAGGCTGCTTTTTTAGATTCTTGCCTACGTGGGAATGCTTTGCTAGCGTGGATCAAAAACGGTAACGTTAGTATGGTACTTACAAGGTCAAAAACGATATCATTCCTAGCTAAAAGCGGGAATCCAAAAAATAGCCTGCAAAGGCTATTAGATATTATGGATTCCTTACCGAAGCGGGAATGACATACTAGTGATTCATGCGGGCAATGCTTTTAGCTAGGAACGAGAGTGTATTGACAAGGCTCACGTGAATAAAGCTATTAATTAAATAAGTAAGGATAAGATTATAATGGCAAAAAAAATAACCGCTTATATTAAGTTAACTGTGCCAGCAGGTAAGGCTAATCCATCCCCACCTATTGGTCCTGCACTTGGTCAGAAGAAACTTAATATTATGGAGTTTTGTAAGGCGTTTAACGCTGCGACGATAGCTATTGAACCAGGGACTCCTATCCCAGTCGTGATTACTGCTTATGAAGATAATAGTTTTACTTTTGTAACTAAGACTTCTCCAGCATCGTATTACTTAAAACAATTTGCTAAAATTCCTAAAGGTTCCAGTGCTACTAAAAAAGAAGCATTTGTTGGTAAGGTTACCATGTCAGATTGCATTGAAATTGCAAAAATTAAAATGGTAGATCTTAATACTGATAATTTAATAGCTGCCGCTAAAATTATTCGTGGTACTGCTGAATCTATGGGTCTTGAAGTGGTAGGAGATTAATGTATGTTAGTTGATAAAAAATTAGTTGGTGGCAAAAAGATTAGAGAAGCAAGAAAAAAAGTAGCTCTAGTTGGCAATCGCACTTTAGCAGAAGGAATAGAGCTACTCAAGTCTGTGTCTTATACTAAATTTGACTCTACTTTGGAAATGGTGATGAAATTAGGGGTAGATCCTAAGCACTCGGATCAAATGGTGCGTGGTGTTGTCGCATTACCAGCTGGTACGGGTAAAGTTAGTAGAGTTGCAGTGATTTGTAAGGATGAAAAGATAGAAGAAGCTAAAGAAGCTGGAGCAGATATTGCTGGTTCTACAGAAATTATCGATGATATTAAAGCAGGAAAAATTAATTTTGACGTTTGTATTGCAACACCAAATATGATGCCAGCAATAGGTGCAGTGGCAAGAATTTTGGGACCAAAGGGCTTAATGCCAAATCCAAAACTGGGGACTGTAACTACCGATATCGTAACGGCAATTAAAAATGCCAAAAGTGGTCAAGTAGAGTATAGGGTTGAAAAGGCAGGTATTATTCATGCTGGAATTGGTAAATTATCATTTTCCAAACAAGATTTGCTAGATAATGCATCAACTTTAATATCTGCTGTAGTTAAAGCAAAGCCTTCTGGTGCTAAAGGAAATTATTTAAAAGCAATATATCTATCTTCTACTATGAGTCCATCAGTAAAAATAGATTTAGCAAGTATATCGTAAAATACGACAAGGAGAGTTAAGGTGTTAAGATCAAAGAAACATGAATTTGTCGTAGAACTTGAAGAGGTGTATAAACGGTCAAATTCCGTGATAATTACTCATTATCATGGGCTTACTGTTAGTCAAGTAACTCTACTACGTAGGTCTCTTAAAGCAAAAAATGCGGGGTTCAAAGTAGTTAAAAATACTTTGTCAAAAATAGCAGCAAATAAGGCTGGTATTGGTGATATTGTACATTTGCTTGTTGGTCCGACAGCCTTTGCATATTCTGAAGACCCTGTTGAAGCTGCGAAAGTTGTTGTAGAATTTGCTAAAACTAATGAATGTTTGAAAATAGTTGGTGGTTTAGTAAATAATCAAGTATTAGATGCGAATTTTGTACAGCAACTTGCAAAATTGCCTTCATTAAATGAGCTTAGAGGCAAAATTATTGGTGTGGTACAAGCTCCTGCAACTAAAATTGCTGGTGTGGTGCAAGCTCCTGCAGCCAAGCTTGCTAGAGTTTTTCAAGCTTATGCAAATAAAGAATAATTTAATAAAAAAGTTTTAAAAGGAAGAAAATTATGACAGACCTAGTAAAAATTGTAGATCAATTGTCAACACTTACAGTAATTCAAGCAGCAGAGCTTGCAAAAATGCTAGAAGAAAAATGGGGTGTAACAGCTGCAGCTCCTGTAGCACAGGTGGCGGGTCCTGTAGCATCAGAAGCAGTAGCTGAAAAGACAGCGTTTGAAGTTGTTTTAGTCAGTAGTGGTGATAAAAAAATAGAAGTAATTAAGGTAACTAGAGAACTTACTGGTCTTGGCTTAAAAGAGGCTAAAGAGTTAGTAGATGCTGCCCCAAAAACTATTAAATCCGGTGTAAATAAAGAAGATGCTGAAAGTTTTAAAGCAAAATTAGAAGCAGCTGGAGCAAAAATTGAATTAAAGTAATTGAGTATACCATCGGGCGGGAAAACCTAGAGTTTATTTTGGGGGTGTATTAAAAACTTGTTTGTGTAAGCTCATATTAATTAGGCTCTGTGAAGGTTGTTAGGATAACTTTCTAAGTTAATTATAGAGTATAGTGATTAAAGAATAGGGACAAAGGGGTAAAAGATTAAGCGTACATTTGTAAGTATGAGAATCCCCATTTATGGGTATTAACTTAAGCACAGGGTTGTTATTGTTGAGCAGTATTTTAACAAAAAAGATGTCATTCCCGTGTAGGCAGGAATGACATTAACCGTCACAGGGATGATATACTCGAATGATTTGGAGAATTGGATTTGAAAATGAGGGGCGAGTCAATGGAGCGTACATAAGGTACGTGAGTACACGAGTCCCTGATATTTTAAAAAACAATTTTTCAAAGCAGAAGAGTATACTTAGGCTGCTTAAGTTATACCCATGTAGTAGTTTTGTGATAGCCTTTCTTTATAAAGCAAAACAATAATAAATATATGTATACTTGAATGTGACTCCGAATTATTTTTTGAAAATATCAGGGACTCTTGTACTCACGTACCTTATGTACGCTCCATTGACTCGCCCCTCATTTTCAAATCCAATTTGGAGTCACATTCGAGTATACCGCAAGATTTAGAATATACATAGATTGGTAGAAACATTTTGGGACTAAATCTAGGTTTGTATTGTTAATAATGGAAATGAACTTGTTGTGTGATATTCTATTTGGTTTACGAGTTATGTTGCTAAATATGTTATCATACCCGTATAAACTATTACATTTTGTACAAAAACTTATAAGACAAAGTTCTTTTGCTTTAATAGGTCTTTGTATTTATTTATCCAAAATTCTGAATCAGATGAAGATAAGAAACAGATTTGTACATTTTAGTATATTTTTCTACTTTAAAGAATTGGTGTGGCAAAATTTCGGGTATTTGTGTATTTACGTACTAGATGTACGCCTAGTTCGCTTAGCCCTTGTTTATTGTCCCCATTCTTCAAATCATTTAAGTACACTCCTATTATATTTGAATAATTTAACGAATTGGTTTCGCAAAATTACAGAGTATTCGCATGTTTTTATTCCTAATGTACATATGCTATGCTCCCCTCTTGTTTTATGCTCTAATTCTTTAAATCATTCAAGTAATATTTTTAAATCGAGTTTTTTTAGATTTTTATCTTTATTTGGAGTTTATATAGAATACTAAAAAAGAAATTTAAGGTATACTCTTCTGCTTTGAAGAATTGTTTTCGCAAATACTTGCGGGGATTTCGCGTACGAACAACGGTTTACTACGTTGCGTTTGCTCACCCTTTGTTTGTTGTCCCCATTCTTCAGATCATTCGAGTATAACAATTTAGTTTATGTTAAGGTAAAGAAATTGGTAATTAAAGTTTAATTTTGAATTAAATAATCTGAATTTGATGTAACAAGTTAGTAGCAAATTTAATGTTATCTTTATTAGGGTTGATGTTATCCGAGCTATGATACACGGATAAGCAAACTCTATATTATCTCAGCGTAGGTAGTGGAATCTAAAAAAGTAGCCTTCTAGACCTTGCTACTTTCGTAGGGGGACATTGAGACTATTGTAATATGTGAGATTCCAAGTTTGAAGTAGATTTTTACTTGGTTTCAAAATAAAAAATTATTAAAAGCATTAATCGGGAGATTATATGACAACGCAATCCTTATCAATTGGCAAACGCGTAAGAAAAAATTTTGGTCACATAAATTTGGTAGCGTCTATACCAAATTTGATAGAGGTTCAGAAAAATTCTTATGAAAAAGGTTTTTTACAATTAGGAGTTAAAGATTCTGAGCGAGAAAACAGAGGATTACAATCAGTATTAAGTTCAATTTTTCCGATTCACGACCCCTCTAATATTGCATATTTAGAATTTGCTAAATATGAATTTGATAATCCTAAATATGATGTCGAAGAGTGTACTCAAAGAGGTCTTAGTTATGCTGCTCCTCTTAAAGTCACATTGCGATTAAGTATTTGGGATATTGATGAAGACACTGGAGCAAGAGAAATCAAAGGTATTAAAGAACAAGAAGTTTATATGGGGGATATTCCCCTAATGACAAAGAATGGTACTTTTATTATTAATGGTACAGAAAGAGTGGTGGTATCACAGATGCATAGGTCACCTGGCGTATTTTTCTATCATGATGATGGGAAAATTCATTCTTCAGGGAAGTTTCTATATTCTGCTAGAGTTATACCTTATAGAGGATCATGGCTAGATTTTGAATTTGATGCTAAAGATATTGTTTACTTTAGAATAGATAGGAAAAGAAAGCTTTATGCTACTACTCTTCTTAGAGCCATTGGAATGTCTACCAATGAAATTATAAAATTCTATTATGATACGGTAACATGTTTTACCAAAAATGCAAGCTGGGCAACAAAGTTTATACCTGAGTCTATAACTGCTCATAGGCTAGTTAATGACTTAGTGGATGCGGATACCGGCAATGTGATACTTGCATTTGGTCAGAAGATTACTCCTCGTTTGGCTAAAAAATTTGCTAAAGATGGAGTGAAAAATATTTTGGTAGAACGTGAATATTTAGTAGGCAAATATTTAGCACAAGATCTTGTTAATCCGGATAATGGTGAGGTACTAGCCGAAATTGGTGAAATGATCACAATGGATATGCTGGACTCTATTATGACTCTTGAAATTCCGTCTGTCGATGTACTTGCTATAAATCCACAATCAAGTCCTTACATAAGGAATACCTTATTTGCTGATAAAAATCAAAATTATGAATCAGCATTGATAGACATATTTAGGGTATTAAGACCAGGAGAACCAGCTAATATTGAAGCTGCTAAAACATTATTTAACAACTTGTTCTTTGACCATGAAAGATATGATCTTTCAGAAGTTGGTCGTATTAAAATGAATGCAAGATTGGAACTTAATATACCAGAATCTACAGCTATTTTAACTATTGAAGATATTAAAAATATTCTTAAAGTTTTAGTAGAGCTAAAAGATGGTAAAGGTTCGATAGATGATATTGATCACCTTGGTAACAGAAGAGTTAGGTCAGTTGGTGAACTAATTGAGAATCAGTTCAGAATTGGTCTTGTTCGTATAGAGAAATCAGTACTTGAAAGAATGTCGGTGGTTGATCTTGATGCCGTTATGCCTCATGATTTAGTAAATTCAAAAGTTTTGGTTTCTGTAGTAAAAGAATTTTTTAGTACTTCACAACTTTCTCAATTTATGGATCAAACTAATCCATTATCAGAAATAACTCATAAAAGAAGATTATCAGCTTTAGGACCTGGTGGAATTAACAGGGAGAGAGCAGGGTTTGAAGTGAGGGACGTCCACCCTACTCATTACGGGAGGATTTGTCCAATTGAAACACCAGAAGGACAGAACATAGGTTTGATTAATTCCATGGCTACTTATGCTAGAGTTAATAAGCATGGCTTCATTGAAACACCTTATCGAAAAGTCGTGGATTGTCATGTAACTGACGAAGTTGTTTACTTGTCAGCTATTGAAGAAGGAAAATATAAAATTGCTCAAGCTAATGCAGTTGTCGATCAAAAAGGTTTGTTACAAGAAGAATTAATTAACTGTCGAACGGAAGGTGGTAATTTTGTTATGGTTACCCCTCTAGAAGTAGATTACATTGACGTTACCCCGATGCAGGTTGTTTCCGTTGCTGCATCACTTATTCCATTTTTAGAAAATGACGATGCTAATAGAGCCTTGATGGGGTCAAACATGCAACGTCAGGCTGTCCCGCTTATTAGAAGTGATGCTCCTTTAGTTGGTACTGGTATTGAAGGAATTGTTGCACAAGATTCTGGGGTTTCAGTTGTAGCCTTGCATGATGGAATAGTAGAGCAAGTTGATTCAACTAGAATAGTTGTAAGGACTAAGGAGCAGAAAACAGATGGATCACCTAGTGTGGACATTTATAATTTATTAAAATTTCAAAGATCTAACCATAATACTTGTATTAATCAAAAGCCGTTGATTAACGTTGGTGATTATGTAAAAAAAGGTGAAGTAATTGCTGATGGACCAAGTACAGATAATGGTGAAATAGCTCTTGGTAGAAATGTGCTGGTAGCTTTTTTACCATGGAATGGTTATAATTTTGAAGATTCGATTTTAATATCAGAACGTATTGTAAAAGATGATATTTATACCTCAATTCATATTGAAGAATTTGAAATAATTGCTAGAGATACAAGACTTGGTCCCGAAGAAATTACTCGCGATATTCCAAATGTTAGTGATGAAAGTTTACGCCATCTTGACGAAGTAGGTATAGTATATGTTGGTGCAGAAATAAAACCAGGCGATATCTTGGTGGGTAAGGTTACCCCTAAAAGTGAGTCACCTATGACTCCAGAAGAGAAATTACTCAGAGCTATTTTTGGAGAAAAAGCTTCAGATGTTCGGGATTCATCTTTACGTGTTCCTACTGGGATCACTGGTACAGTGGTAGAAGTACGAGTGTTTTCTCGTAGGGGAATAGAAAAAGATGAGCGTGCTATAGCTATTGAAAAGCAACAAATTGAAAAATTATCAAAAGATAGGGATGATGAACTTCGAATCATAGAGCATTTTGTTTTTATGCGTTTAGAAAAGATTTTAACAGGACAAATAATTGTTAGTGGTCCTAAATCCGTAAAATCCGGTCAATTGATTAGTGATCAAACCCTTAAGTCATTATCAAAAGGACAATTTTGGCAACTGATTGTTGAAGATGCTAATGTAATGAATGAAATTGAGCAAATTAAACGTCATTATGATGAAAAGCAAGACAAGCTTAATAAGCGTTTTACTAGCAAAGTAGAGAAATTACAAAGTGGTGATGACTTACCACAAGGGGCTCTTAAAGTTGTAAAAGTATTCATTGCTACTAAACATAAGTTACAACCTGGAGATAAAATGGCCGGAAGACACGGGAATAAGGGTGTTATCTCTCGTATTATGCCAGAAGAAGATATGCCATTTTTAGAAGATGGTACAGTAGTTGATATCGTTCTTAACCCACTTGGCTTACCTTCACGTATGAATGTTGGGCAGATTTTAGAGACTCATCTTGGTTGGGCGGCAGTAAATCTTGGTAAAAAAATATCTTCTATGTTGGATCAAGTTCATAACAAAAAAATTGATGTAGAAGAGCTTAAATCTTTTATTTCCGAGGTATATGGGCATAACTCAACGACAAAAAATATAAAGAAAATGTCCAATCAAGAGATTATTGAGTTTTGTAATAATATCGATAAGGGGGTATATTTTTCAACCCCAGTTTTTGACGGTGCAAAGGTTGAGAATGTAAAAGAAATGCTAGTCCTTGCAGATCAAGACCCATCAGGTCAAATTAGGTTGATTGATGGTAGAACAGGAGAGTATTTTGATCGTGCCGTTACAGTTGGCTATAAATATTTCCTAAAATTACATCATTTGGCCGATGATAAAATCCATGCTCGTTCTATCGGTCCTTATAGTTTGGTAACTCAGCAACCATTAGGTGGTAAGTCGCATTTTGGAGGTCAAAGATTCGGTGAGATGGAGTGTTGGGCACTGCAGGCTTATGGTGCTGCTTATACGTTACAAGAAATGTTAACTGTAAAATCGGACGATGTGGTTGGTAGAATTAAAATTTATGAATCTATTGTTCGAGGTGATAACAATTTTGAATCGGGTATTCCTGAGTCGTTTAACGTGATGATCAAAGAGTTCAGGTCTTTGTGCTTAAATGTAAAGCTTGAGGATACTACCACAGATTAAAGATATTTTTTGCAATTGCTACAGAAGGTCCAAGAGGCTTTTTACTAAACTATATCTGAAAAATTTTTTAAGGAAGAATCTTTATGACAACAGGGATGACAAATTTTTACGGACAATTAAGCAGTACTCAGCAATTTGATCAAATAAGAATTAATATTGCTAGTCCTGATCAAGTGCGTTCATGGTCTTTTGGTGAGGTAATGAAACCTGAGACAATAAATTACCGTACTTTCAAGCCAGAGAAAGAAGGATTATTTTGTGCTAGAATTTTTGGACCCGTGAAGGACTATGAGTGTCTTTGTGGTAAATATAAACGTATGAAATATCGTGGTATCACTTGTGAGAAGTGTGGTGTTGAAGTTACTACATCTAGAGTCCGAAGAGAAAGAATGGGGCATATTGAGCTAGCAGCACCAGTTGCCCATATATGGTTCTTGAAATCTTTACCATCAAGGATTAGTACATTGCTAGATATGACTATGAAGGATCTAGAAAAAGTTCTATATTTTGAAAGTTATGTTGTTGTTGATCCTGGGTTATCTGCTCTGCAAAAGGGTGACCTTTTATCAGAAGACAGTTTGCAAAAGGCACAAGATGAGTACGGAGAAGATAGTTTTACTGCTTCTATTGGGGCTGAAGTTATTCAGCAGATGCTTACAGAACTTGATTTACCTGAATTAAAGAAGAGTTTGCAAGAAGATTTATTAAATACATCTTCAGAAGTTAAAAAGAAGAAGATTGTTAAAAGACTTAAGTTAGTTGAAGATTTTCTTGAATCTGAGAATAAGCCAGAATGGATGATTATGACTGTTCTGCCAGTTATCCCACCTGAAATTAGACCATTAGTTATGCTTGATGGAGGAAGGTTTGCAACTTCTGATCTTAACGAACTTTATAGAAGGGTTATTAATAGAAATAATAGATTAAAGAGACTACTTGAACTAAAAGCACCGGATATTATCATCAGAAATGAAAAAAGGATGTTACAAGAATCGGTCGATGCATTATTTGATAATGGTCGTCGTGGTAAAGTAGTGAAAAATACTAATAAACGTCCATTTAAGTCACTTAGTGATATGCTAAAAGGTAAACAAGGTCGTTTTCGTCAGAATTTGCTTGGTAAACGAGTGGATTATTCTGGTCGTTCTGTTATCGTTGTGGGACCAGAACTTAAGTTGCATCAATGTGGTTTACCAAAGACGATGGCGTTGGAATTATTCAAGCCATTTATTTATTCAAAGCTTGAATTATATGGAATTGCTACCACTATAAAAGCCGCTAAGAAAATGGTTGAAGCTGAGAAATCAGAAGTATGGGATATTTTAGAAGAAGTTATACGTGAACATCCAGTGTTGTTGAATAGAGCACCAACTTTGCATCGTTTAGGTATCCAAGCTTTTGAACCTTTACTGATAGAAGGGAAAGCTATCCAGCTACATCCTTTAGTCTGTGCTGCGTTCAATGCTGATTTTGATGGTGATCAGATGGCAGTGCATATCCCTCTTTCAATTGAAGCTCAGCTTGAGGCAAGAGTACTTATGATGTCAACAAACAACATATTGAGTCCGGCAAATGGTCGTCCGATTATCGTCCCTGATAAGGACATAGTACTAGGTCTTTATTATTTAACAATGGTTTTTGACAATGAACCTGGTGAAGGGATGAGTTTTGCTAGCATGTCGGAGATTGAACATGCTTTGTATAATAAGGTAATAACTATTCACTCAAAGATAAAATTTCGTCGCGATGTGCTTAATATTGAAGGGGAGGTTGTATCAACTATAGTGGATACTAGCTTTGGTAGGTTAATTATAGGAGAATTATTACCACGTAATCATAATGTTGGATTTAAGTTTGTAAATAAATCCATGACTAAAAAGGATATATCTGCGGTTATTGATTTGGTATATCGCCACTGTGGACAAAAGGCTACAGTGATCTTTGCTGATCAACTAATGAAACTTGGATTTAAATATGCTTGTTCCTCAGGCATTTCTTTTGGTATGGACGACATGGTTGTACCAAAATCAAAAGATAGCCATATTAATTCAACATTGACTGAGGTAAAAGAATTTGAACAACAATATTCTGATGGTCTAATTACTTACGGTGAAAAATACAATAAAGTGATTGATGCTTGGTCTAAATGTACGGATAAAGTAGCAAATGACATGATGAAAGAAATTGCTATGATACCTGTTAATAATAAGCCTAATCATCAGAAAGTAAATTCGATATATATGATGGCTACTTCGGGAGCAAGGGGATCAGCAGCACAGATTAAGCAATTAGCTGGTATGCGTGGTTTGATGGCTAAACCATCAAGTGAGATTATTGAAACCCCGATTATTTCTAATTTTCGAGAAGGTCTTACTGTTCTTGAATATTTTAATTCTACACATGGTGCACGTAAAGGTCTTGCAGATACAGCGTTGAAAACAGCTAATTCTGGGTATTTAACCCGTAGATTAGTTGATGTTGCTCAAGATTGTATAATTACTGATGAAGATTGTAAAACTACAAAAGGCATAGAAGTCAGAAGTATTATCGATGGTGGTGAAGTTATTGTATCGCTCGCAGAGCAAATTTTAGGCAGAACAGTTGCGATTAACGTATATCACCCAGTTACTAATGCATTATTACTATCAGCCGGTGAATTAATTAATGAAGCAAAATTAGAAGAAATCGAATCTTCTGGTTTGGATGTGGTAATGGTAAGATCTGTTCTAACATGTGAGGTTGTTGATGGAATATGTGTAAGATGTTATGGTAGAGATCTAGCCACTGGTTCTTTAGTATCAGTTGGAGAAGCAATAGGAGTGATTGCTGCCCAGTCAATTGGTGAGCCAGGTACTCAGCTGACCATGAGAACTTTCCATATTGGAGGAGCTGCAACGAAAGGTGTTGAAATATCTTCAATAGAAGCCTCTCATGATGCAAAAGTGAAGATTTTAGGTCGTAATGTGGTTGTTGATTCTGAGGGACGTAAGATCGTAATGGGTCGTTCATGTGAGTTATTATTATTGGATGCTAATAATAATGAGAAAGCAAGGCATAAAGTAGCGTATGGTTCAAGATTAATAGCCGATGATTCAGATAAGGTAAAAAAAGGACAAAAATTAGTAGAGAGGGATCCGTACACTATTCCGATTATTACCGAGAAATCTGGAAAGGTTGTATTCAAGGATATGGTAGAAGGAGTGTCAATTCGTGATATCACTGATGAAGCAACTGGTATTTCTAGCAAAGTTATAATTGAATCAAAACAATATTCACGCGGAGCAGAGTTACGTCCTCGTATTCAATTAGTTGATGAGAATGGAGAAACTATTATGCTATCCAATGGTTTGGAGGCTAGATATTACATGCCAGTGAATGCTATTTTAAATGTTGAAGATGGTGCTAAGGTGTCAGTAGGTGATATTTTATCACGTATTCCAAAGGAATCAACCAAAACAAAAGATATTACTGGTGGTCTTCCACGAGTAGCTGAACTTGTTGAGGCTAGACGTCCAAAAGATCATGCTGTTATTGCAGAAGTAGATGGTAGAGTTGAATTTGGCAAAGACTATAAGTCAAAAAGGCGTATTGTTATTCAGCCAAGTGATAACACTACACCAATTGAGTATATGGTACCAAAGGGCAAACATGTTGTTGTTAATGAAGGTGATTTTGTAAAAAAAGGCGATATGTTAATTGATGGCAATCCAGTTCTACAGGATATTTTAAAGGTAATGGGAGTGGAAGCTCTTACAAGCTACATGGTAGGAGAAATCCAAGCGGTTTACCGTTTACAGGGCGTAAAAATTGACGATAAGCACATTGAGGTAATAATTCGTCAAATGTTACAAAAAGTAGAAGTAACCCATTCTGGGGATACGACATTAATGGTTGATGAGAAGATAGATTATCGTGAATTTGCCGAAATTAATAAAAAAGCTATAGATAATGGTTTAAGACCGGCTGAAGCCCAACCAATCCTACAAGGTATTACTAAGGCATCGCTGCAAACTAGATCATTTATTTCTGCTGCTTCTTTCCAAGAAACAACAAGAGTTCTAACGGAGTCTGCTATAGCTGGGAAAATTGATAAATTGCGTGGGTTGAAAGAAAATGTCATAGTTGGTAGATTAGTGCCAGCAGGAACAGGCTTTTACATGAATAGGATGCGTAAACTTGCAGCTAAATTGGACCAGGAAGAGGTCGATTATCAGAAAACTTTAGGATAGATTCTCTTTAATAGGGAGTGTACTCTTCTGCTTGGAAGAATTGTTTTTTGAAAATATCAAGGATTCGCGTGTTCATGTACCTTATGTCGCCTAGCATGCCCACTTCTCATTTTCAAATCCAATTTTCCAAATCATTTGAGGATGTTGCTATGATTTACGCGAATTTGGGATAAGAATTGACAAATTCTTATCCCAAATTCGGTGAAATTATAGATTGCCTACGGTCTCCTTGCTAATAGACGTATATGTCTATTAGCAAGCGAACGTACGTAAGCGTGGCAATCCATGAAGCTTGTCATATCGAAACAATCAGATTTGAGACGACTCTGCATCTGATTGTTAAATTAATATTTTGCTAAAAACATGATTTTAATCTTTTAAAATCATGTTTTTAGCTTTAGAAAGGTTTAAAATGCATTCGCGTTAGCCGCTTTAAGAATGCATTTTTCCTTGAGTATATCTTATCTTTAAATCAGCAGAGCATTAGTCACGAATCTAGTTAGTGTAGGTTGCAAGAATGTTTCTAATTCTTTACGGACTTCATCAATATTATCTATTTTTTTACCGTCACGGCTTAATGTCATCTCACCAGAATTAACATGCTGCATGACAGATTCAATTATTTGCTTATTATCATGCTTACCGTCCATATATTGCAGAGCAAATTTTTCAAAAAGGTTAATAGCTACCACCTCATGTCTTTGGTTTGTTACCCACATATTGGGTGTATGAGCTACCTGATATGCGATCAGCTTTGATGCTTTAGGTTTATTAAGATCTACTTCTTTTCGAGTTACCTGTAACGTTATATTAATATATCCTTGCAATACTAATTTCATGGCATTAGCTAAGAACTCAGCCTTTATTTCATTCAATTTTGTTCCATGTAATTTTTTATTGCTACTCACGGCAATTTTATCAAAACTCATTGGGTTATTGATATTCTCAGAGAAAGTATAGAGTATTGCTTTCATATAAGGAGAAGATGTTGATAAACTACTATCCTTATTACCATTATAAAAAAACTTCTCTGTTTCAAGTGAATTAAGATCTATATCAACAAGAGGCTTTTCTGGTACTATATTAAATGTCATATTAAATTTATTAATATCCTCATTATTGATAGATCTATTTAATTTAACACTATTATGGCAAAGTAAGGTTGATCTAAATCGACGATTGGTAATGAAATTCATATATTGTTCGGTTCTAACAATATCATTTATCGCTTGTAATTTTTCCACCACTTTTGCCGGCATATTTCCTAAATACATGCTAGCTATACTACAATCAGACAGATATTGTAGATTATTTTTTTTAGCCTCATCCATAAATTCATGAAAATAATATTGTACATTATCTTCTTCTAGATGGTCATGACGCAAATAATGGTCATTTTGTTTGGCAAGCAAACTGGCTTCAGATTTTAACACTTGAGCATAAGGAGAGTCGGAAGTTTCCAAGCTATCCTTAACAAATTCAAGTAACAATCTAGATTGAGCAATTTTATCTTGAATGTTATTAAATGTATTTGAGTGATAAAGCATCATATCTCTTATGGTACGAACCATATTCCAACCAGGTAGTGTATTATAACTAATATACGCGATTCCATTCTCTGATAAATTTTTACTACTTACTTCAAAAATCTTATCCTGAACAAATTTTGGTACCCAAGAGATTACTCCATGAGTAATTATGTAATCAAATTTACCAAATGATTCATCAATATCTGTAATAGAACAATGTCGGAATTCTATATTTTTAAGAGCTAATCCTTCTTTATGTTTATTAGCCTCATCTATTTGCACTTTAGATAGATCAACTCCAACAAAATGTGCTTTAGGATAGTTAACAGCATGAGGTATTAAATTCCCGCCTGCAGCACATCCTAGCTCTAGAACTCGTGCAGTTTCAATTGCTATTGGTTTCATCCCAAATAAAACAGCAAGCGTCCGTAGGTGATATGGATTGGTTAAGGCGTACGGATAACTTTCGTAAGGCACTTCATCGTATGTATTATGAGGTGCTGAGGTGAGTTCTAAATTAGTGGTCATATATTCTCCATAACGTAAAACAAAACAAGGATAACACCGTATTTTGTTGTCAATTCTTTAAATTTTTACTAGTATAACCTCAAGTATCGATATAAGAATTATTAATTCTTATATCGATACTTGCTTTGTTATAAGGAAAAATGTACTCTTGAAGCGGTTCTACGAGTGCATTTTAACTTTTTTCATCATTCAATATGTGATTTTAATTATTAAAATCACATATTGAATGGAGTGTTATATTTTAACGATCAGGTGGGCAGCCGTTTCAAACCTGATTGTTTCTATATATAACACTGAATTCGATGTAACTTGTTACATCGAATTCAGGTTAGTATACACTAAAAAATTCAATACACTAATAGTCTTCTTGCATTAAATTGGTAACTTATAAGTAAACCCTATACCAAATTCTCCAACCCCTATGGTCTTTTTAATAGGAGTGGCTGGTATAAATTGCTGGGTTTTCATATCCAAAGTAGCATAGTTAATCTTTATTGAATGAGCAGCTTGTAATTTTACTGCTGCATCAATGCTAAAATTGCTAGATAACTCCTTAGAAAATCCAAGACCCACTTGCCAAGCAAAACAATTACTACGAGTTGTTTTAATTCTAAAATACTCTACATTCATTAAATCCCAACGAGAAGAAGCAGAGTTAACTTTTACCCGTGCCACCCCAGCACCTAATATAACAAAAGGAGTTATTTCCTGCACTTTATCGAGATCATATACTAAATTAATCATATATATATTGGAAATTACCTTAGTGATCCCTGGAGTTTGTGGTATAATTAGAGAGGGAGCTAGTTCTTTTTGTGGTAAAACATAATGTAGTCGGTATTTTGGTTGGTGTGTTACCGAAAGCTCAATTGCCATTTGCGGATAGAAGTTGTAACCAATCTTACCGCTATACATCTTAGACCTTTTTAAAGTAAAACCACTACCTGAACTATGACGGAACTTTTTCACTACTGGTTCTACTATACCAGCTTCAGTACCAATATAAAAAAATCTTTGATCAGCTGTAATCTCATCTGCCTGAGCATTCACAAAAACTAAGAAACATATATAAGTTGTAAATAATATTTTTTGTAATTTAATCATTATAATTTTATACTTATTGAAAGCGTGGATTATATAATTATCTATAGGCAGGTCAATATAAAAAATTTTTTATTGTTGTATTTCCGTCTAATTTAGTTACTTCAAATGTTTATTTAATACTTCTTGTTTCATTTCTTTTGCATTTATTAAAAATTGTTTTGCTCGTTCAGTTTTTTGTTCAATTTCTTCAACTTCTTTTACAATTTTTTCTTGGATTTTAAGTAATGGTAGTTGGACTTTTACATCAGATATTTTAGGTATGGTTAATTGGGGTATTACTGAACCAGTATTTTTAATTCCTATTCTACTTAGGATATATTTCAAATACAGAGGATTTGCTACTTCTATTTTTGGTATTAATACAATTAATCTAATTATCGGATAGAATTTTTCATTTCTAAATTCAACATGACCTATTGTTCCACGGGCAGTTATTGTAACACACGGCTCGTTAACTTTGACAATGTTTGTATAACCATATATTGCTTTTGTTACATTATTGGAATAAATCGGTATTTGAAATTCATCTGTTTTCGATTTTGAAAAATTATCTCTTGGAATATCACCTCCAGCAAATAAACTTTTTGCAATATCTTTAATTGCGATTTCTTTAGCACTTACAGTGTTTTTTTGATATTCGAATATCTTGCAAAACTTACGCTATGTAAGGTTCTAAATAGCGTAAAGAGGGTGAACGTAACTGCTGTTGCATATAATGATCTAAAAGCCCTAACTTTATTTGATAAACCGTCTTACCTATTTTGTGTGCAGTTCTTTTTAGAAAAGCCCACACTAAAAATGCACAACTAATGTGATTACGCTGGATGCGTTGTTTTCTGCATTGGCATCGTTCTATACCGGTAAGTTGCTTGATTTCTCTATGCATGCTCTCAATTACCCAACGAAAGCCACACTCATCTTGTACGGCTTTAGAAGATTTTTGAGTTTTGTTATTGGTAACAATATAATCAACTCTGTTGGTAGAAACAGTAAGTTTAAACAAATTAACATGCTTATCTTTTGCAAAGCCCTTTATATGAATCTCCACTCCGCTCTTAATTTCCTCATCTGAAAACGTTAACTTGCTAACAGCTTTATAAGGCTTAGAAGAGGAAGTTTTAGTAACGTTTCTATTTGCTTTAATAGGAGCATAATAATATTTACCCAAGGAATCAACATGTTGCATAATTTTATGCGTAGCATACCATGTGTCAAAAAGCACAGTTTGAAAAGGAATCTTTTTGCTATACACAGCATTATTTAACATATTTAATAGGTGTTCTACTTTTGTCGCTCCATCATGTTCGGGCGAAAAAATTCGGTAATCTATTACCCAAAACTTATTAATATCCGGATTATAATATACCAAACTTACTACTCCTATACCAGTAGTAATACCACCTGTAGCCCCACTGTACTGTGATCTAGCAATTTCTATTTTCTTGGTATTTCTTTTATTTAACACCGTATCATCAAATATTGTATATCCGTTAGGCGATAAAATAACATCATCCTTAATATGTTCCCATAACAAAGAAGGTGTATATTTTTCATTTTTTAAAAATCTATTAATAACATCATGGCTACATTTTTTGGCATGTTCAGCATAGTAGGTCAAACTATAATTCTTTTGACTCACTATTAGAAATTGACAGTAATCTGTCCTATTAACTGGTATTGCTTGCAATTTTATCCTCTTGGCATTTGTAAATTATACTCAACATAATGTACCATTTTTTTTCTCATAGCGTAAGTTTTGCTTGTTAATTCTGTCTTGTAATTTATTAATTTTTTGCTTTGCTTCACTTTCTTTTTTCTCAATTTCTGTGATTTCTCCTATAATTTTTTCTTGGATTTCAATAGGGGGGAGAGGAACTAAAAAATCTCTTAACATTTGAGTATTGACGTGTTTTACTCCAACATTATCTGTTAAAACACTTAAAGAATTAGTTTTATTTTCAAAAAAATATCCAAGATACTCAGGTTTTAGAATATTTTTACATACAATACTATTGATTTGCTGATTAGTTGTTAATGCAATTTTATTTATAGCAACCTTACCTATCGTCCCTGTACAACTAAGTAACACACTGTTAACTGGTACAATTCTAACTTTATCTAATCCTTTTCTCGATATATGTTGCATTGTGTTTTCAATATACAAACTTGTAAAATCTTTAATTGTTGCCCAATTAATATCTTTACTATTCCAGTATTCTCTAATGCGTTTTGAAGGTGTTGAGCCGCTTATAATATCTTCACATACCTCTCCTAATTTCACTAATTTCCACTTACTTTCAATTTTTAAATTATCCTTTTTGTTTAGATTGATTGACTTATCAAATTTTTTCAAATCAAACGATATTAACTGCGAAAGACGAACATAATGTATATGTTCTTTCAGTGGATGATCATCGGAAATTTGAATTTCTGCAATTTTTTGTTCAATTTTACTATCTTTTTTATAATTCCTTAAAATATAGCTGTTTAACTTGTTCGGGTCTTCAAGATATTCGAATTCAGGATTATAGAGTTTTGAATTTAAGTTACCTTCTTCATCTTTATAAATATAAATTCCCTCACTTCCACGCCGATTTGAAAATTCATATCCATAAAATTCTTTTTCAATATTTTTTTCACCGCTATCAGCTAAAACAACTTTTTGAGAATAAGTTGTGATAAAATAAATCAGTTTCTGTTTTTCTAGTTCAATAATCTCATTGTAAGAAAGAGAATTGTACTCTTTAGTTAATACACTTTCTTGTTCATTCCTTGTTGATTTATTTTGTAAAATACTTACATAATCTTCAAAAGTTAAATCTTCATAAGTATTTCTTACATAAGTTGAAAAAACGTTGTGAATTCCACCACAAATTACATCATTAAAATTGGTAAAAAATCTGTTTACGATATGTTTTATTTGAATAAATTCAGAGTATTGGCGTTTTTCTAAAAATAAGATGATTGTTTTTGTTCCTGTTGCCATGAACGCACTAGAACCAGTAGAAACAATCGCCTTAGTAGAGAAATTATCTAAAATAATTTCTCTTGCTTTTTCGTAAATACCACCATTTGTTAATATTGAAATTGGCAAAACAATACCTGCAACAGCACCATCTTTCATTAGCTGTTTTGTTCTTTCAATAAATAAGCATTCAATTTCTGATGATTTATCTGTTAAAGAATTAAACAATTCAAAAGTATCTTTTCCGTTCTTTACAGTATTTTTAAATCCACTTACTGAATAAGGTGGATTTGCTACAATTATATCAAAAACATTATTTTCTTTTCCTTTTTCTTTTTTGTAAAGTTTCCCTTTGTATTTATCGTTATCAAAAGGAGCTAGTCCATCAGCACAAATTACATTAGCATCTCCATCACCATTTAAAAAGGAGCTGACCTTAGAAATTTTTACGAGACGGTAGTCTTTTTCTATTGCATAAACATAATTTTTTGCCCATTTTAGATTTTTACTTTGACTATTAAAGTTATTAATCGCATTTCTGCCAGCTTTAATATCAGCGTCTTTTATTTGATTTACATAGATATCTATCTCATCCATTATTTCCGTTATAAAGTGTCCAGAGCCAGAGGCGTAGTCTAGGACATAAGGCAAGAAATCTATATCACTCTCTATTTTTTTATCTATTATTTGTTTAATAGGTAGAGATTTACAAATAAATCTTGTCAGAGGTATTGGTGTAAAAAATTGTCCAGATTCTTGCTTAAAACCAGTATTAAGTAATAATTCAAAGAAATCTCCCAGATATTGATGTTTTTTTGAATATTTTATCTTAAACTTTTGTAGTAGTTTTACAACTTCCTTAACAATTTCAGCATTATCTATAAAAGTATCTTCGTCATATACGTCTTTAAACGCAAATTCTTGAGAGCTTCTGTAATATCTTAGCTTATAAAAAGTCTTTCTTAATTCTGCATTTTGAGTATGTTCAATCACTGCCTCAAATTCTGCACTACTAACATCTGGAACAATAATGTTGATATAATTACTTAATCCTTTCTTATAAAGATTATTTAATCGATCAAATAAACTTTCAAAATTATCATTTACTTTAAATTGGAAATCTAAATCTATGTTTAGATCTATTGATTTTGTATCTTCATCTTGTATTTTGCAAATAAAAAGATTGAATATTTTATTAAAAGCATTAGGTTTATCCGAGACAATATGCCTCCTTAAAATTTCTGCAAATTGATGAAAAATTGTTTGACCATCAGCAAACTCTAAATCATCTAAATCACCATATGTAAGACCAATATTTTTGAACTCATAGCAATTTATACTATTTTCAAAAATACCTTTCTTATTAAATGTCTTATCCCAAGAGTTAAAAATCTCAATATCATTTTCACCATTTAGACTGCTCGTATCTATTATTTCATTTGTATAAACAATTTTATTGCCCGCTAACTTAGAAGCATAAAGACAAAGAGCTTTTGCTTTTCTATCTTGCCTAAAATAACTTAAAAGTTGTCCACCGTCCCTAAACATTTTATTCTTTTCTTTATTAAAACTTGCACCCCAGTTTTTACATTCTATCATGAAGAGTGAGTTACCTTCTGCGTTCCTAACAAACCCCAGTTGCCAATTAAATAGGAGAGATGAAAGGTAGATTTTAAAAGGGACATAGGTTATTTTATCTTTTTCAACCAATAACAAAATAACCTATGAAAAAAGATTTTACCGCAATTTACTGTTTTGTCGACGATTTTATAAAGAATTTGGAAAATAATTTGCCTACAATTAATAGTAGTAAATTTAAACCTGGTGTAAGTAATTATTTATCAATAAGCGAAGTATTAACCATATTAATTGGTTACTATGATTCATATTGTGATTGTTTTAAGCATTATTACAAACAAGTAATCTTACATAATTATACAGAAGATTTTAAACTTGTTAGTTATGAACATTTTACTAAATTGATAGGTAGAAGTATGCCTTATTTAGCAATATTACTGAATCATTTGCTTGCTGAATGCACAGGTCTGTCTTTTGTAGATGCTACAGGTATAGCCGTATGTAAGAATTATCGTATAAGTTCACATAAGGTTTTTAAAGGAATAGCGGCAAGAGGAAAAACCACTAAGGGGTGGTTTTATGGACTAAAGTTACATTTAATCATAGATTCCGAAGGTAATCTGATAAAGGTATCTTTCAGCAGTGGTAATAAGGATGATAGGAAAGGACTTAAAGGAATGATATTTGGTATATATGGCAAAGTTTTTGGCGATCGCGGTTATATATCTAAAGAATTATTTGATGATTTGTATGACAAAGGCATCCAACTTATTACTCGGGTTAAAAAGAATATGAAAAATATATTAATCCCTATTATAGATAAGGTTATGTTGCTCAAAAGAACTCTGATAGAAACCGTAATAGGCAAACTTAAATTTCTTGATAAGTTAGAGCATTCTAGACATAGATCAGTTACAAATGCATTTAGTCATATGCTATCCTGCCTAATCAATTATCAGTTGCTAGAAAACAAACCTTCTATCAAAACTTTGCTTCCTATAGAACTTTTTGATATACAAAATTAATTGGCAACTGGGGTTGTTTTAGAAACTACTGGTGGATATGAAATGGAACTATTACTAACGCTTTGCAAATCAGGGTTTTGCTGTACATAGAGCCAATACTCGCAAAGTTAAAAATTTTATTAGGTCTTTTGGTAATGCAGCTAAAACTGACAGTCTTGACGCTAAAGCTTTGGCACTTTATGGTTTTGAACGATCAGAAAGATTAGAGCTATTTAACCCGAGTTGCCAATTAATTTATAAGAGCAGAGCTAGGTTTTATGAACATTTGAAGTTAATTTGTAACATTAAAACACTTAATAAAAACTATATTTTTTAGAAATATGTTTGTATTAAAAATGTTTTAGTATCGAGCCTCACATGAAACCAGCGTTAAATATAGCTTTTGCCAGTATAATTAATTGGCAACTCGGGTTATTTAAAGTACAATCTAAGCAAGCTTTAAACTTGTATGAATTAGTAGGACGTAGGAATGATCTTAAACAAATGTTGATTGCAGAAAAAAATAGGTTTCAGTTCCCGAGAGCTGATTTAATTAAGTCTAGTTGTGTTAAAATAATCGAAGTACTAGAAGAACAAATTGCATCTATTACTAAAGAAATAGATGACTTAATAGCAAAAGATAAACTCTTGCAGGCTAAGAAAGAGACTCTGCAAACTATTAGTGGTATAGGCACAGTAGTATCTAATGAGCTTATAGCTTTGTTACCTGAACTTGGTACATTGAACCGCAAACAAATAGCATCATTAGTAGGTGTTGCACCAATATCTAATGATAGCGGTAGATATAACGGATATAGACATACAGGTCATGGTCGAAATTTTGTTAGACCTATGTTGTTTGTAGCTGCTATGGCTGCTAGAAACTCTAACTCTGAACTGAAGGTATTTTATGAAAAATTGATCAATAGAGGAAAAAAGAAAATGGTGGCGATGGTAGCATTAATGCGTAAAATCATTGTGATTGCAAACGCTAAGTTACGTGATTTAACTAGCTCTGCAGAAGCAATAAAAATTTAAACCAAATTTATTTAAATTTTTATTGCGAACATAGTTGATCTAATAGACCTCTTTCGAAACTCGCTTATGCTGAGGGATTTGAAGGAGACGCTTCACCTCGAACCGCAGCGTACTCTAATGTACGTGAGGATTCGAGTACCGCATCGACGTACAAATCGCCAGCAGAAGTAGAGTTTCGAAAGAGGTCTAATGAATGTGGATTGCCTCGACACTCATGTGGTCTTGCTAATAGACGTCTTGTACTTTTCTACAATTTTTAAATGCTATACGTAAGGTGAATGGTTAATTATCATTTTCTTGCATTTTTTTATGATATAAAGCACCAAAATCAATCGGGTCAATCATCAATGGTTGGAAACCACCATCCTGAGTGACATCAGCAATAATTTTTCTAGCAAATGGGAAAATCATTGCTGGACAATGAATTGCTAGTATTATTTGGTGTTGATCTTCCTCTATATTAATTAAATTAAAAACCCCTGCATATTTTAAGTCCACTATAAATAGTCTATGCTTTTCACTCATTGCTTTAGCTTCTATACTTAATTCTACCTCATAAAAATTCTCTTCAGGTAAATTAGAAATATTGAGGTCTAAGAATAAGTCAATTTGTGGATTACGTTCCAAAGATACTAAAGATCTCGGAGCGTCTGGATTTTCAAAAGATAAATCCTTTATGTATTGTGCATTAACAGCGATATGAGGCATTTCTTTTTGGTTAGTATCTTTCATAATAATATAGTCCTTTACATTTTAAATTTTAAGTTATTGGAAGGGTAACACCTTTTTGTTTCATATATTTCCCATAACGATCGGCATAAGATATATTACAAGTTTGATCACCTTTTAAAAACAAAAATTGACATGCTCCTTCATTAGCATAAATTCTTGCTGGCAGTGGGGTAGTATTGGAAAACTCTAATGTTACATGCCCTTCCCATTCCGGTTCTAACGGCGTTACGTTAACAATTATACCACATCTTGCATAGGTTGATTTACCAACACAGATAACTAGCACATCTCTTGGAATTTTAAAATACTCAATTGTTCTTGCTAAGGCAAAACTGTTTGGCGGAATAATACAAACATCAACCTCTCTGTCTACTAAACTATATTCATCAAAATTTTTTGGATCAACTATTGCCGAATTAATATTAGTAAATATTTTAAATTCCTTCGAGACTCTTGCATCATAACCGTATGAAGATAAACCATAAGAAATAATTCTCTCTGAATTATTCAATCTAACCTGCGTATCAGTAAAAGGTGCAATCATATCGTGTTCTATACACATTTTTCTTATCCAATTATCAGACATAATGGTCATATATAATTACACATACTATGTTTAAATTACCGAATATAAATGATATAGTTAAAAATTAAAAGTACTAAAACTTTAATTAGCAGCTTTAATTAGCAGGGCAGCCTCATTAAAATATTTATATATTCTTCTACTTTAACCTTAGTTCGATATAAGAATTATTAATTCTTATATCGATACTTGCTTTGTTATAAGGAAAAATGCACTATTGAAGCGGTTCTACACCTGATTGTTTCTATATATAATACTGAATTCGATGTAACTTGTTACATCGAATTCAGGTTAATTTAAATAATTAGTTTCGCAAAACTGTAGGAGATTCACGTATATACTCAAATGATTTGAAGAATTGGATTTGAAAATGAATGATGAGCATGCGAATCCATGATATTTTCAAAAAACAATTCGTAGGAGCAAAAGAGTATACTCGGATGATCTAAAGAATGGGAACAACAAACAAGGAAAGCTTTGCCAGCATAGGATGACATCTAGACTACCGATACTAGAGTTAACGATAGCTGACATATAAGGCAAATATCCATTCATTATAAGAACGACTAACTACTTTGTTTTTACTTCTACTTGGACAACTTTCTGAAGACCATTATCGAAATATAAGGATAAATCAAAGTTATCACCAACTTTTAGTATAGTTCTTAGATCCAAGAGCATAATATGCATACCACCCGGTTGTAAAATAGCACTACTTTTAGCTGGGATGACTAGCTTATCGAGTTTTACCATTTTACTAACCCCTTTTTCATCAACAAAACTTTTATGTAATTCAACCTTGTTAGCTATATCTGAAGAAACATTTACCAAATTGTAATCGAGGTCAGAGTCATTAAAAATCTCAAAATATATTGCAGAATTATTATTTTTGCTAACAGTAGCAGAAGGTCTTGCCCAAGCATTTAGTATTGTAACAGATGCAGTAGGGGCTGATGCTTCTAATGATGCTGCTGGATTGTTATTACTTGGCATGGTAGTTGCAAAACATATTGATAGACTAAAATATAAAGTAACAGCAATGAAGGTTACTATGTTCTTAAGTAGCATATTATTACCATAAATTAAATTAATTACACAATCGATTCACTTAATTATATAACATATTATACATACACTAAGTATATTTTGCAAAAAAATAATATATTTATAGTGTATAATGCTAACTTTGGCTTACTTTAACAAATCTTTGTTTAAAAGAATCCCAATGATAGTGAACATTTACTGTTTTAATTTCTGTAACTGTAATATCTCCATTAGGTAACTGTGCAACATCAAAGCCTTTTTGTATAGATTCAGTAATTAGAGTCGTTGATTGACAAATATACCTAACATTAAAAAAGGGATTATTATCAGTATCTAATGAGCTTGTAGTTTTCTTAGTTGGGGTATTCAAAATAGGTACGTTTTTTTCTTTCATTCTAAACAACTTCAGATATTCTGTACGTTTTTATAACAGTTTAGTAATAAGGTGGCAAGAGTTTGTTGTTAGATTAATTTAGGTTATTTAGTCTAATTAGTTTTTTTTGTAATGAGGTGTGTGCTGTGTTAGAAGGTTTTGATTTTTCAAAGTCTGCAATAAGGTTATTTTTCTATTTTTTAAAGAAAAGAAGAATTAAACTAACTATTTTAGGGGTGTTATGCATAATACGGGGAATGATACCAGCTATTGATAGTGTGTTGCTACAAAAAATTATAAATTTGATTGAGTCTTTTTCTAATGAAACAGTTAAAGACCTACCTTCCTCCATGTTGTTTTGGGCAATAATATATGCATTTTGGTGGGTATGTGTAAATACTATGTGGCGAATTTATGATTATATTTATCTAAAAACCATGCCATATATCAAAGCTCAGATATTAGACGAAATGTATAATTACACTCAGTACCATAATCATAGATTTTTTCAAGAAAACCTTGCTGGTCATATTACCAATCGTATTACTGAAGGGGCTAGATCTTTTGAAATGGTTTTGTCTTTATTTGGAGAGAAAATTCTATACAAACTAGCTATAATTGTTTTTGCTCTTGGAACAATGTACTGGATACATCAAATATTTGCTACTATATTCCTTATACATATTTGTGTTTTTGTAGGTACTAGTGTTATCTGTTCAAGTACAATAAACAAATATTCAGTAAATTATGCACGAAGCAAATCAATAGTTGCCGGCAGTATTGTTGATGCAATTGCAAATATTGGTGCAATACGGATGTTTACTTCTCATAAATTTGAACGTCAGAATCTAGAAGTAAGGATAGATGATGCTGTAGTTAATGAACAAATTATGCAACTCTTTATGTTTAAGCTACGTATTGTACTAGGCATAGCTTGTTCTATAATGATTTTTATAATGGTTTATTATCTAGCTCAACTTCGTAGTCAAATGCAAATAACTATAGGAGATTGCGTGTTGATACTTACTTTATCTATAACGGTTAGTAGTGAAATTTGGGATCTAACGCAGGAAGTAGGAGATATGTTCGAAGAGTTTGGTTCTTTTAATCAAAGTGTATCATTAATGAAACCTCATATTATAGAAGATATTGAGAATGCCCATCTTCTAAAGGTTACAAAAGGTGAGATAATATTTAAAAATGTTAGTTTTAAATATTACCATAATAATAATTTATTTGAGAATAAATCCGTTACAATTTTGAGTCAACAAAGGGTCGGATTAGTAGGGTTTTCTGGTTCAGGAAAAACAACTTTTATTAATCTTATTACACGGTTGCACGATATAGACCAAGGAGAAATTCTAATTGATGGGCAAAATATTAGATATGTAACTCAAGACTCTTTACGAGAAAATATTAGTATAATACCGCAAGAACCAATCCTATTTCATAGGACAGTCATGGATAATATTAGATATGGAAAAAAAGATGCTAGCTTAGAAGAGATAATAGAGGCAGCAAAACTAGCTCATATACATGAATTTATTGAGAGCCTAACAGAAGGATACCAAAGCTTATGTGGTGAAAGGGGCAATAACTTGTCAGGTGGTCAGAGGCAGAGAATAATAATAGCACGGGCAATATTAAAGAATGCTCCAATATTAATTCTTGATGAAGCAACAAGTAGTCTAGATAGTGAGACTGAGGAGTTGATACAAGATTCTCTATATTACTTAATGCAAAATAAAACTGTATTAGTTATAGCTCATAGATTATCAACTTTGTTGAATATGGATAGAATTTTGGTTTTTAATGAAGGTAGCATAGTTGAAGATGGACAACATGAGGAATTACTAAAAAACAGTAAATTGTACAAAAAACTATGGAAATCACAAGTAAAAGGCTTAATAATTTAAAGAAATTGCTGATTATTTCACCTTATATACTCGGTGAACTTCAAGAATTGGCGTCGTCGTGTCTAAAGATCGAAGCTGCTCACGTACTAATGTACGCCTAGCAGCTCGACTTTGACACACTCCTAGCTCTTCTTGAAGTTATACTATCGTCTACCAACTCTTCATTTACGAGCAGTATACGTAAGGTGAGTGATTATTTATTACATGACTTATAGTTCTCGTACCATTTCCGATTATGGCATACACTCAACTATTGATTACAATTTTTAAATTACTCTGCTAATTCATTTAAGATTTGGTATTGTAATACATTATTATTTTGTGTATCATAACTTGAGTTCGATGTAAGACATCGGTTTAATAGCCTAGGGTGATATCACCCCTAATGAGGATAATACTGAGCCTAGTATTAATTTGCTACATCGATACTTAAGGTTATCATAAGAAATATTTTTAATCACTTGAAACTGAAGGAATTTAAAATGCAAGTATTCGTTGGAAAAGCTGCACCGGATTTTACAGCTAAAGCTATTATGCCTGATAATAGTATAGAATCTGAATTTAATCTTAAAAATTATGCTAAGGGTCATAAAGTTGTATTGTTTTTTTATCCCCTAGATTTTACTTTTGTTTGTCCATCAGAAATTATAGCCTTTAATAATAGATTAGGAGAATTTACTGAAAGAAATACAAAGTTAATAGCAATAAGCGTTGACTCGCATTTTTCTCATTTGGCTTGGAAGAATACTCCTTACAATAAAGGTGGTGTCGGCAATATCCAAATTCCTATGGTGGCAGATCTTAATAAAAATGCCTCACATAGTTATAATGTACTTCATGATGATGGAATATCACTGCGTGGTACTTTTGTTATTGATGAAGAATTCATAGTACGCCATTTGTCAGTTAATGATTTGCCAATTGGTAGAAATATTGATGAAGTAATAAGACTGATAGATGCCCTAGACTATAATGCAAAGCATGGTGAAGTATGTCCAGCTGGGTGGCATAAAGGTGATGAAGGTATTACCCCATCACATAAAGGAGTAGCAGATTACTTAGCTTCCAATGCAGAAAAATTATAGTATATAGAGTAGGTTTGCCGGATCAGTAGATGTCATTGCTAGCTACGAACACCAATGTACCGTATACCGTAGCTAGAGATGACATCGAGATTACCATATATGACACGCATAGGTTTACGCAGGTTTCTACCGCTAGTTGTAGCTTTTAAACTTCTCTAGTTAGAAATTAATTGTTTTTTTACTTAGTGGGGAAAAATTTTGTTATATACTGCAAATATCATCTAAGAGACTCCAATTTGGGATAAGAATTGACAAATTCTTATCTCGAATTCGCGTAAGGGATAATTTATGTCAAAGTAAGCTTAAAGCCAAAGAAAGAGATTTGATGCTTAAGGAGCTATTTTTGGATACTAACTAACCGAGTATCTTATACAAAAGAAACAATTGATATTCTAAGACTAATTAGGAGTGAAAATGTTGGTCCAAGGACTTTTTGGAGTTTAATAAAGATATTTGGTAGTAGTAGTACTGCAATTGAAAATATACAAGAATTCTCACTGCGAGGTGGACGCTCTAAACCAGTAAAGGTATTTTCACAAAGTGAGGCAAGTAAAGAACTTGAGCTTTTGGAAAAGAATAACGCCAAAATTATTACCTATAAGTCTTTAGAATATTCAAGGTTATTGTTAGAGATTTTTGATTGCCCGCCTATACTAAGTTATAAGGGCAATATCGGGTTATTATCACACGAAAGATGTTTAGCAATTGTTGGAGCAAGAAATGCTTCAGTAAATGGTCGTGCTTTTGCAGCTAGAATCGCTAAGGAATTGACAGACGCAGATTATATAATGGTTTCTGGACTTGCAAGAGGTATTGATACGGCAGTGCATCAAGTTAATATCTCTAAAACAATAGGAGTTATCGCTGGAGGAATTGATCATGTCTATCCCCTAGAAAATGTTAAATTATTCGAGCAAATTCAGCAAGAGGGGTTAATAATTGCTGAATTACCAATAGGGTCAAAACCTCTTGGACAACATTTCCCACAACGTAATCGATTGATTTCTGGTATATCTCTTGGAACGGTAGTAATTGAGGCAAGCCTAAAATCTGGATCATTAATAACAGCAAGGTTTGCTTTAGAACAGAATAGAGAAGTATTCGCAGTGCCAGGATTTCCGTTAGATCCTAGGTGTCAGGGTACTAATAAACTTATCAAGGAAGGAGCATATATGGTGGAATCTACCCAAGATATAGTAACTAATCTACCACATTTTTCTAAGGTTGTCAGCAAATCTAAGGATGTGGCGAATGATTCAGCTGAAAATAACCAGTTTAAAGCGTTAGATATAAAATATGCTAATCCAATTACCAACGATATGCGTATGAAAGTTAAGGAGCTTTTATCTTCAACTCCTATAGATTTTGATTGTTTGCATCAAACGCAGCTACCTTTGCAGGTTATATATATGATAATACTGAAGCTAGAACTGGCTGGAAAAATAACTAGATATCCTGGCAACAAGATATCTTTAATTTATAAATAAATATGAAATTAGTAATAGTAGAATCGCCAGCAAAGGCGAAAACGATAAATAAATATCTAGATAATGGTTTTAAAGTTATTGCTTCGTTTGGGCATATTAGAGATTTACCATCTAAAAATGGTTCAGTTCTGCCAGATGAAGATTTTGCGATGAAATATATTATATCAGATAAAGCAGAAAAATATGTTGAAGCAATAACTAAAGATGCTGCCAAGGCTGAAATGGTTTATCTAGCAACAGATCGAGACCGAGAAGGAGAATCAATTGCTTGGCATGTTGCAGAAATAATAAAAGAAAGAAACTTGGTTAAATCTAGTGATTTCTTTAAAAGAGTAGCATTTGATGAAGTTACAAAAAAAGCTATTTTACATGCAATTGAAAACCCAAGAAAGATTGATATTGATTTGGTTAATGCTCAGCAAGCAAGGAGGGCGTTGGATTATTTGGTAGGATTTACTTTATCACCGATATTATGGCGTAAATTGCCAGGATGTAGATCAGCCGGAAGAGTCCAGTCTGTAGCACTGAGACTTATTTGCGAACGAGAAGACGAAATTGAACGTTTTAAATCGCAAGAATATTGGGATATTAGTCTTAATATTCTTAATAGTAATAATGAACCGTTTTTAGCAAGATTAACTCATGTTAATGGTAAAAAATTAGAGAAATTCTCAATTACTAATGAACTAGCTGCCAATGATCTAGTCGAGAAAATAAAACTAAAGAATTTTCATGTTGCCTCTATAGAAAAAAAACAGCAAAAACGTCAACCGCAACCACCTTTTATTACCTCTTCGCTGCAGCAAGAAGCTGCAAGAAAATTAGGGTTTACTGCTAAGAAGACTATGCAAATTGCCCAAAAACTTTACGAAGGTATGGATATAGGTAATGAAACTATAGGTTTGATCACTTATATGAGAACGGACGGGACAACTCTTGCTAGTGAAGCTGTTGAGCAAATACGTCAGTTGATAGATAAGAATTTTGGGGATAAATATCTGCCAGCTAGCCAGCGAGTTTATAAATCTAAAGCTAAAAATGCCCAAGAAGCTCACGAAGCGATTAGACCAACTGATATTACCCTGCTACCAGAAAAGTTAAAGGATAAACTAGATAAAGATTTTTACAAGCTTTATGACCTAATTTGGAAGAGGACGGTAGCTTGCCAAATGGAAAATGTTATTATTGATTTGGTAGTAGCTCAGCTTGATACAGAAGATAAAGAATTTACATGCAGAGCAAATGGCTCAATTATTGCGTTTGATGGTTTTTATAAAATTTATCGAGAAGGTCTAGATGATGAAACAGAAGAAGAAAATAGGCTTCTACCACCGCTAAAAGAAGGAGAGAAATTAATTACAGATTCAGTGAATCCAGCACAACATTTCACTGATCCGCCACCAAGATATTCTGAAGCTAGTTTAGTAAAGAGGCTTGAGGAACTTGGTATTGGTCGCCCGTCTACTTATGCTTCGATTATATCAGTGTTGCAAGATAGAAAATATGTAGTTGTTGAGAAAAAACGATTCTTTCCAGAGGAATTAGGGCGTTTAGTTACAATATTTTTAACAGGTTTTTTTAAGAAATATGTGGAATATGATTTCACAGCTGATCTTGAAAATGATTTAGATGAGGTGGCAGAAGGTAAAATAGAATGGAAGTTTTTACTAAAAAAATTCTGGGATGGGTTTAATAACAATGTAGAAGTAGTTAGTGGAAAGAAAATATCTGATATAATTATTTATGTTGAAGAAGCCTTAGATTATCACTTATTTGGAGAAAAGTCAGAAAGTAACAAGTCAAGAATTTGCCCATCCTGCTCTACAGGTCAATTAGATCTGAAGCTTGGTAAGTTTGGAGCATTCTTAGCTTGTAGTAATTACCCAGAATGTACTTTCAAAAAACAAATTACCTCTAAAAATAGTGATGATGTTGCTACTACTATGGAAGAGAACAAACTATTAGGAGTAAATAAGGATGGTTTTGATGTTTTTCTAAAGAAAGGCCCATATGGTTTATATGTACAGACTAGTGAGCAAGTTGCCAAGGGTGAAAAGCCAAAGCGTGCATCATTGCCACCTTCTATTGCCCAAAATGATGTCACTCTTGCTTTAGCTATGAGGTTGCTTGAGTTACCGGCTAAATTATGTTTGCATCCTGAATCTCAACAAGAGATTATACTTGGTATAGGTAGATATGGCCCGTATCTTAAATATCTTGATAGGTTTATTTCAATACCAAAAAGATACGATCCTTTTACCATAACAACAGAGATCGCTGTAGAAATAATTGAAGCTAGTAATAATAAGTTAAAGAATAAACAAGAGAAAGATAATGGCAAGCAGGTAATAGTTGCAAAAAAAACTTCTAAAAAGAATGCTACAGCAAAAGAAACAACAAAAAAGAAAAAAGTACAATAAGCGGTTAAGATAAAATTATGGGAAGGGTTATCACAAGATTCGCACCATCACCAACAGGTATGTTGCATATAGGTAATAGTAGGACAGCTCTGATAAATTGGTTGTATGCTAGAAAGCATAAAGGCATATTCATTTTAAGGTTTGATGATACTGATTTTGAGCGTAGCAAACAGCAATATAAAAATGCTATTGAACAGGATTTAAAATTTCTAGGGCTTAACTGGGATCAAACCTTTTGTCAATCTAATAGACTTGCTAAATATGAGGCTGTAAAGACATTATTATTACAAAAAAATAGATTATATCCCTGTTTTGAGACTCAAGAAGAGCTGGAACTGAAACGTAAATTACAATTATCAAGAGGACTCCCCCCCATCTATGATCGGGCAGCTTTGAATTTGACTCAACAACAAATAAATGATTATATTAGTCAAGGAAGAAAGCCGCATTATCGATTCTTGGTATCGCATACTCCAATTATATGGCAAGATATGATTAAGGGTGAAGTTAAATATGATGGGAAAAATCTTGGTGATCCGATAGTTATCAGAGAAGATAATAGTATGACTTATATGCTTTGTTCAGTTATTGATGATATTGATTATTCGATTACCCATATTATTAGGGGCGAGGATCATGTAACTAATACGACGATTCAGCTACAAATGTTTGAAGCCCTACAGGAAGAACTATACTCAAATCAAAAGAGTATACCGAATTTTGCTCATCTTGGTCTAATTATTAGCCGAGATGACAAAATATCTAAAAGAATAGGAGGATTTGAGATCGCTGCTCTAAGGGATGAAATTGGATTAGAACCAATGGCAATTAACAGTTTTTTTAGTTTAATTGGTTCGTCATCAAGTATTGTATCGTTTAAGAATTTAGATCAGCTAATAAAAGAGTTTGACATTAATAATTTTTCTAAAAGTCCAACAACTTATTTGCCGGAAGAATTAGAACGTCTGAATCATAAATTACTAATTAGCCTTAGTTTTGATGAAGTAAAAGATCGCTTAAGAGAGATTAAGGCTGAGCAAGTAACTGAACAGTTTTGGTTGGCAGTGAGAGCTAATTTGCAAAAATTATATGAAATAAAAGATTGGTGGAATATTTGTTACTCACCATCCAAAGTTGAAGGATTAGATAAAGATTTTTTAAAACAGGCAGCTATATTGTTACCAAACGAACCAATAACCCTCGACAGCTGGAGCATATGGACTAAAAAAATTATGGTCGTTACTGGTAAAAAGGGCAAGGATATATTCTTACCTCTAAGGCTTAGCATAACGGGAATGGCATCCGGACCAGAAATGTCAGTAATATTACCATTACTTCGCAGAGAGGAAATTATAAAAAGATTAAGTTGATTTTTTTGTTGATCTAAAAAAATAACCTGAAAGGCTATTACCCCCAACTGTCGAAAGTTCGAAGGTAGAGCGGGTTTTAGGCAGGGCAGTTTAAAAGTTGTATATGGTCAACGTCATTGCTAGAAGACCGTAGGTCGACAAAGCAATCTATAATTTCACCGAATTTGGGATAAGAATTGACAAATTCTTATCCCGAATTCGCGTCTCATCTTCGAGATAAATATGAGCAAAAATTATGCTTCAAAGTAGTATTATTATGCGGTGTGTGGGATAAAAATTTATATTTTCGTTCCTGGCTACATATTGTCATTTTGCAGATTTTGTCATTTGGGGCATAGTTAAATCAAATAAATTGAACAAACTTTACCCTAGGCTATCAAACCGATATCTTCTAACAAACTGTTCTAATAGTTTGTTTTTACATAATTCGTAGCATTTTGTTTGCTGCTTACATAAAACTGAAGTTAAAGTAAATTAGGGAACACCATGACCTCCTACCTTCCGAGTTTTAAAAGTAGTAACTGGCTTTTTGGATTCTTGCTTAATTTCAACAATTCTATCATTTAGGAATTTTTGTAAATTTACATCATCTTTAACATTAACATGTTCTCCTTTCTGTTGGTATCCTATTTTAGGAGATCCATTTATACTTTCTTTCCTCTGTGCTGTCATTACTCTAACCGGCCCTACATTCGCTTCTTCCTCTCTTCCAAGAGCAATTTGTTGAACTTTTTCCATCCTTTTATCCGATTCAACCCGTACCAATTCCTGTAATAGTTCTATCTTTTCTTGAGGAGTTGATAATTTGTCTAATTCTCCATTGATATGTTCTTTTTTTCCTGCAAGATCTTTTCCACGTAAATTTGCATATAAAGATTCTGCTAGTTTCGTAATATCCTTACTGATTTTCCGCACTGGAAATAATAGAGAGTGCCTAAGACTACTCACCGTCTTTTCCAAAGTGTCCTCAAAATGCTTTGGCATAGCTGATTTGCTAGCTGTACGTACCATATCATCGTTTGTTGTTGGTATAACAGAGTGTCCTTGGACAAGATCATGTTTCTCAAAATGCTTTGGCATAGCTGGTTTGCTAGCTGTACGTACCATATCATCGTTTGTTGTTGATATAAAAGAGTGTCCCTGGACAAGATCAGATTCCTCAGAATGCTCTGCTGGCATAGCTGGTTTGCTAGCTGTATGTACCATACCATCGTTTGTTGGGAATTGCATGAGATCAACTTCAGGAGTTTTAACCTCTAATTTCACTTCTTCACTTTTGAGTTCATGAGGAGAGGAAACCACAGCTTCTTTTGTTCTATCCAACTCCTCAGTCTTCTGAGGGGAAGTTATAATACTGTCCACAGATAGTGTATCGATAGATTGTGAAATATCCACGCCATGTCCCTTGTTTTTGGCTACTTCTTGCATCATTGCTTTATATTTTTCTTGCGTTACTGGCAAGGTATAGATTTGTCCACCATGTTCTATATACCCAACTGCATCAGAACCAGTTCCATTAAACTTAACTGGACGTGGCGAGCTGACCTCGATTAGCTTACCATCATCATCATAGTGAGCCGTAAAATATACAGCCTTACTTGCAGCAATATTCCTGCCATGCTGATCCTTTACCGCTAGCGATAAATGCATTGGACCACCATCCTTAAGTTCTATCGGAAAATCTATCGTCCTATAATTTTTAATTTCTACTGTAGTACCATCACTTTTTTGCACTGTTTTAGGAGGATTTATTTGATGTGTTGCTTCTGTTAATGTAGCAATCTCGTTACCACTTGCATCTCGTACTATCTGCGTTTTAGTAGTAATACCATTACCACTTTCTTCTCCAACTCCATCCTTCCATTCCATAGGACTAAATCTATCTGTAAACTGGGTATGAACATTTTTGTAGCCGGCAATTTCTACTTGTTCTAAAGCTCTTTTTAACTCAGATCCTTTAAGAACTTCACTGATTTTCTCTTTGTTTTCTTCATTTTCACAGTACACACGAAATTTAGTTATATCTTCAATTTCTTCTAGTTTCGCTACATTATTATTTACTAGAGCTGCAACTATTAGCTCCCTCTGCTTGCTTAAGATTTGCTCTCTAATTGCTTGGGTTATAGGGTCAACATCTCGATCAGCAGCAGAAAAAGAAGGGGTACGGATAGCGTCAAGAGAATGGTCTACTAATTCTCTAGGATTTTCCTCAGCAGGATCTTGTAACACAAAGACGTCCTGAGCAAGTTCTTCTAGAGCAGGTTCCTCTCCTTTAGTAAAAGCAATGATTGCCTGCAACTTATCTTCATATCCTTGCCAACTATCAGGCATTTCCCCGTTCTGTATGGATTGTGCCAATTTGTCAGCTAGTTTCTCAAACACTATAGCTTTCTTAAATGTTAACTCATCTTGTTCAGTATTTTCCCCTATCTTTTTACCTTCATCAGCAGTAGTCTTGATTGTTTCAGCCAAGCCGTCTAATACATCATTTATTACAGCAACCTTGTTTTCTTTTGAAAGCAAATGATTTCCCGAAACTCTATTTGGAATTTCAAGTAGATGGTTAAATAGAGGATCAACAACCTCATTTTCAACTGTAATACTTTTTTCCTTAATGTCTACTTTTTCTCCAGCTTTATCTATTTCAATCATCAAGTCTGTATAATAATCAAAATACTCTCTAGGATTTTCTCCTTTACTCATTTTTACCACCCTATTCTTAAATTCTAATTATATTGATGCTAGATAATATTCTTCTTTAAAGCAACTAATTTGTTTTTATTTTGTTTTATTTTTAAGGCAACTTCCTTAAAAAGTATAGTCCATCACTTTAATTATCACCTCAACTATTGATGTAAGGCATCGGTTTAATAGCCTAGGGTGAAAGTTAAAAAATCGTCATTGCGAGAAGACCGTAGGTCGACGAAGCAATCTATATGACAAGCTTCATGGATTGCCGTGCTCACGTACGTTCGCTCGCTAATAGACGGTTTTTTAACTTTCAACAGTTATAGGATGACACCCTAGGCTATTAAACCGATGTCTTACATCAATAGTTGAGGTTAATTATATCATAAATAATATTAGCACTAAGCATATACGCAATTATATCTTGACATTTTCTTTGCCTAGAGGCAAACTAAGCTTTAACAAGCGGAAGTAACGGTAATTATGATCTTGATATTTATTTTAATGTTTTATGTTTTTACAATTAATAGGCATAGAGATAGTCAAAAGAGCTATAATTTTATCATACCATTATTTTATATTAATTTTTTAATAGCTAGTATCTATTTTTACTTACATGCTACTGACCACTTAAATATCTCTTTTTAATTTGCTATGAACCCAGTTTCAAACCAACCTACGATAATTATATATATTGCCATTGCTATTTTATGTATAGTAACAAATGTCGTAGCCTTTATTTTCCAATTTTTTTATTATGAACCACCCTGCCCTTTATGTTTATTACAAAGATTCGGTTTTATTGCTATCGGACTTGGAGCACTACTTAGCATAATATATAATCCTTCTTGAAAATATGATATGATTATATTCACCTCTAGTATTTATACGTTGATGGTAGGGCTTAGGCAGGTTTTGCTGCATATTTTACCCCATGATTTAGGATATGGTAATACTTTCCTTGGGTTACATTTTTATACATGGTCAGCAATAATTTCTTTTTCTTTAATCCTATTAATGTCTATAATTCCTATAATTAGCCTTATTCTAAGTAAATTTAGTATACTACAATTTTATCCTAGTTTTGTACCTACATTAATTGAGATTAGTTTGATAATTATCACTCTTGTTAATGTGTTTGCAACTTATTTTGAATGTGGTTTTGGCATGTGTCCTAGCGATCCTACAACTTACTTAGAATGGAAAAATTTACAGCAATTATTTGGTAGTAGTTAAGTAATTTTAACTTATTATATCTATGTTTAAAAAAGATAACTCTAAAGTTGCTGTAAGCCCAGAAACTGCAAAAACTTTGCGGAAGATAGAAGGAAAAATAGGGGTTAAGCCAAGTCCACAAAATCTTGCTGAAATAGTTGATGACTTACATAATCTCAAAGATAATTTTATGAAAGATATGAAAACCCCAAAAGTTATCACTCAATTCGGTGATTTTTTAAAATCTACTGTCGCTTTAATAGGATCTATTGGTAAATCTGCTAAAGAACGTGGAAAAGCATATGATAACTTTACCAAATCAGCAGAAGTCTAGGTAAAGCGATTAGCAAAGCATTCGAGGAGTCAAGAACACGTTGAAGATAAAATAATATTACCAAGGCAGATATTGATTCCCTGCGTGGGTTCATTAGTGTCCGGAGCTATCTTTATAGTTAACCAAAGAAGATTTTTGCTATAATAAGAGAAGTGCTGTCACCCCTGCTTCAGTGCGGGGTCTAAAAAAGTCTAACAAACCATCTTGGTTTATTTTTTTAGATTCCCGCCTACGCGGGAATGACAGCTCTGTGTAGTAACTACAACTGTAGTAGCCTGAATTCAACGTAACAAGTTACATCAAATTCAGGTTATTAGGTCATACTAGATTATTTTTTAGTCTCATTTGTTATTTGTGACTTCGGTAACATTATTTTGATATCAGCTTTACTTTCAAGATCAGCAACATACTTTAATATAGCATCTCTACTAAGTTGATTGGTTATACTAGCAGTAGCTTCCTCCTTAGAAGGTATTTGTGCAGGTCTTTTATCAAGTACAGTAATTATATGCCAACCAAATTGGGTTTTAACTGGAGAAGAGATTTCATTTACTTTCATTGATAATGCTTTATCTTCAAATTCAGGCACTAGCTGTCCAGAAGTAATATAGCCTATTTCTCCACCATTGGCTTTAGACCCTTCATCTTTTGAGAAATCCTTAGCAAGCTTAGCAAATTTTTCCCCTTTTTTAAGTCTATTTTGTACATTTATTGCGTCTTTTTCAGTTGCAACCAAAATATGACTTACTTTTACTTCCTCTTTTCCTTTTAGGCTAGCAACTAATTTATCATATTCAGCATTAATCATTTTCTCATCAACATGAGATTTTACATAACGCTCCATCAATTCTTGCTGAACCAATTGGTTTTTTACTATATTCAACTTAGATTGGAATTCTTTTGAAGATTCAATATTAGAATTCTTGGCTTCTTGCTCAAGCAATTTTGCATCGATATAGCCCTTTACTAACATTTCCTGTATATTCGCATCGAAATCAGTAAACTTTTTTCCTTTAGCACTTGGTTGGGTATCTAAAGAAGATTGGAATTGTTGCATAACCTGTGATTCTTTCACTTCACCACCTTTGTAGGTAGCAACAATTTTATCTTCATCAGCAAAAGCACTACTCGCAAGTAAACTAGCAGCTAAAAAAATTATAGTTGTTCTTTTCATTTGTTGTCCATTATTATATATTGTTTATGATAGCTGGATTTTATAAGGATAACCCTTCTACGTCAACAGCTATTTACAATTTGTTTGATAAATATCATAAAATATCATATTTTACAGGATATTTACTATTTGAATCTAGGATATAAATGCTTTCTTTACTTAAAAAATTATTCGGCACAGCAAATGATAGAAGTATAAAAAAATTATCTTCAGAAATTGAAAAAATTAATTTGCTCGAGCCTTCAATACAAAAACTTTCTGATGACGATTTGAGAAATAAAACAGAACAATTTAGGCAAAGATTAAAAGATGGTGAGTCAGTAGATGACTTAACTTATGAAGCTTTTGCTGTTGTACGGGAAGCTTCAAAAAGAATTTATGGAATGAGGCATTTTGATGTTCAGCTAATTGGTGGATTGATATTGCACCGTGCTATGATTACTGAAATGCGTACAGGAGAAGGAAAAACTTTAGTTGCTACATTACCTGCATATTTGAATGCTCTTACTGGTGAAGGGGTGCATGTTGTTACGGTAAATGATTATTTAGCAAAACGTGATTCTGAGTGGATGGGAAGAATTCATAATTTCCTAGGGTTATCTGTTGGTTGTATCACTGCTAATATCAGTGATGATGATAGACGTAACGCTTATAGAGCAGATATTACTTATGCAACTAATAACGAGCTTGGATTTGATTTCCTCAGAGATAACATGAAATATAGTGAAGATTCTAAGGTACTTCGCCCTTTTAAATTCGCTATTATTGATGAAGTTGACTCAATTTTAATTGATGAAGCAAGAACTCCGCTAATTATATCAGGTCCAGTAGACGATCGCTCGGATTTATACAGCACAATTGATAAATTAGTTCGTCAGTTTAAAGATGAAGATTACGAAAAAGATGAGAAATTACGGACAGTTAATCTTACTGAGAATGGTATAACTCATGTAGAATCAATGCTTGTAGCTAATAGTCTTATTGAAAAAGATTCAAGCCTTTACGATTTTGAAAATTTAAGTTTAGTTCATTATATCAATCAATCATTAAGGGCTCATATCCTCTTCAATCGTGATGTTGATTATTTAGTACGCGATGGAAAAGTTATGATTATTGATGAATTTACTGGACGCGTTATGGAAGGTAGACGGTATTCTGAAGGGTTACACCAGTCACTAGAGGCAAAAGAGCATGTACAAATTCAAAATGAGAATCAAACCTTAGCTTCTATTACTTTCCAAAACTATTTTAGGAATTATCCCAAATTATCAGGTATGACTGGTACAGCAATGACCGAAGATGCAGAGCTAAAAGACATATACAATCTTGATGTTCTTGCTGTTCCTACCCATAATCCAATTACTAGAGTTGATTATGATGACGAGATTTATGGCAGTAAACAAGATAAATATGAAGCTATCCTAAAATTAATAAAAGAATGTCATGATCGTGGTCAACCTGTTTTGGTTGGAACGGTTAGTATAGAGAAGTCTGAAGAAATTTCTAACTTACTTACCAAAAATAAAATAACTCATAATGTTTTAAACGCAAAATTTCATCAGCAGGAAGCATTTATTATAGCTCAAGCCGGACGATTTAAGGCTGTGACTATTGCCACAAATATGGCAGGTCGTGGTACAGATATTATGCTTGGCGGTAACCCAGAAATGCTAATAGAACAACTATCTCTAAAGAACCTAGCAAAAGAGCAATATGAATTAGAAATAGTAAAAATAAAAGAGCAGATAGCTGAAGAGAAGCAGCGTGTAATAGAGGCTGGAGGATTATTTGTTATAGGTACTGAAAGGCATGAGAGTCGTAGGATAGATAACCAGTTACGAGGAAGAGCTGGTAGACAAGGTGATCCAGGCAATACAAAATTTTTCTTGTCTTTAGAAGATGATCTGATGCGTATTTTTGCCTCAGACCGTATCTCCGGAGTTTTAAGAACGTTAGGTTTAAAAGATGGTGAAGCAATCCATCACCCTATGATTAGTCGTTCACTTGAAAAAGCTCAACAGAAAGTTGAAGGACATAATTACGAAATACGTAAAAATTTATTACGTTTTGATGATGTTATGAATGATCAACGTAAGATAGTTTATGAACAGCGCAGTGACATTATTAAGTCAAAAGATGCACATGATTTTTTAACTAACATGACAAAAGAACTAGTAGAAAAAGTAGTATTAACTTTTATTCCACCTAGTTCTTATAGAGAAGACTGGGATATAAATGCTCTAACAGGAGAGTTGCAGCGTATTTTTGCTATAAAACTACAGCATGAATCTATAACAAAAGCTGATGTTACCGAAGTACAGGTGATATCTAACGTTGTAAAAATGGTAAATGACTTGTACCAAGCAAAAGAGGAAGCATATAGTGTTAACTTGATGAATGACGCAATTAAGTATATTTTACTGACAACTTTAGATCAAGTATGGAAAGATCACTTACATAATTTAGATCATTTACGACAAGGTATATCACTAAGGGCTTATGCCCAAAAAGATCCTCTTAACGAGTATAAAAGAGAAGCTTTCAATTTATTTGAACAAATGCTCGATAATTTGAAGGAATTATTTATCCAAAGAGTTTGTCATCTCCATATGGATACTAGCCATATTAAAAAAGAGTCAATGTCTTTGGAAAATAAAAAACTTCAAAAGACAATGCAAGAAACTAGGGAGGACCCAGCTTTTCATAAATATAATGCTGGTGTTAGTATTGAAACTCAACTTAAAACCATCAAAACTCAAGTCAATCCACAGGATAGAGTACAATCAGACCCATCAAGTTGGGGAAAAGTGGCTAGAAATGAGTTATGTCCCTGTGGTTCTAGCAAGAAATATAAATATTGTCACGGAAGTAATGAATAAGCAGTGCAATTTAATGATAGACAGTCAACTTGTGAGTTGCTTAGTAGCCACCCAGTTTCCACAATTTAGAGATTTGCCTGTTCAGCCGGTCGAACTCAGTGGTTGGGACAACAGAACATTTCGCTTGGGTAAGCACATGCTTGTACGCATGCCTAGTAGCGAGAGGTATGCAATACAGGTAGAAAAAGAGCAAAAGTGGTTGCCTAGATTGGCATCTTTGCTGCCACTTCCAATTCCACTGCCTGTAGCAATGGGAGAAGCTGGTGAGGGCTATCCATGGCGATGGTCCATTTACCGCTGGATTGAGGGCGAAACTGCTACATCTGCACACATAGCCGACCTAGGTGACTTCGCAACCAATCTCGCACAATTTCTTATCGCTCTGCAAAGCATTGATCCCACGGACGGACCTCTACCAGGCTTACATAACTTCTATCGTGGTGGACCTCTAACGATCTACGACACTGAGACACGACAAGCAATCTCTGCATTAAGTAACAAGATCGATATCAGCACTGCTACTAAAATTTGGGAAGAAGCTCTGACTACTACTTGGCAAGCTTCGCCAATATGGATTCATGGTGACATCAGCACCGGCAACCTGCTAGTACAAGAAGGAAAGTTGAGTGCTGTCATTGATTTTGGAGGGCTAGGGATCGGCGACCCAGCCTGTGATTTGGCGATTACTTGGATGTTATTTCAAGGAAGAAGTCGGGAAATCTTTCGGACAATGCTTCCATTAGACGCCGGCACTTGGACTCGCGGTCGTGCATGGACATTATGGAAGGCCTTAATTATCGCAGCAGACCTCCCGGGTACAAATACTGCAGAAGTCACACAATCATGGCGTGTTATTGATGAAGTACTTACAGATTACAGGCATAACTAAACAATGTTATGAATAGCAAAAATAGGACATAGAAGTAATTTCTATATTAAAGCTCTTGTGTAACCTACAATAAATGATCATGATGATAAAAATAATCTTTATCATGGAATATATGTAATTATAATATTTTGGAGATGATGAGTTTTGTAGATTAACAGTAATAAAAAGATCTGCATTTGAGAAAATAGCTGGGTTCTATGAAGAAAGTAATAAAAATAGGTACAAGAAGAAGTCCTTTGGCTTTAATACAAACAAATTTAGTAGTAGACCAAATTAAAATTCATTATCCAAACATAATTTATGAAATAGTTCCAATAATTACCTCTGGTGATTTGATTAAGGATAAAAATCTGTATGATATAGGTGGCAAAGCTTTATTTTTAAAAGAAATAGAAAATGCTCTTATAAATGGCAAAATTGACTTAGCTGTACATTCCTTAAAAGACGTACCTTGCAAACTACCGTCAGAATTGATGATATGTGCTGTACTTGAGAGAGAAGATGCACGAGATGTATTTGTCTGCTTAGATTATAAATCAATAGAAGAACTGCCTTTTGCTAGTAAGGTAGGTACATCTTCAGTTCGTAGAAAAATCCTAATACAAAGAAAAAGACCTGATTTAAAAATTGTTACTTTTAGAGGAAATGTCGATTCAAGAATAAAAAAATTAATGCAAGGTGATGTTGATGCAACCATTTTAGCTTATAGTGGTTTAAAAAGATTAGGACTATTTAATACACAATATTGCCACTTAATAGAGACAAAAGAGATATTACCATCTGTAGGTCAGGGAGTTATAGCGGTAGAGATAAGAAAAAACGATCATAAAATACAGGAAATATGTAATAAAATTAACCATCTTGAAACATGGGAGCTAATGCAAGCTGGAAGGGCATTTTTGGAATATTTAGATGCAAATTGTAAAATTCCTGTAGCTGCTTATTCAACGTATATAGGTAATGATATTCTTACAGAGTTTATGCTTTCTGATTTTGACGGGAGTAAAATAGTTTTTCATAGCGACATTTCTAAACCAAAAGATTGTAAAAATTCTGGCATACAGGCTGCAAAAACTTTGATGTTAGCTATAGTGAATTGAGGAAAATTTGGTAACGTCGTCTTCGATCCCTCGCCTATTACATATAGGTGTCGCTCCATCGCTCCTGCTACTCAATTCTCTTCAATTGACTATAGGCTAAAACCTTCTTGGGTTAACTTAGAATTATTCTTAATAGCATTTCATTATTAATTCGAACTGGTTATCATTAGAAGGAATAATTTTTGTACTAGTATTGTAAATAATTGGATCATTAATTTGCTCGTGACCAAACCTATTAGTCTTAAATACTGGAATTTTTAAGGTTGCTGCAAAATCAGTAAGAACAGTAATGATACTCTTACCATCACCTCCACAAGTCCCAAATATTATAGCATTTACATGATCTAGCAGCCTTGCTTGTTTTAAATGATATAAAATGCGATCTAGCTGATATGGTTTTATGTCAACATCTTCCAAAAAAAGAATCTTATCTGCTGTTTTTATTTGCCATGATGTACCTATAGATGTTTGTACAATGGTTAGATTACCACCAGTAAGATTACCTGTAACAATTTTGCTAGATTTTGCAGCATGGTTGATTGCTGATAACCCTTTAATTTTAGCTAGAGTTTCTTTACCAGAAATTATTTTTGCTATTTTTATAAAATTCTGATGATCTCTTGTTGGATTAAATATTTCAATGATTCCGTTACCATGAATTGTCTTCCATCCCCATTCTTGAGAAAAGAAAATATGTAAAGCAGTCATATCACTAAACCCTATAAAAAACTTTTCCTTTATAGGTTTTTTCATGCGTTGTAAGTCAGGAATCAATTTTGCTGAACCATATCCCCCGCGAAGTGTCCATATTACGTCATTTGATTGATCCAGTAACGCGTTTTCTAAACACGATAACCTTGTTTTATCGTCGGTAGAATGGAATAAGCTTTTTCCTCCAAAGCAACTATTTGGAATATCTAGTTTCAATGAAGTAATATTTTTTAAATTAGATAATAATTTACTGCTTACCCCTGAGGCAGGAGCAACAACAGTAATTTTTGTATCTTTCAATAAGCTAATAAATTCCTTATTATTTTTGTTAAAGTCTAGATTCGAAAATGCTGATAATAACATAAAAACAACTGGTAGGAGTATTATACAAATATTACTTCTCATCGAGCATAGCCTATTTATGATATGGATGGTTTTCTATTATAGTCTGAATTTTATTATTGATTAATTAATTTGATTATACACGATAAAAGTTATGCACTAAGTAAAAATTAGTCAATGGCATTAATATTTTTTCTATTTACAATTAAGATATTAATAAGATTTAATCTATACTTTAAGCAATTATAGCAATATATTTGCTTGTTAATAAGATGTAAAATTAAGTTGAACATGGATTTTACAAAATGATCATTCATTTTTTATTCACAAACTTATCCACAATGCTTTTATATTATAGAGGACTATACATAGTTATATGCAGCAATTCCAAAAGTTGCCTAATTCTTTACATTTTCAATTATTTCTGTTATTGAACCACATTCTCTTCAATACATCATCTTTTCTTACAAAATGGTGATAAAAGGCAGCTAAAGTATGCAGAGCAATTAAAATACAGAGAATAAATGCTGAAAATTCATGCATTTTGTAAAATATTTTGGCAAATGATGCATTCTGAATGAATGAAGTGATAGTAAACAGTCCATATATATCAATGTTACGACCTGACATAATGGTCATTAATACACCACTGATTGGCATTATAAACATTAAAAGATAGAGTATATTGATATTTAAGGTAGCAACATTTTTTTGCCATCTTGGTAAATCACTTGGTAAGATTACTCTGATATTAATTAAACGCCATAGCAATCTTATGGATACTAGTAATAATACCATCACGCCTATAGCCTTGTGGGAGGCGTAAATTTGCTGTTTTATAACAGGATATTCTATGTTTTGCATAGAAAAACCAACTATAATCATTGACACTATCATAACTCCAACTATCCAATGTAGAAGTTTTGTAACTAAACCATAGGAATTTTCAGTGTTTTTAATAGTCATATTCAAACCTACAACATAGCTAAATAATTTTAAGTATATTCAAGTTTCTATCTTAATGTTAATATTTTTTTAGTTAGCAACTGTAAAATTATTATTCACTAAAGCTAATTTTAGTACTTGATCTATATTTGACACTGATAAAATTTCCAAGCTATTCTTTATATTCGGTGGAATATCTTTTAAGTCCTTGATATTCTCTTCAGGTATTAATACTGTTTGTATACCACCTCGGCTAGCAGCCAATAATTTTTCTTTTAGTCCTCCAATTGGTAACACTGTACCCCTTAGGGTAATTTCTCCAGTCATTGCCACAGTTCTTTTGACTGGTATTTTGGTCATAAGTGAAACAATAGTGGTAAATATTGCACATCCAGCAGATGGTCCATCTTTTGGAATTGCACCAGCCGGTACATGTAAATGGATATCAAGGTCTTTGTAATCTTCGTACTTCAGTCCAAAATTATTAGCTCTAGAGCGGAAACAACTATAAGCTGCTTGAGCGGATTCTTTCATTACATCCCCAAGCTTGCCTGTAGTTTTAATATCTCCCTTTCCAGGGAATGACAATGCTTCAATGGTTAATAGTTCTCCGCCAACTTCTGTATAAGCAAGCCCTGTGGTACTGCCTATTTGGTCTTCTTTCTCAGCTAAACCAAAATTATGTTTTCTAGCACCTAAATATTCTTCAAGATTTTCAGATGATATTGATATGCTTTTTACTTCTTTGTTACTCAGAATCTTTTGCAATACTTTTCTTGTAACAGAGCTAATTTCTCTTTCAAGCGATCTTACCCCTGATTCTTTGGTATAATATCTGATTAACTCTAAGATTGCTCCATCATCAATAATTAGCTCATTTTTCTTCATTTGATGTAGTTTCAATTGCTTTGGTATTAAATAGTTTTTAGCAATTTGTGATTTTTCTTCTTCAACATAACCAGAAACATTAATGATCTCCATACGATCTAGTAAAGCTCTTGGCAAATTATAAGAATTGGCTGTTGCAATAAACATTACTTCTGATAAATCATATTCTACTTCTAAATAATGATCAACGAAATGGCTGTTTTGTTCAGGATCCAAAACTTCAAGTAAAGCAGATGCTGGATCGCCTCGGAAATCAGAACCCATTTTATCAATTTCATCTAATAACATAACAGGGTTATTAGTTTTAACTTTTTTAATTAAGTTTATGATTTTTCCTGGCATAGAACCAAGATATGTTTTTCTATGACCTCTAATTTCCGATTCATCTCTAATGCCACCAAGAGCAAATTTAGCATATTTCCTACCCATTGCTTCAGCAATTGACTTGACCAGTGATGTTTTTCCCACTCCTGGAGGACCAATTAAGCATAGTATAGGTCCTTTAATTTTTTTAGAGCGTTGTAATACTGCTAAATATTCAATTATACGATCCTTGACTTTCTCAAGACCAAAATGATCCCGATCCAAAATTTCTCTAGTTTTGTTTATGTCAGTTTTACTATTATCAAATTTTCCCCATGGCATAGCTAATATTGTATCAAGATAGTTACGAATAACTGAGGATTCACCTGACATTTGATTCATAAGCTTTAGCTTTTTCAGTTCTGATTCAACTTTTTCTTTTGCTTCTTTTGAAAGTTTTAAGGTCTTAATCTTTTTTTCTATATCAGAAAAGTCAGATTTATCCTGCTCGAGTTCTTTTTGTATAGCTTTCATTTGTTCGTGCAAGTAATAATCACGCTGAGTTTTTTCAATTTGTTTTTTCACTCGTAGTTGTAAAGCTTGTTCTGCTTCCATTTGAGCCATACTAGATGTTAATGTATCTATTATAGTTTTAATTCGTGTTTGAGGTTTTGTTTCTTCTAATAAAGTTTGTTTTATTAGTAATGGTGCAGTCAGATAAGAGGCTAGCACATTAGTAATATAACTAAAATTTGTTGGATATTTGGTTATTTCATCAGCTATTGTTTCTATTATTTCTGAATTAATTTTTTTATGATTCTTGGTATATTTCATAAATAATTCAATGACAATTGACGTAGAAATTTTTAAAGCTTCCACATCAATTAGCTCTTCATCTTGTAGTATACTATATTCAGCCTCAAACATTTCTTCATTAGTTATGTTATGAAGTTTAACCTTCTGCATTGCTTCAACAAGAATTTTTGCATTATTTTGTAATCTTACTGTTTGTATAATTTTAGCAATTACTCCTGTAGAATAGAGATCTTGAATATCTGGAGTGTCTTGATCTTGTTGTTTTTGTAACACCAATAATATATATCTATTAGCATCTGTAGATTTAGTGTTAAGTAAGGCTTTTAGAGACTTTGTCCTACCGACAAGTATGGGAGCAACCATACCGGGGAATATCACCATGTCTTTTAATGCGAGTAGGGGTAATTTTTCTTTATTTGTCATACTAAAACCTTGAAAAATTTATATACTAAAGGGATTGTTAACTATATAATGTTGCCGTGCTGGGATTTCAAGCTACATTTATTTTGTATATGCATTTATCACCTCAATCTCCAAATATAATATCAATAGCAAGTAATAGGGTAAAACAATATCTGCATTTGACTCCAATAGTCCAGTCTGAAACTTTAAATGAAATGCTGGGGCATAAAATTTTCTTTAAAATAGAATCGTTGCAAAAAACTGGAGCATTCAAGGTTAGAGGGGTATTAAACCATTTATTAGAGTTACAAGAACGAGAACGTTTACTAGATAAAATTGTTGCATATAGTACAGGTAATCATGGAATTGGTCTTGCTTGGGTAGCAAAAATCCTTAATCTGAATGCAAGAATTTATTTACCAAAAGATACTTCTCCAATTAAGCAACAAGCAGCAAGATATTACGGAGCAGAGGTTATACTGACCGATACTAGGCAAGTGGCGGAAGATAGGGCAAAAGGTGACATAGAAAATGATTTCTACTATTTGCATCCTTCTGATAGTGATTCGAGTATAGCTGGAGCTGGTACTATGTGTTATGAAGCCTTGCAACAACTGGGGTTTAGCCCAGATGCTATTTTTGCTTCTTGTGGAGGAGGTGGATTACTTTCTGGATCATATTTAGCAAAAAAATTACTGTCTCCATCCAGCTTGCTTATAGGTTCAGAACCGGTTAATGCGAATGATGCTTTTTTATCTATTCAGCAAGGTTCAATATACAGATTTGCTAATTCACCACATACTATAGCAGATGGCTTGCGTACTTTAGCAGTTTCACCACGTACATTTAATTATCTAAATAAACTTGATGATTTCTTTCTTGCTGATGAATATTCTATATATTACTGGACCGCTTGGTTAACGCATTTACTAAAAATTGCTTGTGAACCATCATGTGCTTTAAATATGGTTGGAGTAGTTGATTGGTTAAAGAGACAATCAAAACCTAAGAGAGTTTTAGTACTTATATCAGGTGGAAACATTGATCCTGCTCTTTATCAGGAGCTTTGGAAGAGGAATTATCTATCTAATTTACCAAGCCCATTAATGTAACCTACCCCTGTTCGGGATAAGAATTAACTAATTCCTATCCTGAATTCGCATACTTTGAGAGTTGCAAACACAAATTAAGTAGTGCATAGTATTACTTATAAATACTTAGCGGAAGTTCGATGTAACTTGTTATACTGCTCGTAAATGAAGAGTTGGTAGACGATAGTATAACTTCAAGAAGAGCTAGGCAGTAGCAAAGTCGAGCTGCTAGGCGTACATGAGTAACGGAGCAGCTTCGATCTTTGGTCGCGGGAACGCCAATTCTTGAAGTTCACCGAGTATACATCGAATTCAGGTTACTTAATACTATAAAGGAGACTGAGTATGAAAAGAGCTGATGATAATATTGTAACCCCAGTTGCCAATTAAATAGGAGAGATGAAAGGTAGATTTTAAAAGGGACATAGGTTATTTTATCTTTTTCAACCAATAACAAAATAACCTATGAAAAAAGATTTTACCGCAATTTACTGTTTTGTCGACGATTTTATAAAGAATTTGGAAAATAATTTGCCTACAATTAATAGTAGTAAATTTAAACCTGGTGTAAGTAATTATTTATCAATAAGCGAAGTATTAACCATATTAATTGGTTACTATGATTCATATTGTGATTGTTTTAAGCATTATTACAAACAAGTAATCTTACATAATTATACAGAAGATTTTAAACTTGTTAGTTATGAACATTTTACTAAATTGATAGGTAGAAGTATGCCTTATTTAGCAATATTACTGAATCATTTGCTTGCTGAATGCACAGGTCTGTCTTTTGTAGATGCTACAGGTATAGCCGTATGTAAGAATTATCGTATAAGTTCACATAAGGTTTTTAAAGGAATAGCGGCAAGAGGAAAAACCACTAAGGGGTGGTTTTATGGACTAAAGTTACATTTAATCATAGATTCCGAAGGTAATCTGATAAAGGTATCTTTCAGCAGTGGTAATAAGGATGATAGGAAAGGACTTAAAGGAATGATATTTGGTATATATGGCAAAGTTTTTGGCGATCGCGGTTATATATCTAAAGAATTATTTGATGATTTGTATGACAAAGGCATCCAACTTATTACTCGGGTTAAAAAGAATATGAAAAATATATTAATCCCTATTATAGATAAGGTTATGTTGCTCAAAAGAACTCTGATAGAAACCGTAATAGGCAAACTTAAATTTCTTGATAAGTTAGAGCATTCTAGACATAGATCAGTTACAAATGCATTTAGTCATATGCTATCCTGCCTAATCAATTATCAGTTGCTAGAAAACAAACCTTCTATCAAAACTTTGCTTCCTATAGAACTTTTTGATATACAAAATTAATTGGCAACTGGGGTTATTGTAGTAAGCGTGAAACTTGCCCCGCAAATTAAGAAGAGGTTGCAAGTGCTTGGTAAAATTAAGCGACGTTCAGCACACTGGTTGATGAAGGAAGCAATTACTAATTATCTCAAATCAGAGGAACACGAAGAACAATTAAAACAAGAGACGATACAGCGTTGGCAAGAAGCAAGGGAAGGTAAATTTTTAGAAAATGATAAAATAACTGAGTAGCTTGATAGATGGGGAAGTGATAAAGAAGAGAAAAGACCTTAATGGAAAGATTAGTATGGTTGGAATCAGCAATTGCAGATTTGGTACGACTGAGAAAATTCATTGATAGAAATAATCCTAATGCTGCAAAGAGAGCAGCAGAAACAATAGACCTATTGCATAATTCTACTTCTGCTGGTAATTTGTGCGTTGGTACGGTACTCGAATCCTCACGTACGTTTGAGTACGCTGCGGTTCTGCGTTCCGGTCCTCCTATAAATTCTCTAGCAGAAGCGAATTCTGCAATAGGTCTAATAAAGAAAGCAGTTATCAAACTTATAGAATTTCCTTTGACAGGTAAACCGGTGACTAATCTAATAGATTATAGGGATTTATATATTCGATTTGGCTTATCAGGTTATATACTGCGATATCGAATATATGTGATACCATCTACGTAGTCCATATTAGACATGATAAGGAAATAGAATTTAAATGATTTGAGTTATTAAACATTAAAATTAAAATACTGATCCTTATAAGGTTCGTCTTGCAAGGTATAATGCCACCACTCAACCGAATATTCCTTAAAATTATGTTTTTTTCATTTTCTTACGTAGATAATTACGATTTTGTAAGTAAAGTTCATCAATTAGTTTACTATCATGGGAGGATACTATATCCATAAGATCTACAGAGCTATACATGTCAACCGTATTATCATCAAAATAAGGAATTAGACGACCATCTTTTAGAGGTCTTTTTATCATTTTAGGGCTTGGATTTAATTGTTTTCCAAGTTCGATAATAGTTAAATCTACAGTACTTCCACGACTATGAGGTGATCGTTTAGCAACATAACCTAATTGAAAAATTTCAGCCTTATTAATGTATGGATAATAAGAGTCTTTCATTTTTTGATCAGCAACATCTTCTCCCCATCTAACGAAATGTTGTACAGCTTTATTAGGTCTATAAGCATCATAAATTACCAAAGAGTAGTTATCATTTTTTATATCTTGCTGAAGATTTTTTAAGGCAGTAGCCGCTTCTTTAGTTAGTATAGCTCTATTAGCTTTATAGCCATCGATCTGCTTTCCTACAAAATTTCTAGTATCATAATACATCATCTGTTGAATTATAGTAGGATCTATTTGATCCAAATACACAAAACCTTCCGGTAAATTGACTGTTTCATTCAACATAATATATCTCTCAATTAAACCAATATTCAATATTTAGTAACAAAATTATTGTTAATAAAAAATAATAATTTATTATACTTTTTTCTACAATACAATATCTTAATTTATTGAATTGTCCTTGTGATAATATAGCTAACCCGACTAACATTTATCCATTTGTTTCAACGAAAAGGATGTCATTCCCATGAAGGCGGGAATCTATAATATTTCAGGGTTTTTTGAACACTATTTTAGATCACCGCCTACGCGGGGATGACAACATTGCCCTAGATCAACTGTGGATAAATACTAATCGAGTTAGCTATATTGTATATTATTTTAAGATTTTATAAAGAAACTTACAGAAAAAATTTAGCAGATAATTATGAATGAAATTCTAGAAGTACTAAATGGTGAAAGTAAAGTATTACTACACTCCTGTTGTGCTCCATGTTCAGGAGAGCTGATGGAAAAAATGTTAATGTCTGGTATTAATTTAACTATTTTTTTCTATAACCCTAATATTCATCCTAAAAAAGAGTATGAAATTCGTAAAAATGAAAATATCCGTTTTGCTGAAAAAATGGGTATCAGTTTCATTGACGCAGATTATGACGTGCAGAATTGGTTTGCAAGAAGCAAAGGTATGGAATATGAACCAGAAAGAGGTAAACGTTGTTCTATGTGTTTTGATATGCGTTTTGAACGGACAGCTCTTTATGCCTATGAGAATGATTTTAAAGTTATTACCAGTTCTCTTGGTCTTTCCCGTTGGAAAGATATGGATCAAATTAATGAATCAGGGATCAAGGCTGCTTCTCATTACGATGGAATAACTTACTGGACTTATAATTGGCGTAAAAATGGAGGTAGCAGTAGAATGTACGAAATAGCTAAACGTGAAAATTTTTATAAGCAAGAATATTGTGGCTACATCTACTCACTTAGGGACAGCAATAATTGGCGTAAGTTAAATAACCGTAGTGAAATTGAAATTGGAGAAGAATATTATAAGGAATAAGGATTTTTTTACACATGAATTGTAATAATTATCTTGATTATCAATAATAGTAAAGGTACTTTGGATAGGGAAAATGATTTATTCATCTTACGCGTGGCATTTAAAAGTTATAGGAGAAATAGCCCGGCGTCTATTAGCGAGGAGCTACTTTAGTAGCGACGAAGTGATCTAATGAATGTGGATTGCCATGACACTCATGTGGTCTTGCTAATAGACGTCTTGTATTTTTCTGCAATTTTTAAATGCCACGCGTAAGGTGAGTGATTTATTGAAAACAATTTATTAAATTTTAAGTCTTAAGGTATTAGTGGTCAATTATTTTTAGTGTATAGTGTTATTTATGAATAATTTCAGAGTTTTATTGGTAGTTTTTTGCCTATTTTTTACTAGTAATTGCGTTTTTGCTTCACAGAAAACAGTGAGAATTGGGTCTGGTTCTATTTTGAAGGGTTATTACTCTATCGGATTGGATTTGTGTAAAACCTTTACTTTAGCTGATAAAAGTGTGAATTGTGAAGTAGTACCTACCAGTGGAGGGGTTGAAAATTTAGCTTTGTTAAAAGAAGGTAAGATAGATTTAGCTTTAGTGCAATCTAATGTAGCACTTGAGGCTTTTGAAGGTACTGGATATTACTCTAATACAGAAAAAATGCAAGAAATGCGTCAGGTACTTAATCTATATGATGAGTTTTTTACTGTTGTTGTAAAAAATCGGGATGAGATAAAGACTTTTTCAGATATTGAGGGTAAGAGAATATCAAATGGCTTGCCATTCTCTATTAATACTATTACCTATAATGCTATAAGGAAGTTATATAATTTTACTAAAGAACCAATAGATGTTGATGAAATTAATTATGAAGAGTCAATAAAAGAATTTTGCGGTGGTAAAATTGATGTGATAATGATGACGGTAGGTCATCCTAATGCCTTGATGGGATTTACTGCTAATAGCTGTAAAGTTGATTTTGTGCCTATTGAAGATAATAAAATTGCACAATTAATTGCCACTAATAAAGCTTTTCATAAGGCATTACTGGATAAAAGATTATATCCTGGGATCACTCTTAATCAGAATACAGTAGCAGTAACAGCAATTTTAGTTACTAATAGTAATATGGATTCTAAACTATTGGATAAATTTATCGGAATGTTTCACAAAAACGTAAAACATTTTAAACATTCTAATTATATGTTATATAATATAGATATTGAGCATTTTGCTGATACTAATAATTTTGTTTTACCAAAACATTCAGTAGTAAGAAATAGATAATAATATAAATGCACCGGAGTAGTGTTAATTGTGTTTAAAAATATAATAATACCAATAGATTTGTCGGATAAACAATCAGTTAAGGTGATATTACCAAAGGCTTTAAGTTTTGCTACTATCTTTAGTGCAAAATTACATTTTCTTTATATCATCTCGGATTTCGGTATGAAAATGGTTGAGGATTATTTGCCTAAAAGTTGGGCAAAAGATCAAAAAGAAAAATATCGGGTACAAGTAACAGAATTAATTAGACAATATGTGCCGGAGGAGATCGAAGTTGAATTGCATATTGGTCGAGGGGCAGTATATGATGAAATAATACAATATGCCAATGAAGTGAAAGCTGACTTAATCATTATTTCAGCAGTAAGACCACAACTCAGAGATTATATGTTAGGTCCCAATGCGTCCAAGATTGTGCGGCACTCGGGTGTGTCTGTTTTGGTTGTCAGAGAATAAAACATTGGCTAGATATGAGAGAGGAATTTTTAGGAAGAACTATAAGTTTATGGCTATTGGAGGTTATCTTGATAAAATTTCTTGAAGACTTAATTAGTTTTCAATCAGTAACTCCTGAGAGTAGTGGTTGTATTGAATATATTAATGATTTATTAGAAGAAAATGGTTTTAAGACTGAAATCAAAATATTTGGAGAGGATAATTATAAAGTAACCAATCTTTATGCTGTTTATGGTAATGCAAGACCTAATATTTGTTTTGCTGGACATGTTGATGTCGTGCCAACAGGTGATAAGGCATTATGGCTTAACGACCCTTTTATAGCAACTACCGTAGGTGATAAGATTTATGGTAGGGGAGTTGTTGACATGAAGGGAGCGATAGCATGTTTCCTAGCTGCTAGCTTAGATTTTATTAAGTTAAATCCAACTCCGCATGGTTCAATTAGTTTTCTAATTACTAGCGATGAGGAAGGAAACGCCAAATACGGCACTGTGGAAATGTTAAAATATTTGCATAAGGGTGGTAATAATTTGATCGATCTTGCTATTGTAGGTGAACCAACAAATGAGCATCAAATAGGCGATACCATAAAAATTGGTCGGCGAGGAAGTGTTAACTTTAACTTAGCTCTATATGGTACAATGGGGCATGTGGCATATCCATTACAAGCCAGTAATCCGATTACTCCTTTAGTTCAGATACTCAATGAGTTGGTTAATTATCGACTGGATGAAGGAAGTGAATTTTTTCAACAGTCGAATCTAGAAGTTACGTCTATTGATGTAGGTAATGATGTTACTAATGTAATTCCTTCAAAAATTACAACAAAGTTTAATATTCGTTTTAATGATCTTCATTCATCATCGAGCATAACAGATTTGATAGATCAGATAATTAATAAATATTGTGCGAAATATAACTTTAAATACGAATTAAGTAGTGTAACTTCAGCTAATTGTTTTATCCAAGAACCAGTAGGGTTAATTGCCGATTTTGTTCGGGTAGTATCTAATACAACAGGAGTATATACAAAATTATCTACTAGTGGTGGTACTTCTGATGCGAGGTTTATCCAAAATTATTGTCCTGTTGTGGAATTTGGTTTACAATCTAATACAGCTCATAAAATTAATGAATACACAGAAATTAACGATTTACAAAGTCTGTATCATGTGTATTATAATTCTCTGATAAAATTCCTAGCTGAACCTATTTAATTAAGTTGTTAAAACAATCTATGTTAAGGTTAGGGATACAGCTATGCGGGTGTGACGAAATTGGGAGACGTACTAGATTTAGGTTCTAGCGCCGCAAGGCTTGGGGGTTCAAGTCCCTCCATCCGCACCACAAAATAATAATACAAAAACTGAAGAGCTTGATTTAATTTAGTAGCTCTTCAAGTTTTCGTAAGGTTTTAATATTGCTAATGAGTTTTTTAATATGCAAGTCACAGAACTTAAAAATGAAGGTCTAGATTTTGAAGTTAAAGTAGTCCTTCCTTCTTCTAAAATTACCAATGAAGTACAAAAAGAATTAGCTAGTTTAGCAAAAAAAGTTAAGCTTGATGGGTTTCGTGTTGGTAAAGTGCCAATCAGCATTGTTAATAAAAAATATAAGCAATCTGTTAGGTCTGATGTGGTAAACCATGAAATTAATCATGCAGTACAGCATGTTATTAAAGATCATAAACTAAAAACAATAGGTGATCCGCAGTTAGAAAATTTACGTAATGAAGAGAATGAGGATATAGAATTTACTCTAAAATTTGAATTATTACCTGATATTGAATTGCCAGATTTTAAAAAAATGAAAATTACTCATCCAAAGTTAGTAATTAAAGAAGATGATGTTAATAAGCAAATAGATAAGCTTGCATCTATATCAAAAATTTATAATAAAGAAAGTAAAGGGAAAGTAAAAAAAGGGCAGGAAGTTACTATTGATGCGATTGGTTATGTCAACAATGAGATTTTTGAAGGTGGTAAGGTTACAGATTATAAGCTAGTAATTGGTAGTGGAACTTTTATTGAGGGGTTTGAAGATCAGCTTATTGGAACTAAGATTGGAGATGAGGTAGAAGTCAACGTTAAATTTCCTGAAGATTATAATATGGAGCAAGTCGCAGGTCAACCGGCTAAGTTTATTGTACAAGTAAAGGCAGCACATTCTGCTGATGAGGTAGTTATTGATGATGAGTTTGCTAAGAAATTTAATTGTGAAACACTAGAAGAGTTACGTGATAATATTTCTAAAAGCATAGAAAATGAATATAGTGAGCCTATACGCACTTTAATGAAAATGAGCTTATTTGATCAATTAGAAAAGCTATTAATGTTTAATGTTCCTAAATCTTTAATAGACCAAGAGATAAGTATTCTGAAATCTCAAACGGAGGAGAGCAATAGTGACTCAGATTCGATATTTAAGGATAAATCAGAAGCAGAAATTAGTGAGTATTATAATAAGATAGTCTTACGTCGTGTTAGAATAGGTTTAATGTTATCCGAATATATGAAAATTAAGAATTTACATATCGAGCAGAAAGATCTTATAAGTGCTATTATGGCTCAAGCAAGGAAGTTTCCAGGTCAAGAAACAGCAATATTTGATTTTTATAAAAAAAATCCTAATGCTCTTGAACGCTTAAAAGGTCCGTTATTAGAAGAAAAAACAGTACAACATATTTTTGACAATGAAGTGATCTTAGAGGAAAAAAATTATACGAAAGAAAAGCTTGAAGAATTTTTAGCACAAGAAGAAGATCGTGTGGTATAGAGTCAAGTAGCAGGGCATTATCAGTAAGATATATTTGGAGGGTTTTATGCAAAATACTAATTTGATAATCGCTGTAGTAGGTTTATTTCTAGTGTTTGTCACATTCTTTATTTATAAAAAAAGCAAGAAAACATCGGTTAGAACGCTTGTTGATGATCCTAATAATGCAGAACCATTTAATAAAGAAAATAATAAAAAGAACCTCTCACTCAATGATAGAGTCGAGCTATCTTGGAAGTTTTTATATGAAATTACAGAATTAATTATTAGTAAATTCTCTAAAAAGGATGTAGAGTTAGTAAATAAACTTGGTCATATCCTGTTAGATAATGGAATGAGATATGAGCATGTAGTAGATCTTGGTATCAAACAACAGGCTATATCAAGGGTTGCAAGCATTGAACAACAAGCATATTCCCAATCTCAGAAAACTTTGGGTAAATAAGTATACTCAGGTAGAACTTCAAGAATTGGCGTTCCCGCGACCAAAGATCGAAGCTGCTCACGTACTAATGTACGCCTAGCAGCTCGACTTTGCTACTGCCTAGATCTTCTTGAAGTTATACTATCGTCTACCCAACTCTTCATATACTCAAATGATTTAAAAAATTGGTTTCGATAGTTGAGAGGTATTAACCATAGTACCCTACATTTTTTATATAACCACTATTAAAATAGCTGCTGATCGTCTATTAGTGAGGAGTCGCTGGAAGCGGCGACACGGCAATCCAGGATACGCGAAGCGTTACTCTAAAAAAACAGCTTCGTTGTTTACCTAGATCGCCACGACATCTAAAGAGCCTTGCTATGACGATTATAGAAAAATGTAGGGTACTATTGTTTAAGCCTTACAACAGTACTTCGCTAATAGACGGTTTTTTAACTTTCAATAGTTGTGCTTTAGACACGACGACCTTAATTCTTGAAGTTCTACCTGAGTATATTAGAATGCTTTATTATTTCTAGCAGGACCAGCATAAGGTTTCCTATCATTATTATTACGAGGAAAATAACTTTTTTTGCCATTATGACCATTAAATGGTTTTCTGCGATTCTTACTTTCCCTCATATCTGCTCTTGAAGTAGTTTCACCTTGATTTATTAGGCGGTCAATAGCTTTCCATCTGATATTATCTTCTGGCGAAATGAATGATAATGCACAACCTGAGAGACCAGCTCTACCAGTTCTACCTATTCTATGCAAATAATCTTCTGGAGCCATTGGTAAGTCATAATTAATAACATGCTGTGTATGAGGTATATCTAAGCCACGAGCTGCAACATCTGTTGCCACCATGATCCTATGACGAGAAGAGCGAAATGATGAAATTACACGATCACGTCTACCTTGTGTTAAATCACCATGTATAGCTTCAGCTTTGTGATCTTCAAATTTCAACATTTTTGCAAGCTGATCAGCACCACGCTTAGTTTTTACAAAAATAATTATAGAACCATCACGTTCATTTAATTGCTTTATAAGCTCAGGAAATTTCTCTTTATCAGAAACACGCAAAGTTTCTTGTTTTATTTGAGATGCAGCCTTAGTAGTTGATCCAACAGTAATACGATGAGGATTAACCACGTATTTTTGCGATAATGCAATAATATGTTTTGGCATAGTAGCTGAAAACATTAAAACCTGGCGTTTTGCAGGTATATATTTATTTATCTCTTCTAATTGTTCTTTCATACCCATATCAAGCATTCTGTCCATTTCATCAAGTACTACCAGTTGGATAGTATTTAATTTTAAAGTACCACGAAGTAAATGATCTATGATACGACCTGGTGTGCCAATTATAACTTTAGGATTTACTTTTAGTTGTGTAAATTGTTTATGCATTGGTTCACCGCCTATCAAAACCGCACTAGGAAGTTTTATTTGAGTAGTTACCTTAGTTAAAGTATCACGCACTTGAGTAGCTAATTCCCGAGTTGGAACAAGTACCAAAGACATTGATTTAGTCTGTATAAAAGAATTGATTATTGGTAGCAAATAGGCAAGGGTCTTACCCGAACCAGTTTGACTAGAAGCTAGAACATCATTACCTTGCATAGCAACCGGTATGGCCTTTCTTTGAATTTCCGTTGGAGAGGTTATGTTCATGCGTTCAAGTGATATAATCACTTCATTTGGTAAATTAAAACTTTTCATTATATAAGTCCAATATTATTTATCTTAAATTAAAAATGCTCAAATGCTTTACCCCAATTCGGGATTTTAACCGTCTATTAGCGAGAAACCGCTGCAAGCAGCGACACGCAAATTCGGGATAAGAATTAACTAATTCTTATCCCGAATTGGGGTACGATGTGGCAATCTTGTGAAGGAGACCTTATACTTCATGAAGATTGCCACAGTGCCTAACGGCACTTCGCTAATAGACGATTTTTTAATAAGAATTAGTTAATTCTTATCCAAAATTGAGACACCCTAGGCTATTAAACCAATGTCTTACATCGAATTCAGGTTAGTCAAAGCATTTGAGTAAACATATATTCTATACTTTAAAAGAATAAGTGTATGATTAAGTTCTTACGTTATAATGTGAGTTGTCAATTAATTGTGTAGTAAAAAACTATTATATTATGATGTAACAAAATATACTCACATGACCCAACAAAATTATAACTTTAACTTACAGTGAAACACTGAATTACAAAAAATAATCCATGAAGTGTATAAAAAGATGATACTACCCAAAATTCACTAGTTTAATAACCACTCATAAATTTTGAGTAGTTGCTTGTAGTTTTAAATAAATATTATTTTATTTGTAGATTAACAGCAGAAATTTTCCCCTTATTATCTTCTAGATCAAAGCCAACACTTTGACCTTCATTAAGATTACGGATACCGGCACGCTCTACAGCCGAGATGTGAACAAAAACGTCACTACCCCCATCGTCTGGCTGGATGAAACCGAAACCTTTGGTTGTATTAAACCATTTAACCTTACCTATTTTAGTAGCCATAAAAACCTTTTAGTATAGAGTTACTTATTCGAACTTAATTCACAACTCTTCCGTAGAAATTAAACCAAATAAATTGACAGATACAAGGTTTTCATGCTATTAAAGAGTTAATTATTAAACTCAAGCAAGTATGTTACTCTTTTTCTTAATAATTGTCAACAAGGGATAAGACAATTATGTGTAGATTCTATATTTTTCTTTGAAACATAGATATTTTAGCACAGTTTATTCACTGATTTATCAATTCTGTAAGTAGAATTTGAAAAATAAAAATTGTAAAATTGCTAGATGTATAGCATAGATATATAAAGCATTATGGCTTATAATCCGTAAATTTATAGTAATTTTTTGCTCAAAATTTCTTGCAACCATAAATATATATTGCAAAACTCCAAATATAACTACTATAAGTACATAGATATACGACAAGGGAAAAACAGCAATGGTATGCAGTACAGTCAAAATCATAGATATTGCAAGGGCAAGCCTAAGATTACCTAGATCATGTTTAGCTATATAGCCAAGTAACATGATAGCTAAACCTATGGTACCATAATCAACCAAAAACCAAGTGCAGAACCAAAGAGTCCCAAGGAAGACAACGTGAGAATAACCCTTATAGAAAAAATTATTTAGGCTATTTTGAAAACAATAAAGATAGCATTGACCTAGAAAAATAG